>OZ243927.1:3840000-4584497 GCA_965213925.1 Trueperaceae bacterium
TGTGAACACGGCAGCCGAGGAAGGTTTAGACGCCTTTTTAACGGGAGAGCCCAAGCACGAGGTTTTCTACGATTCGTTTGAGCAAGGCATCAACGCCCTTTTCGCAGGGCACTATATGACCGAGACCGTCGGGGTGAGTTTATTAGCGGACAAGTTGGAGCAAGAGTTCGGTCTCGCCACCGAATTTATCCTTTTACCGACTGGACTATAAAAATGATTAAAGATAAAAGAGGAAAGACAAAAGGTGGCCTCTTATCATTCTATGGCTAAAGGCTTTTTCATCGCCTTCGAAGGTCCAGAAGGGAGCGGCAAGTCTACGCAGATTCGGCGGCTAGCGGAGAAGTTAGAAGGGGTCGGGCGTAATTTCGTCGTAACCAAAGAGCCAGGGGGGACGCCTGCAGGGGATGCCATTCGCACCGTACTTCTCGACCCTGGCTTGAGAATTGACCCTTTACCCGAATTTTTGCTCTACTCCGCGAGCCGCGCGCAGCATGTGGAAGAGGTCATCAAACCTGCTTTAGACGCGGGCAAGCTCGTTATCAGTGACCGCTTCGCGGGGGCGTCGGTAGCGTATCAGGGGTACGGGCGGGGGCTCGAGCTTCCCTTCATCCGGGAGTTGACCTCTCGAGTTACCAATGGCATTCACCCTGACCTCACGCTCCTTTTGGATATGGAGCCGGAAAGAGGTTTGGAGCGCGTCGCAAAGAGGGGGCACAAGGATAGGCTCGAGCGAGCCGACCTCAGTTTCCACCGGGAGGTGCGTAGAGGGTTTTTAGGGCAAGCGAAAGAGGACGAAAGCTGGATCGTGCTGGACGCGGAGCAGAGCGAAGAGGTCGTGACCAAGATGATTTGGGACGCGCTCAATGAGCGATACATCGGGAAGAAGGGGACGTTCGGACAACGCTAAAGATAGCGCCGCACCCGACCGAACAGGTGAACTCCAGGCTAGAAGAAGCACAGCTAAGGCTATGCTACAGCAGAAAAGCAGCTTCTCCCGCTAAGGAAGAAGCTGCTTGATATGGCGGAGCCGACGGGATTTGAACCCGCGACCTTCTGCGTGACAGGCAGATATGCTAACCGCTACACTACGGCTCCACGCTCTGCAAGAGACAAGTATAAAGGCTGCGTTCGCGGCTTGTCAACATAGGGCGTCACCTCTATTCCGCCAAGGGCGCGACATTACAAGAGGTCGAAGAAAGGGCGAGGGCGCAGAAGAAGCGGATACAGCTTTGAGAAGGCGGCAGTTAAAGACGTTTGCATCCTCCTTTCCATATTGACCTTCCTCACTACACCGTTAGATAAAAAATGACTCATGTCATTCTGAGCGGAGCACAGCGGAGAGAAAGAATCTCGCCTTGCAATCTCGGCTAGCCGAGATTGCAAGGCGAGACCCTTCGACAACCGGGCTTCGCCATACTTCGTGAACAGGGTGACAACAGTGTCACAAAACCTAGCTGACACTGTACCTACCGCTTCTGCCGAAAGTTCTGAATCTTCGCTGTAAGGATGAAGTCGCCGTCATAGAGGTAGAATTCTTGCAGCTCCAAACCTTCCACCTGCTGATTCATGAGCGCCTGGATGTCTAAGAGCACCCTCGGCTCGCGCTCGCCGCGCTGAATAAGGACGCCCTCGGGCAGCGGGATGCGCTCGGTGATGAGGTTGAGGAGGCGGTGTAGAGGAATTATAAAGACGTTCGTAGCGAGGTCGAAGGTGGCGACGCCCGCCGCGAAGCTGCGGAAGGTCAGCTCGAGCCTCACCTTAGGCGCAATCCGGTGCAGCGTCTGGGGCAAGGAGGTCTTGGGGTCGATAGTCACGTGAATGGTGTTGCCCCGCGCGATGATGCGCTCGATTTGTGGCGGCAGCGGCTTGCCGCTGGTGGCAAGGTCGATGGCTTCGGGAAAGGGTAAAACGAGTTGCATCTAGCGTTCTCCGTTTTGAATCCTATAGCGGTGTAAGTTGGGAAGGCGTGCGGATTGTTTGAGCAGCTCCAGAGCGTGCCGAGACGGTTGAGCGCAGAGACTATCTCCGAGCGCGCATACTTATCAACGTTCTCCTCAGCGAGCGTGTCTTCAACCCGTTCCGACCGGCGGGAAACTTGAGACACTTGCTATTTTAGCGTAAGTCTAACGCCACCGCCCTAATGCCCTAGCGACCCTCGAGTCGAGTCTGTCAAAGTCCTCTTCGGTCACGTCCACCAAAGACTTTTCCAAGAGGTGCGCTAAGTAGCAGCGCGCGGCGCTCTCTAGGTGCGGCTTGTAGGTCGGGTCGGCGAGCACTTGCGGGAGGAGTTCTTGGAGCTTCTCTTTGAGGTAGCTCCTAGCGAGATAAACCGCCACCTGCCTTTCGTCGCCACTGAGCAGCGGCGTCGCGTGAGCGGGGTTGACGGCGAGTTGATGGCTCGAGCGTTGGACCAGTCGAGACTCGGCGTAGCGCTTGCAGACGGTGCAGAGCGCGCCGTCCTCTATCAAGGTGTCGCAGATGACGCAGGGCGTCCAGCCCTCAGCTAAGCGCCTTGAGCGGTACGCGAGCATCGCTTTGGCAGCCTGCATGGTGGGTCTGGAGAGGTCGTCGGGCAAATCTAACGCGCCGAGTTGCCGCGCGAGCGTGGCGAGGGCTTTGGGGTCGACGGGCGCTTCGGCGGGCTTCTCTTCGGGTGCGTCTGGCGCGGCGGGTCGCCCCACCCGAAAGCGCACCTCTTTCACGTCCTTCACGCCGAACTTCGCCCGGTACACGTTCAGAAACTTCTGCCGCTGAAAGCTCAGGTGCATCGCCGTCTCCGAGTCCGGCACCTCCACGAAGAGCGTGCCGTCCTGGACGCTCCGCGCAGTGGTGAACCTCGCGACGTTCGCGCCGACCACCTGCGGCCATAAGAGCACCGCCTCGGCGCGTCTGACGCCGCGCCGCATCCCGCCGCGCTTAAAGACTTCGGCGAGGACGTCAGCGACGTTGCTCGGCTTATTCGCCATGATCTAACCCCACACTGACCTGACCCCCTGATACGAAAAAATGCTTCACCGCGTGCGGCGGCGCTTCGGTGCCGCTCACCAAGGCTTGCGGCGTATCTGCGGCGAGCGAGAGCAAGAACTCGCGGCGTCCCGCGTCGAGTTCGGCGGTGAAGTCGTCGAGGAGCAAGACGGGCGCTTCGCGGTGCTTCTCATTCAAAAGTCTGTACTCGGCGACGCGCAGGGCGAGGGCGGCGGTGCGGGCTTCGCCCCTCGAGCCGTACGTCTGCACGCTGTAACCGCCGAGCGTCAACACGAGGTCGTCGCGGTGTGGTCCGACTACGGTGACGCCGCGGGCGCGTTCTTCGTCTTCGCTCGCAAGGAGCGCTGTTTCTAAGTCCGGTCCGTCCGCGCTCGCCAAGTTCACACCGAGTTCTTTGTCCTGCCCCGAAATCTCCGCGTAGCTCGCCCTTGCAATCTCCCGGATGCGCCCGACCGCCCGCTCCCTCAGCGCCATGATTTCACCCCCAAGCTCGACAAAGCGCTCCGTCCACACGCTCAGGCTCGGGTCGAATCGTTTAAGGCTCGCGTTGCGCTGTTCCACCACCCGATTATACTCGCGGCTGAGGAGCGCGTAGCGGTACGAGAGGCGGCTCAAGAGCGAGTCGAGGTAGTGCCGCCTCGAGGCGGGCGAGCCGTGGACCATGTCGGCGTCCTCGGGCGTGATGAGCACCGCCGCCGCGACTTTGGCGAGGTCGAAGGTGCGCACGTTCTGCCCGTCCAAGCGGATGACTTTTCGCCCCGGCGCGAGCCCGACTTGCGTGGTGCTGACCCCGTCCTCGCGCTCAATCTGCGCGCTCACGAAGCCCTCCTCTTCGCCGATGCGCACCGTCTCGGCGATTTTGCCGCCCGGCAGTTCGCCCGTGCAGCCCAGATACGCCGCCTCTAACACGTTCGACTTGCCCGCCGCGTTGCGCCCGACGACGGCGTTGATGCCTGGTGAGAACTCGAGCCTCGGCGTGAGCAGATTGCGGTAGTTGAGTTGCGACAGCGACAGCAAGAGCACGGCGTAGTTTAACCGAGAAGAGGAAGTAAAGCGTAGGAGTATTTAGGCGTTACCTATCTTGATTCTTACTTCGGTAGTGGATCAAGGTCGAATGACGCGCCTCATGAACGGAATTCAACTCCCACTAGCAAACAAACCTTGTTCATAGTCAGTGAGCATTTTAGAGAAAGCCGCTACCCTTACTTCTTTAGTCTTGCTCTTTGCTTCCCTATTCTTTGTTCAGTTAGGATAAACAGCTTTTAACCCCTTCTAACCCATTCGAAAAATGACGCGGCGTGCGTGAGAAGGCTCAAATCGTATAAGGCTCGTTTCCAAAGGGGTGTCCTATGCGCAAGCTCATCGTTCCTGCGATGGCGCGTTTGCTGCGCAAGTTCGGTTGGGAAGGGCAGCGCGTCTACCGTCACCCCGACGGCGAAGTGTGGCGCGAGTCTGCCCTCGACGCGGAGGTGAACGTGCCTGACTTCAACGACCCGCGTTTACCTGTGGGTACTCAGTTCTTCGGAGAGCTTTACCTCTTGGACGAGGACTCGAGGGCGTTGCAGCGGGAGCTTCGCGACGTTTGGGCACGCTACGCGGACAAGGTCGAGCGAGATAGTCCGGTCCACAAAAAGTACGCTTTAGAGGTCGCGTTTTTGAAGCTCGAGCCTTGAACCAAGCGCTGCACAAGTTTGGATAGAGCCGCGCCTTCCCACCACGCTACGGACGTGGATTGCGCCCCTCTCGCCAGCCCCCGTCCGCGCCACCCGCCCAGTAGTGCACGCCGCCCGGACGTGTCTGCAACACCTCGACCACCGTTTCTAGCGGGATGCGGTAGGCGAAGCGGGTTTTGAGGTACCACAGCTCGAGCGCCCCTTTTAACCTTTCTCTGCTCTGATTCAAGACGCCTAAACGTTCCGCGTAGACGAGCGAGCGGTTGATGGCGAGGTCGAAAAGCGCGTCTCTGGGCACGTCATCCTCGCCCCCTCGCCTCGTAACCCGCCGCTGTGAGCGCGCGCGTCCCCTCCCTGAGTTGCGCCTCGTCCTCGAAGGCGAGCCGCACCGCGCCGCCCGCTTCGCGGATGCCCAGCACTTCGATGTCCTTGATGTTGACACCCGCCTCGCCCAGCGCCCTCGTGATCTTGGCAAGCTCCCCGGCGCGGTCAGGCACGGCGATGACGACCTCGAAGCGGGCGGGCAAGAGACCGCGCTTGACGATGGGGAAGCTGTCGCGGGTGTGCTTGGCGGCTTCAGCTTGGTCTAACATATCGTTGGGCTCGTCTAAAAGGGTTTCCAAGCGCCCCAACTGAGCCCGGAACCGCTCTAAGGTGCGGCGGAGCGCCGCTTTGTTGCCTACGACCATGTCGCGGCTCATGCGCGGGCTACCCGACGCCACGCGGGTCAGGTCGCGAAAACCGCCCGCGGCGAGGAGCATCATGAGGTCGCGGTCGTCGTCCTCGGCGATGAGTTGGGTTAGAGCGACGGCGGCGAGGTAAGGAACGTGGCTCACGGCGGCGACCAAGCGGTCGTGTTGGGCGGGGTCGGTTTGAATCGGCTTCGCGCCTAAGTGGGTGACGAAGGTTTGGACGCGCCCGAGCGCCTCAGCGTCCGTCGTTTCGTCCGGCGTCAAGACCCACACCGCGTTTTCCAAAAGCGCCGCGTCCGCGTTCTGCACGCCAATGCGCTCGCTCCCCGCCATCGGATGCCCGCCGACGAAGCGCAGGTCTCTGAGCGCCGCGCAGATGTCCGCCTTGACGCTGCCGACGTCAGAGAGGATAGTTTGAGGGCTTAAAAACGGCTCGAGCCCTCTGGCGAGCGGCACAATCGTTTTGGCGGGCGACGCGAGGATGACGAGGTCGACTTCTCGTAACCAAGCGCCGGGGCGAAGCTGCGCCTCGTCGATCACCCCTAAACCGACCGCAGCTTCTAACGCCGCCGGGTCTCGGTCTAACCCGATCACCTTGTTCGCCAAAAACCGCTGACGAATCCCCAGGCCTACCGAACCACCGATAAGCCCGACGCCAGCGATGGCAACGGTGTTGAAGAGGGACTTGGGACGCATAAAAGAAGGTTAAAGGACTGAGGACTGAGGTGAAAGAGAGCTTTCTCTTAGC
This sequence comes from Trueperaceae bacterium, assembly GCA_965213925.1. Lineage (GTDB taxonomy): Bacteria > Deinococcota > Deinococci > Deinococcales > Trueperaceae > CBDBZX01. Next base: position 3,846,099 of record OZ243927.1, read on the forward strand.
CCCTCCGCTTTGCGGAAACTCACGTAACAGTCCTTTTCTCTCAGTCCTTCTAAAGCTCCTTCCCTACCGCCGCCACGACCCCGCGAAGCTGACCCATCAACCCCGCAAACTCCGCGCCATTAAGCTGCTGCGCCGCGTCGGACTTGGCGTTTTCGGGCTCGGGGTGGACTTCGACGATGAGACCGTCCGCGCCCGCCGCAGCGCCCGCAAGCGCCAAAGAGGTCACGAGGCTGCGCCGCCCCGCCGCGTGGCTCGGGTCGACCCAGACGGGCAGGTGCGTCAGCTCTTTGAGGACGGGCACGGCGGACACGTCCAGGGTAAAGCGCGTGGAGGTCTCGAAGGTGCGGATGCCGCGCTCGCACAAGACCACGTTGGGGTTGCCCTGCGAGAGGATGTATTCGGCGGCTTGCAGAAACTCGCTGATGCTCGTCGAGATGCCACGCTTAAAGAGCACGGGCTTGCCCGACTTGCCGACCTCGGCTAAAAGCGCGAAGTTCTGCGAGTTGCGCGCGCCGAGCTGAAACATGTCGGCGGTTTCCCCGACGACCTCGACCAGCTCGGGCGCGGTGACTTCCGTGACGATGGGCATCCCGGTCTCTTGACGCGCTTGCGCCAAAATCTCCAAACCCGCTTTGCCCAGCCCTTGGAAGGAGTAGGGGCTCGTCCTCGGTTTGAACGCGCCGCCGCGCAGGACGCGCGCGCCGTGCTCCTTGGCGATGTGCGCCGCGCTCACCGTTTGCTCGACGTTTTCGACGCCGCACGGTCCCGCCGCGACGGTGAAGCGTCCGTTGCCCGTCGCCACGCCACCTTTCGCTGCCTCGCCGATCATCACCTCGGAGTCGTCGTGGCGAAATTCGCGGCTGGCGAGCTTGAAGGGTTTAGTGATGGCTAAAACATTGTCGACGTGGTTGAACCCGCGCAGATGCTCGCGAATATCCGTGGTCGGGGCAGGACCGATCGCGCCAATCAGCGTGCGCGACTCGCCCTGGCTGATGTGCGGGGTAAAGCCCAAGCTGCTGACCTCTTCTAAGATTCGCTCGATCGCCGTTTGCGGGGCGTTTTTCTCCATGACAATAACCATGCTGAACTCCTGTACTCGTCGTAGGTGAGTAGCCCGCGCGAGGCTCGAGGTCCTTCACGAACCTTCCTTGCGCCGACCTACTCAATGTTGATGGATAGCTGCAGGAGACCTCTTAAAGATAATCCGCCGAGAGGTCATCCGCGCATTGCCGAAAGCTCATATAACCATAGCCATCGTCCACAGAACCACCTCCCTTGTGCGTAAGCATGAGAAACTCTATCAGATTTTCGGCGTGTGTCAAGCTGGTAAAGATGAACGCTGCGCGCGGTCTCAGCAAAGGGTTAAAAAACTATCATGAGCCGTGCGTAAACTTTGGGGTGGATGGTCTTCTTTTGGTCTACATTTTTTGGTGTATGTCGGCGTAGCTGCGTCACATCTAAGGCGTAGCCATGTCAGACGCCTTTCGTACCCGCTAGGATGACCACAAACCTCACGATGACGGGAGACACAATGAGGTCATACATAACGAACCGGAGCGCCGCGGCGCTCCTTCTCTGCTTGGGGCTCACCGCGCTACTCAGCGCGTGCTCGGACGTAACGGACGAGGGCACGAAACCGAACGACGCTTCCTTGACCGGGCAGACGGTGGACGAGAGGTTGCTCGAGCTTAACCGCGACACTGAAGGCTTCGGCGGCTTGTTCTATGGTGAGGACGGCACGCTCAACGTTTATATGAAGCGCGGCGAAATCAGGGCGCTGTCGCGAGAGACGCTGCGGACCACCTTCGCGGACTATTTGGCGCGTCCCATACGCGGCACGCTGAGCGTGCAAAAGAAGCGTGAGATAAACGTTTTAGAAGGGGATTACAGCTTTAGAGAGTTGCTCGAGTGGCGCTCGGAGGTTGACGCGCTGGGGCTCGAAGGTGTCGTTCTCACGGACGCGGACGAGCGCCTCAACCGCGTGCGCGTCGGCGTGACGGGCGCAGCAGTGAAGGCTGCGCTCGAAGCGCGATTAGGCGCGCTCGGCATCCCTAAAAAAGCGCTCGTGATCGAGAAAGTCGCACCGTTTAAGACGGCGGCGAGCTTGCGCGGCGACGTTCGTCCGCTCGTGGGCGGCGTCGAGATAGGCTTCAGCGACTTCGTCTGCACGCTCGGGTTCAACGCCTCGCGCCGCGGCGAGCGCGGCTTCGTCACCAACTCGCACTGCACGGACGAGCAAGGGGGGGTCGAAGGGACGCGCTACACGCAAGGGAGCGGCAGGGTCGGCACGGAACGCGCTGACCCTAAGTACGGTGACATCAAGAACTGCCCACCGGGGCGCGACTGCCGCCTGAGCGACAGCGCCTTCGTAAAGGTGAGCGGGGCGAAACGCACGGTCGGCGGCGTCGCGCGCACGTCCAGTCAGAACGACTTTTCAAACCCCGACCTGAGGATAGCCGGGCAGCTCGAGATCGCGGGCGAAGAAGCGACCTCGTTTAGCGGCGAAGAACTCGACAAGATAGGACGCTCGACGGGCTGGACCTACGGCGACGTCGAAGAGACCTGCGTCACCGTCGACGTGTATGACGAAAACGGCGACACCGGGCTCACGCTGCTCTGCCAAAACATCATCGAGTCGGGTATTAAAAGCGGCGACAGCGGCGCGCCTGTGTTTCGTTTTGCAGGCGGGGGCAAGGTCTACTTGCGCGGTATCCTTTGGGGCGGTGACGGCGCGGCGTTCGTCTTTAGCCCCATCGACCAGGTTCGCAAGGAGCTGAGGGTCTCTGATACGTATTGATACGAGGTTGCACGGCTTAGTTTTGCAAACTAAGCCGTGCCCGTCCGTGACGGCAAGTTAAAACGTCCTCCGTAGGGATAAGTAATACCAACCTGAAAGAATCATGTCACATTCAATAGCTCACCGAGTTGCGAGATACCGAAGTGCCACCAAGGGAAGTTGGTGAGGAGTTCTAAACGTTCCTTGTCAGTAGTGAATTGCATGAGCACCTGCGTCAGTGCCTCGTGCAAAGTGTCAATGGTATCGAAACATCGGTTGGCGAGTAGGCGGCGGAATTCTAAGAACCAGCGCTCGACGGGATTGAGTTCGGGGCTAAAAGGAGGTAGAGCTACTGGGATGATGTTGTCAGGCACATCGAGGTCATGTTTAATGTGCGCAGGAGCGTTGTCCCTTAGTAAGAGGATCAAGTCATCGGGGTAGGTTTGGCTGAGTTCGCCCAAGAAGACTTCGTAACAGTCGCCATCAAGTCTTGGGAGATAAAGACTGCAACTTTCGCCGGTCATAGGCTCAACAGCGGTGTAAAACCAGCTCCATTCGTACTTGCGCTGCACAGTGCAAGGGGGTCTCACCCCACGAGGACAGTAGCGACGTTTGTGCCAGTTGATCAATCCGAAGCGGGCCTCGTCCATTGCAAAAACCCTGACGTGGGCGTACGCCTCCTTATGCTTGGGAAGGTGCGCGTTTAGCCGCTCAGCGAAGTTTTTTTGAACTCGTTTTGAACTAAAGTATCCGCCTTCTCGTGGCGGGGTCTGCCTACTTTGGCTTTGATCTGGTGACGCTTGAAGAGTTTGAGCAGACTGCTATCGTCGCAGTACACGACACCGTGCTCAGCCACTAGCTCACGCGCTTGCGGATAGGTCGCTATATCTCCTTGGCGCAAAGCTTCATCAAGCGCTTGCCACGCCTTAGCCGTCATCCGTTCAGGCGCACCTGTTGACTGACCGGGTTTCTCCAGCAGTGCGTCTAGCCCTGAGTCGTAGTAGCGCCGCAGCCACCTTTGGCAGTGGCGGCGGCTGTAGTGGACCTTCTGCGCCGCTCGCTCAACGCTCGTGACTTCTTCTGTTTTGAGGATGCGCAGCAGTCTCAAGCGGGTCCCAATCACGCTGTTGCGGTGCTTCGCCTCCAGCGCCTTTAGCTCAGCTTCGCTCTCTTTGATTAGTGTCTCGTAATCCCGTCGCATCTCGCTATTGTGTCACAGTTTATTCAGGTTGGTATAAGTACATCGTTAAGTAAGGAATGCGACACTGACGTCACCCTGTTCACGAAGTACGGCGAAGCCTGGTTGTCGAAGAATCTCGTCTTCCATTCCCAACTAGCCGAGAATGGAAGAATGGAAGACGAGACCCTTACGCATTCGCTCAGGGTGACATCAGTAAGAAGACATCAATACTTTGTTGACAATGTAGTAAGTCATGCAATTCCGTATAAGCAGCCCTTAGTCCGAGGCTGCGCCCGCTCGGGCGGGCTTGACGGCGTTCTCGCCGTCCGGCTCGGGGATACTGGGCGTGGGGTGGCGTGAGGTCTGCTCGAGGCTGTCCAAATCTAAATGCCCGCGCATAAAGCGCTTCGTGGCGTCCTTGAAGGGTTGAAAATCCCAGTGAGTCTGCCGCCCCTGCTCCAAGGTCTCGAAGATGAAACGGCGGCGCTGCTGGCTCGAGACGACCGCTTCGTGGAGCGCGTCTACGTCCCAACGCTGCGCGACCTCTTCGTAAAAAGACCGGCGGAGGTCGGTGAACTGGTGCTTGTCGGCTAAATTCGTGCGCTCGAGCGGGTCAGCCTCCACGTCGAAAAGCTGCTCGGGGTCGGGCGGGCTGTAGATGTATTTATAACGTCCGCGCCGAATCATGAGCAGCGGCGCGACTGCGCCTTCGCCCAGCATCTCGCCGTAGACGGTGCGCTCTACCGCGGCATCTTCGGTGCCTTCTAAAAGGGGGAGCAAACTCTGACCCTCCAAGGGCGATACGTAGTCCGTCACCCCGCCCGCCAACTCGGTCAGCGTCGGCAGCATGTCCACGAGCGACACGTTTTCCGCGACGCGCTTGGGGTCGAAGCGCCCTGGCGCGTGAACCAGGAGCGGTATCCGCGCCGAGGGCTCGAAGAAGGACATCTTGTACCAGAGCCCGCGCTCGCCCAACATCTCGCCGTGGTCCGCCGTAAAGAGGACCAGCGTGTTCTCGCGCAACCCCGTTCTTTCCAACGCCTCGACGAGTTGCCCGACCTTGTCGTCGATATAGCTGATCATGCCGTAGTAGGCGCGGCGCGCGCGGCGTACCCGCGCGGGCGTCTGCGCGTAGTCGCCTAGCGCGCACACCTCGTAGAGCCGCCTGCTGTGCGGGTCGAGTTCGTCGTAGGGCAGCGCCGGGATGCTCGGCAGGTCGATCTCGTCCTCGTCGTACCGGTCCCAGTATTCCGAGGTGATCGCGAAGGGGTCGTGCGGGTGGGTGAACGAGACGTTCAGGAAGAAGGGCCGCGGGTCCGGGCTGCGCGCCAAGTCGTAAATCTTGCGCACGGAGCGAAAGGCGACCTCTTCATCGTAGTCGAGCTGGTTGCTCGTCTCGCACACGCCCGCTTGCACCACGCTCAAGAGGTTGTGGTACCAAGGAAAGCGCTCCTTCCGCGTCCAGTCGGGCGTCCAACCGAAGTCCGAGGGGTAGATGTCGGTGGTGAGACGCTCCTCGAAGCCGTGCAGCTGGTCCGGTCCGACGAAGTGCATCTTGCCCGCTAAAGAGGTCGCGTAGCCCGCCCTGCGCAGGTAGTGGGCAAATGTAGGCGTGTCGGCGGCAAGTAAGCCAGCGTTGTCGAACGCGCCGTTTTTGGAGGGGAGCTGTCCCGTGAGCATGGACGCTCTGGAGGGGCAACAGAGCGGGCTGTTGCAGTACGCATTCTCGAACACGACGCCCTCCTCCGCCAACGCCGAGAGGTGCGGCGCTCGGACGACGGGATGACCGTAAAAAGGCAGCGCAGAGGCGGCGAGTTGGTCCGCCATGATTAAAACGATGTTCGGGGGGTCGGTGTTCACTCCGTCACCCTATCAGAACCACCGAGGTCGGACCCGTTTTCAGGGCTATGAAATTTTTCTCATCTCGTTTATATTACGTTAATACATGAGCGAGTTTTTATGAAGAGTGAAAACGCCGCGCGGGATAACGGACGGTGAGCGTGAACGGAATGAAACCTTTTCGGTCCTTTCGTCACGCTCAGCAGCTTAGTAAACGTAGCGATTTTACACGCCTTTTAGACGTAGGCTGAGCGGCGATAGGAGCTTGACGTGACGAAGACGAAACGCATCGACTGGATCGACTACGCCAAAGGCATTACTATCATACTGGTCGTCTTTCATCACGCGATTGGGACGGACCCGGTCTATGAGAGCGGCCTCGGCAACGCGCTGCAAGACTTTAACGAGCTGCTTATCTACTTCCGCATGCCCTTCTTTATCTTTATCGCGGGCCTCTTCATCAAGAAGGCTTTGGACTCTGAGTTAGGGAGCTTTCTCGAGAAAAAAGTTTTCCATTTTCTCTACCTCTACGTGCTGTGGTCGCTGATCAAGACGCTGCTCGTGCCGGTCGCTATTAACCTGGCGCAGGGCGACGTAGGGGTAGCGCTCGGGCTTATCGACCCTCAAAACTTCGTGGGGATTTTTATCTCGCCCCCCGACACGCTCTGGTTTATCTACGCGCTGTTCATCTTTTTCGTGGTCATGCGGCTTTGTCGCCGGGTGCCGTTTCCGGTCATCTTCGCGGTTGCCGCGCTCATCTACGTGTTCTCCACCACGGCTCACGGCGCGACCCCGCCCTTCTACCAGCGCATCGGGCACCTCTTCCCCTTCTTCGTGCTCGGCTACTTCGGCTCGCTACACGTGCGCAGGTTCGCCGAAGAGGTCAAGCCTTACTTTCTGCTGGTCGTGCCCCTGTACGCGCTCACGGCGTGGTGGCTGTTAGCGGCGAACATCGGCGCGGACGTGCTCATCTTTGGAGCTGAGCTGCTAGGGATTACAGCGGGGGTCGTCAGCGCCAAGCTCATCGCGACCTTAGGAGACAGCTCACTTCGCACCATCAAGTACGTCGGCGCGCACTCGCTCGCCGTCTATCTGGGGCACTTCTTCCCCATCCTCCTCGTCCGCACGCTCGCCGAACGAGGGCTCATCAGCGCCGAGCAGCTCGGGCTCGGGCTCGAGTTCACGCTCGGTATCCTTTTGCCCATCCTTCTTTTCAAGCTGAGCCAGCGCTACGGCTGGATGTGGCTCTTCCGCATGCCCGAGGCTTGGCGCGTGCGCCGCCGCGCGCCTGAGCTGGGGGGTAGTCTCGAGGGTCGGTAAAGGAAGGTAGACCCGCGCTCCCATCTGCGCTGCTAATGCGTCCACGCTTCCAGTAGCTGAGTTTCGAATTCCGAACTGAAGCCCGCCTGGAGCGTCTTGTCCTGTGCCTTTCTCCAAAGCAGTGTGTCCTTCGCCGTATCAAAGCTAGACCGGAACTGAAGCCCCCGAGCGAGCGCTTTCGAGCTGTCCACCTTCGCAAAAGGGATTTGATCCTCCGGAAACCAGAGCGGACGCGCCTCCTCTTCAACGTGAGTGAGTTGCTCGCGTAAGAAGTCTTCGCCTGCCCAAACAAGGTCGACATCTGTCTGAGGAGAATTATCAGTTACCTCCCTAGCCGCTCGCAAGCAGGCGTCGAGCACGTCCTTTAGAGAGTCCTCCCGCCCCGGTCCGACTGCGTTATAAACGCCGGTCAGCGGCGAAGCGTGAGCTGGGTCTAGCGAGCGGACGAGCCACGCGGCTAAGTCTCGAGCGTCGGTGAACTGCACGGGGCGCTCGGGGTCGCCGGGGGCGAGGACGGGCTCTCCGTCCGAGAGGGCGCGTAGGAACCGCATAGGCCACCACGTAAAACGGTCCGTCGGGTCTCTAGGTCCGACCATGATGCCGGGTCGAACGATCATGAGGCTGCCGCTGAAGTGTTCCCTAAGCGCTCCTTCGCACGCCAGCTTCCGAAGGCTGCGTGCTTGCAAGGGGTCGTCACTGGCTGGGTCGCCCTCGCGTCTGAGCGGCGCAGCTTCGTCCACGGTGTCGGGTCCGTCAGGATGGTAGTTGCTGATGCCCGAAATGTAGCCGTAAGCGGAAACCTTGCCGGAGAGAAGTTGCGCCATCTTGGTGACCGCCCCAGGGTCGCTGAAGGTATCGACCACCGCGTCCCAAGTGCGACCTTTTAAGGCTGACACGTCGTCTTTGCGGTCGCCTTCGAGCGCCTCGACTTCAAGCTCGCTCTCGCCTTCGCGGTTAAACGTAGTCACGCGGTGGCCGAGCGCTACCGCTTGAGCCACCACGTGAAAGCCGAGAAAGCCCGTTCCGCCCAGTACGAGTAGGTCCACGCTAACTCCCCTTCTTCGTGGACTTACGCCGCTGCGAACGCTGAGCACCCGATTGCCCTTTCGCCTCTCCCGGGCGCGGCGAACTGCCGCGCTTAGGAGGGCGGTTGCGCCGAGGAGGGCGGGGCGCTCGGTCGTCTGAGGTGCTTTGGTGACCTTCGTAGACGAAGGTGTCCAAGGTGACGCGCCCTATCCGCTCCCCGAGTGAACGCTCGATGGCGCGGACCGCGCTCTCGTCGTCTGGCGTGACGAAGGTGAAGGCTTCGCCCGTGCGCTCGGCGCGTCCGGTCCGCCCGATGCGGTGGGTGTACGCCTCGGGCGTGTCGGGGATGTCGTAGTTAATGACGTGCGAAATGCGCGACACGTCGATCCCTCTCGCGGCGATGTCGGTCGCGACCAAAACGTGAAAGTCACCTCGCTTAAAACCGTCCAGCGCCTTTTGCCGCTTGTTTTGCGAGAGGTTGCCCTGGAGTGAGGTGGCGAAGAAGTTGTCCTTGTCGAGCTGCGCGGCGAGGCGTTTTGCGCCATGCTTCGTGCGGGTAAAAACGAGCGCTGAGCGCGTGTCATGAGCGCGCAAGAGGTGCTTGAGCATCGCGGTCTTTTGGTGACGCGCCACCGGGTAGAGGGCGTGCGTGATGGTTTCAGCGGGCGCAGCTTGCCCGACCTCTACGGTGACGGGGTTCGTCAAGATACTCTTGGCGAGCTGCCGCAGCGCGTCCGGCATGGTGGCGGAGAAGAGGAGGCGCTGCGCCCCCTTAGGCACGCGCTTGACGATGGACCTAATCGCGGGCAAGAAACCCATGTCGAACATGTGATCCGCCTCGTCCAAGACGAGAACCTCTAACTTAGAGAGGTTCGCATTTTTGCGCTCGAGGTGGTCTAAAAGCCGCCCAGGACACGCCACGATGATTTCGGCGTTGCCCTTTAGGGCGCGTATCTGCGGCGTCATGCCGACGCCACCATATATGGTTGCGCTCCGCAAATTCGTACCCTTGCCAAGCACGCGAATCTCGCCATTAATCTGCTCCGCAAGTTCGCGCGTCGGCGCGACGATGAGCGCCCGGATGCGCCCCCTCGGACCGTCTTGCAGGCGGTTGAGAAGAGGTAGGGCGAACGCGGCCGTCTTGCCCGTACCCGTTTGCGCCAAGCCTAAAACATCCTGGCCGTTTAAGACGGGCGGTATGGCCTGTTGCTGAATAGGGGTGGGCGTGCTGTACCCTGCGGTTTTTAGCCCGGCGGCGACGCGCGGGTGAAAGTTGAATGATTCAAATGACATGGGAGTCCTTCCTGGCAAACTTTCAGCCAAGTCGCACCCTTTGACCTTACAAGTAAGCGAGAGATAGTGTACAGCATGGCGGCGAATCGGTGCGCCTCGTGGCTTACGGCACCAAGACGCTCATGCTGCTTTAGTCGTTGAAGTCCTTCTAAAACTTAACGAAGCTACCGAGCATTTTTGCATAAGCAGGATTTTTGCCTCGGTGAGACGTAAACCTCACCACATTTATATTTCACCAAATCTCTGCTAGCTCGAGCACAAATCCCGCCAACACCCCTGTTCCTACGACCTCTTGGGGGTGCTCGAGTTCTTCTACGCCATCCGCTGTATAGATGTAAACGCGCTTCTCTTGCGGGTCGATGAGCCAGCCCAACTCTGCGCCGTTCTCCATATACTCCTGCATCTTTTCTTTGACAACCTCTAAGCGGTCTGTCGGTGAACGAAGCTCCAGCACGAAGTCAGGACATAGGGGCGGATACTTCTCCATTTGTTTGTGTGTCAGCGTTTCTAGCTTTGCTTTGCTCACCCATGACGTGTCAGGTGAACGAACCGCACCGTCAGGTAAGCGAAAACCTGTGGAGGAATCAAACGCCTCGCCTTGAGCATTCTCCTCTGCCCACTGTCCGAATTTCATAGCAAACTTAAAATTGCGGCGTCCTGTATTTCCTCCTGTGGGCGGCATGACGATAAGGTCTCCTTCGGCGCTGAGTTCCATGCGGAGGTCTTGGTTCGCTTGAGCGAGATCGAAAAACGTGTCGGCGTCAAGCTTACCTAACGTGTCAAGCCGCATCACCACGTAGGGATATTCAGGTTTAGAAGAAACAGGTTTGATAGCCATAGTTGCTCCTAGCACCTCTATTTTAGCACCTCTTCACCTCAACCCTTTTTCAGACCGAGTCTACAAGGTGTTAAGCTCGAGCTAAACTTACGGTATGCTCCCCGAAACCTCTTCAGCGAACTTAGACCTCCTTTCTGCGCCAAACTTGAATGTGCCGCACGGCTTCACAACGCGAGGCGGCGGCGTGAGCGTGTCTCCTTACGACAGCCTCAACTTAGGGCTGAGCAGCGGCGACGCGAGTGAGAGTGTCGCGGAGAATCGTCAGAGAGTTTTAGCCGCGTTCGGCGTAACAAAGGGAGAGGTCTGCGCCTTTCATCAGGTGCATAGCGCCCGCGTGATTGAGGGCTACCCAACTTGGTTCGAAGAGGAGGCGGACGCTTCGGTGACGGATGACCCGAATTTGCTCCTTGTTATTAGCGTAGCGGACTGCTCGCCGCTCTTGTTTCATGACCCGGTGAAAGAGGTCGTGGGGGCGGCGCACTGTGGCTGGCGCGGGACGGTTAAGGGGATGGCGCAAGAGGTCGTTCGGCGGATGAGGGAGCTTTACAACTCCGACCCGAAAGACATCCGCGTCTCTATTGGACCAGGTATCAGCGCGGCGCGCTATCAAGTCGGCGAAGAGGTCGTGCAAGCATTTGTAGACGCAGGTTTTCCTGAATCTATCTCCTACCCCGATAATGAAGGTCGCTATCGGCTGGACATTGCGGCGGCGAACCGTTGGACGCTAGCGCAAGCAGGTGTCCCCTCGGAAAATATCTGGACCTCAGACTGGTGCACCTACAGCGACCCCACGCGCTTCTATTCGCATCGGCGCGACGCGGGCAAGACGGGGCGGCACTGGGCGGCGATAAGGCTAGGTGAAAGAGAAAAGGACTGAGGACTGAGAGAAAAGAATATACTCAGTCCTCAGTCCTCTTCATGACTTTCGCGCGGTAGACTGTTCTATGGAACGCTTACTAGAAACGATGCGCCGTCTGCGCGCGCCGGACGGGTGTCCGTGGGATAAAGAGCAGACGCACGAGTCGCTGAGACCTTATCTGCTCGAGGAAGCTGCCGAAGCCGTAGACGCTATCTCGTCGGGTAACGACGCGGCGATAGCGGACGAACTCGGTGATGTTTTATTGCAAGTTGCCTTTCACGCGGTGATTGCTGAAGCGGACGGGCGTTTTGACTATAACGCGGTTGAAGACGCCATCGTCGCTAAATTGATTCGGCGGCATCCGCATGTTTTTGCGGACACGAAGGTGGATGGTGCCGATGAGGTCTTGACGAACTGGAGGGCGATCAAAGCGGAAGAGAAGCGCAAGGAAGGGGCGAGTGAGGTCTCACCGGCTGAGAACGTGCCGCGCTCGTTACCTGCTTTGATGCGGGCGCATGAGCTTGGTAAAAAGTTGGGCTGGGCGAAAGGGTCGAAAGAAGAGGTCGAACGCTCAGCGGACAAAGAGGTCGGGGAGTTGCTTCTCGCAGTGGTGGATTATGCCAGAGCTGTGGGCGTCAATCCAGAAGTGGCGCTCCGCGAAGCGGCGGACGCTCGGGCGCAAGTTGAGGTGGCTACGTGAGCGCCAACGCGACCTCTAATGCGACCTCTAACGTGTCCGAGTTGTCGGCTGATGAGGTCATCTCGAGGCTCAAAACCAACCTCAAACATTTTGAACGCGAGACGATGACGATAGACGGCTTTCGCCAAGCGGCGGTGCTCGTGCCGCTACTACGCGGACCAAACGGCTTCGAACTGCTCTTTACAGTACGCGCCGCGACACTCGCAAACCACGCCGGGCAGATTTCCTTTCCGGGCGGGCGCAGTGACCCCGGCGAAACGTTGGCGCAGACCGCCCGCCGCGAGACCTTAGAAGAGGTCGGTTTGCGCGTAGAAGAAGATGACCTTTTGGGCGAACTGAGCGAGTTGCCCTCGCCTGCACGTTACGTGGTGACGCCCATTGTCGGCGTGGTGGACTGGCCCCAACCCTTGACGCTCAACCGCGCCGAGGTCGAAGAGGCGTTCACCGTGCCGCTGAGCGAACTGCGCGCCTTAAAGCCCCGCACCGAAATCCGTTATCTGGAGGGCATGGAACGCACCCTCTTCTACTACCCCTGGCGAAACCGCCTGATCTGGGGCATGACGGGCAACGTGCTCAAGAACTTTTTGGACGTTTTGGAGGCAGATTAGGGAGCAATGAGGAACGAGCAGAAAGGAAGCAATGAGCAATGAGTTAAAACCAAAGTCTTTCCACTCATTGCTCATTGCTTTCAACTGTCTTTTTCTCATTGCTTTTAACTCATTGCTCCCCTAGCGTGGTAGCCTTTTTTATGCACCGAGGGCGGCGAGATGTTCTATTAACCCATTTAGAGTCGAGCGACACGTGAAGCGGCGCGACTTCAGGGTGGTGCGCGACAAGAAGGGGGGCGACAGGGAGAAGTACGCCTTCACGCTGGGCGCGGTGGTCGAGTCGCTCCAGGGCGTCGGGATGCCGACCGACGAGGCGATTGCGGTGGCGCGGCAGACCGAGAAGCACCTGCGCAACGAGGGCGAGAAGAACGTGGCGCTGGGTGACTTAGTAGCTTATGTGGGGCGCGTGCTCGAGAAAGACTTCGGCGCTGACGTCGCTGAACGTTTCGCGCAGCAAACTCCGCCCTTCGTGCCGATTATGGTGGTACTAAAGGACGAGCAGACACCCTTCTCGAGGCGCACCCTCGCCAAATCCCTGCAAAAGCTGGACTTCTCCTTTAAGGACGCCCACGCCGTCGCCAGCCAAGTCGAGCAGACGCTCCGCACGAGCGGGTTCGAAGTAGTTTCGGAGCGCGAGCTGATGCAGCAGGTCGCGCTGAGTTTAGAGGCGCTTTTAGGTCGCGCCGCACGTATGCGCTACGAGGCGAAGACGGAGCAGCCGGGCGAACTCATCGTCTTGGAGCCTAACGGGGCGCGCTTTCCGTACTCGAGGGGCATCTTAGCGCAATCCCTAATGGCGGTGGGGCTCGGTCCCGAATTGTCGCATCAGCTCGCCAAACGCGCCGAGAACGCGCTCTGGCGCAGGGGCAGGCGCGAGGTGGCGCGCGAAGAGGTGCGCCGCACCGTCAAGCTCTTGCTCTTGCAAGAAGCGGGCGAGGAGTTCGCTCGCCGCTACGAGCTGCTGCGGAACGTGCGCCGCCCCGACAAGCCCATCGTCGTGCTCATCGGCGGCGCGCCGGGGGTCGGCAAGTCGAGCCTCGCTTCGGAGCTTTCGTACCGGCTGGGCATCCCGCGCATCGTCTCGTCGGATTCGGTGCGGCAGGCGCTACGCTCGCTCATTAGCGCGGAGCTGAGCCCGGCTTTGCACGCCTCGAGCTTCTCCGCGTGGCGCGCCGAGCTGCTCCCGAGCGAACTCAAAAACGCCAAACCCAAACGCAAGCGCGTGGTGCGCGGCTTTCAGCGGCAGGTGCAGCAGCTCACCACCGCGCTCCTAGCCATCCTAGACCGCAACATCGAGGAGGCGACCTCACTGGTCGTCGAAGGCATCCACCTGGTGCCGGGTTTTATGCCCTTAGCCGAGCGCGAAGGCGCGACGGTGGTCGAACTCGTCTTGCACGTCACCGACGAGGAGAAGCACCGCAGCTACTTCGGCGTGCGTGAGTTGCAGACGCGGCAGCGGCGCAGCAGCGAGGCGTATCTAGCGCACTTCGACGAAATCCGCATCCTGCAGAACTTCATGGTCGAACGCGCCGAAGAAGAGGGCGTTCCCGTCGTTGAAACGAACGACTTCGACCAGGCGGTCGAGCAAGCTATCGAGCTTATCTTAAATGCGGTCTTAGCCGAACGCGCCGAGCCTCTAGCTGACGAGTTGGAGGCGTTGGGGCGCGAGGTCAACGCGGGCGGCGTTTAGGCAGGACAGCGCCGTGCCCCCTCATATTTTGTTAATTCCCTCAAAGGAATCAGCCTCGCCGCGCTAGGATAGAGAGCGTGTTGCGTTTTATTCTCTTCATCCTCACCGGGCTTCTTCTCCTCACGTCGCTCAGCGGCGCGGAAGAGGTCGTTTCGCTGCCGCGCACCGTGCTAGGCACCCTAAACCCTGAGCTGTTCGACGAGGCGAGCGGGGTCGCGGTGTCGCAGCGTTTTCCGGGTCGGCTCTACCACGTGAACGACTCGGGCAGTCGCGGCTTCAACTTCTTCTATACGGACCTTGACGGAACTGATTTGGGCGAAACTCAAATTAACGATGTAAAGCGCGCGGGCAAAGACGTCGAGGAGTTGACGCTCGGACCGTGCGGCGAGCTGAGCTGCCTCTACATAGGCAACATCGGCGACAACCAGCGCGAGCGGAAGAATATCGACGTGGTGTACGTCGCGGAAGAGGAGGTGTACGAAAAACGCACCGACTTCTGGAAACACCTCAAGCTGATCTTTCCCGACGGCCATCACGACGCCGAAGCGATGGCGGTGCATCCGAACGGCGACCTCTACATCCTCACGAAGTCGTGGCGCGCCTACCTGCTCGTCCCGGCTCCGGCGCGGCTCTACAAGATTTCTCACGAGCGCATCGCGGCTGCGCCCGACGCCGAGCCGCAGACGCTCACTTTCGTCGGCGAGCTGGACCTCGTCAAACTCGGCGACAGGATCTTGGGTAGCGTCGCGACCTCGATGGACATCGCGCCTGACGGCAGCAAACTTCTAATCCTGACCTATTGGGGCGCTTTGGAGTTCTACACCGACCTCTCCAAGAAACCGCTAAAAGACAGTGACGCGTTGGTCAAAGGGCGAGACTACGCCGTGCTTGACATCGCGCCGCTCCCGCAGCAAGAAGCGGTGGCGTACCTGCCGAACGGACGCGACTTCATCTACACGACGGAGCAGCGTATCGACTATAAAGTTGCTGAAATCGCTAAGGTCGAAAGGTGAAACGAGAGGTCGCGAACGACCTCTCGTTCGGCGTCTAGTCGTAAGAAGCGTTCACCACACCGTACGCCGCATGCTCGTCGCTGGGCAGGGGCACGTGCTCCGGTCCCTCGATGAGCTTGGCGAGGTGCGCTTTAAGCGCGTCTAGCCCTTGACCTGAAACGGCGGAGACGCTCAGCGCGTCGTAGCGCTCTTCTAATTGGCAGAGCGTCGTTTGGTCCGCTAAATCGGCTTTATTGAGCACGACGGTACGTTCGACCTCGAGCCCCAACTCGTCCAAAATACGGTTCACGGCGTGCGCCCTGTCGGGTGCGCCCGGCGTCGCCGCGTCCACGACGTGCACGAGGATGTCAGCGTCGTGCAACTCCTCCAAAGTGGCGCGGAAGGCGTTCACAAGCTCGTCCGGCAGGTCGCGGATAAACCCTACTGTATCGGTGTAGAGGACTTTCGCGCCCCACTCGCCCAAGGCGGGCAGCCAGCCTTCACGGGTGGTCGGGCGGAGCGTGGCGAAGAGCTTGTTTTGGCTCAACACTTCGGACTTCGAGACCGCGTTGAAGAGCGTAGATTTGCCCGCGTTCGTGTAGCCGACGAGAGCGATCACCGGCACTTCGGACTGCGTGCGCCCCTTGCGCTTCTCGCTGCGTCGTTTGGAGATGTCGTCCACTTCTCCCTCCAACGCCGTGATGCGGTCGCGGATGCGGCGGCGGTCGACCTCGAGCTTCGTCTCACCGGGACCTCTCGTGCCGATCCCGCCCCCCAGTCGGCTCATCGCCTGCCCTCGCCCGGCTAGCCGCGTCACCTGATACTGAAGCTGCGCCAGCTCGACTTGCACCTGCGCCTCGCGCCCCTGCGCGTTCTGCGCGAAGATGTCCAAGATGAGCTGCGTGCGGTCTAAGACCTTGAGTTTGGTCTCCTCGGCGATCTCGCGCGCCTGCGCGGGGTTGAGTTCGCGGTCGAAAATCAAGAGGTCGGCGTCCTCGTGGTACGCCTTTGAGACCAGCTCCTGCAGCTTGCCGCGCCCAATGAGCGTGCGCGGGTCGGGACTGCTACGCTGCTGCTTGCTCATCACAGCGACCGTCGCGCCGGCGCTCCTGGCAAGTTCGGCGAGTTCGTCCAAGCGGGCGTCGCTCTCAAAGGCGCTCTCGCCCGTGTTGAGCCCGATCAACACCGCGCGCTCTTGTGAGGTGCGCGTGGTCTCGCGGGCGTTCGCGCTTCGCGCCAGTTCCTCTTCCAACGAGCGGATGAGGTCTAAGATGTCGAGCCCTTCCGCCTCGCGGATGCGCATGGGCGGCTCGACAAGCCAGTCCTCTTCCGAAGAGGTCGGCGGCGCGACTTGGGCGAAATGCACGTCGCCGAGTTCCGTGCTGCCCTTGCTGTTTTCGAAAACGTCCACCGCGATCACCGCGTCTAAGCGGTTCAGAAAGAGCGCCGAGAGGTCGCCCCCTGAGAGCCCGCCCGGTTTGAGGTGCGTGTGGATGAGCCGCAGCCCATAGAGGCGTGACTCGGCTTCGCCCGCGAGCGGGGGTAGCGGCGTCTCTTGCGCGTCACCTACCGCGACGGTGACGACGCGCCCGCGTCTATCGACTAAGACGGAGACGGGTTTGTTCAGTTCGAGCGACAGCTCGCCCAAGGCTCGTGCGAGTTCTAGGCTCACCGCCATGCTCGGCTCTAATTTGCGGCGGTAGAGGTTGCTGAGGCGTTTGACTTGATTCTTTTTGAGACCTGAGAGTTTGCCGTGGACTTTGTTAATGAGACACTCCTCGGTGGCAGGTATTGTCCGGTCGCAGGCGACCCAAGAGGACAGGGCTTCGCTTAGCATTCACCACGGACAATACCTGCGTGACTAAATTAGTAGCTGTGAGAGCTAAGCAGTCTCGTTGCTCTTCCGACTTGGAAGAACAACCTGGATGAATTGAGTTTTCTAAAGGGAAACCAGCAGAAGAGGGGGCGGCAAAGCCCAGCGCAGCGAGAGACAGAGCCTTTATGATCGGCTCCTCTGAAGTGCGGGCTTAAAAGCCAAAAGTCAACCTCTTGATCATGATGGGTCTATTATAGCGCATTTTTGATGGGCAAGGGTGCAAAGATGAACTTTTCCGTTCCTTAGTGTTGATGGGCTTGCTAGGCTGCGAGGTAGTGAAACGGTTCCTTTTGATCTCCTTTTTGCTCCTCTGCAACTTTGCTCAAGCGCAGACTGTCTCGGCGATTAAGCGCGCAGGAGCGACCTTCCCCTCGCTGCAAGAGGTGGCGCGGGCGGCGGGGTACAGCTCGAGCGCGAGCGCGGGCGGCTTGACCGTGCGTGCGCCAGCGGGCATCCTCACGGTATTCGTAGGTTCGCCCGACGTGCTGTGGCAGGGTGCTCAAGGCAGACGGCAAGAGGACAGCGCCAGCCTCTCTGCGCCGGTCGCCGAAGGGTGGTACGCGCCGCCCGACGCCTTTGCGCTCCTCAATATTAAGGTGACTGAGGAGAGCGTGACGTTACCTGATGGAAAAACGTTGCGTGTGCGGGTTCGCACGCCCTCTTTACCGCGTCAGAGCAACAATGCAGAGGTCATTTCGTTGGGGCGCGGGGTGTCGGGGTTGATGCTGTACGGACGGGGTCCCACCCGCGCCGAGACCTCTTTACTCTTAGTCGACGCCGGACTCCTCTCCCTCGCCCTGCCGAACGAACGCCTCGCTCTGGACGGGTTTTTAGACGAGGTAGAAGGCTATAGACCGCTCTACTTCGTCGCCAGCTCGCTCGCGCCGACCTCTTGGCAAGCCGACGTGACCTTCTCGCAAGGAGGGCAGCGCTTCACGGCGAAAGCTCCTTTTAACCTGAGCGTTTTAGAAGGCGACACGGGACAACTGAGCCCGGACGCCCCTGCTTCGGGCGTCATTTTGCTGCCGCAGTGGGTCAGCTTGCGCGAACCTCTCTCGGTGAGTTGGATGGGCGCGGTGGGAAACTTTCAGTTTCGGCGCTGACGTCCTCCGTATTTCTACGCTATCTCTACGCTTTGTTACACGAGTGACTGTGCCACTTCTCCCGTGCGAAACATCGAGTTTAGACCTCTTCTGTAGTGATGCCAACCGCGCGACGCTTGCCTAAGTAAGAACACGCCGAGACACCTCACACCCTCTTCGTATGTCTACCGACGCACCCCCATTTTCTCGTCTGCTAGACTTGACTTTGGCATGAGCCATCCTTCAGGGCGGGGCGAAATTCCCCACCGGCGGTGATCGCAACGCTTAGATGAGTCTGCGTCAGTCCGCGAAGCCTGAATAACCTAATTCCTTCAGGCCCGACTCGGTGAAAACCCGAGACCGACGGTTACAGTCCGGATGAGAGAAGGAGGACGCTAGTCTGTACCTGCAGGCTAGTGATAGATATGTATGTACCTAGACAACTGGGTATTTTGTCGTGTCGTCAGAAGAGGCTGCGCGGCTTTTTAACAAGGCTCGAGCGTTCGACCTGGATACGCGGAGTCTACTCGGCTGCGGTCTTACCCTATGCGCCGCGTTACTCGGAGAGACGCCCGTGAAGCGCGTAGAAGCTGACCTCATCACGAAAGATTTGAAGGTTGCGGTGGTGGCGACGCGCTGGAATCACTTCATCGTCGACCGTTTAGTCGAGGGGACGCGCACGGCGTTCGTGCAGCACGGGGGGGATGACGATAAGCTCGAGCTGTTCATCGCTCCCGGCTCCTTCGAGCTGCCTTTAGTCGCCCAGAGGCTCGCCGCAACAGAAAAGTACGACGCCATCGTCTGCCTCGGCGCGGTGATTCGCGGCGCAACGGACCACTACGACTTCGTCGCGGGCGGCGCGAGTTCGTCTCTCGCCAGACTCAACCTAGACGCGGGCGTGCCCGTCGCGTTTGGCATTCTGACGACGGACACCATTGAACAAGCGATCGAGCGAGCCGGAACGAAAGCGGGCAATAAAGGTGTGGAAGCCTTGTTAGCTGCTGTCGAAACTGCCAACTTGCTGCGTAAAATCGACGCGCTAGAACAGTCAGAACAAGAGGTGGATTAGATGTTTACGGGCATCGTAGAAGAGGTCGGTCAGGTCGTCAAGGTCGAAGAGGTCGCCCGAAGAGCGGGCAGCGACGTGCGCGTTAGCGTTCAAGCAGAAGAGGTTTTAGAAGGTCTAGCGCTAGGTGACTCTATCGCAGTTTCAGGTTGCTGTCTTACAGTCGTGGCGCACAGCGCCGACACCTTTGCCGTCGAACTTTCCAAAGAGACGGTGGCAAAAACCGCGCCTCGTTGGCGAGCGGGGGCGCGGGTCAACTTAGAGCGTGCCATGAAAGCCTACGGCCGTTTCGGAGGACACATGGTCAGCGGACATGTCGAGGCGCTAGGCGAAGTTTTAGACGTCCGCAAAGAAGCGGGCGCGTTCGTCATCACGGTTCGAGCCGACGCAAAACTTGCGCGTTACCTTATCCCTAAAGGAAGCATCACGGTAGACGGCGTGAGCTTGACGGCGGTGGACGTGGGCGGTCCAGCTGGCTCCGATGCTGAGCTATCCGCGAACGAATTCACGCTCTGGCTTATTCCGCATACCTTAGAGGTCACGACGTTGGGCGAGTTGGAGAGCGGAAGCAAGGTCAACTTAGAGGCTGACCTTGTTGCGAAATATTTAGAGCGACTCACGCTTATGCGCGACGCGGAAGGAACAGCGGACGAAACGAAACAGAAGCGTCCGAAAAAAGAGAAGCGGGACCCAGGGAAGAGCCACTATGTCGCCTAATATGTCGCCTGAACATCCTGATCTCTCCTCTATCCCTGACATCCTGACTGACCTACGAAGGGGCAAGCCCGTCATCATCGTAGACGATGAAGACCGTGAAAACGAGGGCGACCTCATCGTTCCGGCGGAAACGGTCACGTCCAAGATTATCGCCTTTATGATTCGGCATACAGGCGGCGTGATCTGCCTGGCTATGGAAAACGCTTTAGCCGACCATTTAGAGCTGCCGCCGATGGTACGACACAATACGGCGCGGCGCAGCACGGCGTATACGGTCTCCATTGAGGCGCGTGAGGGTATGGATACAGGCATCTCCGCGAAAGACCGCGCCACCACAATTCTTGCGGCGGTGAAAGAAGGCGTGACCGCCGCCGACCTCGCTCGCCCTGGTCACGTCTTCCCACTTCGTGCAAGAAATGGCGGCGTTTTGCGCCGCGCGGGACACACCGAAGCGGCGGTAGACCTCGCGAAGTTAGCAGGCTTCAAACCTGCCGGGGCCATCAGCGAACTCATCCACGACGACGGCGAGATGATGCGCCTGCCTGCGATTTTAGAGTTCGCTAAGGAGCACGACCTCAAGGTCGGGACGATTGCCGACCTCATCGCCTACCGCTTGCGCGGCGACGGTTTCGTCAAGCGCGTCGCCTCGGCTAAGCTCCCGACGCCCTGGGCGACGTTTACCCTGCACGGCTACCAAGATGAGGTCAACCCCACCGAACACCTCGCGCTTTCCCTCGGTGACGTGCGCGGCGAGGAGCCCGTCTTGGTGCGGATGCATTCGGAGTGCATGACGGGCGACGCCTTACACAGTTTGCGCTGTGACTGCGGCTTTCAGCGCGACGCCGCTCTAAAGATGATCGCTGATAAAGGACGCGGCGTGTTGGTCTATCTGCGCCAAGAGGGGCGCGGCATCGGACTGCTCAATAAAATCAAAGCTTACGCGCTGCAAGATGAGGGCTCGGATACGGTGGAGGCGAACGAGCAGTTGGGCTTCGCGCCCGACCTTAGAGACTACGGTGTCGGGGCGCAGATGTTGCACGACTTGGGGGTGGCGCGGCTCGAGCTACTCACCAACAACCCCCGCAAAGTCGTCGCGCTAGAGGGCTACGGCATCGAAATCGCCGGGCGCGTGCCGCTCCACGTCGGCGAAAATCCGTACAACGAGCGCTATTTGGCGACGAAGGTGGAGAAGTTGGGGCATCTGAGCGATTAGCCGAGGATTAGACCTAATATGAGCAGACCTCTTTATATTTACGTGGATGTTGACGAAACGCTGGTCAGAAATTATGGCGCGAAACGTATACCTATGCCGAGTGTTATCAAGCACGTCAAAAACCTCCATGAGCAGGGCGCGGTTCTGTACTGCTGGAGTTCTGGCGGTGCTGACTATGCCCGTGATTTCGCTAGGGAGCTGGGTATCGAAAGTGCCTTCGAAGCGTTCTTGCCTAAACCTCAGATCTTGCTTGATGACGTGAAGCTCGCAAACTGGCGTATTTTGAAAGAGATTCACCCGAATGCCTGCGAAGGTTATTTGCTCGAGGACTATCGCTCACTCCTCTTCGGTTGAGTAGGGGCGGGTTTGAAACCCGTCCCTATACAGCGCCGCTAGACATTCACATATGAACGCAACGTGACGTAGGGGTGATTCATGAATCACCCCTACGCAACTCGGTTCGTACTAAACGGAGCGCCTAGTCGCTCGCGCCCTGACTCGCCCCTTGCAACTGCTGCCGCTCCGCCTGCGTCTTGATTTCGCCGCTTTGGATGCGCTCCCAGTAGGAGTTGAGCGCCGTCTTGATTTCAGGCGCGAGAATATAGAGCCCGATGACGTTCGGGAGAGACATGAGGAAGATCATCGAGTCGGAGAAGGCTAAGACCGCGTCCAAGCTGATAGTTGCGCCCAAAACGACGAACACGCAGAAGATGGCTTTGTAAATGTTCTCTTTCATCGCGCCCTCGCCGAAGAGGTACGTCGTCGCTTTCACGCCGTAGTACGACCACGAGAGCATGGTGGAGAAGGCGAACAAGATCACGGCGAGCGCGAGGATGTAGGGGAACCAGCTTATGTTCGCCGCGAACGCCGCCGAGGTGAGTTGCACGCCGCCCAGGTCGCCTTGGGTGTAGACCCCGGTGATCACGATAATGAGCGCCGTCATGGTGCAGACGACAACCGTGTCGATGAAAGGCTCGTGCAGCGCGACCAAGCCTTCGGTAATAGGCTCATCCGTTTGCACGGCGGAGTGGGCGATGGCTGAGGAGCCAAGACCCGCCTCGTTGGAGAACGCGGCGCGGCGGAAACCCTGGATGAGCACGCCGACGAAGCCGCCCGTGATGCCTGCGCCCGTGAACGCGCCCGTAAAAATCGCGCCGAACGCCTCCGGAATCTGTTGGTAGTTCGCGATGAGGATAACCAGCGCCGCGAGTACGTACGTGATGCCCATGAAAGGCACGATTTTCTCAGTGACCTTCGCGATGCTCTTGATGCCGCCGATAATGACGATACCGATAAGAATTGCCACGATGATGCCGAAGAGCCAGCCCTTGTCCGCCCACCAGGACGCCTGGTCGCCTGTGACATTGACGAGCTGCTGAAACGCTTGGTTTGACTGAAAAGCGTTGCCACCCCCGAGTGACGCGCCGATGCAGCAGATGGCGAAGAAGGTCGCTAGACCCTTACCTAGCCCCTCTCTTCCCTTGCCCGCCAATCCCTTGCTGAGGTAGTGCATCGGTCCGCCCGAGACGCTGCCATCCTCGTTCTCGCGGCGGTACTTGACGCCTAGTGTGCACTCGACAAACTTCGTCGCCATGCTAAAAAGTCCAGCGACGATCATCCAGAAGGTCGCGCCCGGTCCGCCTAGTGAAATGGCGACCGCGACGCCCGCGATGTTGCCCAATCCGACGGTGCCCGAAAGCGCCGTAGCGAGCGCCTGAAAGTGCGTGACCTCGCCCGCGTCGTCTTTGTTGTAGTAGTCACCGCGGATGAGCCGCCACGCCTGCGGGGTGGAGCGGAAGTTGATGAAGTTGAAGTAAAAGGTGAAAAAGATTGCCGCGACGATGAGCCACACGACGATGATAGGTAGTTCTGCGCCGCCGCCTATCGGAATAGCGAAGAAGACGATGGCGGAGAGGAAGTTGGCGGCGGGCGAGAGCACGTTGTTGATGGCTGCGTCGATGCCACCCCCGCCCTCCTCTTCCTGTGCAAACGCGGCTGCCATCATAAGCAGGCTCAGTAATACTGCAAGTAGTCTGTACGAATGTTTCATCCATGACCTCCTATAAAAACTATGACCTACCTGTGCCGCGTGAGAGAGGGGTGCTGAGGCGTATATCAAGGAACAACCGTTACGGGGACGGGCGCAACCTGCAATATCTTATTGGTAATGCTGCCAAAAATCGCGGTTTCGAACCTCGTTCTTCCATGCCTTCCTATATAAATCTGACTCGCCCCTTCCTCTTCGGCAACCTCCTTAAGAATGTTCGCCACATGACCAAAGTGCACCGACGTTTCGACGTCGACCTCTCTAGCTAAGCGCTCTTTAAGGGGCGTAAGGACGCTGTTGGCTCGCTCCTTCTCCTCTTCGCGGTCTTTGTGGCGCGTCTCAAGCTCTTCGGGCGTCAAAAAGGAATAGTTAGACCACTCGATCACCGCTGCAAGGTGCAGCATTGCACCTGTTTGCGCAGCGTGCTTAGCGGCAAAGTTCGCAGCGCGTTCGGCGTACTCACTACCGTCGATGCCAACTAATAAAGTTGCAGCCATCTTTACCTCCTTTAGCCCAGTGTGTTGTAAGGAAGCGATTGTAAGGTGGGCTAATTTCGGTACTTTAACATAATCTTCACGAAAGGGGTCAATAGGTCGGGTTTGACTCGAGATGCCCTGAATACGACCTGAATATCTTTACAGTAAAGAAGTTGAAAGCAATGAGTGAAACTCTTTAGACTCATTGCTCGCCGTTCGCCCAGCTCGACTGGGTTACTCATTGCCACAAATGTGGTTTGACTCACCTCGCCAATTTTATGTCATGCTAGTGCTATGACCTTCCAAGAGCGGCGCATCGCCGAGGGCTTTCTCTTTACCGACTTCTATCAGCTCACGATGGCGCAGCTTTACTACCGCATGGACTTACACGAGAAACCCGCGCAGTTCGACCACTTCTTCCGCGAGTACCCGGACTACGGTACGCATCAGGCGGGCTTCTGCGTGAACGCGGGGTTGGGCTGGCTACTCGACTGGATGAACGAGGCGAAGATTACGGACGAAGAGGTCGAGCACTTGCGCGCACAGAAGGGGCGCACCGGAGCGCAGCTCTTTAGCGACGACTTTTTGGCGTGGCTACGACAAAACGGCATGTTCGAGAGCTTGACCCTGCGGGCGGTTCCCGAGGGGCGCGTGGTGCATCCGCACACGCCTTTGACGGTAGTGGAAGGACCCTTAATCATCGCGCAGCTTTTAGAGACGGCGCTCTTGGCGCAACTCAATTATCAAACGCTCATCGCGACAAAAACGGCGCGCATCAGAGACAGCGCGAGGAGCGGGCTCCTTTTGGAGTTCGGGATGCGCCGTGCTCAAGATAAAGGTGCGAACGCGGGCACGCGAGCGGCGCTGATTGGCGGCGCGGATTTCAGTTCGAATACGGGGGTCTCGAGCGTCCTGGGCTATCCCCCCAAAGGCACCCACGCCCACAGCATGGTTCAGGTTTTTATGGCTTTAGGCATGGGCGAAGAGGACGCCTTTCGCGCCTACGCGGAGACCTACCCCGACGAGTGCTTGCTCTTGGTGGATACGGTGGACACGCTCCACAGCGGCGTGCCAAACGCGATTAAGATTTTTGAAGAACTCGAGCGCAAAGGGCACAAGCCAGCGGGCATCCGCCTCGACTCAGGTGATTTGGCGTACTTGAGCATTCAAGCGGCAAAGATGCTCAATGACGCGGGCTTTTCCGAGGTGCCGATTGTGCTCTCGAGCAACCTAGACGAACTCGTCATCTGGCAGATTTTAACGCAGGTCGCGCAGGAAGCGTCCTCGTATGGCGTAGACCCAGACGCGCTTATGGCGCGGCTTACCTACGGCGTCGGCACACGGCTCATCACCTCAGAGGGTGATCCCTCGCTAGGCGGCGTTTACAAACTTGTATCTATACGCGACGAGGGCGAGTGGCGACCCGCTATCAAAGTCTCAGACTCGCCCGCCAAGACACCCAACCCCGGCAATAAGAGCCTCTGGCGCGTCTACGATGCGCGGGGCAACGCGACAGCGGATTTAGTCGCGCTGGCTGACGAAACGCTCCACGAGGACGAACGCTTGTCGCTCTATCATCCCTCAGACGCCACGAAACGCCGCGCTCTGCGCCCGGAAAACGTGAGCCGCGTCGAACCTCTTCTCGTCAACGTGCTCGAAGAGGGCAAGCTCGTTTGCGACCTCCCCGACATCGAAGGAATGCGCGAACAGCGCGAGCAGGACGTGGCGCACCTCAACTCGGGGGTGAAGCGCCTAGTCAACCCACACATCTACCACGTCTCGCTGACGAAGAAACTCTATGACCTCAAGCAAAATTTGATTGCGTCGGTGTCGGATAACGGGCATTGAGAAGAAATAGTTGAAAGCAATGAGTTGAAAGTAAAAGGCGTTTGGTTTTCCACTTTCAACTCATTGCTCGGAACTCGTTGCTGTCCTCCATGTGTACCAAATAGGGCCTCAGCAACAGGCCCCGCGTCACCTTTTGGCTATAGTGTCCCTGTAACAACGCGATAGAAACGTGTTAGAGGTTGCTCTACATTTAAGAACAAGAGGAGGCAGAGATGAAAGCAGTTATTGCGTCAGCAGTCCGCACCCCTTTCGGATCATTTCAGGGGGTTCTTTCCCCGCTCAAGGCGTCTGAAATCGGTGCCGCCGCGATCAAGGAGGCGGTGCGCCGCGCCGGGGTCGAAAACGACCACGTGGATATGGTCTATATGGGCAACGTGCTCCCCGCAGGTATGGGGCAAGCGCCCGCTCGCCAAGCCACGATCTACGCCGGGCTCAGCGAGCACACGCCGACTGTGACGGTCAGCAAGGTCTGCGGCAGCGGCATGGAGTCGATTATTCAAGCAGCGAGAGCGGTGATGGTCGGCGACGCCAACGTCGTCGTCGCGGGCGGCATGGAGTCGATGACGAACGCGCCTTACCTCGTTCCCGGTGCTAGGGGCGGCTTAAAGATGGGCGACAAGCAACTCGTAGACCACATGGTCAATGACGGTTTATGGGACGTCTACAACGACAAGCACATGGGCGCGTGCGCGGAGATGTGCGCCGATAAGTACAGCTTCAGCCGCGAAGACCAGGACGAATTCGCCACAGCGTCTTATGAGCGCGCAGCCAAGGCGAACAAGGACGGCGGCTTCGACGACGAGATGGTCTCGGTTGAGGTCACGGGGCGCAAGGGCGACGTTACCGTCATCTCCGAGGACGAGGAACCTTCAAAGCTCAACAACGATAAAATCTCTAAACTTCGTCCGGCTTTTAAGCGTGACGGCGGCAGCGTCACGGCGGCGAATGCCTCGGGCATCAACGACGGAGCAGCGGCGGTTATCGTCACCTCGGACGAATACGCGAAGGCGAACGGGATGCCTATCCTTGCAACCATCGAAGGCTACGCCGCTAACGCGATTGACCCCGAGTGGTTCACCATCGCTCCAGTTGGCGCGATGAAGAAGCTCTTTGAAAAAACAGACAGCAAGCCTGAAGATTATGGGCTCTATGAGGTCAACGAAGCCTTTGCCGTGGTGAGCATGGCGGCGATGGAGGAGTTTGGCATCTCGCACGATCAGCTCAACGTGCACGGCGGCGCGGTAGCGCTCGGTCATCCCATCGGCGCGTCCGGCACGCGCATCGTGGTGACGCTGCTGCACGCGATGAAGCAGCGCGATCAGGAGCGCGGTATGGCGTCCATCTGCATCGGCGGCGGTGAGGCGTTGGCGATGGCGGTGGCGCTCGCTTAAAAGCTCACTTTCTAGCTGTTGAGGGCGGACGAAAGTCCGCCTTCTCTTTTTCTTTCGGTTAGCGCAGCACAAGCGTCGCTCGAACGGGTAGATGATCAGACGCCAGTTTAGGTCCGCGTTCAACCTCGGCAATGTCAAAGGCGTCGCTGTACCAGATGTAGTCGAGTCTTAGCAAAAGAGGTACAGGTAGACCGCTCTGCAATTCAGCCGGCCATGTGTTCCCCCAACCTACACCCGCTGCGCGAAAAGCGTCTTGCATAACCTCAGCGACACGCCCATAGGTAGCAGCATGTTGGCTCATATTGAAGTCGCCTGTGACGACGTAAGGCAAAGACTCCTGCCGTAACGAGTCGATGAGGAGACCAATCTGCTGATTTCTGATGGTGTCGTCGTACCTCGAGAGGGCGTTGACCTCAAACCAGGGGAGGGAGGAAAAGCGAGGCTCGCCGATAGGCCAGCGCAAATGCACGTTGTAAAGCGCGACACTGCGCCCATCAATCTTTATCTCTATGCGTTGTATTTTTTCTGTGCCTACACTGCTCATCTCGGTGAGAGGGTAACGGGACAGTACCATCTTCCCCCAAGCTTCCGGTTGGCTTACTTGATGAGGATAGGCCTCGAGCAGCGCGGGCGCACCTTTGGTATACGACTCGGGAACCTCTTGTAAAGTCACAATATCGGCGTTTAGCGTCCGCAACCAAGCCTCGAGCCCGTCAGGATTGGCTCGCATGTTGTAGGTGACGACCTCGAGCCTAAGCCCCTCAGGTACATCTCGAGGACCAAGTGAGAGAACAGGACCAAACCACAGAAGTCCTACGACGCCAAGCCAAGAGGTCAGCACAAACCCTAAATGCCAACGTTTAAGCCAAGCCGCAGGTAGAGCTGCGACTAGAGGCACGAAGAGAAGAGGTGCAAAAGTGTTGAGGAGCGACAGCCACCAAAGGCTGTCCCCGAAACTGAAACGTAAGACGAGGTAGAGACAGAGCGTGCTCAGGTAAATGTAAAGAACAGTGCGTAGCACAAGCAAGCCTAGCTTTTCGGAGCGTGTGATACGGATTCCGCTATATTCCCTATCACCGAGAAAAGCGTTCGATGATAGTCCATACACTCCATCAGTATATTTTTCCTACTCGCAGAGGAGTCCTCAACCGGGCGTATCATGCCGTTAATTATTGCTTGCATTAGCTATTCGTTGATGTTACCACCGGTTGAAGACTCTTTCGCTCGGATTGATTCGCTGACATGCGTGAATCAATCGGAATTCGTATGAGAGGTCAAACTTTATCCGGCATCCGCCCCTGCTGAATCGCCTCCGCCACCGTCCCCGGCAAACCCCACGCCACGATGTCAAACGCAACCGCGGCAAAGTCGTACTCGACCTTATCCATCGAAACCTCGACTGAGCCTTCGCCGATATCGAGGAGCGCGTAATCCGCCCCCGGCTCACCGTTGAGTGACAAACCGACCGAGCCCGGATTGATGATCCAGCCCATCGGCAGCTTTTTGTAGAAGGGGACGTGCGTCTTGCCTGTCGCGAGAATCGTGCAGCGGTATTCCTCTAAAAGCTTGGTCAGCCCGATGACGTCTTGGTCTAAGTCGAGGCGTCCGCCGCCGAGCGTGCTGTGAAAAAAACGCATCCTGCCCACGGGCGTATTGATGCGCTGCTGTGAGGGGAGGTTGCGCAAGAAGTCGATGTGGCGCGGCTCGATGACGGTGCGCGTCCACTCCAAAATCTCATCGGCGACGCCGGCTCGCTGCTTCTGGGGTTTAGCGAAGTCAAACGCAATCTGCTCGTCGGCTGCGCCGAGCGTGCACATGGCCCCTTCTTGGCGCAAGAGGTCGATGGTTTCGTTGGGCGAGGGACCGTAGCCGACCAGATCGCCCAAGCAGACAATGGTGTCTGCGCCCCTATCTCTAAGCACGGCTAAAACCGCCTCGAGCGCCAAGATGTTCGCGTGAACGTCGCTGATAACTCCTAAAATCACGGGCTCAGTGTAGCATTAGATAACCTAAATTACTTAAAAATGTAGGGAACTTCTCAAAGCGGCAAGCAGAAACTGTATGCTCCCCTCTTCCCCTCGAGCCACACACCTCATAACCTCATCGACGCGCCCATCACATTCGCTCCAACCCAGTGCGCCGTCTCAGGCTAGGCGCTATATTAGGTTTTGATTTGCGGTCTGTGGTATTTTTCGCATTGAGCGAGGTAGTTTAGAGTGCACATGCGAGCGGGGACCTCTCTGAACGCACCTTACTATTCGCAGCAAACCTAGCTGAATTTGGATTTGAAAGGGGAACTCACATGAATAACGCAGCTTCAAAATTTCGTCTGGTGGTACTGGCACTTCTGCTCAGCTTCGGCGTGGTGGCGTGCGGAGGCGGCGGGGGTGGCTCGGAAGAGAGCGGCTCGGGAGCTGAAAACACAGAAGGCGTTAGCGACGCAGAGGATACAGCGGACGCAGAGGTCGCAGACGCTGCGGAAGAGGGGGGCGCGGCGACGGGCGGCGCAACAGGGGGCACAACTGGAGGTGCGGCGACAGGCGGCGCGGCAACTGGGGGCGGCGCAGGTGGTGTTAGCGGCGCGGCGGCTGGAGCGGCTGGTGCAGCGGGCGCGGCGGCTAGTGCGCTGACTGGAGACGGAACGGGTGGCGCAACCGGTGGGATGGCGACGGGCGGCGCAACCGGAGGTGCGGCGACAGGGGGTGCAACAGGGGGTGCAACAGGCGGCGCGGCGACGGGCGGCGATGAGACAGGTGGTGGCATAGGTGAGGCTATTTCAGGCGCAGCAGCGGCGGCAGCGGGCGCAGTAGGGGGTGCGGCAGCGGCGGCCGTTGACGCCGTGACCGGTCAGGATTCGGAAACGGGCGGCGGCGCAACAGGGGGCGGCGCGACAGGGGGCGCAACCGGAGGTGCGGCGACAGGGGGTGCAACGGGTGGCGCGACAGGCGGTGCAGCAGCGGGTGGTGCGGCTCAAGAAGGTCAAGTCACCGTCAACCTCTCTAACGAGAGCAACACCGCTTGGATCGTGACCTCGGTTGACGGCGGCGACAACGTCGCTGAACTGGACACGCAAAACCCTACCCTCAGCCTGACGACGGGTCGGCGCTACATGTTCGAGACATCCGACGGTCCCATCGACTTTCGTGACGAGAGCGGCAGCTTCCTCCTCGCGCAGGGGCAGCCTCAAGGAACGTTAGAGGACAGCTCGGAGGTCAACTTCACCGATGAGGGCGGCAGTGTGATGTTTACGCTCACGCCTGAACTTGCCGAACAACTGGCGACGTACTCGAGCACCATTTACCCCGCGATGAGCGGCAGCGTCGAGGTCAGTCAGTAAAGAACTGAAGAAACAACCATTTGGAACCACTGAGTAGGCTCGAGGCTGCGCAAGGTCTCGAGCTTTTTTTGGGAACGATTCATGGAAATACCGCCGAACGCTGGCGCTAGGCGAGCGTAGCTTCAACGCGGTTGCACGGTCTCTCAGCACAATGTAAGTGTTATCTATCTGGCGAGGCTGGTGCTCCGAGAAACTGCGTACATCGTCACTAGCTGCTAGCAGCCTATCTATGTGATAGACTCCTCTTCGCTATGCGCGTCGGTATGATTTCTCAACTTCTCTGGGCTCGCTACGGCGACCTGTGGGAAAGACTCCTCACGGGAGTGGGGACAGAGGTGCAGCGCGCCGCACCCGAAGAGGTCGCAAAGGCTTTGCAAGATGAGCGCTTAGGCGTCGTTTCCGGCTTCGCCTTCAAGCTCGCCGCCGCCGAAGCGCTGGCGTTTGAGAATGCCGACGTCATCCTCGCACCCGAACTTAACCCCAACACCGACTCGTTACGCGGCAGCGGGCAAGACCCGTTTATCTCGAGCTTCCCCGAGGCGTTAAGCACCTCTGTAAGCGGCTTGCCACCCATCCTAAGCGTACCTGCGTCATTAGAAGGCAATGTAGAAACGCTCGTCATCAGCACCCTTCATACGCTCACTAGGGACCCCGCCTTAGTGCGGCGCGTGTGGGAGCGGCAGCGCTCCTCGGCGAGAGCGCCCAAAATAGCCGAACCGCGCTGGCGCGTGCGCCCGTCAGAGGGCGGAACTGTAGGCGTCATCGCTCAGCCCTGGTTGCTGCGAGAAGAGGTCATGAGAGCGGCTTTAGGAGAGACGGAAGTGCACGTCGTCTCGCAGAGCCAGTTGGACCCCGCCATGCTCCGCGCCGAAGGATCGCGCGTGGACGAACGCCTCATTCCCACCGACAGCGAAGTGTTGGGGGCGGCGCGTTACTTAGGTCGCAAGGGCAGCGTGAGCAAGCTCCTGATGATTGCAGACGCATCCTCCGGGGCAGATGCTTGGCTCGTAAGGCGGGTGCAGAAGTTGACGCACAAACCCTTCGAGGCCGTCTACCTTCAAGATAGTTTAGAACCGGACGCCCTCACCTCTGCGTTCTTGTCCTAAATGCCGCTACTTGCCGCCGTCATCACTGCGCTCTACGCTTTCGTCAACGCTTTCGGCGCGTGGATAGTTATTCGGCGTAAACCTTGGGTCGCGGGGCTCTTTATGCTCGCCGCCGCCGTGCTGATGGTCGCCGCCGCCGCGACGGTTTCCTCTATCCCTTATACGAGAGTGATTCTCGCCGCCGGCCTGGTGATGGCGTCCGCGACCTCGTTACTCAACGCTCAGGTCGTGATAGGCAAAATAGAGGCAAAAAACCATGTGATTCGCGCTGCAGTTGCTACCGGTATCTACCTCTTGGTAAACGCAGCAGTAGGATGATGCGCCCGCTCGAGTCCAACCGGCTAAAAGCCGCTTTTTTGCTTGGGACGTATTCTCGTACCTTGACCCTCTCACGGCGCCATGCTAGAGTTTGCAAAGTTATCGCTTACACTGCATAACTAATCAAAAATTCGTATGCTATCTATCGTACCCTTAGCCAGCCGCGCCCGACGCCGTTAAAACCGCCCCAGCGGTCCTTTCGTCGTGTTGTGCGGGCCGTCTCACTTGGCTAGGGATATCCGTCGTTACCTCAATCCAAAGTCACACCGGTATATCAAGAGGAGAAGATAGTGAAGAACAATGCTCAGGTTAAAAAGGTCGTCCTCGCTTACTCGGGCGGGCTCGACACGTCGGTTATTTTGCACTGGCTTAAAACCCACCTCAGCACCGAAGTCATCGCGTTTACCGCCGACATCGGTCAGGGTGAAGAGGTCGCGGAGGCGAAGGCGAAGGCGCTCAAGACGGGCGCGGTGAATGCTTATGCAGACGATCTCACCGAAGCGTTCGTCACCGACTTCGTCTTCCCAGTGCTGCGTTCCGGTGCGACGTATGAGGGCTACTACCTCTTAGGCACCTCATTCGCCCGCCCACTTATCGCCAAGCGGATGATCGAAATCGCCAAACGCGAAGGCGCGGACGCGGTGGCGCACGGCGCGACGGGCAAAGGCAACGATCAAGTGCGCTTCGAACTTTCCTCTTACGCCTTAAACCCCGACATCAAAGTGATCGCACCCTGGCGCGAGTGGGATTTGAAGGGGCGCGAAGACTGCGTCGCGTACGCCGAAGCGCACGGCATCCCTGTTCCCGTCACCAAAGAAAAACCTTATTCGACGGACGCCAACCTCTTTCACACCTCTTACGAAGGCGGCGTTTTGGAAGACCCATGGGCGGAAGCCCCTAAAGGGATGTGGCAGCGCACCGCCGACCCGGAAGACGCGCCGGACACGCCGCAGACCCTAGAGATCGACTTCGAAGCGGGCAATCCTGTCGCGATTGACGGCGAACCCCTCTCCCCCGTTGCTCTCTTACAGCGCGCCAACGAGATTGCAGGCAAACACGGCGTCGGGCGCATCGACATCGTGGAGAACCGCTTTGTCGGCATGAAGTCGCGGGGCTGCTACGAGACGCCCGGCGGCACGCTCCTCTATCACGCCCACAAAGCAGTGGAGTCCTTGACGCTCGACAGGCAGGTGCTGCAACTCCGCGACGAACTCGCGCCGAAATACGCAGGAATGGTCTACAACGGCTTCTGGTACGCGCCCGAGCGGGAAGCGCTACAAGGGATGCTGGACGAGATACAAAAGCCCGTTACGGGTACGGTCAAGCTCAAGCTCTACAAAGGCAACCTCACAGTTTTAGGACGCAAGTCGCCCAACAGCCTCTACCGCCAAGACGTCGTGACGTTCGAAAAGGACGACGTCTACCACCAGGGCGACGCCGACGGCTTTATCAAACTGAACGCCCTGCGGCTGCGCATCGCGGCGCAAGCGGGGAAAGAGCCTGTCAACTCGTAAAAGAGGTTTTTTCGAAGGTGTCCCGTTTTGTGTATACATGGAAATTGATTTTCGTCTCTTACAGACATTGCGCCACCATATGCACAAAACGTGGTACACCGCCGTTTTTAAGGTAAAGGAGAAAAGCGTGGCACTCGTACCACAAGAACGCTCACAGCAAAAAACAAGAGGGCAAGCCGCTAAGGTGAGGCTTGCGGAACTAGAGGACGCTCCAAACGTCGCGCAATTTCTCGGTGAGGTTAGGGAAGAATCCACAACGCCTGAAGAGGTCGAAGTAAACCTCGAGCAGGGCGGCGCACTCCTCCTAGAGGGTTCAGGCACGCTGCTCTGCGCGCTTTTGTGGCTCGAGACCCCGCACGGCTGGACCCTGGAGCAACCCGCCGTAGCGGAAGCGTACCGCGACCAAGAGCTGGACCGCTGGGTCCTGACGAAGTTGGAGGCGTTGGCGATCAGGCGCAACATCCCCTTTCTTAGAATGAAGCTCAGGGACGAAGCGCTGCTCGCCTACTTCGGGCGCATGGGGTATCGGCTCGAGGCGGGACGTGACCTCTTGCTGAGTAAGCGCGTCGGGGGAACGTGGCAGACGCAAGGAGCCTGAACTTCTGAATATATTTACATGAATTATACAAAAAGCTAAATATGGCAACCTTTTGTCAACCTTCGACCTCTACAATGAAAGTAACCTCACTCGGACAGGAGGAGAAGGTTGCTTTCTTGCGACTTTTGCGCCGCTTGTACACCCTGCTGGTTGGAGGATGCAACATAAATAGGAGGGCGTGCGAAAGCCTCTTCACACAGTACTACTGACTGTCGGTAGTACTGTTATACTTGCAGCATGGACAGCGTGAAATGGAAGCTCAAGGCGTATCTGGAGCACCACAAGCTGAGCGCGTATGCGCTCACGAAGGCGACTGACCTCTCCCCGAACACGGTTTATACCATCGCAAGAGGAGACACGAATCAGGTTAGGCTCGAGACACTTGCGGGGCTTCTAGGGGGGCTGCGCAAACTTACGGGGCGTGAGGTGAGCTTAGAAGACGTGCTCGAGCATGAATACCGGCCCGAGTCTGAGGAGAACGCCTTAGAGCGTGAGCATGCGTTATGGGAGAGCGCCCTTTTAGAGGCGAGCGGCAGCCCGGTGCATGAACCTTATGACTGGGGTGACGTTAGTCCTGAGACGCTAGGCGAACCCCTACGCTACATCGAAGGTCGAGGCTGGGTAGAGGGCGACGAGCGTGGCTAACGCACCGCAGATCGGCGAGGTTCTACTCGCACGCTTGCCCAGACACCTCCCTTCCGGGCACGAGCAGGAGGGAACGCGCCCGGTGATTGTCGTTGGTGAGCCTGAGCGCGTCGGCTCGTCGCGCTTTCCGCAGGTCGTTGTTGTTCCCGTGACCTCTCAGGTCGGCGCATGGTCACAGGGTAGCGGGCTCTACCTAGCTCTTGAAGCAGGCGCGGGTGGACTGACGCGAAACTCGGTGGTGATGCTCGACCATGTGCGCGGCATAGATGCAAAGCGCATCATGCGGCGTTTGGGCAGGCTGAATCAGGACGAGTACGCACCTATCGCGCAGAGCGTAGGGACGATGTTCGGCTTGTAATGTCTTTTCAGCTCTAAAGAAAACCCCCATCTCTCCGTTTCAGGCCTGAAATCTGGTTATTGAGAACATGAACGATTTGAAGATGACGCCACAAGAGGTAAACGCAATCAATCGTAACAATGAACACTCCGTGAACGTAAGAGCGTGAAAAACAGAACGTCCTATGTGCTTCTGTACAGCGTTCTGCACGCTTTTCCGGCACCATGAGGCGTGATGAGGCGCGCTTTAGAATCTCTACTCAGCAACGTGTGTGGGCGGATGCGCAGACGCACCTTCGTGCCGCTCGTGACGCTGGGCTACGCGGTGCTCTTCGTGCCTTTTCTGCTCGCTACCATTGCGCCGGGGCTCGTTTTACTCGAGCTAACCCCCGCCCTCACCACGCTTTTAGCGGTTATCAACTTCGCCGCGCTCGGCTTTGTCTACGTTGCGACGGCTTTTGTCGCGGCGAAGCGGCTTCAAGATATGAACCAGTCGGGCAAATCTGCCGTTTTGACCCTCTTACCCGGCGGCTTTCTCCTGTTACTATGGATAGCCACGCAGCCACCCGTCGATAGCGAGCGCGGAGGCAACCGCTACGGGCGTAACCCGCGCGTGGCGTGGGGAGCAACCCAGCGGGAACAAAGAGGTGAACACCGTGCGCGAAGAGGATTCAGCGTCGAACATACAGACGGCAAATCGAGAGAAGACAGAACAGATAAGCCAAACTCCCAGAAGCATGTGGGGCGGGCGCTTTACGGAGGCGACGGACGCGCTCGTGGAGAGGTTCAACGCCTCGGTTGACGTCGATAAGCGCCTCGCGTTCGTTGACATCCAAGGTTCGATCGCCCACGCCACCATGCTCGGTGAGCGGGGCATTTTAGCTGAGGACGAGGTCTCGCAGATCGTCGAGGGTTTAGAAGGTCTGCGCGAAGAGGTTCGAGTGGGGACGTTTGAATGGTCGGTAGGGCTCGAGGATGTGCACATGAACCTAGAGCACGCCTTAACGGAGCGCATCGGTCCCGTGGGCGGCAAACTCCACACGGCGCGGAGCCGCAACGACCAAGTCGCGACGGACTTTCGGCTCTGGCTGCGCGAAGAGACGCACACGCTGATTGACCTCTTCAAAGCGGTGCGCTCAGTTTTTGTCGAGACGGCGGACGCGCATCTGGGCGTTATCATGCCGGGCTACACCCACCTCCAGGTCGCGCAGCCCGTCCTCTTTTCACATCACCTCATGGCGTATTTTGAAATGTTCAGCCGGGACCAGGCGCGCTTAGAAGATTCCCTCAAACGTCTCAACGTCTCACCCCTCGGCGCGGGCGCGTTGGCGGGGACGGGTTTTCCGATTGATAGGGAGCGCACGGCGGAGCTTTTGGGATTTGACAGACCTGCGGCGAACTCACTCGACGCGGTTTCAGATAGGGATTTCGCGTTAGAGTTCTTGTCCATCTGCAGCGTGGCGATGATGCACTTCTCGAGGCTCTCCGAAGAACTCATCCTCTGGTCGTCCCAGGAGTTCGGCTTTGTAGCGCTGCCCGACTCGCACACGACGGGCTCCTCCATCATGCCGCAGAAGAAAAACCCGGACGTGTCCGAGTTGGTGCGCGGCAAGACAGGGCGCGTCTACGGCAACCTCATGGCGCTGCTGGTGGTGATGAAAGGCTTACCCCTCGCCTACAACAAAGACATGCAAGAGGACAAGGAGGGCGTGTTTAATAGCGCCGACACGCTTCAAATCGTCCTCAAGCTCACCCTCAGTTTGCTGCCTAAGATGAAAGTCAACGCGGCGCGTACGTATCTTGCCGCTGGTCGCGCCTACAGCAACGCGACGGACTTAGCGGATTATCTCGCCCAAAAGGGTCTCCCCTTTCGCGAAGCGCACGAAGTGGTAGGGAAACTCGTCGCGTTGGGGCTGAACGAGGGAAAGGATTTGCAGGGTTTGTCGCTAGAGGAGATGCGCGCTGTTTCTGAGCAGATCGGAGAAGATGTGTTCGAGGTTTTGAAGTTAGAAAATGTGGTTGACGCCAGAAGCAGCTACGGCGGCACGGCGCAAGAAGAGGTGCGGCGGCAAATCCAGCGGGCGAAAGAAGAGATGGGCTAGCGCAAGTCTAGCCCATTAGGAAGGTCCCGAGCGGCTTACTCCACCGTGACGATGAAAGGCGTTTCGAAGGTGGCTCTGGCATTCTCGTCGAAGCTTGCGATCGTGTTGTCTAGCGCGACGGGCGTCGAATTCGAGTCCGGCGCGAT
This sequence comes from Trueperaceae bacterium, assembly GCA_965213925.1. GTDB lineage: Bacteria > Deinococcota > Deinococci > Deinococcales > Trueperaceae > CBDBZX01. The sequence goes on from OZ243927.1 coordinate 3,883,038, forward strand.
GTCGCCTGCGCCGTAGTTGTCGCCGCCATAGATACCTGCGTAGAGGTTGACGGTCGTACCGGCGTCCGGCTGCCCTTCAAAGCCCAGCACCGTCCAAGGAATCGCAGCTTCGGTGGTGAACGCGGGCGCACTGCCCGCTGTGGCGACGGGGTAGCGCGCGGTCAGGCGGGTCACGTCAGTATCAGAAGCGACGTCGTAGAGCTGCGCGTCTTGTCCTTCGAACTGCGAGAGGAAGAAGTCGACGGGCTCGCTAAAGGTGACGAGGCGCGGCAGCGTACTGAAATTTTCCGCCGACGCGCTGCCGCCCTCCATTGCGTCTAGGTAGAGGATGACGAAGTTGCCCGACGCCCGGTAGGTGTAGCCGAGGTAGAGGTAGGTCTCGTCATAGTCTACGAGCAGCGCCTCGAAGTTGTTGTCGGGTCCGAACACACCTTCGCTCGGGCTTTGTAGTGACGTCGCCGGCTCCGTCCAGTCAGAGAGGTCGCCGTCGATGACGTACTCCGTAACCCCGGTCTGCGCAGGTTCCAGAGAGAAATCCACGTTTTCGGCGGGCGCGGTGGCGTCTTGGGTGGCGTCGTTCAGACCTGTCCTCGAGGCGGTAAGCGTCGTGCTCTCCCCCGTCGGAAAGGGCAGGTAGTAAGACCCGTCGGAGAAGGTGAAGGCGTAATAAGCGGCTGGATTAGCTGACGACTCCACGAGCACTGTGCTGAGCGGTGCGCCTTCCGAAGTAACGGTGCCTTGAATGGCGGCGTCAGGCACGGGCGTAACGATGAAGTCGTAAACGCCTTCGTAAGTTAGCTCAGCTTCGTCAATGAGCAGGGGGCGGTTCGTCGTGCCGGAGAGTCCGTCCTCGTAGCCAGCATTCTTCGCGTTCGGCGCGTCGTTGGAGAACTTAAAGGAGATTTCGCGGAGCAAGGGAAGCTCCAGCGTCGTCCTGTAGAAGCCGCGCTGACCCTCCACGGGCGTCATCGGGTACTCCAACTGCTCACCCGTGTCGAAGCGGCGGATTTCGATGTCGGCGCTACTCCCTTGCGAGCGGGCGTCCACGGTGAAGGTCACTTGGGCGGTGGCATCGGGGTCTGGCGTGGCGGTGACCGAAGTGCCGTCCGACTCGCGCCCGTCACTGTCCACCGTGACCACGTTGAACTCGTAGGAGGTGCCGTTCTCGAGCGTGTAAACCACGGCTTCGGACGCCGTCACGCTGGTGAACTGCCCAGCTTGAAATTCTCCACCTTCCGCCCGGTAGAGCACGCGGTAGCCGACAGCCGCATCGTCTTCGACGGGCGTCCAACTGAGCTTGACCGCGCCGTTACCCGGTAGCGCGGAGAGGTCGGTGACGTTAGCTAGGTCGGGGTTGCTGCCGCCGCCTTGCCCCGCCTCGGCGCTCAGCGCGAGCAGCGTGCGCGCAGGAATCGTCCCGACGAGAAGTCCGTTTTGCAGACTCAAGGGGTTGTCGCGCCCGGTCACTTCGCTCAGGGCTGCGCCGTCTGCAAAGGTTCCTAAGAGCGGTACGCCGTCAGCGGGTAACGTTGAGAGGTCGATGGCTTCGTCCGAGTTGTTAAGCACCGCCACAACGGGCTGTTCGCCCTCTAGGGTGCGGCGGTAGGCTAAAATTTGCGTCCCCGTATTGCTCGGCTGCGCCAACACCTCATGTGCGCCTCGCGTAAGGGCAGGGTAAGCCGCTCTCGCCTCGGCTAACGCTGCCAAGCGCTCATCCAAGGAGGAGTCCGCCAAGCGGGAGAAGTCCATATCTGCACGGTTGTCGGGGTCGTTGCCCCCTTGCAAGGCGATCTCCGTGCCGTAGTAGACCATCGGATGACCGCGCGAAGTGTAGATGAGCGAAAGCCCTAGGTCCAGGCGCTCTTGCGCATTTTCGTACGAAACACCTTTGTTTTGCGAAACCGTCACGAACCGCGCCACGTCGTGGTTGTCCACAAAAGTCGTGAGGCGCGTAGGCTCATCATAGGCAGCGTCCTGCGCGAAGATATCCGCCACGCCGTCCAAGTTTCCGTCCGGTCCTGAAAGTTCCTCGTTGATCGCGTAATGTAGTGGGAAGTCGAACAGGGAGGGAATGCCGATGTCGTTCTGATATTTGGCGATGAGCCCTACGTCACCGCTAAAGACCTCGCCTACCGTCCAGATGCGCTCGGGGTCGCCCGCGCCGCCCGGCGCGAAGAAGTCCTCCCAGTAGAAGTCGGGCACGTGCTTGACCGTGTCCATGCGGATGCCGTCAATGCCGATTTCTTCGACCCAATAGCGCACGGTTTCATCCAAGAAGGGCGGCACCTCTTCGTTCGCTTGGATGAAGTCGGGCAGCTCGGCGAGAAGACAGGCTTGCTCGTTCGGGGCGGCGTCGGTGTAACAGATGGGCTCGTCACGCAGCCACTCGGGGCGCGTCTCCATCATCGTTGAGCCGTAACCTGTGTGGTTCACGATCATATCTTGGATGATCTTGATGTCGTTCTCGTGGGCGGTGCGCACGAGCGTCTTAAGGTCGTCCAAGGTGCCGAAGTGCGGGTCGGTGCGCAAGAAGTCCTCCGCCCAGTAGCCGTGAAAGCCCGCGAAGGGTCCCTCGTCTTGAAAGAACTCAAAGTTATCCATAAGAATCGCGGGGACCTGGTAGTACACGGGCGAAATCCAGATGGCGGTGAAGCCAAGCTCACCGAAGTAGCCCTCTTCTATTTTCTGCGTGATGCCCGCCCAGTCGCCGCCGTGCCAGAGGCGTTCGTTGCTGAGGTCGGCTTCGTCGAAGGCATCCGGACGCGCCGCGCCATCGTCGTTGCTGGGGTCGCCATTGTTGAAGCGGTCCGTGAAGGCGAAGTAGATGTTCTCGTCGCGCCAATCCACCCCTTCAATGCGCTGAGGCTTGGCGGAGTCGGGCTGGACACCCTCTAGCTCGAGCGTCAAAGTTCCCGACTCGCTCACGTTACACGCCACACTCTCTTGCGCGGTGAGCGTGCCCGATAAGGTATCGGTGAGGATGAGGTCAGCGTCTAGGGTCGCCTCGACATCACCCGATAAGGTCGCTGTGCCCGTAACGGTTTCACCTGAAACTGTCCCCTCGAACGGTCCTGACGCCATCAGTCCTGTCTGCCCGCTGACGAGCGAGAGCGTCCCACTCAGCGCGTCACCTTCTCTCGTGAAGCTAAGCTCGCTGACGACGAAGGTGTCGATTTCGCAGAGTTGAAAGGGAACTTCGGAGGCTCGCCACACCTGCGCGGCGTCCCCCCCTACAGGGTCGTTCACAGTATTTTGAGGCGTTAGACCGCACCCAGCGAGGGCGATAATTAAGGAGAAAATCGCGGCAAACCGATAAGACCTGCACCCAGCTATGAACTTTTTCATACGTGAGATTAACATGGTTCGCTCGGAAGAGGTAGCGTCAGCTCTTCATGAATGTCTCTGTAGATTTTGAGAAGATCAAGATATGTAGATTCAAATGTCTATAAAGCGTCAACTCGTGATGAATTTATTGAAGCAAGCCATGTCTACTTCATAAACTATTTTTGGGTGCAGACCAAGCTCGACTTTCTCGAACATCTCAATAAGCTTTGTGCCGTCAACTAATTCAATCTGCGGGGCTCCATCGCGATTGGCTTCTTTCGTCGCTTCAGCCGTGAAGGTGCCTGTTGTTAGGATTGTGCCCTTCTCCGCGCGCCCGATCATCGCGTTCCTAAAATCGCCTACCTGGGACCTCGAGACTGATCCCTTATAACGCTTGCACTGAAAAAGCACTTTGAAACTTACAAAGAGGTTAAGCTCCAATACGCCGTAACCATCAATGCCACCGTCATGAGAAGCGCCCGTCACCTGAACGTTTTCGAATCCGTGTTCGCGCAAAAGCTCGCGGCAGATTCGCTCAAAACCTGATGGGGGAAGTTCGCGGAGTATTTCGAGCAAGCTGAGCGACGTTTCTTGCTCGTACTCTTCCGGGGCTTTCTCCTCTTGTTCTCGGATGACCTTACTGTTCGCCTTCGCCTCTCTTGCTCTGCGGTGAATCTCCACCCACTTGAGAAAAAGCTCGCGCGATTGGTCTCTGTTGAGCGTTGTGTGTTTACCTTTTTCAGTTAGCTTCCACGTCCCATATTTAGATGAGTCGAGCAATCCTTCCCAAACAAGATGCTGCCTCGCCCACGCGACTTGATTGTGGAAGCGGCTCGCACCTGACTTTAGGGTTTCATCTAACGTCTCGTTACTCAGATCGAGATTCTCCGCAATCTTGCTAGAGACCTCTCGAGGTTTGCCAGAATCCCCCAAATCTCTCAGCGCATTCAAAACAGGACCGAACCACTTCACGAACTCAGCTTGCTTTTTTCTCGCCATATCGGTCTTAATTGTACAACGTTAGCTTTATCTAAATCACAAAAAAGGACGCCCGCAAGCGCCCTTCTCGAGAGATAGACTAAACTACGATTTCTCTACCCAATCCCCATTCTCATTCTTCTCGTACTTCTGCTCCACCGCCGACCACGCCACCCTATGCGACACCTCTTCACGCGAGGCGTCCCCTCGGCGGTCCTCGGGGTCTTCGTACTGCTCCCAAGCACTGTTATACGCCGACTGGTAAATCTCTTGGGCGTGCTTGGGCAAATTATCCGTTACGGAGTCAGGCAGCTCGCTCCGCTTGTCGTAGGGCACCCTAGCCTCCTATCACGGTACCGCCGTTAGGATGCAGCGTCTGCCCGGTGATGTAAGAGGAATCGCTTGAGGCTAAAAACACGTAGCAGGGCGCAATCTCTTCGGGTTGACCGGGCCGACCTAGCGGCACGTGCTCGCCGAAGCCTTCGACCTGCTCGGGCGGAAAGGTCGCGGGGATGAGGGGCGTCCAGACCGGGCCGGGCGCGACCGAATTGACGCGGATATTTTTGGACGCGAGGTTCTGTGACAGCGCGCGCGTGAAGGAGACAATAGCACCCTTCGTCGAGGAGTAGTCGATGAGCGTCGGGTTCCCTTGAAAGGCCGTGACCGAGCAGGAGTTGACAATGGCGTCGCCTTCGCCCAGGTGCTGCAGAGCCGCTTTGCTCATGAAGAACATGCCGAAGATGTTCGTGCGGAAGGTGCGCTCGAGCTGCTCCTTGCTGATGTCGGTCAAGCTCTCGCACATGTGCTGTTCGCCGGCGTTGTTCACCAAGACGTTGAGCTTGCCGTACTCGTCCACCGTCTGCTGCACAGCCTGCTGTGCGAAGCTCTCGTCGCCCACATCGCCTTTGATGGCGAGGCAGCGCTTGCCTTCGGCCTCAACAAGGTCTTTAGTGTCGTTAGCGTCGTTGTCCTCTTCCAGGTAGACGATAGCGACGTCTGCGCCTTCTCGCGCGAACAAAACAGCTACCGAGCGCCCGATGCCGCTGTCGCCGCCCGTAATAAGGGCAACTTTGCCGTTCAGCTTGCCGCTCCCCTGACGTTCCGGTTGCGTCGTCTCGGGTTGCGGCGTCATCGCCTCTTCGCTGCCGGGTAAGGACTGGTCCTGGGCGGGTGGTGACTTGTGTTGGTCGTCGCTCATGCTGCTTCCCCCTTGGTTGTAACTAGATTAGGATGCGGTCTCGGGGCGCACTGCTACTGTCTTCAATCGTTGAAACTGAAGCACCGCATTTTGAATTCTTTAGCGAGGTGTCCGTCTTGCCCCAACACCCGTTATATGAAAAATTTCGCGTTCAAACCGTAGCATAGCGTGGTAACTCGCGTAAGTGCTGAGTTGGGGCATGCGTACTGCGTCAGCTTGCTTGCGCCGTCGAAATGATCTCCTCATCCTCCTCTTTATCCGTGAGGACGCTGCGCATCAGGAAGCCGTAACCGATGATGCCGATAGCGGCAAACGAGAACCACTGTAAGGCGTAACCTAAGTGCGAGCCTCCGCTGAGTTCGGGGGGCGCAGGGGAAACCGGAAGTTGGGAGGATTGTTGTGGCGTCTGTCGGTTGAGTTCGAGGTAGATAGGCTCGAGTCTATACGGCAACTGTTTCTCCAACCGCTCCGTATTGACGAAGAAAACGGCGTCGAGTTCACCCTCAAGCGGGTCTTTCGGACCGAATCCCACCGGCTGCTCCTGCGTCGGGAAGAGAACACCCGTCACGCTGACCTCTCCGGTAGGCGGCGCAGCTTGGGCGATGGGTGGCTCGTCGAGGTCGAAAGGAACCCAACCTCTATCGACTAAGAGGGCTCGGTTGTCGTTCAGTATTAAGGGCGTAAGGACGTGGTAGCCGGGCTGTCCGTCCAGGGCTCTCGAGCGCAGCAGCACCTCGTTCTCCGCGTCGAAACGCCCCGTTACCTCAGTGCGACGATACGCGGCGGCGTCCTCCACCGCTTCGGGTGCGGTGAGGTCGTACGCCTCTTTCAAGCGGCCAAAAGGTTGCGGCGCAGCCTCTAGGCGAGACTCTAAGAGGGTGTTGTAAGTTTGGCGCTGGTCTAAGCGTCTGAGCTGCCATAAACCCAAACTAACGAAAAGCACAATGAGCGAGAGGGCGAGTATATGCCCGGCTATCCAGCGCGGTGTGAAGAGTTGTCTGTAGCGTTCCATAGCTCCTAAAGAGAGAGGGCTGCACAGAATTCGGTTCCGTGCAGCCCTCTCGTGAATGTCACTTAGCGGTGGGCGGCTAGTTGCCCGGCGCGCCCTGCGGGTCTTCTTGAATGTTTTGCTCGGAGTTAGGGACAGGCTCCTCGACGGTTGGCGCTGCCGTTTCTCCAGTGGCGGGCGGCGCAGTTTCGGCGGGAGCGGACTCGTTGGTTGGCTCGACCGACTCGACCTCGGGTCCAGGCGTGACCGTCTCGGGGCGTCCCGGCGAGGTCTGCGCGGGCTTGCCAGGGCCGCCTGCGCCGGGAATGGTGGAGTCGGGAATCACAGGAATACCCCTTTCAGTTGCGCCCGGCGTGTCGGGTACGAAAGAGTCTTCCATATAGACCGCGAAGGGGTCGGTGACGTTGACGACTTCGCTCGGTCCTTTGTAGAAGATCGGCAAAACGTAGACGAACAAGAGGACGAAAATCCACACCACATCGACCATGTGCCAGTACGCAACGGGGGCAGAGACGCCCGCGTGAATCTTAGGCGAGTACGCGCCGCGCATCCCTCTAACGAAGGCGACCGCCAACATAAAGAGCCCGATAACCACGTGGAGCATGTGTAAGCCCGTGATGGCGAAGAAGGCGGAGTAGTAGAGGTTCTCGCGCGGGTCGATGTGGGAAATAATCTCAGCCCACTCGATGCCCGTAATCCCCAAGAAGATCGCGCCGAAGCCGAGCGTCGCGGCTAAGAGACCTAAGAAGGTCTTGCGCTTATTGTGCATGAGGTCGTGGTGGGCGACGTGAACGGTGATCGAACTCGAGACCAAGAAGAGCGTGTTGAGGAGCGCCAGCGTCACCGAAGGTAACTCTTCAGGGAAGGCGAAGCGTCCGGTGAAGTAGAGGTAGAAGTACGCGGAGAAGACCATTGCGAAGAGCGCAGCTTCCGAGCCTAAGAACCAGTACGTCGCCATCATGCCGTTGCCCATTTTGGTGCGGTTATGGTGCTCGACCTCTAACTCGACCTCTTCGCTCTCAAAGGCTTGCTCTCCCGCCCATAGCACCATCGCGAAGAGCGATATGCCCAAGCCTACGATCCAGAGCGGTCCTTGCATGACCAACCCGGCTAGGAAGACCGTCAGCCCGACCGAGGTGATAAAGGGCCAAATGCTCGGTTTCGGCAGGTGAATGTCAGAGGGACGCAAGGTCGCCTCTTCACCAACGGGCCACAAACCCATCTTCTGCCAGTCGTACAAGGGGCGCTCACTGCGGAATTCGGTGGGGAGTTCGACGCCGAAATTGTATTCGGCGGGAGGGCTGGTGGTGGCCCACTCGAGCGTATAGCCGTACTTCCAGGGGTTCGGTCCGGCGGTTTTAGGTCCGCGCAAACTTACAACGACGTTGTAGATGAAGAGCAAGAAGCCCGCTGCCAACATGACCGAGCCCAAGGACGAGAGCCCGTTCCAAATCTCCCAGCCGATGCCCTCGGCGTAGGTGTAGATGCGGCGCGGCATACCCAAAAGACCTAGGATGTACTGTGGGAAGTACGTCACCATGAAGCCCACGAACCAGAGCCAGAAGAGCCACTTGCCCATGCGCTCGTCCAAGAACTTGCCCGTCATCTTAGGGAACCAGTAAAAGGTGCCCGCCATGACGATGAAGATGGAACCGCCGATCAGCACGTTGTGAAAGTGCGCCACGACGAAATAGGAGTCGTGCATCTGCCAGGTGAAAGGCACGATAGCGAGCGCGACGCCCGAGATGCCGCCGATGGTGAAGAGAAAGATAAAGCCCAAGGACATAAGCATCGCCGTGTTGAAGACGATTTTCCCCTTCCAGATCGTGGCGAGCCAGTTGAAAATCTTCACGCCTGTAGGCACCGCGACGAGCATCGTGGTGAAGGCGAAGACCGAGTTCATCAGCGGGCTACCCATCGAGGTGAACATGTGGTGCGCCCACACGAGGTAGCTGACCAGAGCGATACCCATCGTCGCGCCCGCCAGTGCGGTGTAGCCGAAAATCGGCTTGCGCGTGAACGTAGGCAAAATTTCCGAGACGATGCCGAACCAGGGCAGCACCATGATGTAGACCGCTGGGTGCGAGTAGAACCAGAAGAGGTGCTGGTACAAGACGGGGTCGCCGCCGATGGCAGGGTTGAACAAGCTGATACCAATGGTGCGGTCCAAAAAGGTCATCATCGTTGCAGCGGTGACGCCGGGCGTCGCCAAGACCTGTAAGAACGAGGTGGCGAGAATCGTCCAGCCGAACATCGGCAGTTGCCGCCAGCCCATGCCCGGCGTGCGGAGGTTGACGATGGTGACAATGAAATTGATACCCGCAAAGATGGACGAGAAGCCGACGAGCTGCAAGCCTAAAATCCAGGTGTCCATCCCTGCGCCGACCTGATAATCCGAACTCGAGAACGGGAAGTACGACACCCAGCCGCCCTCGGAGAAGCCGCCGAAAAGCGGCGCGGAGTAGATCAGCAAGCCGCCGAAGAGGTACAACCAGTACCCGAAAGCGTTCATGCGCGGCAGCGCCATGTCCCGTGCGCCGATCATCAGCGGGATGAAGTAGTTGCCGAACGCCGCCGCGATGGGGATGATGAACAAAAACTGCATCGTCGTGCCGTGTGCCGTTAAGATTTGGTTATAGAACTCGCCTACGAGCACGTCCATGTTCGGGCGCGACAACTGCAAGCGGATGAGAAGCGCTTCGATGCCGCCAATGCCGAAGAAGACAAAGGCTGTAATGAGATACATCAGCCCGACTTTCTTGTGGTCAACGGTCGTTAAGAGGTCTAGCCAGACGGGTTTAGAGCGGCCCTCCTGCGCGCTCTGCCCTGCGGAAATACTGCTCATTGATCACCTCTCGAGGTCAGAGAATTAGCGTCTATAGTGGTGGTGTTCGGTGCTGTTTCAGGTGCTGCGGCGTCCTCTAGGTCCATCATGGAGCGCACATCAACGTCAGGTAAGGTGAGCGTCTCGAGATACGCCGTCAACGCTTCCGCTTCCTCCTGCGTCAAGCCTAAGTTGGGCATCGCGACGCCCGGCTTGACCGTATCGGTGTAGCGGAGCCAGCGGATCATATTCTCGGGGGTGTTCTCCAACATCCCCGCCGCGATGCTCGTGCGGCTGCCGATGTGCGAGAGGTCCGGGCCGACGCGGTTATAGGTATTCACACCCTGCACCGCGTGGCAGTTGACGCAGCCTTTCGAGATGAAGAGCTGGCTGCCCTCTTGCACCAATGGGCTCTGCGCGGACACCTGCGTCGCGACGGTGGCGGGCTGCTTCGCTGCAACCGCCCAAGCATTGTATTGCTCTTGGGACATCGCCACGACGCGCAGGCGCATGTTCGCGTGCGAGTCGCCGCACAGCTCGGCGCACTGACCGTAGTAAACGCCTTCTTTTTCAGCCGTGAAGTAGAGCGTGCGTTTGTTGCCGGGAATAAGGTCCACCTTGCCCGCCATCTGCGGAATCCAGAAGGAGTGCATCACGTCTTCCGAGGCGAGGTTGACCTTGACGGCGCGTCCTACGGGGACGACCAACTCGTTCGCGGTGACGACCTCTTCGTCCAAGTACGCCATTTCCCACCAGAACTGCTTACCAACGACGTTCACTTCGATGGCGTCGTCGGGAGCGGAAATCGCGTCGAGGTTGTAGATAGAGCCCAAGGTAGGCACGAGCAACACAGCTAAGATAATCAGAGGAATGACGGTCCAGGCGACCTCGAGCTTCAAGTTGCCGTGCGTCTGCGGCGGCTCTTCGTCCGAATGCACGTCGCGGTCACGAAACGCGCCGACGATGCCCGCGATCATGAACGCGGTGACGATGATCATCACAAAGGTGCTGAAACCGACGACGAGCCAGAACAGCCACGCGATCTCCTCCGCCTGCGGCGACGCTGGGTTAAGGATATTGGGCAGCGACGATAGAGCCCCGTAGGGTCCCTCGTCCGTCGCCGCTAACGCGAGCGGCAGCGCTAATAAAAAGGTAAAATTTTGAAATATTTCACAAACACTCCCGTTACAGTGAGGTGAAGGCGCGGTCCAGCGCCATCGTCAAGAAGATTAGGGCTAAGTACGACATCGAATATTTGTAGAGGCTTAGGGCGGTAGGGCGGTCGATTGGCTGGTCGTTACGCACCAACACGAAGAGCCGCGCAACACGTACGAGTAACACAATATTCAGCAACAAGGCTGCAAGAAAGTACGCAACGCTGAACTCGTGAAGCGCGAAAGGGATGATCGTCAGTACGGCGGTGAGCACCGCGTACATCACCATCTGCATGACGGTCGCTCGCTCGCCGATCACCACTGGAGCCATCGGCACGCCCACCGCCGCGTAATCATCCTTAATCATGAGCGCTAGCGCCCAGAAGTGGACGGGCGTCCAGAGGAAAACGAGTCCGAACAAAAACCACGCCAGGAGGCTCAGCTCGCCCGTGACCGCCGCCCAGCCGACGAGGGGCGGAATCGCGCCCGCCGCGCCGCCGATAACGATGTTCTGCCAGGTGCTCCTCTTGAGCCACATCGTATAGATAATGACGTAGAAGGCGATGCCCGCCCAGGAGAGGAGCGCCGCTAGAACGGTCGAGGTGAGCGCGATGATGACGAACGAGCCGAGCGTGAGGACCGCAGCGAAGAGAAGCGCGTGCGAGTTTGAGATCACCGATGTGACCGTCGGGCGCTTCGCGGTGCGGCGCATCCGCACGTCGATATCGCTGTCGTAGACCATATTGAAGACACCCGCCGCGCCCGCCGACATGTAGCCGCCCACAAGCACACCGAGCAGCGGGACAATTCCAGGAAAACCCCGCGCCGCCACGAACATCGCGCCGACTGTCGTGAAAAGGAGCAAGCTGATAACTTTGGGTTTGGTCAGCGTAACATAGTCGCGCCAGGTAGCTCTAGCGATTGGAGCGGGTTGTATTTGTGGTTGGCTCATCTCACCGCTTTCTTGGCGTATGACTTGGTGGAGGGTTCGGCTCGAGGATTGAATGAAGGATGAGTAACGGTGACGGGGCTTCCTAAAGCGTAGATACCCAGCGCCGCGAGTAGCCCGAAGGCGAGCACGGCGGTGAAGAGGTGCGCGAGCTGTAAGACCGTAGGCGCGAGAAAGGCGAGGTTGGCGCTGCCGATGACGAGCTGAACGATATAGACGCCGAGCAGCGCTTGGGCGAGCCGCTTCGCCTTGAGCACGGGCTTGAGCCACCAGCTCAGCCCCAAGCTCAGGAAGAGGTACACACCGACGGTAATCGCGATGAGCGGGTGCAGGATGCGCAAACGAATGAGGAGGTGCGAGGATGCGTCGAAGTCAGCGGCGAGACCCGCCGCGAGACTTTCAGAAGGGAACATCGTGTTGCCCATCGCCGCGATGCCGCCTGAAAAGCTCAGCACGAGCATCCCGACCAAACCGACGCCGAGCACGGTGGCGAGCATTCCTTGACCGCGCAGTTTAGGTAGTCCGAGTGTTCTATCTCTGGCGTAGACGAGCGTCGCGGTAAGCGCCCCGACGAGGAGCAGCGAGTTGACCAGGTGAGAGGCGACCATGAGACCTCTTCCTACCGTCGCGTTGTCACCCGTCAAGCCGAGCAGCACCGTCGCCGCGCCTAAAAGAGCTTCAAAGATGAGAAAGACGAACGAAGCGAGCGCCGCACCCCACAGCGCGGGTCTTTCTTTGCGCATGCGCCACGCGGCGATGAGGAGCCACGCACCGATAAGGAGCGCGCCGAGCGAGAGCAGACGGTGGGAGAACTCGATGAGCGTTTCGGTACTGGGCGCGAGCGGCACGACCTCACCGTTACAAAGGGGCCAGTGGCTGCCGCAACCCGCCCCAGAGCCCGTTGCACGGACGACTGCGCCTTGCAGAATCACGATGAGGTTGACGCCTAGCGCTGTCCACGCCAGCGTACCCATAGAGACCCCTGCACGTAGACGCTTCAACACGCGCTCCTTCTTTGTATTTGTCTTAACATCTCTTACTCCCTCTATAAAGCTACGCCAACGCATCTCAATACCCTCGTATCTTAATACCTTAGTATACGAACTCAGACGCCACTCACCTCTAGGACAATTGTCCCCTCCCGCACCCGCTAGCGCGTGTTTATGATAGAGCTTTTGGCGTGTTGGGGACTCTATCTTAGAGGCTCATGCTCGAGCCCGACGTAGGGTCAAGCGTACCATTTGCTTACTCAGCTATCATGACGCGGGAGCACGTTTCTCAAGGTTCACGTCAGCTTACGCTTACCCACCTCAAAACACAGGTCACAGTCCTCTTTGCAAGAATTCAAAGTGTGCAATACTCTGCCTAACACTCTCTAGGAGGCACTATGCTCTTACCTCTGCTGCTCTCATCGGTTGCTGCTGGTTTTATCGCCACCTCGGTCATGGTCTTTTTTCTCTACTTGCCGCTCACCTGGAATGGAGAATTTTATGACGTGCTGGGCGCATTAGGCTCAGCGATCACGCGGCAAGTCGATGGACGTTCGCGTTTTCTAGGTAGCATCATCTATTTCGCGGGCGGCATCCTCTTCTCTATCTTTTACGGCTGGGTCGTCATGGCGCTCATGACCTCGGGCTTTCCCGTGCCTGAACTTATTATCTTTCCGAGCTTCCCGGTCGAAATCAACCTCTTCTATCCGATCCTCGGTCTTGCGCTTGGTTTAGGTCACGGTATCTTGGTCGGCTTTCTGGTGACAATCGTCGTTATTGAGCACCATCCTTTAGAAAGGTTTCGCGAGCGTTTTATCCTCGTTATTTCACAGATTATTAGTCACATCGCCTTCGGCGTCACCGTGATGTTCTTTCAGCATCAGTTTTTACAGCTTTTCTTCAACATAGGAAGCAACACCTAAACCCTTCGCAATGCGCCTCCTCGCTGTTCTCGCCCACCCTGACGACGAACTCGGTTGCGTCGGCACGCTCGCGAAGCACGCGGCGCGGGGCGACGCCGTCAAGCTCGTCTGGACGACCCACGGCGAGTTGGCGAGCCAGTTCGTAGAAGAGTCTGAGGAGGAGGTGCGCCGCGTCCGGCAGGAGCACGGGGCGTGGGTCGCGCAGAAGTTGGGGGCGAGCTATCAGTTTTTCGACATGGGGGACTCGAGGCTTACGGGCAGCCGCGCCGAAGCCTTGGAGCTAGCGCGGCTCTACGCCGAGTTTAGGCCTGACGCCGTCGTCACCTGGAGCGACGACCACCCGCACCCCGACCACCGGATGACCGCCAAAATCGCCTTTGATGCAATTACGCTGGCGCGAATTCCGAAAATTCTCAATGAAGGCTTAGGAGACGACGCTCAACTCGGGGCGCACCGCAAGAGCGTGCGCTTCTACCAGTACCTCTCCTTCGCCTCGCCGACGCGCTACCCTACCGTTCACGTGGACACGTCCGAGCACATCAGCGTTGCGCTAGACGTCTTCAGGCTCTACCGCGACTTTTACGGCTGGACGCTCACCGCCGAACAGTTCGAGCGGAGCCGCGCCAATCGGGGGCGAGAGGTCGGGGTGGCTTACGCGGAGGTCTTCGAGGTGCGCGGGCGCTACGCGCCGCCACTGGATTATCTTCACTGAACGCGCTCATCCCTAGACGATCTAAAGCGTACGGGTATACTTAAAAACGCACTGGGTGCTAAATTGACGTGACCAATATTAAAGGGAGGCACACGCCTATCTCACGCAGGTTCGTCATGATAGACGCATCAGATGTGCTTGCTTGAGGAGCGTCTGGCTGTTAGACTAATACGGTTTGCTCATAGGTTCACTGTCTATGAGCGACGCTGTTGGAGGACGGAACTGTGATGACGCGCGCTTTAAGTTTATCGCTCCTGCTACTTCTCGCGACCTCATTCGCGCAGGAGACGGGTGACCTCACTACCGAGGAGCTGTTGCAACAAGGAGATTTCTACTACGCTAGGGGCGACTGCTTAACGTCACAGTACCTCTTTCAGCGAGCGCTAGAGAAGGAACCGGACAATGCAGACGCGATGCTCGGCAAGGGGCGAGCACTCGTCTGCCAGGGCGCGCTAGAGCTGGGCATCGAAGAGTATCAGAGCGTCCTCGACGCCCATCCCGACCAGTTAAGCGCATATATCCAGCTCGCCAACGCTTATAGGGAGCAGTACCAAAGTGACCCGGAGCGCTACGCGGGCAGATTGGGAGACGCTTTAGACCTCTTAGAGCGCGCTGAAGAGATGGGAGAGAGCAACGCGGCACTGAGTAACACGAGGGGCGTGCTGCTCTACGAACAGGGCAACATGGACGGGGCGCAAGCAGCCCTCGAGAACGCCGTCGCGTTAGAGAGCGACAACGCCAGCTACCAAGCGAACTTGGGCGCGGTGTACCGCAGTGCCGGCGAACTAGAAGAGGCGCTCATCGCGTTTAAGCGCGCGGTGGTGCTGCAACCCAACAGCGCGAGCTTTCGCAACGACTTGGGGGATATCTACTTCAAGCTAGAACGCTGCGAGGACGCCGAGTTCGAGCTGCGCCAAGCGGTCGAAATTGACGAGAACTTGCTCGAGGCGAACTTTAACCTCGCGCGCACGCTCTTCGACTGCGGCGAGGTCAGCGCGTCGGTCCCTTACTTTCAAAAGGTGATCGACATCGACGCGGTCTCGCTGCCGCCCGCCTATACATACTTGGCGAGGGCGTATATCCAGCAGAGCCAACTCGATAGAGCCGTTACCGAGGCGACCAAGGGCGCACTCTTGCCCCCCGCCAACGCAGAAGCCTACTACTGGCTCGGTCAAGCCTACGAGATACGTGGCGGCGCGGACGACCTAGCGAAAGCTAGAGATGCTTACGAACGCGCTTTAGAGATCGACCCCGACTTTGCATCGGCGAGAGAGGCATTAGGTCAACTTTAGGGTTATTCTATAGAGTTGACTTTTTAGAGTTGACAACAGGGTCGCTGCGGCAGCGGGATGTCCGCACTGACCCGCAATCTCTACACAAAATTTTCGCTCAACGTCCCGCTTTGGAGGCTGTATGTCGTATTTGGGAATGAAGCAACTTTTAGAGGCTGGGGTTCACTTCGGTCACGAAACGAAGCGTTGGAACCCCAAGTTCAAGCGTTATATCTTCGCGGAGCGCAACGGTATCTTCATTATCGATCTGCAAAAGACGCTCGTCGAATCAGATAAAGCCTTTAACTATCTGCGCGAAGTCGCGGCGAGAGGCGGCACGATCCTCTTTGTCGGCACCAAGAAGCAGGCCCAAGAGATTTTGGCGGCGGAGGCGAAGCGCTGCGGGATGCCGTACCTCAACGAGCGTTGGTTGGGCGGCACGCTGACGAACTTTAAGACGATCCGCAGCCGGGTCGAGCGTCTCAAGGAGTTGGAGAAACAGTTCGAGGACGAGAGCATCTTGCGCTACGGCAAAAAGGAGCAGATCGAACTCGGCAAAGAGCTGCTGCGTTTACAGCGTTACTTGGGCGGCATCAAAGAGATGAGCCGCTTACCCGACGTGCTCTTCATCGTCGATCCGACAAAGGAAGCCATCGCGGTGCGCGAGGCGAATAAGCTCGGCATCCCCGTCGTCGCACTCGCCGACACCGACTCCGACCCCGACGTGCTCGATTACATCGTGCCCGGTAACGACGACGCGATCCGCTCTATTCAGCTCGTCACGGCGCGCCTAGCCGACTCGATTGTCGAGGTGCGCGGCGGCGCTCAAGCAGAGAGCGAAGCGCCGAGCGAAGAGGTCCAGGGCGAACAACGCGAAACGCTGCCTACCCCGCTCTCTTCACCAGAGCGTACCATCGCCGAAGCGGCTCAGCGCGGCGGTCAGGGCAGTGGTGGTCAGCGCAGTGGTGGTCAGCGCAGTGGTGGTCAGGGCAGTGGTGGTCAGGGCAGTGGAGAAGCGGCGCAAGAGGCTCAAGCTGCGCCCGCAGCTGAGCAAGAAGACACGCAACCCGCTTGACCTGAAGCTAGACCGGTACACAACCTTGCAGGGCGACGCCGAGACTTTGGGAGAGTCTCGGCTGAGCGCTGACGATAAGTCAGAGAAACAAGACTGAGAAATACAAAGAACCATACTGAAAGGGGAATACCGTGGCAGTCACGATGGAAGGCATTAAACAACTGCGCACCATGACGGGCGCAGGCATGATGGATGTGAAAAAGGCGCTCGAGGAGACTGGCGGCGAAGTCGACAAAGCCGCCGCCCTGCTGCGCGAGCGCGGCATTGCGAAAGCAGCCAAAAAAGCAGACCGCGAGGCGAGCGAAGGCTTCGTGGGCAGCTACTTGCACCACAACGGCAAAATCGCCACTTTGGTCGAACTCAACTGTGAAACCGACTTCGTCGCCCGCAACGACAAGTTCCAAGAACTCGCCCGCAACTTAGCGATTCACGTGGCGATGGCAAACCCGACCTACCGCAGCCGCGACGACGTGCCCGAAGAGGCGGTGCGCGAGGAAAAAGAGGCGCTCGCCAAACAAGCCGAGGGCGAAGGCAAGCCGCCGCAAGTCGTCGAGAAGATCGTTGAGGGTCGTCTGAATAAGTTCTACGGCGAAATCTGCTTCATGGAGCAGCCCTACATCAAAGACCCGGACAAGTCCGTCGAGGCACTTCTCAAGGAGTCCATCGCGACGATCGGCGAAAACATCCAAATTGGCGCATTTCACCGCATCGCCATCAGCGAGTAGGCGTGCAGCGCGTTCTGCTTAAACTTTCTGGCGAGTTTTTAGCCGGAGATAAAGGCGTCGGGGTTTCCCCTGACGCCACGCAAGCCTTGGCTAAAGAGATCGCCGCGACAAGAGGTCGCGGCGTTCAATTGGCGGTCGTCGTCGGCGCGGGCAACTTCTGGCGGGGCGCGCAGCACGGCGGCAATATGGACCCCGCAACGGCAGATTACGTCGGCATGATCGCGACTGTAATGAACGCGGTAGCATTTCAAGACGCTTTAGAACAACAAGGGATCGACACCCGCGTCCAATCCGCCATTAACATGCAAGAGGTCGCTGAGCCTTATATCCGCCGCCGGGCCCTTCGCCACTTGGAGAAGGGGCGCGTCGTTATCTTCGGCGGTGGCACCGGCAATCCCTTCTTTACAACCGACACCGCCGCCGTGCTGCGCGCGTTAGAGATCGACGCCGACATGGTCTTGATGGCGAAAAACAACGTAGACGGGGTCTATAGCGATGACCCCAACCGCAACCCGGACGCGACGAAGTACGATACGCTATCCTACTTGGACGTTCTCAATAAAGGACTCAAAGTCATGGACGCCACCGCAATCAGCCTCTGCATGGGGCGCAACATGCCGATCACGGTCTTTAACATCTTCGAAGAGGGCAACCTAGAGCGCCTTCTAACGGGTGAACACGTCGGCACACGCATCAGTTCGTAGTTTGGATATCGATTTCATCATGGTTTTAATTTGCGCTTAGCTTAATGTCGGACAAGCTCTGTGACGCGATATAGTAGGTGATACGGTTTCCGGTTAAATACGAAATGTTTATTTCGTACTTGACCCGAGTGTAACGAGTTGAAAAAAACACGGATTCTGATGAGTTTCACGAAGTACTCCCGACTCCGCAGAAGCGCGTAGCGTCGGGAACGGAAGAAACTCTGCAAGAGTTTATGCAGTCATCAATCGAAATCCGTATAAAGCATAGCTCGAGTTCTCACGGCTGCGCGCCTCACCGCGCTTCTCTTGAGACAACTCGAGCCAAAGAAGGAGGCATAAGGTGCAAACAGTTCTTAAAGAGACGCGGCAGCGCATGGATAAAACGCTAGAGGCGTTCGAGCAAAACATCGGTATGGTGCGCACCGGACGCGCTAATCCTGCCATCTTGAACCGTGTCCAGGTCAACTACTACGGCAGTTCGACGCCCTTAAATCAGCTCGCGAGCATCTCCAGCCCGGACCCACGTACGCTCCTTATCTCGCCCTACGACAAGAGCGCCGTCGCCAACATTGAAAAAGCGATTCGCGACAGTGACCTGGGCTTTAATCCGAGCAATAAAGGCGACAGCATCTTTATCAGCGTGCCGCAGCTCAACGACGAGCGCCGCCGCACGCTCGTTAAAACGACGAAAACAATGGCGGAAGAAGCCCGCGTCTCGGTGCGCAACATCCGCCGCGACGCCAACGATGAGCTTAAAGAGATGAACAAAGAGAACCTCTTGACCGAAGACGACTTGCGTCAGGGCGAGAACGAAGTGCAGAAGATTACAAACGACTACATCGGTAAAATTGACGCACGAGTCAAGTCCAAAGAAGAGGACATTATGGCGGTTTAGGCGCACAAGTAGGGAGAAAAATAGCCAACGGAAGGGATGAGAATAGAGGCGACTTTATTCTCATCCCTTTTCTCTTTCTTCTTCATCCCAACAGATAGCGCTAGGTGCGACTCCTTTCCTCCGCTCGGGTTAAGCTCTCTTTACTTATGTTTGGTCTCAACTTCCACCTGCCCTACCCCCGCGTGACCTCGAGCTTCTTCGGCTTCATCGCCGCACTCATTATCATGTGGGTAGGCTTACCCCTTTTAGCCCCCGCCTATCTCGTTTTGTCACTCGTTGCGCTGCAAGAATACGCCGTGCTGATGAACCTGCGCGGTATCCCGATTCGGCGGCGCAGCCTGTGGGTGGCGACGGTCTTAACGCTGCCCGCCTCACTGCCGGTCACTTACGAGGGACTTTTCAACATGCAACCCCTCTTCGACGGCATGAGCTGGCGCGAAGCGCTTTTAGGCCTGCTCGCGCTCTACCTCATCGGCTTAGAGGTTATCCGTCCGAACGACCGCTCGGTGCAGAGCGTGATCTACTCGCTGTTTGGCTACTTCTATATTCCTTGGCTTTTAGGTTACGGTATCACCTTGCGCTACACGCCCGACGGTACTTTGGGGCTCTGGTACCTGATGCTGCCTATCTTAGCGATCTTCGCGAGCGACACAGGTGCATACGTCATCGGCAAGTTCTTCGGGCGTCAGAAGCTCGCGCCGCAGGTGAGCCCAAACAAGACGCTCGAGGGGGCTTTCGGCGGTCTCGGCTTCGCGGTCTTTATCGTCTCGGTCACGACCTACAGTTTAGAAGCTATCTCGAACTTGCGCATCGATATCTACGACACGATCCTTTTTAGCATTTTGGTCGCGAGCGCGGCCCAACTCGGCGACCTCTTCGAGTCGCTCATCAAGCGCTGGGCAGGCGTTAAAGATGCTGGGTTTTTCTTGCCGGGGCATGGCGGCGCGTTGGACCGCATCGACGGGATGCTCTTCGCGGTGCCGATTACGTATTACTTCGTGACGTTTGTGATTTTGAGATAGTGTTTAGCGTCATAAAAAAGCCGTCCCTTAAAGGGACGGCTAAACTGATGGTGCTCGGGAAGTCTACTCTACCCCTACCGGACGGAGGAGGACGATTCCCTGATCGTCCGTGCCCTTGCTCTCATCGAACTCGGAGATGTAGAGATTGCCGTTTGTCGTATCCTCGACGAGGTCGATAGGATCGCTGAAGTCATCCAAGTCGTCGGGCGTCTCCGCTTTGCTGATGTCGTTATTAGGACCACTGGGGTCGAGTACCAAAATGTCATCCTCGTTGCTGTAGCGAGCGATGAGCAACTTGCCTTGGAGCGCTCCGTCAAAGTTGTCGCTCTTATATTCGATGACACCGTTGGGTGATTTGTTCTTGTCGAAGTCGTAAGCGAAGCCACGGTAGTCAGGATCGGGGTCAGTATCGCTCTCGTAAATGTCGACTTGTGCCGCGCTATCTCGGTAGTTGCCACCGCCGTTAAGAATCCATTCGCACCGCTTAGGATTGGGGTGACCGTAGTAGCCGCCTTCCTCGACGCGGAAGAGGAAGTCACTCTGCACTTGCTTTTCGACCAACCAGCCGTCGGTTTGGTCGCTCACATACTTGCCGTCCACGTCGCCCGGACTATCCAACACGGGACCGCTATAGCCGTCGCAAACGCCCGCGTCAAGCCCGGAGAGGTCGTAGCGCGGCACGATGCCGCCCAAGTTGGAGCCGTTCGTCGGCACGTATAACTCGCCGTTCGAGTGCCAAACGAGGTCGTACGCATTACGGATGCCGCTGCCAAAAACGGTAAGCGGCGCACCTGGAGCGAACGGGTCGTACGGATTGTCAGTATCTTCAGTCTGAACATCGAGGGGAGGTGACGACACGGCGCTGATGTCGAAGCGCAGCGTCGCAGCGGTGAGGAGTTGCTCTTCGCGGTAGTTCCAGGCGCTGTCAGGCGCACCCATCGCGGAGTTGCTGCCTTGATTGAAGTACAGTACGCCGGGCTCGGCGGGATTGAACGCGACGCTATTCGTGACGTGGTCTTTAGACGAGCGTGGCAGTCCGACTACGTAGTCTTGAACAGTCCCTAAATCGGGTCCGCTGAGGCGTGTAATCTTACCGCTCCAGGGCTCATTGATGTTTTTTAGTTTGAATTCAGGGTCGACGTAAGTGTGGCTCACCCAAGCAATCAGATTGTCTGCTGTCGCCGAGGGGTCAAAAGCGAAGCCGATGAGCAGCCTTGCGCCGCCTTCAACCTGCTGCAAAGAACTAATGACTTCGGCGCTGCCCAACGTTCCGTCAGCGTTGATAGGGAAGCGCTTGATGCGCCCATCTATAGTTGCGGCGTAGAGTTTGCGATCAGGTCCGATGGCGAGCGAGGTATAGGAATCGTTGTCACTACTTGGGGTCACGGTCTCGCGGTCGAATCTGACATTGCCAGGCGTATCTGGGTCTTTATCACCAGTTGTAAAGGTGCTCGAGAAAGGAATAAAGGCGTTGCCCCCCTGATCTTCAAGCCCGTCCGTCGTCTCGACGCGGTACTCGGTGTTTTCCTTGAGAGGTTCGGTAGGGTTGAGCGTGATGATATCGAAGCCGCCCGATGTACCCCGAACAACGTTGACGGACGCACCTGTCGCCACCTCGGTGAGTTTTACGTTCGAGGCAGTATTGGTTGAGTTCTCAAGTCCGCCGTCCGTATTCGCAGGATAGAGCGACACCGAAGCCTCGGGGTTGACGCCCGTATCGCGGTTGCGAGGTTCTGAGCGGGCGATGCGGGGGCGGTCGCTTGTCTCGAAAGTCATTCTATAAGGCTCGACCGACATGCCGCTCTCATCTTTGACACCGTCAGTAATTTCGAAGGCGTAGCGCACGTTGACGTCTAAAGTGTTATTGGGAAGGAAGATAATCTCATCACCTGAAAAAGAGATGTCGCCGGCCAAAAGCGGCGCTTCATCTGCCCTGGTTAGCTTGACCGTACCGTTGCCGAGCGTGTCTTCATCAATAGGTCCGTTGGGAAGCTTTAGCTCCGCTACAACCTCAGTATTTGGCGACACGACGTTTGCGCCGTTTCCGGGATTGGTATCGACTACAGAGGGCCGTTCTTTCGACCCGCCGCCGATAATCGGATCGAGGATACCGCACGATACAAGACTCAAAAGCAAGAAGGTGAAGGGGACAATTCTTTTCATCTATACTCCTTGGCGGCGGACTGAGTCCGCCGCCGTTTTAGGTTCTGGCTCTGCGCCAAACATTCTACTTTAACGTATTATTCGGCTTCGGCAGGTTCGACGTTGGTGATGAGGTACATGTTGTCGTTGAAGTCACAGTTGGCGGTGTCCGAGGTGCCGCAACCGTTCTCTACGAAGTCCTGCGCGACGATGTAGGTGTTAGGGATCACAGTGTCGTTGCGCTCTGCCGGCCAGAAGCGGACGCCTAAGTTACCGTTGTTTCTCGAGCCAGTCACCCAGTTGGTGCTGTAGCTGTTGCGGACGACGAGTTCAAAGGGTCCGCCCGGCGAAACGGTCATCTCGGCGGCTGCCGTATCCGAGCCCTGTACGGGAGGCAACACGGATTGCCCGTAGACTTCGGCGTGCTCGAACCTCTCGAGGATAGTGCCGTCAACGATTACTCTAAGGTCGTCGTTGGAGGAGGAGGAGCAGCAGCTATGGAAGGCGGCAAGTTGGCGGATATGAATGGGTGCACTGCCGTTAGCGCGTTGCCAGAATTTCGAGATGACCTCGTCGCCTGCAGGTCCGGTGAAGTCGTCGTCGTCCGGGGAGGCTGCGCTGGTAATTGCGCCTCTGGAATTTGTACCCATATCCGTGCTGTAGCCGAACGCTTCAACGACTCTGCCTAAGTACTCTTCGCGACCGCCTTCGGGAGCCGTCTGGAAGATGCCCGCAAGCTCAACTTCGACGGTTTCACCGCCTACTTGCATCTGTAAGGTCGCCTCGCGTATGCCTCTGTCGCCTTCGGTTTCAACGAATTCGACGGTGAGGTCTTCGCTTTGACTTACGCCAATGCTGAAGCCTGAGCCACCGTTGCGAAGGACGAAGGCGTCGCTCGACTCGCCCGTGATCGTCAAATTGCTGACCGTGACCGTGCTGCTTCCGGTGTTGCTGAGGCGTAGAACGTTCAAGGTGTGGCATTTGAGTTCGGTGAAGGGCTCTATTCTGTCGCCGAAGTTGCCGCTGATGTTATTGATGCGGCTGAAGACCAAGCGGTCTCCGAAGGGCGCGCCCGTGAGGTTCTGTAGCTCGAGCGAGCCTCTCGTCACGCTAGCCGGTCTGTTCGAAATAATAGGCTCTACCTGGTTGCACGACGTCGCTTCGCTCGAGGGCATGACGTTGCGCACGATAACGACGATATCGTTGTAGTCGTAGCCCTGCGTGAATTCTTCGGTGGCGAGTACATATGCGTTGCTCTCTCCGGGTAGCGGGTAGGCGCGTACGTGATGCGGTATCGCGTCAGAGAAAGTGTTGAGGATATCTTGCGTATAAACGTAACGTTGACCAAAAAAGTCATTCTTAGGCCAGAAAGAGTAGAAACCGAAGCTCGCGCTGCCGGGGTCGAAACTTAGAGGTCCATCTGTATCGGGATTGAGCGTCTGAGCATTTTCTACGCCGTTCGTAACGTCGAAGAGTTTGTTGCGCGCGTCTGCGTCGCCCGCTTCGTACCAACCGAACTCGGCTACAGGCGTGTTGTTTACGCCGTAAGCGGCGAGCACTTCAACGGTCACGTCGCCTAAGCCCGCTTTTTGAAAACGCTGAATGATGCGCTCGTCACCGAGAGCGTTGTTGAGGCCGCTACGCGCCTCCTCGTCGCCGTCTGGTACGTTCGTGATGGGCGTGGTCGAGTCGTCGTCGTCCCCGGTATCAACAGCGAGCCCGAAGGTATCGAAAATCCACTGTAGGGAGGGCTCGTTATCGCCGCCGTTCCCTACAACGCTGAGGCCGCGCAGACCGATCTCGGACGCTAAGCCGTTGATGTTGAGCGTCGTAATCTGCGGACCTAACTCGGTCGGCTCGAACGTGACCGTCACCTCGACGGAGTCACCCGGTGCGATGTCTGTGGGCAGGCTTGGTTCATTCGCAAGCGTGAACTGGCCGCTCCCAGGCGCTAGGCTCGTCAACGTAAACGCTTCTGAGTCCGCATTAGTTAGCGTCAGGGTTTGTGGCTCGCTCGTCCCGTTATTCTGCGTCTCGAAGATGAGGGGCGCGGCGCTAGGCTCGAGCGGTCCAGAGACCGGCGTTTCGTCTTCGGCGGCGGTCGTAAAGGTGCTCGTAAATGCTTCGAACGAAGCGCCGCTCGTGTCTTTGACCGCGGAGCTGACTGAGAAAGTGTAGCGCGTCGAGAAGGCTAAGGAACCCTCAGGCGTGAGCGTAAGCGTGTTGTCCGATACGCTCGGCGTCGCGAGCACCGGAATATCTGCGCCATCCGCGCGTAGCGTCACGGTCTGGTCGCTAACAGTCGTCTCGTTGAGGTCGCCGTTGGGCAACGTGAGCGTCGCGCTTATGTTCCTATCAACAGAAACTTTGTCCGCGCCGTCCGCGGGCGAGACGCTGCTGACTAAGGGCTCGTCTACCTCAGGGCCGGGCCCTGAACCTCCGAGTAGATCGCAGGACACCAAGCTCAACACAAGGAGGGGCAGGAGCGCAACGTTTCTCTTCATAATTGTACTTCTTTCGGTCTGCGCGCAGCTAAGGCGGCGTGCGCCTCGGACCGTAAGAACGGAGCTTGCACTCCACAGCGTTCTGCTCGATGTTGTTCTTTCATTACGTTCTAGCCTCCTAATTGAGCTATCCTAGGGGTGTTTAACTATCTCTATCTCGTTAGGTCTCTTTTGCTGCTCTTTGATATGCACCTATGTGAGCTTAATTTCGCGTCTTCACTCTCGCTACACCATAGGCAGCCCCGATGAGCAACCTCTTAGCATTCTAAGGTGTGCGCGTGGCATTTTAGCGTACGAGTATTACAAGAATTTCACACCGGGAGCGGTTTTTTGAACCGTGAAGACATGTTAATAGTTGGCAAAGCTGCGCAGCGATTTTCTCGAGCCCTTTAGCGAGGTCGGGGCGTCACCTCTAAAGGTCGGTTGAGTAAGCTATCCCGCTGAGCGAGGACAGAATGCCTAACTTCTTCCTGTATTCTTGAGTCCATCCAACCGACTCGCATACCCCCAGACCGCACCAACCCTCAGCACTCAGTATGGCAGCGCGGTACACTCTAGCTTATGTCGCACTTTGCACCGGACCATGTCAGCCGTTAGGGACACACTCTGGGGCGAGCAGCGCGAAGCGATCGAACGCAACCTCGAGCACCTCGACCCCGACCTCGCCAAGCTCGTCTTCGAGGTTGCCTACAATAGCGTTTTAGCGCAACCCGGCTTGGCGCTCAAGACGAGAGAGCTTCTAGCGGTCACGGCGCTCCTGAGCGTCGGCAGCGAGAGCGAGTTAAAGACGCACATGCGCGGCGCGCTGCGCTGCGGGGCGACCTTCGGCGAACTCAAGGAGACCGTGCTGCAAGCCGCGATGTTTCTGGGCTTTCCAAGGGCGCTCATGGGGATGCGCGTGCTGCAAAGCGTGCGCCCTGACGCTCCGGCACATAACGAAGCCTCACGCGCTAGTGCGTCAGAAAGCGCGCCGCATGTCGAGCCCGAGCAACTGGGCGACGACGACGCCTAGTACCACGCCCACGGCGAGGAGCAGCGGCAAGAGTCGCGCCCAGTCCACGCTGCTTTTATCCTCTTTGGTGGATGCGCCGCTACTCAGCTCGAGCAGCAGCAGCAACCCGTACATCTCGCGTAGGTCCCCCTCCGCTTCGGACCCCTCAGAGAGGGACTCGAGCTTGTCTAACATACGCCTGAGCAGGGCTAGCTCGAGGTCTCGCCGAGCTGGTTTAGAGGCGTATTTTAGGTACCCACATAACGGCTTACGCATGACTTCTCCCCTCGTCTCGCATAACGGCGTCGCACGGGCTACGTGCTTACCGGGAACGTATCGTGTTGATTGGGACAGCGTAGTTTATAACGGCAGCTTACGGTGACAAGCTAAATAGTGCTGACAGTGACCTATGACAGTAAATAACTTTTGCAGTAAGTGAACGCACCACGCAGTTTGCGGTAAGTCGGTGCGGCGCTATAGGCACACCCCCCTTTACTCCCATATGCGAGTAGTTTATTATTACATATGTGAGTGAGTCAAGCGCCCAAGTTACACCTTCGCCGCGAACGTCGAAAGGGTCAGCTAAAGGTCCTTTCCAGTCGCGAATTGCCGCGCGCATGACCGAATTCGGCATGAAGCGCCTAGAGGAGTTTGCCGACCATTTCGGCCTCGGACGAACGACGGTGTACGGTCTCTACCACGGGCGCGTCTCGCCTAAAGGCAGCGTCGTTAAACCGAGCGTCGACACGCTCGTCAAACTCGCCGACGCCCTAGAAGTGCCGCTGCACGTGCTGGTGTACGAACTCGAGCCCGATGCTCGCGGCGCAGACCTCTTGACTGACCTCAAACCCATGCCCCCCCTCCAACGCATCGAGGTGCGCATGGCGGGTTGGGTCGGCGCGGGTCCAGATCAAACCGAGGAGATTTTAGACGAGCAACTCTGGGTCGAGGAGGAGTTCGCGAGAGGTCGCGAGCTTTTGGGTTTTAAGATTCGCGGCGACTCGATGGCGGCGGGTAGACACCCGATTTACGACAGCGATACCGTCCTGGTGGACAGGAACGCTAAAGGGCACAACAACAGCCCTGTCGTCGCCCGTTTAATCGACAACGGTTACGTCTGTAAGCTGCTCAAAGAGGACCGCTTCAGCCACATCGTTAAGTTAGCCAGCGCCAACCCCGAACACCAGAACGGCACGCCCACCGCCATCGCACCTGAGCAGATTGAAGAAATTGTAGGGCGCGTCGTGCGCATCGTGCATGACCAGGTATTCTCGAGCGTCTAGCTTTCAGCTATTTCTTCGCAGCTTCAGTACACCTTCTGGCAGATGATGAACCATGTCATTCGGAATGTGGCGCGGCGGAGCGAAGAATCTCTGATAATGGGTCAAGGTCGAATGACGCGCCTCGTGAGCGGAATCCAACTCCCGCTAACCAACAAGGGGTTGCAACCCCTTGTTCATATTTCATATTCAGTGAGCATTCCAGAGAAAGCCACTACCCGTAAGACTTCGTCCTACTGCGCGAATAGGGTGACAAGTACGCTATAGAACTCAGTTGACGGTGTAGTCAGTCGCAGGTACTACAAATCTGGGGTGTTTTCTACGGAGCAGCTCGCTCCCATCTCTTATACTTTCCCTCGAGGTGACGTCATGCATAAGTTAGTCCGCCGCTCGGCGCGCAAAGTCGGGCAGGCTCCGGGGACGATGGTCTATACCGGCGACGCGCAAGATGAGGCGGTGCGCGTCGCCCTATTCACATATGGCGCTTCTGGAGCGCAGCACCGCGAAGCGCTAGAAGCGCGTGAGGCGCTCGATTTATTGGACGCAGAGCGGGTCAACTGGCTCAATGTAAGTGGCTTACACCGCCCTGAGGTCATCCGCACGGTAGGCGAGCACATCGGTCTTCACCCGCTGACGCTAGAGGACATCGTCAGCACCGGGCAGCGCCCCAAAGTCGAGTTTTTCGACGCCTACGTCTTTATCGTGTTACGGATGCTCAACCTTCAAGGAGCGGGCACCATCCGCGACGAACAGGTCAGCATCATTGTCACGAAAGACGCTGTGTTTTCCTTTCAAGAGCGGCAAGGCGACGTGTTCGACCCTGTGCGCGCGCGCATCAGAGGCAATAAGGGAAGAATTTGCAAGTCCGGCTCCGACTACCTCGCGTATACGCTCTTAGACGCGGTGGTGGACTCCTACTTCACCGTGTTAGAAGGGGTGAGTGAGCGGCTCGAGGCGTTAGAGGAGACCCTTATCACCGAAGCCACCCCCGACACCTTAAAAGAGATCAACACTTATAAACGCGAGATGCTCTTCTTGCGTAAAGCCGTCTGGCCGCTCCGCGAGGTGCTGAGCCTCTTGATGCGCGAGGACAGCCCCCTTATCAGCGCGCATACGCTCACGTACCTAAGAGACGTTTACGAACACACCGTGCAGGTCATCGACACGGTGGAGACCTTCCGCGACATCCTCACGGGGATGCTCGACGTGTACCTGTCCAGCGTCTCGAACCGCATGAACGAGGTGATGAAGGTCTTGACCATCATCGCCACGATTTTCATCCCGCTGACCTTCATTGCGGGCGTATACGGTATGAACTTCATCTACATGCCCGAGCTGTCGTGGCGCTGGGGCTATCCGGCGGTGTGGCTCCTTATGCTCGCAGTCGCGCTCAGTCTTATCGTCTACTTTAGGCGGAAGCGTTGGCTATAGCATTTCTCCTTAAGATCTCTTAACTTCTGTACTCTCGGTTCTCGAAAAGCAGTAGAAATTAGCGCATGGTTGTCCTACTAAAACATGCTATAACACAAAGTCAACCCTGCAGCTTACGCCTACCACGCTATCCGCGCTGTGGGATAGGTTATACTGTTCTTTAGGAGGATTCATGAAAAAACTGCTTACGTTTCTATTAACATCGTCTTTGCTGTTGGTTAGCGGTCTCGCCCTCGCGCAAGACCCTGTTCGTGTTGGCTCCAAACAGTTTACCGAAAATGTCGTGTTGGCGAAAATCATCATCACGGCGTTGGAGAACGCGGACATCCCTACGACCGACCAGACGCCCTTAGGCGCGACGGACGTGAACCGCTCGGCGCTCGTCAACGGCGAAATCGACGTTTACCCGGAGTACACGGGCACAGCAATCAGTAACTTCTTAATCAATGAAGGCGCGGACGTACCTGAAGGTGCCTCGAGCGACGGCGAGCAGTCGTACGGAATCGTCAGCGAGTACGACCAGGAAAACAACAACTTGTGCTGGCTCGAGCCCGCCCCCGCGAATAACACCTACGCCATCGCCGTCACCGAGTCGTTTGCCGAAGAGAACGGTTTAGAGACGCTCGCCGACTACGCCGAATACGTCAACAGTGGTGGCGAAGTCATGATGCCTGTCGGCGACGAGTTCGCGCAGCGCCCGGACGGTCTGCAAGCTTTCGAGGAGACGTACGGCTTCGACCTTACCCAAGACCAGCTCCTCGTTATCGCTGGCGGTCAGCCCGCGCAAACCGAGCAGGCTCTAGCCGAAGGCGCGAACGGCGCGAACGCGGCGATGGCGTACGGCACGGACGGCGCACTCATGGCGTATAACTTCCGCGTGTTAGAAGACCCCGAGGGGGCACAGCCCGTCTTTCAGCCGACGCCCGTGTTCCGCTGCGGCGTGCTCGAGACCTATTCCAGCATCCCCGAGGTCTTAAATCCCATCTTCGAAACGCTCGACAACGAAACGCTGCAAGAACTCAACGCTCGCGTAGACGTGGACGGCGAAAACCCCGAAGCGGTCGCGCAGAGCTTCCTAGAGGAAAACGGCTTTTTAGAGTAAGCGTTAAGACCCTCACTGCGTTTTCACTACTTCAACCTTGGGTCGAGTTTGCTCAACTCGACCCTTCGTCTTGGGAAATAATCTTGAGTTTCGACGTTCAACTACGAAGTCAGCTCGGTAAAACGTACGGCGCGTATCCTTTGGAGGTGAAACTATCGTCAACAGAATTGCGATTCTCGGTGGACTCACGGCAGTTTTCGGCTTTTTCTTTTTGCCCCTCATTGAACTCAAGCCGAACCGCCTCGCTTCGGGGCTCAGCTTTCAGCTCTTGGAGCTAGAGGGCGACCTGCGCTACCCCTTTCTCTTCATCTTGGCACTCATCGCCATCGGCGCGGCGCTCTCGGCACGCTCCGCCACGCGCGGCTGGACGCTCGCCGGACTCGGCAACGCGCTCCTCTACTTGACGCTCTTTTTGCCTGCCGTCGCCGGGCAAAACCTCATCGACAACGCGAGCGACCTCTTGGGCGAAACCGTGCGCGTCAGCAACCCGCGCCTCTTGCCCTCGGGCGCGCTCGTCGTGGGGCTCATCGGCAGCTACGTCGTGCTCTACGGCGGGCTGCGCGACCTCATCGCGGCGGAGGCGTCGCGCTCGGCACGCTTCATCGCCGCGTGGGGCGGTGTGGCGCTCGTCGTGATCGGCTTTGTCACCGGACAGTTCGACGTGTACTCGGTCATGGTCGAGCTTGAAGCGCGAGGCGAGCAGCTCGGGCAGCGCACGATCGAGCACATCATGTTCGTGGGTGTATCGCTCGTGATCGGCTTTGTCGTCGGCGTAGGGCTGGGGCTGTGGGCGCACCGCGACGAGCGCAGTTCGCCTATCGTCCTCTACGCGGTGGGGATTATCCAGACCATCCCGAGCCTGGCGCTTTTCGGCGTGCTGTTAGAGCCGTTGGCGCGGCTCGGCGGTCAGCGGGCGCTCAGCGTGGGGCTCTTCTTTATCGTCTCGTTGGCGGTAGCCGCGGCGCTCATCTTCGCCTACCGCCGCTTCGCGACTAGCCTCTCTGAGAATGTACGTCAAGTGTTTCTCATCCTAAGCGCGATCATCGCTGCTGTGCCACTCGCCCTCTTTACCGTCGTCTTAGCGAGCTTTCTCTTCCGTGCAAGCTTGGTGACGTTCACGTCCAATGCGGGTCTATTGCCGACGCTCCGCACGGTCATGCTCGTCTCGCTCATCGTCGGCTTCGCCCTCTGGATAGGCTTGCGTTACTTCAAGGGAACTGTGAAGCGCGTCGTTCGCTACGGCGCGTGGCTCGGTTACGGGGTGTTCGCGGTCGCGCTCCTCGTCGCGCTCGCCCAGGGCTCGAATCAGTTCTTAGGCGACGTCGGCGCAGGGCTCACCATGCGCAACCTCGGCGTGTCGGGCATCGGCACCGCGCCCGCCGTGATCGCGCTAACGCTCTACTCGCTCTTGCCGCTCGTCAGGAACACCTACGCGGGACTTAACAACGTGGACGCGGCGATCGTCGATTCGGGGCGCGGCATGGGGATGAACGCGGGACAACGCTTTTTCCAGATCGAGTTGCCCATCGCCTTGCCCGTCATCATGGCAGGCGTGCGTAACGCGGCCATCGCCTTAGTCGGCATCGGCACGGTGGCGACGATCATCGGCGCGGGCGGTTTGGGGGACTTTATCATCGGCGGGGTGGTGAACACGTCCATTGACCAGATTCTTTTAGGTGCGGTGCCAGCGGTACTTTTAGCTGTGGCGTTGGATGCGGCGTTGCGGGGTTTGGAGAGGCTGATGGTGTCGCCGGGGATTCAGCAGATGCAGGATTGATAGCAGGTATCATCTGATGGATAGCAGGTATCATCTGGTCACAGACGCTCTTAGTGGATAAGAAAAGTGCCTAGCCCTTCAAAGATGATATCTGCGGCTCCAAGCTCTCAGCAAAGGATCAAACAAGGTCTTGCAGCATGTTGCGAAGAAAACGTACCTTTTCAGTCCTTTGTCAGTCCCCCACTTCTCACCCACAGAAAGTGAGACCCTATGATTGAATTCGATAACGTCGTCAAGCAGTACCCGAACGGCTTCAAAGCGGTCGACGGTCTGAGCGTCACCGTGCCCGAAGGCGAAATCTGCGTTTTCATCGGTCCTTCGGGCTGCGGCAAGACCACGACCATGCGCATGGTCAACCGCCTCATCCCCATTACGGGCGGGCGCATCAACATAGAAGGGCGCGATAACCGCGACATCCCGGCGGAAGAGCTGCGGCGCAAGATCGGCTACGCCATCCAGCAGATCGGGCTCTTCCCACACATGACGATCTTCGACAACGTCGCGGTGGTGCCGCGCCTGCTGAACTGGGAGGAGGACCGCATCGCGAAGCGCGTGGACAGGCTTCTGGGACTCGTCGGCTTGGACCCCGACGTGAACCGCGACAAGTTTCCGCGTCAGCTTTCGGGCGGTCAGCAGCAGCGCGTCGGCGTGGCGCGGGCGCTCGGAGCCGACCCGCCTATCATGCTCATGGACGAGCCTTTTGGCGCGGTGGACCCCATTACCAGGGAGGTTTTGCAAGAAGAGTTTTTGCAGATTCAAAAGGAGATCAGCAAAACCATCATCTTCGTCACGCACGATATCGACGAGGCGATCAAGATGGGCGACCGCATCGCGATTTTGCGCGAGGGTAAGCTCGTCCAGTTTGACACGCCCGATACCCTCTTAGCGCACCCCAAAAACCACTTCGTGCGCGATTTCGTCGGGGCGGACCGGCAGCTCAAGCGGCTCGGCTTGGTGCGCGTCCACGAGATTATGGACACCGACCCGCCCGTGGTCCAGTTCGAGGGCAAGGCAGAGGACGCCCTCCGCGCAATCGAGCAGCGCGAGGTGCGCAACGCCTTCGTCATCGACCGTGACGGCAAGCTCAAAGGGTGGGTAGACAGAAAAGCCATCGAGCGGAGCGACTCTCTGTTAGAGGCGATGTACGAGGCGGACTACTGGGATATCTCTGTAAAGGAGACCGCGACCGTGCGTGACGCGCTCTCGGCAATGGTCACGCGCGGCTTCAAGGTGACGCCCGTGGTGGATAGCGACGGACTTTTGACTGGCTCGATCACGCTCAAAGCGCTGCAAGAACTCGTCGAGCGCAGCGACCCTGAGCAGCAAGCTGAGCGTTCGTCCAGGGACCGCTCGGCTAAAGAACAGACAGAACAAGAGGTCAGCGCGTGACGGCGCGTTTAGAACGCAACGTTCCCTTCTTGGTGTCGGGCGCAGCTTTAGCCTGGTTGGGGTTTGCGCTCTTCTTATTCATCCTGAGCTTCATCTCGTTCGACCTTAAAAATTTGCCGGAAGAGACGGGCACGCTCGTGCCGACCTTGTGGCTGCCGACGCTAGGCGTCAGCGCCACGACGATCATCCGCGTGGACGCTTTCGACACGGGCATCAACCTGATCCCCTTTCTCGTGCTCTTCGCGCTCGTCGAATGGGGGCTCGCGTACCTCTACCGTGACCGCGACGAGAAGCTGGTGCGCCCACTTTTTAGAACGGCGGCGATCTTTCTTACTATTTGGTCGTTCTTCGGACACTTGCCGCTCTGGGACGTTTTTCTCAGTTGGCTCTTTCCAAATAGCCCGCGCGTCCTCTACCCGCAAGGGAGCGTGATCGGGCTGACTGCCGATCACCTGGAACTCGTCATTCTCTCCTCGGTCATTACGGTGAGCGTCGGGCTGGCGCTGGGCATTCTGGTGACGAGGGATCAGTTCCGCGAGTTTTTGCCGCTCGTGAGCGACTTCGTGAACGCCGGGCAGACGCTGCCAACGCTGGCGATTGTCGCAATTATGGTGCCGGTTATCGGTTTGGGTTTTTGGCCCGCCATCGTCGCGCTTATCCTCTACGGCCTCCTGCCCGTCGTGCGCAACACGATTGCAGGCTTAGAGGCGGTCAACGACTTCATGATCGACTCGGCGCGAGGGATGGGCATGACTGCCAGCCAAATCCTCTGGCAGATCGAGCTGCCCAACGCAAGTAGCATCATCCTGGCAGGCATTCGCACGAGCGTCGTGATCAATATCGGCACGGCGGCGCTGGGTGCGTACGCGGGCGCGAGCGGGTTGGGTCGCCCGATTGCCGGGGGGCTTTCGCAAAACATCGTCCCTTACGTGATTTACGGCGCACTGCCCGCCGCGATGCTCGCCATTTTAGTCGATTACGTCTTGGAACGGGTAGAGTTTGTTTTGACGCCTAAAGGGTTGCAGGTGGAGAGTTAGACCTTCCGTGCGGGCTTGCGTAGCGAGAAGAATTTGAGGAAACTCGCTCGAGCTGTTGCTGAGTTGCCTCGAGGCTTGTCGCGCGGCTGTGAAGTGAAAAAATACGAATTTCGATAACGGTGAAATTCGCATCACTCGAGAAAGCATCAATCCAAAGACAACGAAAAAAGCCGCCACATATGTGGCGGCTTTTTTACGGATAAGAAAATTACCGGTTCACTCTAAAAATCTTCGTTGTAGGTACGTCGTTCTTGACGCTTTTGCCAGCCGACGCTGCACCGAAAAGGCTGAAGGAAAGGGCAACGACCAAGACTTTGATAGCAACTTTTTTCATAGCATCTCCTCCCAGAGACTTCGCTTAAAGCGAAAGTGAGTTGTTCCGGGAAGAGTTCCCGGCCGGTTGCGCTACTAGCTCCGTCTACCCTAAGCGCCCAATTACAGGATAGAGATCATCGCTTCCGTGGAGGCTTTTGCGCCTCGAGATACAATGTAGCATTCATATAGTTAAACTTGCGAGAAGGTTTTTACAAGGGGTTTAGGTAGTGGCGCAGCTTACGCGGCGTTAGGTTGCTCACTGAGCCTACTCAGCGCTGAGATAAAGGCGGACACGACCTCTTTAGGATAATGAAGCCCAGCGTACTGCTTTAACTCACCGAACGCTTGCTCGGGGCTTAGGGCCCGGCGGTAAGGTCGATCTGTGGTCATCGCGTCATACGTATCCGCCACAGCCACAACCGAGGACTCGATCAAGATGTCGTCGCCCGACAGTCCATAGGGGTAGCCCGACCCGTCACGGCGCTCATGGTGCTGCTCGACAATTGCGCCCGCCTCTTTAAGGTAGGTCGTTTCTAACAGCTCGCGCCCGAAGGTCGGGTGCTGTTTGACAATATGCCACTCCGGAGCGCTCAGCGCGGAGGGTTTTTGTAGGATGTCGAGTGGCACCTTGACCTTGCCCACGTCGTGCAAGTACGCGCCGTAGTCGAGGAGGTAAAGTCTATCGGGGGGCAAACCCAGCTCTTGCCCGGTCGCGTAGGAGAGCGTCTGCAAGCGGCGGCAGTGCCCGGCGGTGTAGCCGTCGCGCAGTTCGACCTCGACCGCTAGGCGCATCAACTCGTCGAGTTCTTGGCTGAGGGTATGAAAGATGGGCTTCGTGGTGAAGTATAAAAAGCGCACTTCGGAGAGCGCTGAGAGCGTGCACGCCTCGTCGAGTCCAGAGGTGACGATATAGTCACCCGTGCCCAGGGTCGACGCGCCGTAGCGCAAGGTACCCGCTAAGATATAGTACGTTTCGGTCGCGTCCCCTGAAGAGATGAGCGTCATGCGCTCGCCTTGCCTGAGAGTTCCCTCGAGTACCTCGGTGCCTTGTCCGGCGACAAGTAGCCGCACGTCAACCGCTTTCGAGGCGACCCTCTCTAAACTTTCACCCCGCTTATGAAAGCGTAAACCTAGGGGCGCAGCGTCTTTCACCGCATTGTCCAACTCTGAGCGTTCATCACACATATTCGCTAAGTATGGCACTCACCGCCGTACATAGACGTTGAATATTTCGTGCAGCGCGAGGTTATTTACATTATTTCAGCAGAGGAAGCGAGAGGCTGCAACCCCTCGCTCACATCGGTTAGCGCTGGGCAGGGACGTCGCTACCTTACATATGATGTCCACCGTTGATGCTCAGCACCGTGCCCGTCACGTAGCTCGCCCGTGGCGAGAGCAAGTAAGCCACGCCCCACGCGATTTCGTCCGGCTGACCGAAGCGCTTAAAGGGAATTTCGGAAGTGATTCGGTCCTTAACCTTGTCGGGCACGCCCTCTAACATGTTCGTCTCGATAAAGCCCGGCGCGACGACGTTCGTGCGAACCTTGTTCTTCGCGCCCTCGCGCGCGAGCGATTTACCGAAGCCCATCAAGGCGGCTTTGGCGGCGGCGTAGTTAGCTTGCCCCATGTTGCCGCGCTCGCCCACGATGGACGAAATGAGCACGATCGAGCCCTCGCCGTGCTCGTTCATCTTGGACATCACCGGACGCACCGTGTTGTAGACGCCTGTCAGGTTCGTCTCGATAACGGTGTTCCACTGCTCCAAATCCGACTTGACGAACAGTCCGTCCTTGGTAATGCCCGCGTTC
The DNA here is from genome assembly GCA_965213925.1 of Trueperaceae bacterium. Lineage (GTDB taxonomy): Bacteria > Deinococcota > Deinococci > Deinococcales > Trueperaceae > CBDBZX01. The sequence goes on from OZ243927.1 coordinate 3,918,566, forward strand.
GCCACCACGCCGTAGATCGGTCCGAGTTCTTGTTCGGTGCGCTCGGCGGCCTCTTTCATCGCCGCTTCGTCGCGCACGTCCGCCTGGATCGCTAAGGAGCCGTGCTCGCCCTCGCTCGTGCGGTAGGTATACGCCACCTTCGCGCCCGAGTCTTCCAAGAGGTCGACGATCGCTGAGCCGATGCCCTTGTTGCCGCCCGTGACCAAAATGACCTTGTCCTCTAAACCGAGTGTCGCCGCCACAAAACCACCCACCTATCTTGTTGATTTGCCACACTATACAGGTCAGGTGAGAGGAGCACAAGGGTAGGAAGAGGTCGTACTAAAAATCGGTTGAGCAGAAGTTATCTTCGCTCGACTGTCATCCTGTTCGTTTCGTGGAGCCTTGCAAATGCGAAGCCTCGCTGCGTTCGCCTTCTCCTCTAGCCGAGCCTGGAAGGGTAACGAGGAAGTATCGGGCAAACCTCAGCTCACCGTGTCGGGAAGCTCGAGCAGGATAGAACTGAGCAGCGCGTAGCATATGCGCGCTTTTCGCTAGGTCAGACGATGACCTTCACCACTTCTACCCCATTTCGCGCCAACTGGTGTAAAAAGAGCGCGTGGTAGAGGTCGCCGGGGTGATCGGGGGCGTCCCAGGTCTGCACGCAGCTTTCTGGCACGATCACGCGCTGCCCCAGTCCGCCCGCGAGGTTGCGCACCTGCAGGTGCAGCGCTAGCGTATACAAACAGAGGTCGGTCACGTCGCCTACGGCGATGAGGTTCTTAACCTGCAAAGATTCCAACCACCTGTTAAACCCCTCGCTCGTATGGCTAGCGATGCTGTTCTTCTCGAAGTGCTGATAGTTGCTCCAGTGCGGAAGCTCTTTAAGCTCAGCCACCGCTTCGGCTTCGTCGGTGCCTTTCACGCAGTGCTCGGGGTAGGCGTTAAACTCCTGCGCGTTTTGTGGGTGGGCGTCCTGGACGAAGGCAACGTTGCTAGGCGGGACGCCGTGGTTAGTCACGCGTCGCACCAGCTCCACCACACTCGGGATAATCGCTTCGACCCTCGGGCTGGCGAGCGCGCCCTTGCGGTGAAAGCCTTCGATGACGTCCACGCTGACGAGAGCGGTATCACCTGGTTCTAATTCCGCCAACGCAAGCTCAGGCAAGTCCGCGAGCCAGTTGTCTAAGAGGTCAGCGTAGTCTGTCGCTTGGGTTTTTAAGTCGTTCATAGCTCTAGTCTAACGAAACATCTACGACGCGACTGTTTGCAGTACCGTAGTACACCCTCACCCTACTATCATTTCTCTGATCTTATGTTAGACTAGATGTAGCGGAAGAACGTTTACGTTCGACGTTCCACTTAGACCACAACATTTTGCACTTTCTTACGCGACTTATTCTTTCTGTCAAGTTTTGACGACGCGAGGGTAAAACTAAGACTCACGGGGCAGCTTTTGGAGGCGTGGCATGGCAAAAGCAACCAAAGTCGACATCTATGGCACGAACTGGTGCGGTCTGACCCAAAGTTTCCGCGATGACCTCGCCTCTGCGGATGTCCCTTTCGAGTATCACGACATCGAGTCGGACAGCGACGCGGAGGAGACGGTCATCGAACTGAACGGCGGCAAGCGCAAGTTCCCGATGGTCGTCGTCGGCGACAAGGCGCTCAAGAATCCCGCTTTAGAGGAACTCGACGCCGCGCTCACTGAATTAGGGCTGCTCGAGCCGCAAAAGACGCTCTAAGCATTCGTAGAGGTCGAATTTATTAACCCGACCCGGTGAGGATTTGCATCGCTGCGCACCTCTACGTCTCTTTGCATCATCACTAGTACACTGTCAACTAAGTATTGCTACCTCTTGTATGTCACCCTGTTCACGAAGTAGAGCGAAGCTTCGGCGAAGGCGTAAGGGTCTCGTTTGGCTACTGCCAAAACTTTGTAACTCGCAGTCTCGGCTGGTTGGGAATGAAAGACGAGATTCTTTCACTCCACAGCCTGCCCTGAGCAACGTCGAATGGGTTGCGTTCAGAATGACATCACTCATTTTTTACTTGACAGTGTACTAGTACACTGTTCATTAAGTTTCGCGGTATCCGCGAATGTCACCCCGAGTCCAGTTGAGGGGCCTCGTCTAGCTGCGCTAAAACTGCGTGACTTGCACTCTCTGTCAGAGGAGAAGGTGGTTTAGGTTGTCGAAGCTGAGGTACTTACAACTAGAACATCTCAACCGTTTCCGCGTCGTCCATCTGTAAGTCGTAGAGCATCTTGTAGAGCCCATTTTGGCTCAAGAGGTCGCGGTGGGTGCCCGACTCGGCAAGTTCGCCTCTATCCAACACGAAGATTTTATCTGCGCTGCGCACCGTCGAGAGGCGGTGCGCGATGATGATAGTGGTGACGTCGTCGCCGCGTCTGCGGCTCGAGAAAAGCCCTTCCAATGCGTCTTGAATCACCGCTTCGGACTCGGCGTCTAGGTTCGACGTCGCCTCGTCTAAGACCAGCACCGACGCCTCTTTCAAAATCGCTCTGGCAATGGCGATGCGCTGCTTCTGTCCGCCCGAGAGCTTGACGCCGCGCTCGCCGACCTGCGTGTCGTAGCCTTCCGGCAGCTCGAGGATAAAGTCATGCGCGTTGGCGAGCCTAGCGGCGCGTTTAACCTCTTCCTCGCCCGCGTCCGGCTTAGCGTAGCGGATGTTGTCCGTCACGGAGCCGGAAAAGAGCGTCGGGTCTTGCGGCACGACAGCGACGGCGCGGCGCAGGGTCCCCAAGCGGAAGTCGCGCAAATTGCGCCCCGCCAAGCGAATCTCGCCCGAAGCGGGGTCGTAGAGGCGGCTCAAGAGGGCGATGACGGTGCTCTTCCCCGCGCCGGAGGGTCCCACTAAAGCGGCAGTCTGCCCCGCTTCGACGTTCAGCGAGAGGTCTTTGAGGGCGAGCGTATCGGTGTCCGGGTAGCGGAAGCTGACGTTACGGAACTCGAGCCGCCCCCGCTCCAACGCTTCCATCTCCCCCTCGCGCTCGGGCTCGTCGTCCAAGAGGTCGTTGACGCGCTCTAGCGCCGCGACGCCCGCTTGCAACGAGTTGTTGAAAAACATCACCGAGCGCACGGGTCCTATCAGGTTATTTAGATAGAGCAAGAACGCGGAGAGTTCGCCCACCGTGAGGTCACGCTGCACGATGAGCCAGCCGCCCAAGAGGAGGAGCGCCGCGAGCCCAAGTTCGGCAGTGAGACCCACCAAGCCTTCCATCCAGCCGACCTGTTTGCGCCGCGCTAAGTTGAGCCGAACGTACGTGCTATTTTCCGCGCCAAAGCCCGCGCGCTCCAGGTCCTCGTTCGCGAACGTCTTGACCACGCCGATGTTGCCAATCGCCTCGGTTGCGGTGGCGTTGAGTTCGCCTACGCTCCTGCGGATATGCCGCGCTGCCTCGCGTAGCGGGCCCTGATAGGTGCCCGTCACGAGCGCCATCAGCACGACGACGCCTAAGCTGAGGAGCGCCAGAACCCAGTCCATCGCGAAGAGGATAGCGAGCACCACGACGATGCTGAAGAGCTGCCCTAAAAGCCGCGACGCGCCCGACTGGATCATGGTCTCTAAAGCGTTCACGTCCGAGACGACGCGCGAGACGAGCGAGCCCGAGCGCTCGCGGGTGAAGCGAGCCAGCGGGAGGCTCAGCAGCGTCGAGTACGCCCGCATCCGCACGTCGCTAATCACCGACTGCGTGAACGCATACGAGAGGTACATCGCCGCGTAGCCGACGCCCGCGCTGATGAGGTAAAAGACGAGCATCCCCGCGCCGAGGAGCAAAAAGAGCCGCGCCTCGCCGCGCGGGATGAGGTCGTCGATGACGATGCGCACGAACTGCGGGCTGATCTGCGCAAACGCCGCCGAAAGCGTGAGCAAGAGTGAGAGTCCGGCGACTTGCCATTTGCGCGGCGCGAGTAGACTCCACAGTTTGGCGAGCGCGGAAGAGGGAGGTTTCGTCACCTCTCAAGCCTAACGCGAGACTCATGAAGAGGTCGTCTCACACGTTATACTTCCGAGATGGAAACGCCCCTCGTACCGCGCCCGGTCCGCTTAGCGGGACACTTACCTTACCTCTTTTATGCGCCCGATGCTCAGACTGCAGGACTGCCCCTCGTCCTCTTCCTGCACGGCTCGGGTGAGCGGGGCGACGATCTCGAGCGCGTGAAAACGTACGGCTTGCCCGACGTGCTTAAAACCCGCAATCCCTTCCCTGAAGACGTCCTCGTCCTCGCGCCGCAGTGCCCCGAAGAGACGCGCTGGACAGACCACTTGGACGCGCTCGAGGCTCTTCTGGATGACGCAGTAGCGCGCTACGACGCAGATGTGAGCCGCATCTACCTAACAGGGCTGAGCTTAGGAGGACAAGGAGTTTGGTATCTGGGCGCGGCGCATCCCGACCTCTTTGCCGCGCTCGCGCCCGTCTGCGGCAGGAGCGATCCGGAAAGGGCGTGCGCGCTTAGGGAGATGCCCATTTGGGCGTTTCACGGCGCAAAGGACGACCGCGTGCCCCTAATCGAATCTACCCAGATGGTTGACGCCGTAAACGCTTGCGGCGGACACGCGAAACTAACCGTTTATCCGAACGTTGGACACATCTCCTGGGACCATGCCTACGGTACGCCTGAACTTTACCATTGGCTGCTAAAACAAGCGAAATTTAGTACGCCGTTAAGTAAAAAATGAGTGGTGTCATTCCGAACGGAGCGACAGCGGAGCCCTTTACAGGATAGGCTTCGCCTGATGAAAGAATCTCTGACCTTGCTGACTCCTCTTGCTGAGATTGAAAGTTACAGGGTTTTGGCTATTGCCAAACGAGACCCTTACGCCTTCGCCGAAGCTTCGCGTCACTGCGTTCCCGCTGGCTACTTCGTGAACAGGGTGACAACAATATCGCATTTCTTACTTAACGCTGTATTTAGCTAGACTTACCCCTGTTATGAAGGAAGCCGCGTTTCCCGACCTCTTCGCACAACCTCTGCTCAGCGTCGTAAAATCTTCAAGGTGTGAGTGTTCTTACATCCTAAGGAAAAGATGTACACTTGCGTTTGGAGCGAAAGGAGCGTGGTCATGAGAACTCGAGCCCACCAATTCCGTATTGGTACACGTCAGGCCTTAATCACAGTGTTGGCTAGCGTCCTACTTTTATTCAGCGCGGCTCACGCGCAGACCTCCCAAAACACACCTTCTTTTTCCTTCGAAGCGCCCGAAGTCGCGCTCGCGGGCATCCCGTTCAGTCAGACCATCGAGGCGTCAGGACCGGTGGGCGAGCCCCTCGAGCTTGAGGTCGGCGGACAACGTTATCCCATCGCCCCCAACGCTTTCAGCGAAGCCGGCTTGGGCTTTGAGGCGACGGTAGAAGACATCCAGGTGCCGGTAGGCAGCTTCGACATGCGGCTCGTCCAGGGCGGGGAGACGCTCTCGGAGGGGTCCTCGAGGGCCATCTTCGGCTGGCTCGCGATTCTGCCGCCGCTCATCGCTATCGCGGTGGCGCTCGTCACGCGCCAGGTGATTCCGGCGCTCTTTCTAGGCATTTTAGTCGGCGCAGTGACCAGTCACGGCTTTTCGCTCTCCGGTGTGTGGACGGGGCTTTTAGAGACGCTCAACCGTTATGTACTACAAGCTCTCGTCCCACCCGACGGCAGCACGGGGCACGCGGCGATCATCGTCTTTACGCTCATGATCGGCGGGATGGTCGGCATTATCTCGCGTAATGGCGGCATGAAAGGGGTCGTGAACCGCATCACGGGCTTCGCCTCGACGCCTAGGCGTGGTCAAGTAGCGACGAGTTTTTTAGGCGTCGCCATCTTCTTCGACGACTACGCGAACACGCTCGTCGTCGGCAACACCATGCGCCCCGTGACCGACAGGCTCAAGATTTCGCGGGAGAAGCTCGCCTACATCGTGGACTCGACGGCGGCTCCGGTGGCAACCATTGGGCTGATCACGACCTGGATAGGCTTCGAGGTGGGGCTCATCGGCGACGCGGTCAGCAACATCGAGGGCTTCGATATGGCAGCTTACACCATCTTCCTCAACTCGATTCCTTACAGCTTCTATCCCATCCTCGCGGTGCTGTTCGTCTTCATGGTGGCGCTCTCCGGGCGGGACTACGGAGCGATGCTCCAGGCGGAGCGGCGCGCTCGGCGCACTGGGTCGGTGATGCGGGAGGACTCGAGGGTCGACGACATCGGCGACGAGATGGAGCCCAAAGAGGACGTCCCCGAGCGCGCGCTCAACGCGATCATCCCTATCGTGGTGCTTGTCGCCGTGGCGATCGTCGGGCTTTTCGCGACGGGCGAAGGCGACAATGTGCAAGACATCATCGGCAGCGCGGACTCCTTCACCTCGCTCGTGTGGGCGTCGCTCTTGGGCGTGCTCGCGGCGGCGCTACTCAGCGTGGGTCAGCGAATTTTGTCGTTAGATGAGACGGTAAGCGCGTGGTACAGCGGGCTTAAAAACATGCTCTTCGTCATCATCATCTTGATCTTGGCGTGGGCGCTCTCCGGCGTGACGGACGTGCTGCATACAGGCGACTATCTGGTCTCCATTTTAGGCGAGAGCCTAGCGCCCGCCGTTTTGCCCGCGCTCATCTTCGTTGTGTCGGCGGCGACGGCGTTCGCGACGGGCACGAGCTGGGGGACGATGGGCATCTTGGTGCCGCTCACGGTGCCGCTGACCTGGGCCATTTTGCAGGCGAACGGGATGGCGTCGCCCGAGCATTACGCGATTCTTTACGCCTCGATCGCGTCGGTGCTTTCAGGCGCGGTTTGGGGCGACCACTGCTCGCCGATTTCAGACACCACGATTATCTCGTCGATGGCGTCGGGGTGTGACCACATCGACCACGTGCGCACGCAGCTACCCTACGCGCTCACGGTCGGCGTTGTCGGGCTGCTCATCGGCTTGTTGCCAGTTGGTTTGGGCGCGCCCTGGTGGGTGATGATGCTCGCGGGCGCTCTCGTGCTGGCAGGGGTGCTCTTCACGTTCGGGAAAAACGTTGAGGCGACGGAGGAGAAACAAGCTGGAGCAACAGCCGCAGAGACAGCTTGAATGTTGACTGCCGAAGCTTAGCGTTACGTGCGCTTTCACCTAGCTAATCGCTGACCGAATAGAGAAGGAAGCCCGCTGTGCCCGAGCTTCCTTCTTTTTCATCTCGGGCGCAGCGAGCGTTCCTGGCGCTGCAACGGTGCACGTGAACCGTTCACGATGAGGTCGACGCGGGTGACGCAGCGTCATTCCAGCGAGCGCCAGGCTGCATAGTAGGAAAATTTACAAGACTGCTAAACGCAGTGTGCAACGCTTACTTCTTGTGGGAGTGGGGCTCGAGCTTTTCCTCGTCCACCCGCGCACTCTTACATCGCTCTGACGCGGTAAAAAATCACACAGGTCGCCTACATGATCTCTTCATACTTTGTTCATGCAGTGCATTAGAGCTTGATTAGAAGCGTAGTAGGGTCTACCATGTGAATAATTCCATAGGAGGGATTACGGAGGCAACTATGTTCTTTTCATCTTCTTTAGACCGAGCCGCCGACCGGCACGTAAGAGCGCAGCTCAAGGCGCGCGAGGCGAAGCGCCAGCAGCGCGGCGTCGCCGAGGCGCTCACCGAACTGCGGCGAGCCGAGGCGCACTGGAACGCTGTCTGTAGCGGCGCACCGCACGAAGCTCAGTCTAGCCTCATCGGACGGATTTTCTCCTTAGAAGCGTTCCGGGCGGCGCTCTGGATGATCAAATCGTAGCACCCGGTGTTGGAGCTGCGAGTTCGTGTCTACGCCGGCGGTCCGAAAACGCTCGACCTTATGGATGGTCGGGACACGCAACTGCTAACCTAGCGAGCTGTACCCCTTACAATTTCACGGATTATTTTATAAACCTCTACCTGGTTTTCATCGTGGCTCTCCAAAGCTGCGTTTATAGCAGTTCATATAAGCGTTGAGCTTGATTCATGTAAGCCTTATCTCCGTAAGTACGTGCTAATCGATTAAAGGTGAGACTAGCTCAAACCACACCTGCTACCGACGTCTGCCGAGGTCACGGAGTGACGTCTTCCAGCGCTCGCCGTCGCAAACTTCTGCGCACGCGACGTTCTACACGCCTTACGCTATTTGAGAAACATCTTTGGTAGGGCGCTTAACAGAGCCCTAGAGGTTTATGTGCTCTACTTTGACGTGTAGTTCTTCACATTTGTAGCGCATACTATCGGGGCTGTAAGACTGTTTTATAGAGGCGGGGAAGGGCGCTTATGTCGAATAATCCTCGATGAAACTAGGACGGACCAAACGAGGACCGTGTTGCGGCGCTGCTTAGTAGATGTGAACTGCTACAGACGTTAGGAGGCAACATGCGCAGATTGACTTTAGTCCTACTCTCCGTTCTCCTCGTGAGCTTCGGCTCCGCGCAAAAGGGAACGCTCACGATCGGCTCGAAGGTTGACACCGAGGGAACGGTATTGGCGCAGATTATCCGGCTGATGTTGGAGCAAAACGACTTTGCTGTGAACGACCGCTCAGGCTTCGGGACGACCTCGGTCGTGCGCGAGGCGCTCTTGGCGGGCGAGATCGACCTCTACCCCGAATACACCGGCTCCGCTTTGACCTTCTTCCCCGACGCGGCGTTGCCCGAAGGCGTCTCCACGGACGCCCAAGCGCTGTACCAGACCGTGAAAGACCTCGACGCGGAGCGCAACAACGTGACGTGGTTAGAGCAAGCGCCCGCAAACAACACGTGGGCGATCGCCGTCCCGGAGAGCCTAGCGCAGGAGAACAACCTGGAGACGATGGGCGACCTCGCGACTTACATCAGCGAGGGCGGCGAGTTCAAGCTCGCGGCGAGCCAGGAGTTCGTGGACCGCCCCGACGCGCTTAAAGCGTTCGAGAGCACCTACGGATTCGAAGTCTCTTCAGATCAGCTCGTCATCTTAGCGGGCGGCAACACCACCCAGACCGAAACAGCCGCGGCGCAGGGCACCGACGGCGTCAACGCGGCGATGGCGTACGGCACCGACGGCACCATTTCGGCGCTCGGTCTCACCACGCTCTCGGACCCGCAAAACGCCGTAGCCATCTACCAGCCTGCGCCTACCGTTCGCGGCGAAATCGCGAGCCAGTACCCCGAACTCGCCGAGATTCTCAACCCCGTGTTCGAATCGCTCGACGAGGAGACGCTGCAAAACCTCAACGGGCAAGTCGCCGTAGACGGTCTCGACCCGGCGCAGGTAGCCGAGGAATACCTCACCACCGAGGGCTTCTTGCAGTAGTTGTAGCAAGACTTTGAGAGTACATGATGACAAGTCTATGGCGAGAACGAAGGGCTGGAACACTCCAGCCCTTTCGCGTTTCGCTCGCGGAGAACTCGAGCCGATAACGAGGTGGCTATGCGCGAATCCGTCAACCCTGTAACGCTCTTAGCGAGCGCGGTCGGCATTCTGGGCGTGCTCGGCACGAACTGGCTGCTCCTCAAGGAGAACCGCATCGTCGAGGGCGAGGCGTACAGCGCCTTCGCGCTGCCACTGGTGTGGGTCTCCCTCTTGCTCGGCGCTTGGCTCGCGCTTGCGGTGGTGAGCGCCGTCAAATTTAAGGGGCGTCCCTGGGTACTCGGGGGGCTTGCGTCGGCGGGACTTCTTTTAGGCATCGCGCTGATTAGCCAAGGCACCGAAACGCTGCTCGGTGAGGTGGCGAACGCTGAGCGGGCTAGAGTTTCGCCGCGTGGCGGCGTCTGGCTGACGCTGCTGGCGTACTACATCGGCATCTTCGGCACGCTCGGCGAACTGCGCGGCCCTAAGTGGAGGTCCGCGGCGGTCGTCGCGCCGGGGCTCCTCGGCGCGGCGCTCCTCCTCGCGTTCGGGGCGCTCAGCGACTTGGGGCTCGCCCGCGAGTTCGCGGTGCGCGGCGAAGACTTCGTCTCAGAAGTGGTGCGCCATTTAGCGCTCTCAGGGACGAGTGTGCTGCTCGCGGCTGCCATCGGCGTGCCCGCCGCCATCCAAGCGGCGCGGAGCGACCAGGTGGCGGCGTTCGTGCTGCCGAGCGCCAGCTTGCTGCAGACGCTGCCGTCGTTGGCGCTTTTCGGCCTGATGCTGGGACCGCTGGCGCAACTCGGTAACGGGGTGAGCGTAGGGGCAGCGCTGCTCTTTATCCTGGTTGGGCTCATCGTCACGGCGGCGCTCATTTGGGGCTTTCGGAGGATGCGGCAGATGCTTTCGGACGCTTTGGAGAGCGTCTACTTGGGCATCACGGTTCTCGTCGCCCTCGTCCCGCTCGCGCTGCTCACAGTGATTTTGGCGGTTTTTCTCAACGACCTCATCGTAGCAGTGTTCAGCTTCGACTTTAGCGGGCTCGGCCTTCCTAGCCTCACCGCGTCCCTCTCGGCGCTCGGCGTGCGCGGCATCGGTACGGCTCCGGCGCTCATTGCCCTGACGCTCTACGCGCTCTTGCCGATCGTGCGCAACTGTTACACGGGCGTCAAAGAGGTGCCTAGAGCCGCGATTGAAGCGGGGCGCGGTATGGGGATGAACCAGCGGCAGATTCTACGCCGCGTCGAGCTGCCTTTGGCGCTTCCGCTCATCGTGGAGGGGCTGCGGGCGTCGGCGGTGCTGACGATCGGCATCGCGACGGTCGCATTTTTGATCGGGGCGGGCGGTTTGGGCACCTTTATCGAGAGCGGCATCAGCCAGCAAGTCCCCGACCTCATCCTACTCGGGGCGATCCCAATCATTCTGCTCGCGCTCCTCGTCGACGCGCTTTTGCGCGGCGTGGGGGCACTCTTGACCTCGCCTGGAATTCGCACGTGAACGTCGTCTGTTTTGGCAAACCGAGCAACATACCTACTGAGAGACGTTACGAAAGGCTTCGTGAGAGGGGAACGCGGTGATTCGACTCGAGAACGTAACCAAGCGCTACGGCGACGAAACGGCGGTCAAATCGCTGTCCTTCGAGATCGACGAGGGCGACCTCGTCGTCCTCATCGGCCCGTCGGGCTGCGGCAAAACCACCACACTCAAGATGATCAACCGCCTGATCGAGCCGACCTCGGGCAAGATTTACGTGGACGCTCAAGACACGGAGGACGCCGACCCGCAAGCCCTGCGGCGCGGCATCGGCTACGTGATCCAGAGCATCGGCTTATTTCCCCACATGACGGTCAAGCAGAACGTCCAGGTCGTCCCCGACTTGCTCGGTTGGGATAAGAAGCGGAGCGCGGAGCGCGCGGACGAACTCCTGCACCTCACCGGCTTGGACCCTAAGCGCTACCGCGACTCGTATCCCAAGGAACTCTCCGGGGGTCAAGCGCAGCGCGTGGGCGTGGCGCGGGCGCTGGCGGTGGACCCGCCCGTGCTGCTCATGGACGAGCCCTTCGGCGCGGTGGACCCCTTGACCCGCGAGCGGCTCCAGGAGGAGTTTTTGAAGCTCCAGGGTCAGCTCAAAAAAACCATCGTGATGGTCACACACGATATCGATGAGGCCATCAAGATGGGTGACAAGGTCTGCGTGATGAACGCGGGCGAGTTGGAGCAGTACGACGCCCCGGAGACGCTCCTGTCCCACCCTAAGAGCCGCTTCGTGCGGCAGTTCGTGGGGAGCGACCGCGCTTTGAAGCGCCTCAGCCGCGTGAAAGTCAGCGAGTTGTCTCGAGAGGTCGCGTCGCTAGAACTAGACGCCGCGCCGAAAGAAGCCGAAGCCGCGCTCGCCCAGCGCAGCACGGTTTACGTGACGAAAGAGGGAAGGCTCGTGGGCTGGCTCGACCGCCGCGCCTTCGCTGACACCAAGGTCGTCGCGGACGCCTACACCGAAGCGGACGCCGAGGTCTACGGCGTCTTGAGCGGCGACGACGCCAAGGACGCCCTCTCGAGGATGCTCAGCCAGGGCGTCACCGAGATGCCCGTCACCGACGAGCGCGGGCAACTTGTCGGTGTTATCGATATGCAAGTGATTTTAGAGCTGACTAGCGAACGCGAACAGGAGGCTGCCGCGTGAGTGCGCTGACCGGACAGCTCCCCGGCACATCGGAGAAGGCGAAAGCGTGGCTGCAGGTCGCCTTCGCGGGCGTCGCCTTCGCCGCGCTTTTCTGGCTCTTTGCGCAGCAAGCGTGGTGGGGTGCGCTGCTTGGCTGGCTTTTTCCCGCGCAGCCCACCGTACTTTTTGAACGTAACACGCTTCTGGAGCTTGCCGTGCAGCACCTCATCATCGTGGGCTCGGCGCTGGCGCTGATCCTCGCCATCGGCATTCCGCTCGGAGTGTGGCTCACGCGCCCGTCGGGGCGGGCTTTTCTGCCTCTAGCCTCGAGCCTCCTCTCGGTCGGTCAAACCTTCCCGCCCATCGCCGTGCTCGCGCTCGCGCTGCCCTTTTTCGGCTTCGGTCTGCGCCCGACGCTCATCGCGCTCGTCGCGTACGGGCTCTTGCCCGTAACGAGGAACACCATCGCGGGCTTAGAGGCGGTCCCGACCACGCTGCAAGAAGCCGCCAAGGGGATGGGGATGGGACCGTGGGAGCGGCTCTTTCGCCTCGAGCTGCCGCTCGCGCTCCGCGTCATGCTCGCAGGCGTGCGCGTGAGCGCGATCTACACGATCGGCACAGCGACGGTCGCGCCCATCATCGGGGCGGGCGGCCTGGGCGTACCGATCATCGCTGGGCTGACGAACCGCAACTTGGCGTACGTTTTAGAGGGCGCGGTTCCGGTGGCGCTCTTAGCGCTCGTCGTGGACTTCGCGATTGGACGGCTCGAGGTCGCGCTCACGCCGACGGGGTTGGATTAGTGTGGCTACTCCTCTTTCGGTTTATGCTTCGCCGCCCACGTCACCTGCCGCCACAGCCCCCTCAGCGCCAAGACCTCACGCTCGCTCAGCTCGGCGCGGTCAAAGATGCCGCGGAAGAGTTCGCGGGCACTCGCCTCGCGCTGGGCGTCGGTGTAGCCAATCAGGTGGAGCGTCCTGAATAAGTTGGGCGTACATGGGCTCGAGCACCTCCCTAGGCGCGAGGTCTGAGAGGTCTTTCACCTTTTTTCTTTCTGCGACCTCTTGACGCGCCACGAACCACTCGTACGCCACGAGCTGCACCGCCTGGGCGAGATTCAACGAGGCGTAGTCGGAGGTGGGAATCTGGATGTAACCCTGGCAGTGGTCCAGGTCCTCGTTGCTGAGCCCGAAGTCTTCAGGTCCGAACGCCACCGCGACCTCTTCGGCGGGGAGCGTCTGCGCGGCTTCCCTAGCGCTATAGACGCGCTGGTTGTTCGTCCTCGGTCGCGCCGTCGTGCCGAGGACGAGCTTGCAGCCCGCAACAGCCTTCAGCCAGAGAATTACACTGAACAGCGTTCTCTAAAACGTCACCCGCGTGAGAGGCGAGCGCGAAGGCACGTTTGCTAAGCGGTCTTTGCGGCGAGACGAGGTAGAGCGCCTCGAGCCCGAAGTTCTTCATCGCGCGGGCGGCTGCGCCGACGTTCGCGGGTTCTTTAGGGCGGACGAGGATGATTCTTAGGGGCACATGGGAGTATAGCAATTCGGCAAAACACCAGTTGAAACACCGCAATCTGATACAAGAACGGCGGCGCGAACCCGTGCTACCTTGTGAACATGTTAGGTAAAATCTTCCGAAAAGAGCCGGATAACCCCAAAGTCCCCGCCGGACAGAGCGTCACCGAGCGTTTTCCCGTCTTGACGTACGGACCGACGCCGCGCGTGAGCGAAGAGGAGTTCGAGCTGCGCGTGTTCGGGCTCGCCGAAGCGCAGACGTTCAACTGGCAAGACCTCATGGCGCTGCCGCAGACGACGCTGACCAGAGACTTTCACTGCGTGACGCACTGGTCGAAGCTGGACGTCGGCTGGACGGGCGTCCTCATGACTGATTTGATGAAGGTGCTCAAGCCTCAAAGCGACGCTACCCACGTGATGTTTCACTGCTACGGCGGCTACACCACGAACCTCGAGATGGACGACTTTTTGGCAGACGGGTGCATGGTGGCACATAAGTTAGAGGGCGAGCCCATCCCCACAGAACACGGCGGACCGGTCCGCACGATTATTCCTCACCTCTACGCCTGGAAGAGCGCCAAGTGGCTCTCGGGCATCGAGTTCATGGACGGCGACAGACCGGGGTTCTGGGAGCGCAACGGCTACCACATGCGCGGCGACCCGTTTAAGGAGGAGCGCTACAGCTAAAGGCTGGCGAATGAGGGTAAAAAGTGAGGTGGACGTGCAGCTCGAGACGCGTTGAGAGGGGCAAGAGATGGCCAAAGACCAAGAGCAGATCAAAAACGAATTTGACGATCTCGTTAATATGACATCCAAGCAGCTAAACGAGTGGTTGGAGACTGAGAAGTCTCAGAGTGTCGGTCAGGACGCGGGCGACGGCGAGGCCAAAGGGCACAAGTCGGGTCGGCACATCGTGGACATCTTGCAAAAGAACAAAGCCGACCTCACAGGTGACGACCTGGACCACATGAACAAAGTCGTGAGCTACATCAAGCGCCACAGAGCGCAAGGGCCTTCAGGCGACGCCGAGGAGAGCGACTGGCGCTACTCGCTGATGAACTGGGGACACGACCCGTGCAAGGAAGGCAACTGCTAGTTGACGCCGCTCACGCGCTGAAGAAACGTGCACCAAAGAACAAGACCGGACGAGCAGCTAAGCTGCTCGTCCGGTCTTTTCCTAATAACGCTTTTAAGCTCGTATCTCTTGCAAGCGTTTCGCCAAACGCGACTTCTTGCGCGCGGCGGTGTTCTTGTGGAGCGTCGAGCCTTTCGCGGCTTTGTCGATGAGGCTCACCGCGACTTTACGGTACTTCTCGGCGTTGGCGCTGTCGCCCGCTTCGGCGGCGGCGACCGCTTTTTTGCTAAAGGTGCGAATTGTGCTCTTCATCGCGCGGTTTTTCGCGCGCGCCTCTTGCGACTGGCGGTGGTACTTCATTGCGGATGGATTTCTTGCCATGCTCTTCCTCTTTCTTAGCCCCTATGTCGGGTATTCAAGGTGTGCCCATTTTTTAACCTAAAGATAGCGCCCAGCGCTGTAACCTTGAAAGTGTAGCATAGCGAGGTGCGTAGAGGCAACGCCGTGAGACAGAAGAAATTGCCTAAAGGTTACACAATTTCTCGGCTCTGAACGACGGACCTCTTTTGTGTATCGCTTGAAAAAATCTGACTGGGGCGGAATCTCGAGACTCTCGCAGAACTTAACCAACGCCGTATTTAGATTGCTCGAGCAAACCGACGCCGATTCTTACAAACTCACTCAACGTTCCTCGGACAACCCCACGTGCTCCATCAGCCGGGCGACTTGCGCTCTAAGCGCCGCGACCTCTTGACGCAGCGAGGCGACCTCACTTTGCGGCGAAGCGTAGCTCGGAGGTGCGGCAATGCCTGAACTCGAGCCCGAGACGACTCTCGGAGGCTCCCCCTCGGTCCCGCGCACCCTCGGCTTGAGCTTTTCCGGGTCGACGCCTAGCGTGTGGTTCCAGCGGTCCTGGCTCTGCCCGGGCCCGCGTCCATAGTTTTTGACCAGGGGCGGGCGGTGCTCTTGCAGCCGCGCCAAGCTCTCCTGGGCGGCGGCCACGTCTGGAAAGTGCGTGTAGCGCTCCGTGCGCGTGCGCAGCTCGCCGGGCGTCTGAGGACCGCGCAGCATCAGCACGGCGAGCACGGCGAGGTCGCGACCTCGCACGTCGAGCGCTTCGACCAGTCTATGGTGATGCTTGACGGCACGTTCGCTCACGCCTCTTGAAGATTGCGTCAGACCTTTGTCGCTCAAGAGCCGCAAGGTAGCCTCGACCTCGAGCGAGTCGTAGGCAGTCACCGGGTCGCGATTAGTCTTCTGGTTGCACGCCAGCACGAGCGCGTTGGTCGACAGGGGGTACGCTTCGGGGGTGGTGCGCTCCTTCTCGACCAGCGAGCCGAGCACGCGCAGTTCGATGTCGCTTAAACTCACGTCAAGAGTGTAGCAAATTGGGGCTTTTCGTGCCTACTTCTGAGAGAAGAATATGAAACCTCTCACAAGGCACATGGTCGCGGAACAAGACTCAGAAAGAGACGCTGATGCTGCCGTTCTCGAGGATGATGCGCTGATTCGCCTCGAGAAACGAACTCCCCGCCAAAGACGCGCCCAGGTAATAGTTTGGTCTGGCGATGAGGTCAGCCAGTGCGCCGCTGTATTCGCCGCCGCCGACCTCGATGGGTTTTGTCTCACCGGGCTCGAGTCGGGTAACATCTGACAGCACGATATCGGCGTCTGAAGCGTCGGCACAGAACGCTTGGTCCCCTTCTCGCCCGGCGGGGGCGGCTTCGCGTCCGTAGACCCGGAGGGTCACAGCCTCGGGCTCACCGATCAAACTGCTCGATTCGTAGGTCGCGTCCGCCCGGTAGGTCGCCCTGCGAAAGTTCGCCGGTGCGCTCTCCGTGCTCAGCGCGTAGCAAACGCGGCCGTTGCTGCTTCCGGCGGGCAATTCGACGTCGGGCACGGAGATACGAACGGGGGCAAACGAGCACCCCGCTAAGAATACAAGAATGATTGCGCAAAAAATTCTGGTCATAAAGAACCTCTCAGCTCGGTATACCTAGAGATTGTGCAAAGGGATGTGAAAAGGCTTAAATCCATCCGGTAGACAATTGATGCATCGCACTTTAGCGTATCACCTATCCTATATCTATGAGTTTACCATTTGTAATTCGTTAAGAAACCTTAATTTTCTCCACATGAACTTGGGGTGTGAAATGTTTCATAGTTGACTCTAGTTAATGAATTTCATGAACGGAGGCTACCAAATACCGTTGCGCTACCGAGCCCTACGGGTTGTTCTTAGCACGCTAAGAGACACCTAGAGAGTGTCGCTATAGCAAGTCGCGGTCTTTGTTGATGGCGTCACACATTGCAATCCACGCCTTAGATTGCCCTATCTTGATTGCCCGGTGACGAAACATTCCGCTTTTATTACGACTTTCCACAGAATAGGACTTGTTTTTATGACCTTACGGTATCTTATGGGGCGCTCACGCCTTCGCTCATCTGTATTTTTTGCGGTCACGCTCGCGCTTTTGCTCACGGCTTGTACGAGCGGTCTAGAAGACGCCCCCGAATTAGAGACTGCAGCGACCAAGACCACCACCTCGCGCATCAGCTCCGACCGCGACGACGCCGAAGAGCGCGCCTCGGGCAAGGTCGTGACCAGCAGCACCGACATTGAGCTGACCGACGACATCAAGCGCGGGCAGCAGCGCGTCGGACTGCGCTTCAACAACGTCAAGGTGCCACACGGCACGGATATCAAAGAGGCGTACATTCAGTTCAAAGCCGACGAGACCGACTCGGGCGCGATCAAGGTGCGCATCCACGCGCATGATACGAACGACGCGCCTGGCTTCTCGTCGGGCAAAAAGAGGGACATCTCCAAGCGGAAGAAGACCTCAGCGTCGAAGAGCTGGAGCATCGCGAGTTGGAAGAAGCGGGGCGAAAGAGGACGCAAGCAGCGCACACCCGACCTGGACAAAGTGGTCGAAGAGGTCACAGACCGCGAGGGCTGGCGTTCGGGCAACGCGATGGTCTTTGTTATCTCGAGCAGCGACAAGAACGACCGGC
The DNA here is from genome assembly GCA_965213925.1 of Trueperaceae bacterium. Lineage (GTDB taxonomy): Bacteria > Deinococcota > Deinococci > Deinococcales > Trueperaceae > CBDBZX01. Next base: position 3,936,115 of record OZ243927.1, read on the forward strand.
GCGTGGCGGAGTCGTACCGCGGTGACAAGAAGGGTGCGCCCACGCTCGTTATCAAGTATAGCGGCGGCAGCAAGAGCGAGCCTAAGCCGTCCAACCCTCCCCAAGCTAAGGGTGGCAAAGCCCGCATCATCTTGGACACCGATATAGGCGTAGACGTCGACGACGCGGGCGCACTCGCCGTGCTGCACACCCTGGCAGACCGGGGCGAAGCTAGAATTTTGGCGACGGTCTCGAATACCTACGACCCCTACGCCGCCGCCGCCATCGACGCCATCAATACCTACTACGGCCGCCCCAACATCCCCGTAGGTCGCAACGCGAACCGCAAGCAGCTCCCTAAAGCGACCCCCTGGTGGCGCAAGAACGACGCCCACTTCGTCCGGAGCGTCGCCAAGCGCTTCCCGAACAACACGGGCTCCAAGGTGCCTTCAGCCGTCTCGGTCTACCGCAAAGCGCTCGCCTCGCAGCCGGACAGGAGCGTCACTGTGGTCTCGGTTGGGTTCATGAGCAACTTAGCGGACTTGCTCAAGTCGAAGCCGGACAAGTACAGCAAGCTGAGCGGCAAAGCGCTCGTCAAGCGCAAGGTCAAAGACTTGGTCATTATGGGCGGCACCTATCCGCGCAGCAGCCGCGACCTCTACCTCAAAGGGACCAGAAAGGGCAACATCTCGCCCCAAATCGCGGGCTACGTGCTCAAGAGCTGGCCGACGAGGATGACGTTCGCAGCGGGCAACGTCTGCGGCGGCATCAAGAACGGGCACACGCTCGCCAAGAAGACGCCTAAGAGCAACCCCGTCCGCGAGTCTTACCGCCTCTTCTTCGGCAAGTCGGGCGTCGGACGTGTCAGTTGGGACCTCTGCGCCGTGCTCTACGCCGTGCGCGGCTCCTCCGGACCCGGCGGCGAGACCTATTTCGCCAGACGCGACGTCGACAAGCACCTCACCATCAACAAGAGCGGCAGCACCCAGTGGGTTTCGCCCAGCAACGGTCGCCACACGCGGCTCGTGAGGAAGATGTCGAGCAAGAAGATCACCGCGCGACTCGAGGCCCTCTTGGTCACCCCCCCACGGCGCTAGTCGTCCCACGAAAAACCTTCGCGAGACCTCTTAGCCTTCTAAGAGGTCTCGTTTTATGCGGAAGCTTCGTTCTGCGTGTCGGATGTGCTCGCCTTTGTCGCACCTTTTGACGAAGAGAACCGCGTGCGGCTTTTCGACCTCTTGAGACTTAGTACACTGTCAACTAAGTATTGATACCTTCTTACTGATGTCACCCTGAGCCGAAGGCGTGAGGGTCTCGTTTTTCATTCTCTGTCAGAGGAGTCAGCAAGGGCAGAGATTCTTACGCTCCACTGCGTTCCGCTCAGAATGACATGCCTTATTTTTAACTTAACGCTGTACTTAGTTATGCGCTTCTCTTACCAAGCGTTAGAAGGCTCAGGCTTGAATCTGCCGTTGGAACGAGAGAGGTGCTTCGTTTAACCCGACCTCAACCTCTTTAACACCTCTCGCCCCTGCTGCTCGAACGCCTCGTCGCTATGTTCTCTCGCCCACATAACTGTCGTCAGTGCTGTATGCGCTGACAGCTTCGTCAATACGTCCCTCTCTTCAACGGTTAAGCTGCGTCCATAGCCTCTCCAAAAAGCAGCCGCTAAATCTGGACGGCGTTGCCATATGCCACTCCAAAGTCTCTCTACGTCCAGAAACCAGAGGTCGGGTCTGGCGTGTTCGAAGTCGATGACGTAGACGTCTTCACCATCTAAAAGCCAGTTGCGCGCGGTGTAGTCACGGTGGCAGGGAACGCGCGTCCAACCTCGCGCGCGGATGACTGTAACGGCGTCCTCGAGCTGTCCCCGCACCCAATCGACGGTTTGCGACTCTATCAGCCCCTCGCCCCTCTTGATCCAAGCCTCGGACCTCTTGAGTAGCGCGTCAGCGAGGGGAAGCGCGTCCGTATCTGCAAAGGGCAAGTCGTGAAGCCGCCGCAAAAACGCACCGGCGCGGCGGTAAACCTCTCTTTCCTGAGCTTCTGTTGGCTTGACCTCTTGTGCGAGCACGCCGGGGACGGCAGAGAGAAGTAGTGCGTTAGGATTTTTACGAGTGGCGACAAGGTCGGGCACCAGCGTCAGATGAGGGGTCCAATTTTGATAAGCGTAGACCTCTTGCTGAAACTTGCGCGGCTGCTTGTGTTGCTTGAGGTAGTAGCGTCTCCCCTTCGCGGAGACTTCCCACACGTTCGACTCGGCGTGGTCCCAGCCGCAAAAGCGCGTGACCTCGAACGGTCCTAGCGCCGCGCGGAGAAACTTCTCTAAGGCAGCCTCGGGGCGACGCACGCGCGGCTCAAGGTGCGTCGCCGCGCACGACTTCGACGCGGTTGCGCCCGCCGCGCTTCGCCGCGTAGAGCGCTCTGTCGGCGCGTTGGACGAGCCTTTCTAGCGTGTCCCCTAGCGCGTACACCGTCACGCCGCAACTCACCGTGACGCGGTGATCCCCAACTAAAGGTCTCGCTTCGACCGCTTCGCGCAGCCGCTCGGCGCGGCGCAGCGCGCCCGGTTCGTCCACGTGCCGCACCAAAACGATGAACTCCTCGCCACCCCAACGCCCGAGCGCGTCCCCCGTGCGGAGGTGCTCGGCGAGCCGCTGCACGGCGGCTGAAAGCACCATGTCGCCGACGTTATGACCGAAGATGTCATTGATCTTTTTGAAGTGGTCGAAGTCGATCATCATGACAGCGAACGAACTACCCTTGCGCCCCTCGATCAGCGCGTCTTGCAGCAAGAGGTTCATCTGCCGCCGGTTCGGAACGCCCGTAAGTGCGTCGTGATAGGCGAGCTTCTGAAGCTGCGTGACGTCTTCGCTGACGCCGGATAGGGGCAGGTGAGCGCGCGTCAGTGCGTGGAGCGCAGCGAGGCACGCGCCGTGCCCGATAAGGAGCGCGGCGGGCAGCAGAAATCCGCTGGACAGCCGCACGTCACCCGCGGTCGCGAGCGCGTGCGGCACGCTCGCTGCGACAAACGCGCCCAGCGCCACCACCGAGACGCTCAGCGCCGTCTTGGACGGGTAAACCGAGAAGAAGGCGGCGTAGATAGCGGGCAGCCACAAGACGACCTTGAACACCGCGAATTGCTCGACGCTCGAGCCGTAGGAGTAGTAAAAGGCGTCGAGCCAGGCGACCAAGAGGACCGTGAGGTAGACGAACGTTCCTAACTCCACCGCCCGCTCGCGGTGACGCGGCGGCGCGAGGAACGCAGCTAGGCTCGAGAGAATAAGCAGCCCGTAGAGGCTGCGGTTGAGCGGAAACGCGATGCCCATGCGCTCGTAAAAAGCGAGCCATAAAACGCTCATCAGCAGGCTGAGGAGCGCCAGAGCGCGCTGCAACGCGCCACGCGGCGACGACGAGTAGTAGGGCCAAAATAGAGGCGTCAACATGAGTTTTCTCGGTAACGTGGCATAACTTTCCCCCAAGCGAGTATACCAAAAGCGTCGTGATGTACTTCCGCCAAGTCGTAGGGGTGAAGGACCGCGCTGACGAAGCGCACAGCGCTCCGTAAGGCACATTTACAGAGCAAGGCGAATTTGCAAGGCAAGGCGGTTTCCTCCGCCCCGAAAGCGGGTATAACCGGGGGGTGGATAGCGGCGTCCGAGTCCGTAAGGTAGCGCAGACGAAAACGAAACTTTGGGAGTGGCCCACCGTACTCTCCCTGGACGCGCCGCTCATCGCGGTGCTCTGGCAGGCGCTCTTCGCGCAAGTTTTCGGCGTATCTCTGGCGTGGTACTACGTCTTCCTCTTAGCTGCTCCCGTGTGGCTCGTCTACAGCGCGGACCGCCTTTTCGACGGCTGGCAGCGCCACCCCGAGGGTGCGCAAACCCGTCGCCACCGCTTCTACATCGTGTACCGCAAAGAGGTTGTAGGGGTGTGGCTCGCGGTCCTCGTGGTCAGCCTGCTCGCCGCGCTCCTCACCTTGCGCCCAATCGAACTTTTAGGCGGACTCTTGGTCCTCAGCGCGACGCTGGGGTATCTCGCGCGGCTTCACCTCTCTCCGGGAACGAAGCTCATCGTTCCCAAAGAGGTTCAAGTCGCGCTCCTCTTCGGCGCGGGCGTGGCGCTCTTTCTGGTGCCGAGCCTCGAGTTTCCTTGGCGCATCCTTTCACCCCTCGTACTTTTCACGCTGCTCTGCGCCCTCAACTGCGCGTTCATCAGCCACTGGGAAGCGGCGACGGACACGCAGCAACACCTGTCCCTCTTGCGCTATTCCCGTTTGGAAGGGCGGCTCTTACACGTTGCCCTCGCGCTCACGTGCGTAGGGGTGCTCTTCACCTCTGCCTTTTCCGGTGCCGCGCCCCTCTACGGTGCCGTCGCCGGGAGCGCCTTGGCTTTATTTGAATTGGAACGCACCCACCTCGGTCCCGCCGCCCTGCGCGTGCTAGGCGACGCCGCCCTGCTTACGCCCGCGCCGCTCCTTATAGCGTTCTGGCTCATCTAAGCGAAGACGTGAAGAGTTTCGACCGCTTGGCGCGATCTTATCGGCTGCTCGAGCACCTAACCTTCGGTTTTGACCTCACGCGCACCCGCACCGCCTTTCTGAACGAACTTACGGGCGCGGAACGTGTGCTCATCTTGGGCGAAGGGGACGGGCGCTTTTTAGCGCGGTTTTTGCAGATTAATTCTTGCGCTCAGGTTGACTGCGTGGATAAGAGCTTAGAGATGTTGAAGCTGGCGGAAAAGCGGGTCTCGAGCCTACGCGCCGAGCCCCGCGTCACTTTCCACCACGCCGACGCCCTCACGTTCAGTTACCCCGCACGTCACTATGACCTCATTATCACGCTCTTTTTTCTGGATGTTTTTACGGAAACGCAGCTAGAGCACCTCATCCCTAAACTCGCACAGAGTTTGGAACCCGAGGGTCTCTGGTATACCGCCGACTTTTGCGTTCCGCAAGGACCTCTTCAACGCCTCCATAGTCTGCTCTGGCTCCGCTTGCTCTACGGCTTTTTCAACTGGCAGACCGATATGCAAGCGCGTGCGCTCGCTGACCCGGCACCTCACTTTGAAAAACAGGGGTTAGGCCCGCGCCAGACTCGCCATAGACGCCTGGGAATGCTCTACAGTCAGGTCTTACAGAAAGAATCGGCATAAAGTGGAACCGACGCGCCCAAATATTTTGCTCAATTCGCTCTGTAAGGCCGACGCCCTTCTCACACCCTCACATCTTTTATACTGAACCTAGCGTTCAGCGGGACAAAAGGGGGAACGTATGCAGGGGGAAAAAGCGACTTTGTCAGGCTCTGCAGGCTTGGGTTTGCTCGTGGTTCGCGCGGGGCACATCTCGGGCTACTGGCGAGCCGAAGCGGGGTGTCCGCACCTCTACACTCGGCTTCATAGCTTCTACCAGAGTCAAGCGAGCGTACTGTATTGCGGCTGCGTTTACAACGAAGAAACGCGCAGCGCGTCGTGGAAGAGGTTGGAGGTAGTGATCTCGAGCTGGGCACACCACGACCACCCAAGTAGTTTAGAGCTTCGCGCTCTACAACCCAGTTTCAACTAAAAAACTTCAAACCACTCCGCGCTACCGGACAATCTTTCGGTAGCGTATTTGGTATGTATATTTCTGTAAGGGGTTGACGCGCAACCTGTGGGCAGCATTCTGCAGCGTCAACTCAACGTTTATGAACCAATAAAAAATTGAGTAAGGAGTCTTATGACCCAATCATCTACGCAAACAAATATGCAAACGGAGACCGAAAGCAGCGTCAAATACCCCTATCTCGGCGCGACGGTAGAAGAAGGGGGCGTGCGCTTCCGCGTCGTGTCGCCACCTTCCGAAAAAGTCGAGGTGGTTTTGGAGGGGGGCGAGAGCTACGCGATGACCCAAGAGGGCGACCTCTTTGAAGCGTTCGTAGAGGGTGTCAAAGCGGGCACGCGCTACCGCTACCGCTTTGACGGGGACAACGAGTTCCCCGACCCCGCCTCACGCTTTCAACCCGAAGGCGTTCACGGTCCCTCCGAAGTCGTTGACCCGAGCACATTTGAATGGAGCGACGGCGGCTGGCAGGGCGTCCCGCACAAAAATTTGGTCTTTTACGAACTTCACGTCGGCACGTTCACGCAAGAAGGCACCTACAATGCCGCCAAAGAAAAACTCCCCTACCTCAAGGACTTAGGTATTACAGCGGTGGAACTCCTGCCCGTCTCCGACTTTCCCGGCGAGCGCAATTGGGGCTACGACCCCGCCGCGCAGTACGCGCCCACGCACGCCTACGGCACACCGGACGAGCTGCGCGAGTTCGTCAACGAGGCGCATAAACTCGGCTTAGCCGTTTACTTAGACGTCGTCTACAACCACTTCGGACCGGACGGCGCGTACGTCGTGGGCATCAACCCGCAGATGTTTACAGACAAACACGAGACGCCTTGGGGTCAAGCTATCAACATGGACGATGAAGGCGCGGAGCACGTGCGGCAGTTTTTCTTGGAGAACGCGGTGCACTGGCTCACCGAGTACCACTTCGACGGCTTCCGCTTGGACGCGGTTTTCGCGATTATCGACGACTCGCCTAAGCATTTCTTAGCCGAACTGACCGAAGCGTGCGAAGATGTACCGGGCTGGCGGCGCTTTTTGATCGCGGAGGACCCGCGCAACTACCGTAAACTCGTCGAGCCACGCAGCGAAGGCGGCTATGGCTTGGACGGCATCTGGGCGGACGACTTTCACCACATCGTCCGGGTGAATTTGGCGGGAGACCGCTACGGGTACTTCAAAGATTTTGAAGGTACAACCGAGGAGATGGCGGCGACCTTGGAACAAGGCTGGTACTACACTGGGCAACATTCCGAGAACGAAGGGGAAGAGAGGGGCACGACCACCGAAGGTTTGCGCCCCGAACACTTCACCCTCACGATCCAGAACCACGACCAGGTCGGCAACCGTCCGCGGGGCAACCGTCTGAGCGACGAAACCTCACCGGGCGGCTTCCGGGCGGCGAGCGCCCTCTTGCTCTTCGCGCCGCAACTTCCGCTCATGTTCATGGGACAAGAGTGGGCGACAAAGACACCCTTTCAGTACTTCACCGACCACAACGAGGAGTTGGGCAAACTCGTGAGCGAGGGGCGCAAGGAGGAGTTCAAGGACTTCCCCGACTTCCAGGGCGACGTGCCCGACCCGCAGGACCCGGAGACCTTTACGCGGAGCAAGCTGGATTGGAACGAGTTGGAGAAACCTGAGCACGCCAACGTTCACAAGATGTACCAGGAACTTCTGACGGTGCGCCCCGACTTTACAGGTGAGGTTAGGCGTGAGCATGTGAGCGAGGGTGGGCTTGTCATAAGGCGGGACGACCACGTATTAGCAGTCGCTTTACGCGAAAACGTTCAGTTACCTCTTCCCGAAAATGCGCAACCCCTCTGGCAAAGTGAGGACTACGCCGTAGAGCCCGGTCCACCCGAAATCACGGGTCAAGAGGTCCGCTTCACGACGCCCGGTGCAGTGCTCTTCAAGGTAAGCGCGTGAACGCTTCTTACCGCTTGCAACTCACGCCGGATTTCACGTTTGAGGATGTCCGCGCCCTCTTGCCCTACTTCCAAAAACTCGGCGTCTCGCACCTCTACCTCTCCCCTATCACCGAAGCGCGGCAGGGCAGCACGCACGGCTACGACGTCATCAACCACAACCAGATTCGTGAGGCGTTCGGCGGGGCGGAAGGCTTTGAGCGCTTGCGCGAAGAGGCGCGGGCGCACGGGCTCTCCTTCATCCTCGACTACGTCCCGAACCACGCAGGCGTCGGACCGCGCAACGTCTACTGGCAAGACGTCTTGGCGTACGGTCCCAACTCCGCGCACGCGGACTTTTTCGACATCGACTGGACGCCTGTCAAACCGGAGCTACAAAATAAGGTCCTGCTACCCTTCTTAGGGAGCCCTTACGGGGATGTGCTGGACGGCGGCGAACTTGGGTTAGCCTATGACGGCGGACGCTTCTACGCGACCTACTACGACAACCGCTTCGCGCTCTACCCCGGCTCGTACGCCCAGATTTTAGAGCGGATGCTGCCCTCGTTCGAGCGCACCGAGCGCTATTTCGACCTCAAGGATTTGACGGACGACTACGCCTCCTTGGAGCCGAGCCAGCGCGACCGGGCGGAAGGCTTGCGCGTCCGCCTCTCAGCGTTGGCGGAGCAGATCGACTTCGGGGCGAACTTGCCGACGTTGGAGACGGGCGAGATGCATGACCTCCTAGAAGGGCAGTTCTTCCGGCTTTCCTACTGGCAGACCGCCGGGAGCGAGATCAACTACCGCCGCTTCTTCGACATCAACGAGCTTGTGGGTCTCCGCATGGAGTCGCCCGAAGTCTTCTGGGACGCGCACCGCACTTTGGGCGAACTCCTGGTGAAAGAGGGCATGGACGGCGTCAGGATTGACCATATCGACGGGCTTTTCGACCCGCATGGTTATTTGGAGAGGTTAAAGGCGCTGGGCTCGAGAAACGTCTGGGTAGAGAAAATCCTGGCGCACGGCGAGGTCTTGCCCGAAGCGTGGCCCGCCCAAGGCACCTCGGGCTACGAATTTATGAACGACGCGATGGGCGTCTTGCTCTATCAGGAGGGAGAATTGTCCGTTATGCGGGCGTACCGCCGCTTTTTAGGCGACTTCACGCCCTTCGAAGAAGAGGTCCACGGCGCTAAGCGTTTAGTTATGGAAACGAGCTTGGCGGGCGAACTCTCGCGCTTGGCGGGCGAACTCAACGAGCTTTCGGAGGCGGATTATCACACCAGGGATTTCACCTTAGACTCGCTGCAAGAGGCGCTAGCCGAAGTCATCGCCGCCTTCCCGCGCTACCGGACGTACTTACCGTTCGACAAAGATGAAGCGAAAGAGATCGTGCGCGAAGCCGTGCAGAGCGCCAAACGCCGCAACCTAGCCGCCGAGCTGTCCGTCTACGACTTCATCGAGCGCAGCTTGATCGGGGACGTCAAAGAGGATTTGCGCGGCGCGCAAGACGCCTTTATCGGACGCTTTCAGCAGTACACCGCGCCCGTGACCGCCAAAGGCATCGAAGACACGACCTTCTACCGCTACATCCCGCTGGTTGCCTTAAACGAAGTCGGCGGCGAGCCCGAGCACTTCGGGACGGACGCGCACGGCTTTCACTCGAGGGCAAGATTTCGCGCCTACCGCTACCCCGACAACCTCTTGGCGACGGCGACCCACGACCACAAGCGCGGCGAGGATACGCGGATGCGCCTCATTGCGTTGGCGGAGCACACGGACGCCTGGGAAGAGGTCTTGAGCGCGCTCAACAACAGGGCACAAGAACTCAGGCAAGGGCGAACGGAGACGATTCCCTTTCAACAGTCGGTCACGAAAAACGACGCCTACTTGTTCTATCAACTGCTGCTTGCGCTCTGGGTGGACGAAGAGCCGAATTCTTTGGCGGAACGCCTAGAAGCGTACATGGAGAAAGCCGTGCGCGAAGCGAAGGTCAACTCGTCGTGGCTCAATCCAAACGGCGGGTACGAGGAAGAACTGAAGACCTTCGTGCGCGAAATGACCACCGACGAAGAGGTGGCGCAAATCATCGAACCTCTCGCCCAGGACCTCGCCAAAGACGGCTTTTTGAACGGCGTGTCGCAGCTCATCCTCAAGCTCACTACCCCCGGCGTCCCCGACTTCTACCAGGGGACCGAACTCCTAGACCTCTCGCTCGTGGACCCCGACAACCGCCGCCCGGTGGATTATGAGGAGAGGAACGCCCTGTTAGATGAGATGGCTCCGCTCTTCGAGAACCCGGACGCGGACACGCTGCACGGTTGGCTTAGGGAGCAGAAGCCCAGGGCTAAACTCTACGTCATGGCGCAACTTCTCGAGCTGCGCGGTGAGCAGGCGTCTCTCTTCAGAGGGGATTACCGAGACTTGGACGTAACGGGCGAAGGCTGCGAATTCTTCCTAGCGTTCATGCGCGAAGCTGAGGACAACGCGCTTTTAGTCGTCGTGCCGCGTTTTCCAGCAATGAGGGCGGAGCAGGATTTGAGCGGCGTCAAGGTCGTCATACCCGAGGACATGCGCGGCAGAGGGTGGCGGGGCGTGCTCTCTGGCGCAGACATGCAGATAGGAGAAACCCTCAATCCCAACGACTTACCTCTTCCTTTCTCTGTACTGGTTAGTTTGACTTAGCCGTTTGGAGCGCCTCGAGCGGTTGAGCGGCAAGAAACTGGTGTCAAAGCAAGGGTTTCAACCCCTTGTTCACTACGTTGAGACAGCAGAGGGAGTACACAACAGCACTCGACTTAGAACCACTACGGGAGGTTGCAAGGTGAGCTTGCAACCTCTTATTTCGTAGAGGCGCACCAACTTAACGACTCGAGCAGTGTTCCCCTTCAACCTATAGCGAGGTATCTGCAAGAGTTCACACGAGTACCATAAGGCATGGCTCAACTCAGCGGACATCCTTTAGATTCAGCGCTCACAGGTAAACTCCCGAGTTTCATCACAGGTGAGTGGCAAGAGGGCGCGGGCGACGGCGTGGAGGTAGTAGACGCGGTCTACGGCGAGAGCGTTACCCACCTCACGACAGACGGTTTGGACGTTGCAGGCGCACTCCACTACGCCAGAGACGTCGGCGGTCCCAACTTGCGCCGCCAGACCTTCCACGAACGCGCCCTTATTCTCAAAGAACTCGCCAAACACCTCATGAGCGTCAAAGAGCGCTTTTACGAAGTCTCATTCAAAACGGGGACGACGCGGCGTGACGGCTGGATCGACATCGAGGGGGGCATCGGAACGCTCTTCGCGTACTCGAGCCTCGTCCGCCGCGAATTCCCCAACGAAACCCTTTTAACCGAAGGTCCAGCGCTACCTCTATCCAAAGACGGCACCTTCACGGCGCGTCACCTCTTGACGCCGAAAGAGGGCGCGGCGGTGCACATCAACGCTTTCAACTTTCCCTGTTGGGGAATGTTGGAGAAGCTCGCGCCGACCTTCCTCGCTGGCGTCCCGGCGGTCATTAAACCCGCGCCGCAGACCTCTTATCTTGCAGTGGCGATGTTTCAGGAGATGCTGGCGGCGAACCTCTTGCCGGAGGGGTCTGTACAACTTCTCGCGGGTGACATCGTGGACTTCTTGCCGCATCTCAACGAGCAAGACGCCGTGACCTTTACAGGCTCCGCCGAAACGGGCAAGAAACTGAAAGCACATCCGAACGTGATTGACAAAGCGGTGCCGTTTACACTCGAGGCGGATTCCTTAAACGCCTGCATCTTGGGCGAAAGCGTCCAGCCCGGCGACGAGGAATTTGGACTGTTTATCAAAGAGGTCTCGAGGGAGATAACGGTCAAGGCGGGACAGAAGTGCACCGCGATTCGCCGCGTCATCGTACCGAGGGATAAGGTGGAGGCGGTGACGAAAGCGCTCGGTCAGCGTCTTAGCAGTGTGACGATGGGCAACCCTGAGCGCGACGAGGTGCGCATGGGTCCGCTGGTGAGTGCGGAACAGCGCGAAGAGGTGGGGCGGAGTGTGGAGCGGCTGCGCACCTCTTGTGAGGTAGTGTTCGAGGGAGGGCTCGAGCTGCACGGCGGCGACCCTGAGAAAGGCGGCTTTTACCCGCCGACGCTACTCTACTGTGAGGACCCATTGAACGCTCGAGAGCCTCACGAAGTCGAAGCCTTCGGACCCGTCGCTACGCTCATGTCGTACGAAACGCTGGAGGAAGCGGGCGCACTCGCCAAACGCGGGCGCGGCTCGCTCGTCGCCTCCGTCATCACACATGACCGCGAAGAGGCGCGGCGGCTCGTGCTGGGCGTAGCGTCGCATCACGGACGAATCTTGGTCCTCAACCGCGAGAACGCCGCCTCGTCCACTGGACACGGCTCACCGCTCCCTTACCTCGTCCACGGCGGACCCGGACGCGCGGGCGGCGGCGAAGAACTCGGCGGCGCCCGCTCCATCAAACACTTCATGCAGCGCACCGCCGTTCAAGCCGACCCGACGACGCTCATGAGTGTGACGAAGGAGTATGTAGCGGGCGCACAGACGGTGCATGACGAGGTACACCCCTTCCGCAAGCGGTTCGAAGATCTCTCCATCGGCGAAACCTACCTCACGCACCGCCGCACTGTGACAGAAGCGGACATCGTCAACTTCGCCAACGTGAGCGGCGACTACTTCTATGCCCACGTAGACGAGCTTGCCGCGAAGGACTCCTTGTTCGAAAAGCGCGTGGCGCACGGCTACTTCTTAGTGTCGATGGCGGCGGGTTTATTCGTCGACCCGAGACCAGGTCCCGTTTTGGCGAATTACGGTTTAGATCACCTACGTTTTATTGAACCTGTCGGTATCGGCGACACCATCCAAGCGCAACTCACTGTGAAGCAGAAGATTAAAAAGGACAAACGCGACGACGATAAATATGCGGCGGGCGTGGTGGCGTGGGACGTGCGGCTCACCAATCAGCACGGCGAGGCGGTGGCGCTTTACACGATTCTAACGCTGGTGCAGCGTGAAGAGGACTGAGCGCGGGGTTAATGGACTCGAGCCAAACCGACGAGCCAGACCCGCAACGCTGGCACGTACACATGGGTTTTCACACAAGCGGCATCACCAAGAACATCGCCGACGACAACGTGGGAGAGGTTGTTTACAGGAAGATGCTTTGAGGGACCGAAAGCCCAAAACACTTCTTTCTTTCAGAAGGCAGAAAAGCGCTTCTGTCACACTAAACGTGGACCATAAATACACGAAGTGGCTTCACATCGCAATGAAATGTTCCTCATCCTCTGGTATTGTGATACACCAACCTGGTACAGTGATACTCCATGAGCCTAGACCGAGGATTAGTCGGACCGAAACTCAATACACGTGGGGCTCGAGGTGACGCGGGCATCGAGGCGGTGGTCTCGCTGCTCGACCTCAAACACGACGAGAAGGTGAGGGGAATATGGGCGGCGCTAGAACGCGAGTTCGGGCTGCGCAGCATCTACAGCGCGCCCTTTCCGCACTTCTCGTATCACGGCGCGAACGACTTCGACGACGAGCGTGTCCGCTCGCTCCTAGAGCGCGTCGCTGAGGAGGGGCGTCCCTTCCACATCCGCACTGCCGGGCTCGGTATCTTCCCCGGTCCTAAACCGATCGTCTATATTCCTGTGGTGCGCAGCCCCAAGCTCGTTCACTATCACTGCAAACTTTATGGCGACCTCTCCGGCCTCGCCAAGAGGCCTAACCCGCTCTATCACCCCGAACGGTGGCTTCCGCACATCACGCTCGCCCACGGCGACCTCACGCCCGAATTACTTCCCGACGTAGTGCGCTTTTTGAACGAGGACACCTTCGCGTGGACCGCGACGATTGACAATTTTTCGCTTGTTTATACCGAAGGGGTGGACCAGGGGCTGAGCTTTCGGGTCGAGCTTTAAGGGGCTCGAGAAGATGGATGCCCATAACCTCTTTAGCGTCACGACTTGTTTGGGGGCGAATCAGAAATTTTGGACCAGCCATACGCGACTTCGGTCAAGGTTGCGCCCATCATCGTGATTGTTTTGCGCTCGTGGAGTTCGCCGCCTAGATGCTCGTAGAAACCCCTCGTCGGGTTATCCTCCAAAACCCATAACCGCATGGCGTCATGACCCGCCGCTTTTAACGAGCGCATGGCTGCCCGGAAAAGCGCCCTACCGTAGCCACGCCCGTGAAACTCTCTCAAGAGATAGATCGCGTAGAGTTCGCCCGTGTAGTGCGCGTGGTTCTCCCGCTCCGGTCCGACCGCTGTGAAACCGACGACGTCGCCCTCGTGTTCATAAACGAGTAGAGAGGGTGCGCTCCCCTCGCCGAGCGCCCTGCGCCACATCGCCGCTCGTTCGTCCTCCGAGAGGTTATCCAGCACTTCCTGTGGAATGAGCCTGGCGTAAGTTTCTCGCCAGGCGTCCACGTGAACGCGGGCGACGCTGAGAACATCCGCTTGCGTCGCAGGTCTTGTCATAGAGGTAGTGTAGCGCTATTTTAAGCAATGAGTACCGAGCAACGAGTAAAAATCTTTAGACTCATTGCTCACCGTTCGTTCCCTTCGGGCTAGCGGGAGCGTATGCGACTGTACTGCGTAACCAGCCCTGTGCCCTGCACAAGCGGGTATGACTGGGTTGCTTTCAACTCGTTACTCTCTAGCTGTCATCCCCCGTTGACGCTAGAGCCGCGTCTTAATGGTAGTCTTACACATAGGAGGACGCACCTGTGACATTTAGAGTTGGCGACCGCGTGGTCTACCCTTCGCAGGGTGCCGGCACCGTCGAAGAGAAAACTGCCCGCGAAGTATTGGGTGAAACCCACGAATATTTGCGTATCAGCTTTATCCGGGGCGAGATGGAGGTTTTAGTCCCCTTAAAGAAAGGGCAAGAGGTAGGTTTGCGGCACACGGTTGGCGAGGACGAAGTCGAGCGGCTGCACGGCGAGATCGCCTCGTCTGACCTGTCTTTGCCCACACAGTGGCCCCCGCGCTACCGCGCCGAGCAAGATATCCTGTCGAACGGCGACGCTTACGAGCTGGCGCGTCTGATTGGTGTCTTAGCCGAGCGTGACTTGGAGAAGGGTCTAGCCGCCACCGAGCGCGAAGTCATGGAAAACGCCAAGACGATGCTCGCCAGCGAATTTGCGGTGGTGCAAGAAACGACGCTCACCCAGGCGAGCCGCAGCATCGAAGAAACCATCGCGACCCACATCGAAGCGAACGCCTAAGCGTGCCCTTTGGTGCGCATGAGCCAACGGCGTAGCTTTGCGTCGCCTAGACCCAGCCGCCTCGTGGCGCGCGCAAAGCGTATAGCCGGCCGAGCGTGAGCAGTCCGCCAACCCTCTCCACCCCGAGCGCCGTGAAAGGGCTGCTCACGCGCTACGGTCTTAGGGCAGATAAAAGTTTCGGTCAAAACTTCTTGGTGGACGGCAACGCGCTCGGCGCGATTGTCGAGGCGGCGAGACTCGAGCCGACCGATACCGTTTTAGAGGTCGGTCCCGGACTCGGCGTCTTGACCCGCGAACTTGCGCTTAGAGCCAAAGAGGTCGTGAGCGTCGAACTCGACGCGCGCCTGCTGCCTGCGCTAGAAGAGACCCTCGCGCCCGCAGGCAACGTCACCCTTATTCACGGCGACGGGCTCACCTTCGACTTGCAGACACTTCCTGGAGGGAGCCTGCTCGTCGCCAACTTGCCCTACAACGTCGCGACGCCTATTCTCGTTCGCGCCTTGAAGTCGGGGCGCTTTAAGCGGCTCGTTTTTTTAGTGCAAAAAGAGGTGGCGCAGCGGCTCCGCGCGGGACCGGGCGAGGGCGCGTACGGAGCGCTCAGCCTCATCGTCGCGCACTTCGCGGAAGCCGAAATCGTCCGCGACGTCAAGCCCAGCGCCTTTTTTCCGCCGCCCGAGGTCACCAGTAGCGTGGTGCGCTTAGACGTGAGGAACACCCAAAGCGACCCCAAGACGTTCGCGCTCATCCACCACGCCTTTCGCCACCGCCGCAAGACGCTGAAAAAAAACCTGCTTATGGCGGGCTTTGAGAAAGTGCGTGTGGAGAATGCGGTCGCGGCGCTAGGACTAGACCCGCGCACTCGCGCAGAGATGTTAGATATCTCACAGTTCGCTGCGCTAGGGCGCGCCCTTCACGGGGGCGCACCTTAGCGCAGTGGGCAAACGCAGCTATTTAGGCTATACTGCGTATAAGCAACGCTTATACGAACAGCTGGGGGGAGGGACCTTAAAGCGTGCTATGCGTTAAACTGCGCTTTAGAAATCGCATAATCATGTACAGCGGGTGTCGTAGAGCGCGTAAGAGAGGTCAGACCGGTCTCGAACATTTTGAGAGCTGTTAAGATAAACGTAAAGAGACGTGGGAGAGGTGAATGGCTAAGTTTTTCGTCATCGGCGACGTGAGCGTTGACCAGATGTACTTCGTTGAGGGCTTACCCGAACTCGGGGGCGAGGTCTCGGCTGAGCGCGCCCAGATGGAGCCAGGCGGCGCGGGTGGCACCGTCGCGGCGGTGCTCGCGCGGCTCGGCAACGAGGTATCGTTGGCAGCTAGGGTAGGCGAAGGACCCTTCTCGGACTTAGCCCTCAAATACGTCAAAAAAGCAGGCGTGGACACGCACCTCGTCCAGCTCGACGCGGCGCTACAAACGAGCAGCGTAACCCTGCTCGTCACCCCCGACACGCAGCGCACCATGATCAGCGCGGGCGGCGCGAGCCGCGACTTAGACGTTGCGGCCTTTAGCGAGGACCAAATCGCAGCGTGCGACGCGCTCGTCGTCAGCGCCTACAGCCTCATCAGCGGTCCGCAGCGCGAGTACGCGGTGCGGGCGCTCGGAGCCGCTAAAAAGGCGCGGCTCACCACCTTCATCGATATGGGCTCGGGCGCGGTCAATGCGCTTAAAGAGCGTCTTATCCCCACCGTACAGGGCGTGGACTACCTCATCATGAATCAGCAAGAACTCTACACGCTGACCGACGAAAGCTCGATCTCCGAAGCGGTGGCGGGGCTCGCCGAGCGCGGGGTCGAGCGCATCTTGGTCAAACTCGGCGAGATGGGCTCGATGGTCATCACGCCCGAGCTGACCGAACTCATCGAGGCGTTAGAGATCGACGAGGTCGTCGAATCGACGGGCGCGGGCGACTACTACACGGCCGCGTTTGCGCACGGCATCATGGCGGGCTACGACATCTACTACGCCGCTAAGCTCGGCAACATCGCGGGTGCGCTCAACGTCACCTCGGTGGGCGCGCAAAGCTGCGTCTTTGACGCAAAAACGCTCGAGTCTCACGCCCAGGAAAAAGCGCCGGGCAGCGCGTCAGAAAACCCTAAAGTCAAGCAGATAGCCGACTAGTCACTGCCTACTTATGCGTTACATTGAGGTGTGATTACCCTAAACACCGTAAAGCACCTGATTCAGTGCGGGCTCGCGTTGGGCGTCTTTTTAAGCGCCTCCGCGCTCGCGCAAGCAGCGTATGAAACGCGCTTCGATACCGCCTGGCAGCTCGTCGAGGAGCGCTACTGGGACCGCGACTTCGGCGGTAACGACTGGGATGAGGTTCGCACTGAGTACGAGCCGAGAGCCCTTGCAGCCGACAACGAACGCGAGTTTTATGGCGTCCTAGCGGACATGTACGAAGAACTCGGCGATAACCATTCCGTTTTCGTGCCGCCTAACCGCGTAGACCAGATTCGCGCTGAATACGGCGACTTGCCCTGTTTAGGCGTGTTCGGACAGGTCTTGGAGCCGCAAGGCACCGAGCAGCGCGGGCGGGTCAGCTACACACTCCTAGAGGACAACATCGGCTACATCCGCGTCCCCGACCTGGTCGGTACGGCGAGCGACTTGCGTTCTACCGTGCGGAGTTTACGCGGCGCAGAAAGCCTCATCCTCGACCTGCGCGGCAACCCTGGTGGCAAACTCGTCGAGATGATGCAGGCGGCAGGCGTTTTTACGAGCGGCTTCTTGTGGCGCACGCTGACCCGCTGGACGCTCCCGCTCCCCTATCCTGCGGTGGGCAACACCATTACCGAGCTGCCCCTCGTCGTCCTCATTGACGGAAACGTGAATAGCGCCGCCGAAGGTCTAGCAGGCGCACTCCAAGCTAAGGGACGCGCCACCGTCATCGGCGAGACAAGCGCGGGCAACGTCGAAGCGGTCTTGCCTTTTTGCCTCCGCGACGGCTCGCAAGCCTGGATCGCGACGGGCGTCCTAGCGCCCATCGGCGCACCGACCTGGGAAGGGCGCGGCGTGGTGCCAGACATAGAGGTCGCGCCGGATACCGCCTTGGATGAAGCGGTTGCGTTTTTGAGCGGAGAAGCAATGAGCAATGAGCAATGAGTTGAAAGTAGAAGCCTTTACCTCATTGCTCATTGCTCGGTACTCATTGCTCTTTTCATGACCTCTGAAACCCTCGCTGACGGCGTCCACCGCCTCCCCCTCCCCAGCGACACGCTGCCCCCTTTCGACCACACGAACAGCTACCTCATCGAAAGTCGCGGCGTCGGTGTCTTGGTTGATGCGGGAAGCGAAGAGGGTGAGGCTTTAGAGGGGCTCGAGCGAACACTCCAAGCGAAAGTCAATCTCTTCAAAGCCCTCCTCCTCACCCACACGCACCCCGACCACTGCGCAGGGGCGAAGAGGGTACAAGACCATTTCGACGTGCCGATTTACGTGCACCCTTTAGAGCGTCCCCGTTTTGAAGAAAAGTACGAGCCGACGGGCGAAATTATCTCCTTACAGGACGAGCGCGTCTTGACCGTCGGCGGCAAAGAGGTCCGCGCCTTGCACACGCCCGGTCACAGCCCCGGTCATCTGAGTTTCTACCTGCCCGACACGCGCACGATTTTGGCGGGGGACGTGGTCGCAAATCGAGGCTCAACCTGGGTTGGACTGCCCGAGGGCGATGTGTCGGACTATTTAGCGACATTGGAGCGGTTGCAAGACCTTGGCGCGGACCTCATCGGACCTGGACACGGCGAAGTCATCACGAATCCGCAAGAGAGGTTGCAGCAGTCCAAAGCGCACCGCTTGGAGCGGGAGCAGCAAGTTTTAGATACGCTCGGAAGCGAACAACTCAGCTTGGATGAACTGCGCACTCGCATCTACCCGCAAGTGCCGGAGCGCATGACCAAGCTCGTAGAAGGAAGCGTGCTGGCGCACCTCAAAAAGCTGATGGCGGAGATGCGCGTGGTGCATCTCGGGGAGGATGAGGCGGGACCGTACGCGGCGCGGCGTTAAGCAGGTCTCAGCCTTTAGGCTAGCGGAACTTCATCTGGTCGCAAACGCTATCGCTATATACAAAACTGCTCAGTTCGTACATTTTGAGATGATGGCTGCGCAATTTACAGCAATGCTTGTGATAGCTATTATTCATCCTCTTTTACAATGAGGTTCTCCAAGTCTGCCTGCGCCTCTTCGATGGACCCGTATTTGTAAACGCCTGGTTTATACCGCCGCCCCACAAGTTCATGCGCCCGCTGCCAAAGCGCTTCAACGCGGTCAATGTAGGCGTCGTCTACCTCATCAACCCAGAGCGCTTCTCGAGCCTCTTCAAACGAACGAAATTTGTAGACGGGCATTTCTTCGTCCAATTCATCATTGCTATACAATGTATTTTCTTTTGCCCGATAACACTTCGTTTCTAATCGGTGAAGAAAATCATTTCCTCAATCGCTTCTCTAAACCACTCCCAGAAGTCGCCATATATCTTCACTTGTTCGTATCCTGGTGACGCGAAGTCATGGATAAGTACAACCTTGCTAGCCATATTTTTCTCAAAACAAGCAACATCATCGCTATCCTCTCGGCGGGCGAATGGTACTAAGTGCCGATAAGGGTAACGTTCTCGCATACCCAAATACCTTATTTTCAACCGTTCACCTTCGAGGATAAACCAAGGGTCTAAATCACAGAGGTTGAGGTCAACGACACGGCGAAACTCTTTTGGGTAGCTCAACCATTCCGCTTCGATTTCAGTATTGAGCAGTTTTTCCATGATTTCACTAAGAAAGTAGAACTTGGCTCAGCGCTGCTAGGTCCGGCTCCAACCTCTCCACCCTCGTCTCCTCATCCCACAACTTTTCCAGCCTCTCCTCTTTCGGCGTGGGAATGCCCAATGCTTCTGAGACCACATCAGGAAACTTCGCAGGGTGCGCCGTCGCTAAAACAATGGTAGGAGAGGTATCGCTCGTCTCCGAACGGTAGCGGTAGACGGCTTCTAAACCGACAGCCGTATGCGGACACGCCACATAGCCTGTGCGCTCATAGACCTCTTTCATGCGTGTTTGAGTCACTTCGTCCGTCACAGATGAGCCCCAAATCATCCCCTGCATCTCATCACTAAGGAGCGCGTAGAGCCGCTCGAAGTTGCTGGGCGCACCCACGTCCATCGCGTTGGAGACGGTCGCAACCGTCGGGCTAAACGCATACGCCTCGCGGAGTTTGTGCAGGTAGTTCGGGAAGAAGTCGTTGGCGTTATGCGCGGCGATGAATTTGGTGACGCCGAGACCGGCTCGAGCCGCCAAAACACCGCCCGTGAGGTTGCCTAAATTACCGCTCGGAATACAGAAAACAGGCGCTATTCCGCTTTCGTCTAGCTGGGACGCGACTTGTACGCTCGCCCAAAAGTAATACAAGGACTGAGGTAAAAGCCGCCCGATGTTGATAGAATTTGCAGACGAAAGAGGTAGGCGACTCAATTCTGGTGAGACGAACGCCTCTTTGACCAAACGCTGACAGTCGTCGAAGTCACCCTCAACCGCGAAAGCACGCACGCCTTTGCGCTTCGCGATAAGCTGCCGCTCTTGCACCTCGCTCACTTTGCCTTTGGGGTAGAGGAGTACTACATCGATATTGTCTTGACCCGCGAACCCGTCCGCGACTGCGCTACCCGTATCACCCGACGTCGCCACTAAAATCGTGCGGCGCTCACCTCTTTGGGCGAGAAAGCGGCTCATGAGCCGCGCCATCGTGCGCGCGCCTACGTCCTTAAAGGAGAGGGTGGGGCCGTGGAACAGCTCGAGCACGAACACCCCGTCCCCTAGTGACACAACGGGCACGGGAAAATTGAGCGCGTCATCCACTAAACTAGCGAGGCTGACTTCGTCCACTTCGGACCCTAACCAGTCGTTGAGCACCGCGCCGCCGAGGTCACTTAAAGAGGTTGCGCTCCTCCACGCTTCACTAGGAACTTGGGGAATGCAGTCGGGGACGTAAAGCCCGCCGTCCTTTGCTAGCCCTTTGAGTAAGGCGTCCGCGAAGGAGACCTTGTGCTTCTCTTTGTCTCTCGTGCTGTAGTAGCGAATCGCCATCTTATCCTAAAACCGGGGCGTCTTCTTTGGGGCGTTTGAAGGTTAAGTAATGCTCTGGCATACCCGACGACTGTGAGGTCTGAACGGCGTGCGTGACGAGTTCCCAGCCATCTTCGCCTGCGAGCGTGAGAAGCTCGGGGAGCGTCGCGGCGTCGTACCCGCGCGCGCTCGTCCAGGTGTCGCCCAGACGCTCCCCGTTGTGGTCGAGCGAACTCAGCTCCTGGGTGACGCCAAGCCCCTTGAAGCCGAAGCGGATAGCTAGATAGTCCCACTTCATATTAGCCTACCGGACCTAGCTCGAGTACGGCGTAATTCTCGGGTAGGGCTGCCGCCTGAGAGAGCAAACTCGGACCTGGGCGCTCCGCCACCGCGCAGAGTACATCGGCGAGCACGGCGCTCGCGGTGGGCTTCGCCCCTGCGCCTGCGCCTGTAATAAGCACTTCGCCGATGGCGTCGCCTTTGAAAAGCAGCCCGTTGCGGTTGCTCGCCGAGCCTGCTAAGGGATGCGACGCCGCGAGGTACGCCGGGCGCACCTCCACGCGCCACGCGCCCTCTTTCGGGTAGACGCTGCCGACTAAACGCACGCGCCCGCCGTCCTCCATCGCCTCGGTGATGTGCGTATCGGTAAGGTGCGAGATGCCTATCGTGCGCGCCTTGACCTCGTCCCAAGTGAGGTCAGGCAGAACGGTGAGCCGCGCCAAAAGGGTGAGCTTGTGCGCGGCGTCGAAACCTTCAATATCTAGGGTGGGATCAGCTTCGGCGTAACCGAGCCGCTGCGCTTCGGCTAGGGCAGTCTGGAAATCCTTGCCCACTTCCATCTCGCTCAAAATATAGTTGCAAGTTCCGTTCAAGAGGGCGTGCATCTCCAAGGGTTTGGAGCCGCGCAGGGCGTTCGTCAGCGGACCGATGATGGGTGTGCCTGCCATGACCGCCGCCTCGAAATAGAGCATTCCGGCTTCCAAATAGGGCTTGAACTCATCCCACCTCTCGGCGAGGACCGCTTTGTTCGCGGTGACCACGCGCTTGCCCTCTTTTAGCGCTTGCAGCGTCCAGTCACCCGCGAGGTCCGTGCCGCCGACGAGTTCAACGACGATGTCGGCGTCCTGAAGTACCTCTTGCGCGTCGGGGGTGAGTTTGTCAGTGGGGATTGCGCCTCGAGCCCTACTCGTGTCCCTCACAAGCACGTTACCCAACTCCGCCTCAACTTCACACGCACGGATGCGCCTTTGCAAAAGTTCCGCCAACGCCGTTCCTACCGTGCCCGCCCCGAGTAGCCCGATACGCTTTACGCCTCGTGTCATGAGGGTGAGGATAACATGGGAGCGCCTTGCAGGTACTATCTGGTTACAAACGCTCTCACTTGAAAAAAGCCTCTCAGCACGCACACTCAGGGATGATATCTGCGCTATTCCAATTCGGTACCCCTACGAATTGCTATACTGCTCCTTTGGATAGGACGTACGCTTCCTCTTAATGTTTATATGGGTAGGCCACGCTGGAAACGTCACAGAAAGAGGCAAATGTAGTAGGGGTGATTCATGAATCACCCCTACGCTCCGCACTCCCTCGCCGAGAAAGATGATTGTACGAAATTCAAAGAGATTCTAAGCAGTATCTATGCGAAGGTAGCGGCGCGCAGGAAGAATCAAGGATTTTCGAGTTAGGTTAGGAATCAGATGCTAGGAATAGGAATTGTAGGACTGCCGAACGTCGGCAAGAGCACCCTTTTTAACGCCATCACCAAAGCGGGCGTCGAGGCGGCGAATTACCCCTTCGCCACCATCGATAAAAACGTCGGCGTCGTTCCCGTGCCCGATGAGCGCTTGGAGGCGCTTAAACAAGTCTACGTCAAGGGTGAGCGCGTGCCGCCCGTCGTGCCGACGACGGTTGAATTCGTAGACATCGCGGGTTTAGTCAAGGGCGCGAGCCAAGGCGAAGGTTTAGGCAACCAGTTTTTAGCGAACATCCGCGAGGTCTCCGCCATCGCCCACGTGGTGCGCTGCTTCGAAGACCCAAACGTGGTGCACGTGGCTGGGAAAGTCGACCCGCTTGGCGACATCGAAATCATCAACACGGAGCTTGCGTTAGCGGATATCACGAGTTTGGAGAAACGACTGGAGAAACTCCGCCGCAGCGCTCGTTCCAATAAAGAGGACGCGCTGATTGTCGAGGCAACTGAGAAGATGATCAGTAAACTCTCCGAAGGGATTCCGGCGCGGCAAACCGACATCGAACTCCCCAGAGACTTCAACCTCTTGACCGCGAAGCCTGTCATCTACGTCTGCAACGTCTCCGAAGAGGACGCGGCGATGGGCAACGCCCTAGTCGAAGAGGTGCGCGAGTACGCGGGACAAAGAGGGTGCTGAAGTCGTGGTTATCTCCGCAAAGATCGAAGGGGAACTCGCCGAGTTGGACGAAGAGGAGGCGATGGAGTTCTTGCGGGACTACGGTTTGGAGGAACCAGGGCTCAACCGCCTCATCCGCAAAGGCTATAAGGCTTTAGGGCTCATCACCTTTTTGACGGCAGGCGAGAAAGAGGTCCGCGCTTGGACGGTGCGTGAGGGCAACCGGGCTCCGCAGGCGGCGGGCGAAATCCACACGGACTTCGAGCGGGGCTTTATCCGCGCGGAGGTCATCGACTGGGACAAGCTCGTGGAGGCAGGCGGCAACGTCGCCGCGCGCTCTAAAGGCTGGCTGCGCACGGAGGGGAAAGACTACGTCGTGAAAGACGGCGACGTGATGAACTTTTTGTTTAACGTTTAGTACGCCGTAAATTAAGTATTGCTACTTATTGGCATGTCACCCTGAGCCGAAGGCGTGAGGGTCTCGTCTCGCAACCTAAGTCAGAAGAGTCAGCAAGGTCAGAGATTCTTACGCTCCACGGAGCCTGCCCTGGTGAGGGTTCCGCTCAGAATGACAAGTTTCATTTCTTGGCTAACAGTGTATTTAGTTTTTACAGCGCGTCACCGTGTACAGCCGAATGCAACGCTTCGTAGGGGCGGGTTTGAAACCCACCCCTACCACGTTGATGCGTTCTCTGTAATGAAAAGTAGGGAGATTCATGAATCCCCCCTACGCCGCGCATAGGCAGCAGTATTATTCCAGCGTCGCCTTGCCAAAATATGCCTGAATAGGCTCTGGCAAGCGCACCGTGCCGTCCTCGCTCTGAAAGTTCTCGAGGATCGCCGCGACCGTGCGCGGAAAGGCTAAGGCGCTGCCGTTAAGGGTGTGCACTAGCTCGGGTTTGCCCTTGCCCTGCGCGCCGCCCGCGCGAAAGCGGGTCAACATGCGCCGCGCCTGAAAGTCGGTGAGGTTGCTGATCGAGGAGACCTCCAGCCAGCGCTCTTGCCCCGCGCTCCACACCTCCAAGTCGTACTTTTTCGCCTGCGTGAAGCCCATGTCACCCGTGCACATCGAGAGTCTACGGTAGGACAAGCCTAACGCCTCCAAAATCCCCTCCGAGATTTCGGTCATCTCCTCCAACACGTTGTAGCTTGTCTCTGGCTCGACAAACTGCACCATCTCGACCTTGTCGAACTGGTGCACGCGGTTCACGCCGCGCACCTCTTTGCCGTACGAGCCCGCCTCGCGCCGGAAGTTGGGGGTGTAAGCGCTCAGCTTAATAGGTAAGTCCGCCTCGTCTAAGATTTCGCCCCGAAAGAGGTTGGTTACGGGCACCTCCGAAGTCGGGATGAGGTAGAAGCCGTCCGTGACTTCGTACATCTGCCCCTCTTTGTCGGGCAGTTGCCCTGTAGCGGTCGCGGACTCCGCGTTGACCATGACGGGCGGCGCGACTTCCGTGTAGCCCTTTTCGGTAAGCGTGTCTAAGAAGTAATTTTTAAGGGCTCTCACGAGCCGTGCCCCGTTTCCTCTAAAAATTGGGAAGCCTGCACCCGTCGTTTTGACGCCCGCTTCGAAATCGATCCAGCCTCTCGCCGTCGCGAGGTCCCAGTGAGGTTTGGGCGCGAAGTCAAACGTGGGTTTCTCACCGCGCTCGTGCACTACGACGTTGTCGTGCTCGCTCTCGCCGTAAGGCACGCTCTCGTGGGGAACGTTAGGAACCTCCAACATCAACCCCTCTAACTGATGCTGCAAGCTCCGCTCTTTCTCCTCTAAGCTCTTGACTTCGCCTGACAGCTCGCCCATCTCGCGGATGAGGTCCTCGGCGCTCTCGCCGCGCCGTTTCAGCTCGCCGATTTTCTTGCTGCTGGCGTTGCGCTCAGCTTGCTTTTCTTCTAGGTCGCTGCGCAAGAGGCGGTACTCTTCGTCGATGAGGAGGAGTTGCTCCAACTTAGGCAGCGTGTGGAGCTGCTTGTCGCGAATCGCTTTGCGGACGGTCTCGGGGTTTTCACGGATGAATTTAAGGTCCAGCATGGAACTAGCCTACCTGAAAAGGGGCGAGGGAAGTATGCGCCTGGGTTTTAGCTCTGCGCGTCTCTTCACGTCGGAGGTCGCGGAGTTTGGCCCTGAGATGCGTCACCAAAGCCCCCAACGCCGCCCTTTCCACCTCACCCGTGCGCCGCACGTTGACCTCCGCTATCCCGTCCGCCAAGCCTCTGCGTCCTAGCGTCACCCTGAGGGGAAGCCCGAGCAGGTCCGCGTCGCCGAACTTGACGCCCGCGCTCTCGTCACGGTCATCGAAAAGGGGCTCTAAACCCGCCGCCGCAAGGTCAGCGTAGAGCTGCTCTGCCACCTCCGCCACGTCGGGAAAGCGCGTCCCGCCGAGCGAGACGAGCGCCACTCGGTAGGGCGCGACGCTCACAGGCCAGCAGAGCCCCGCGTCGTCGTAGTA
This sequence comes from Trueperaceae bacterium, assembly GCA_965213925.1. Classification (GTDB taxonomy): domain Bacteria; phylum Deinococcota; class Deinococci; order Deinococcales; family Trueperaceae; genus CBDBZX01. Next base: position 3,961,700 of record OZ243927.1, read on the forward strand.
CAACTGCGCGATGCAAGCAAGCGTGCGCTCGACGCCGATGCCGTAACTTCCCATTAGAATAAGCCGGGACGCGCCGCCACTGTCCAGATACGTCGCCCCTAGCGCCTCGCTGTACTTGGTTCCTAACTTGAAGATATTGCCCACTTCGACGCCGCGCCGCGTCGCCATCTGTGCGCCGCATAGGGGGCAAGCGTCACCTTCGGACGCGGCAGCGATGTCTGCGACGAGGTTCGCGCTGTAGTCTCGCCCGTAGTTCGTGTTCATGAGGTGATACCCTGCGCGGTTCGCCCCGGCGACGAGGTTGGGAGAGGTCGTTACAATGTCGTCCACGACGAGCATAACCTCTTCCGCAACACCGATAGGTGAAGCGTAACCGGGCTCCGCCCCGACGCGGCGAATCTCCGCTTCGGTCGCGGGGCGCAAGCTATGCGCGCCGATAAGCGTATTGAGCCCGGCACTCAGCTTCGTCTCGCTGAGCGCCATATCGCCGCGCAGCAGGGCGAAGACGAAGCGTTGTGTCTCTCGAGACTTCAACGCCGCGACGAAAAAGACCGCTTTCGCTGTGCGGGATGGTGGAATCTTCAAGAGGTCAGCGAGCGCGTCTATCGTTTTGGTGTCGGGCGTCTCCACAAGTGCTATTTCTTTCAGCGCTTCTGCTGGTGCGCTCGCCTTTCGAAACCGCGCCACTTGGCGGTTCGCCTTGTAGTCACACTGGGTGCAGAGCAGGAGCGTATCCTCGCCGATAGGCGTGAGCACCATGAACTCGTGCGCGCCGCTAGTCCCCTCAGCCGAACCACCCATCATGCCCATGTCGCTCTCCACCGCGACGACGGGCAAGCCGAGGCGGGCGAAGATGCGTTCGTACGCGGCGTACATCTGCCGGTACGTCGCCTCCAAACTCTGCGCGTCCGCGTGAAACGAGTAGGCGTCGTTCATGGTGAATTCCCTCGTGCGGATGAGCCCGCCCCTGGCGCGCGCCTCGTCGCGAAATTTAGGTCCGATCTGGTAGAGCGTCACGGGAAGCTGCCGGTAGCTGCGCACCGTGTGACGCGCTATATCAGCCGCCGCCTCTTCGTGCGTCATGCCGAGGCAAAGCGCACGCCCCGCCCGGTCTCTAAAGCGCACCATCTCACCGCCGACGCTGTGCCAGCGTCCGCTGCGCCGCCACAGGTCGGCAGGCTGGACGAGCGGAAAGCTCACCTCTTGCGCGCCCAAGGCGTCCAGTTCCTCGCGCAAAACAGCTTCGATCTTCCGCTTTACCCGGAGTCCGAGCGGAGAGAGGTCGAACAGCCCTGCGCCTACTTGCTGAATGAATCCGCCACGTAGTAGCAGGCGGTAGTTGGCGGTATCTGCCTCGGCGGGCGCGTCGCGCAGCGTTCGGAAGAAAAGCCGGCTCATTCTCATGATTTGCCTCCTTGTATTTGACCAGGCTGTCGTTTCCGCCACGCCCAAAAGAAAAACCCCGCCAACCGTAAGAGGTGGCGGGGCACAAAAGCGTAGAAGCGTCAGCCTAGCTGAGCGCACCCCTACAGATAGACGGGACCTGCTTGACGTTCGTCAGGTGAGGGATGCGGTTCATGCAGTGAAGTATACGAAGGGGTGGGTCGGGGCGTCAAGTGGGGCTGGGTCAGCTACCCCGAACCTCATCCGAAAAGGTCGTGCGCGGTCGCACATCTGCCCCCCTCGCAGTCACCTCGATTCAGTCAGTAAAAATGCGTCATAATACGCTCTATGACGACAGAACGAGGCGCGATCACTAAGGCGAGGCGGCTCTCAGCGTTACCTGAACTCCTCAAGCGCAAGCCGCGCACAACCGCCGAACTCGCCGAGCACTTCGCTGTCCCTCGGCGCACGATTCAGCGCGACCTAGAGACTTTGCGCGAGGAAGGCTACGGCGTCGAAAGCCCTGAGCGGGGTCTCTACCTCATTCCCTCTAGCCCCCCCAACCTCAACGCGGTCGAAGCGCTCGCCGTCCACGCCGCCACCAGGCTCCTCTACCACCACGCCCCAGCACGCAACCCGCACTACCGCTCCGCTTTAGAAAAGCTTGCCTCTTTACTGCCAGAACCAGCACGGGGCGTCGCACTGAGCAGCGTAGAGGCGCTGGATGAGCGTCCTCCTGACGACAGGGCGCTCGAGCTTGCCGCCCAAGCGTGGTTCGAAGAGCGCGTGCTCGCGTTCGAGTACCTCTCGCCGAACGGCTCGGGCAAGTGGCGACCCAAAGAGCTAGAGATTTACGTAATCGAGATTAGCCGAGCCAACCTCGCTCCCTACGCCATCGGCTTCGAGCGCCGCTTTCACAACAGAGTTCAAACCTGGAAACTCTCGCGGATGCGCCAAACGCGCTTACTGGGAGACACCTACACCATCCCCCAGGGCTTCGACCCAAGGGATTACTTAGAGACCGCTTGGGGTGTCATCGGCACCAGTGGCGGGGAGACCGTAACCGTAAAGTTGCGCTTCGCACCCGAAGCCGCTCACCGCCTCCGCGAAGGCGGCTACCCGAACATGAAAATCGAGCGAGAGCTACCCGACGACGCTTTAGAGGTCTCTATTCAGGCTGGCACGGATGACGAAGGGTTCCCCTTAGAACTTCTCTCCTGGGTGCAGAGCTGGGGGCCGCGCGTCGAGGTGCTAGAACCCCTTAACTTGCGCGAACGCTGGTTAGAGGAAGCTCGGCGCGTCGCAGGGTATACTAAGTAGCGCATGTTTGTGAGGACGTTGACAACCTATGCTCGAGACTTAGAAGGGGTAAAACGCTAGTTTTGCCGTCTGGGTCAAGTGTATTCCCCACGCATGTGGGGATGAACCGCGCCGCGGCCGAGCGTGACCAGGGGCGTATTCCCCACGCATGTGGGGATGAACCGGCCTCGGCGAGCGGCGTTTCCCCACGGCAAGCAATAGCGAAGTATTCCCCACGCATGTGGGGATGAACCGTTGTCCTCCGAGAGGTTCCCAGCCAGCTCAGGGTATTCCCCACGCATGTGGGGATGAACCGTTGAACGCCTCAGCGATGACGAAGTTGACCTCGTATTCCCCACGCATGTGGGGATGAACCGTTGACGCGCGGTGAGGTGACGGTGATGGGGATGTATTCCCCACGCATGTGGGGATGAACCGGACCGTATGACGCAGCCAGCGCGACGCTCATTGTATTCCCCACGCATGTGGGGATGAACCGGGTACATTGTAGCTTTTCATAAGCGCGGTGTAGTATTCCCCACGCATGTGGGGATGAACCGGTCTACAGCGGTCACGAGTACGTGACCGTGACGTATTCCCCACGCATGTGGGGATGAACCGTGCCGCTCGCAAAGGTCTTCAAACTCGCGCTTGTATTCCCCACGCATGTGGGGATGAACCGGGATACGTGAAGATGTGGTACCAGGCGTGGCAGTATTCCCCACGCATGTGGGGATGAACCGGCCAAAGATCAAATTCAAGCGCGTATTAACCGTATTCCCCACGCATGTGGGGATGAACCGACCTCGCGCCGGTACTCGCCCCAGCGGATGAACTATTCCCCACGTGTGTGGGGATGAACCAGGGGGCTGTACGCATCTCAGGTGGGCAACGAGCAGAGATAACAGGGTTCGCGGTGGTCGGGGTTCACTTGCGAATCATAAGCGCATGGAGGGCGTCACTGTGCCCATCGGTGAGCCCTTCGTGACGCCTTTGGGGGCGCGGCTGATGTATCTGAGAGACCATAGCCTTTCCGCACTAAGTTTTGAAATCTACAACTGCAGGTGCACAATAGTCGGAGTGAACCGCTAAAGACCTAAACGCTTCTCCTCCTCGTAGAGCCTTTCAATCACAAACTCTTTCATCAGCGTTTGGTAGCCCTTACCCTTTTTTCGGGCGAGGGTCTTGAGCCGTTTGGTAAGGTCGTCGTCAAGTCGGATAGAGGTGTTACGTGACGCACGACGCGGTCTAGCCGGTGGCAAATCGTCCTCGTCCACCTCGATCTTAGCGAGATATTCGTCCGTGACAGTATGCTCTTGCCAGAAGGCCCTAGCCTCTTCCTCGCTCATGTTCTCGGGTACTTGCTTGGGGTCGGTCAGTAGGTCGCTCATTATCGTCCTTTCTTTTTGTTGAGGCGGCGGTAGGATTTCTTTTCAGGAGGTTTGGCGTCGCGTGCGGTGATGGCTCGCCATAAGCCTTTGCCCTTTCGCTCGAGAATGACCACCAAGAGACGACCCGTATCGGTTTTGCCGATGAAGCCGACGTTACCGCTGTGGGCACCGAAAGGGACGCGCTCAGGGTCGGTAACCGCCTCTTCAAACTCGAAATCGTCAACGTCGTGCCTTGCAATATGGTCAAGGTTGCCGTTGTCCCATTCGAATTCCATAGCTATAGTATACGCGATTGTGGGCACATCCATATACGCAACTGTTGCGAGAAAAGGGGCGCGGTCACCAAAGACCGCGCCCCTTACATGCCTAGGTAAAACGCTTAGTTCACCGCGTCTTTTAGCGCCTTGCCGGGCTCAAAGACGGAGTACTTAAACACGGGTGTCCTATTCCCCACGCATGTGGGGATGAACCGACGGGGAAGGACTTTGAGGTCTCTCGTCTATTTCCTACGTATGTAGGGATGAAACCGCCCTCGAGCTAGACCGAGGAGATAACCCAAATAGGACGGTAGTACCGTCGTCATCTTTAATATCGGCGGAAACAAGTACCGTTTGGTCGTCTATATCAGCTATAAATCTCAGCGCGTTTATATTCGCAAAGTTATGACGCATGAAGAGTACGACTTCTGGAATGACCAAGGGAGACCGACATGACCCAAAACCAAGTCATCGAAGCCTGGAGCGCGTTCAAAGCAAGCACCCACTTCAAGCGCCCCGAAAGTGAAGCCGAGTACGAGGGGTTGCAAGGGCTCATGTATTACCTCATCGACCATGACAACTGCGACGAAGAGCCCTACGCTTCTCTTTTGCATCTGGTAGGAACTTATATGGACGAGTATGAGCGCGAATATGACGCCGACTTGAAAGATGTTGACGTGGCACCTCGGCAAATGCTCGAGTTCTACATGGATCAGCAGGGTGTAACGCAGTATCAACTTGGCAAAGAGGGCGTTGCGAGTCAGAGCGTGCTGAGCCGAGTACTTTCAGGCGAGCGTGAGATCAGCAAAACGTTGGCGAAGAAGTTGGCGGAGAGATTCAGCGCGAACGTGGAAGTCTTCTTATAAATGAAGGCAGGGCTGTCGCCTGGCTACCTTGATTCTCCGTTAGAGCGCATATCGCTGTCGCTCGAGCAAGACACTCTCAAAAGGCTTAAACGCTTAGCAAAGCGCAAGGGGATGGGCTACTAAACGTTGCTCAAGTCTTTTGTAGAGGAAAGGCTCTATGAGGAGGAGAAGCGCAAAGGGATGCTCGAGATGAGTGAATGATACGGATTCCGCTCATCTCCCATTGCCATTGACCTCTGAAGACGATGCAGAGCAGCTTCTTAAATATCCGCCAAAATCTTCTCGGCTAACTGCTTGGCGACCCTCTCTTTCGCTTCCTCTTCTCGCCGCGCTTTGTCGTACTTCGCCGCTCTGACCTTGAGCTTTTCGCCTACTACGCGGAGGGCGCGTTCAGGTTCCATGAAGGGATTGAGCACGAAGTTGTACATCTGCTTCTGCTGCTTATCAATGGCTAAAACTTGGTAATGTTTTGGGCCTAGCAGGGCGGCAAGTTCAAAGCGGTCCATGCGCTCTGCCGCGATGACCTGCGAGTCTTTGAGCTTTCTTTTTAAGCTCCACTGATCGAGTTCACGGTCATTGTCATAAGTTGGGCGCATTCTGAGACGGCTCCACAGAAAAGGAATACCGAATACGCACAGGAAGTTGAGCCCTATGAAGCTTACGTAAGCACCAATAATAAGTCCAGTCTCATTACCAGTACTCCACGCCATAATTGCTACGCCTAGCAGTATCAACGCTCCCCAGAGGTACATTGTCCAAAGCGATACGTACTCCTCTTTTGCAGCCGCGCTGAACCGCTTGCGCCACGGTGGTTTCTCTACCAGTAGGTCTCTAAACAAGGTGTCTGACATGCACGTCCTCCTATTGCAGATGATAACGAAGTGCCGGACCCCTATTATCGCACATTACGCTTAGAAAGTGAGGGAGCGTCAGTATGTTTTTCGCGTCACCAATTGACGCCAGCGCGTGATATATCTGTTTTATGTCTTTAAGTCAGAGAGCGCAGAGTTTCTGGGCGAAGAGCAGCGACGATGGGCACGGACATCCTCTTATCGCGCATCTTCTCGATGTCGCGGCTGTATCCGCAGAACTTCTAGGGCGCGAGCCCGCGCGAACCTCTCATCTCTACGCCTCCGATTTGGGTTTACCACTCGAGCAAGCGCTCCCTTGGGTTTGTGCTTTAGTAGGGCTTCACGACCTCGGCAAAGCGAGTCCTGCTTTTCAACTCACTTCGGATAAGCGCGTCAAGTGGCGAGCTGGCGCAGAGCGGCTGGAAGAGAGCGGGTTGTTGTGGCGCTCGAAGCGGCTCGACCCCGTGCCGCACGGCGTGGTGAGCCAGAAGCTGCTAGGGCGCGTTCTCGAGTCCTACGGTTGGGCAAGAAAAGCCGCTAAACACGCTGCGGACGCAGTCGGGGCGCATCACGGATTTAGAGCGACGGGAGATGAGCTTAAACGCATCGGCACAGTTGAGCTGGGTGATGAAATTTGGGACGAAGCTCGAGCAGAACTGGTCGAAGCGTTATTGAAGGCTGCCGGGGTTTCTAAAGGCGCTCCGACCTGCGAACGCTTGGGCGGCGCAGCCTTCATGCGCCTCGCCGGACTCACGAGCTTTGCCGACTGGATAGGCTCCAACCCCGACTTCTTCGGTTACGAGCGAGGGGTCGGCGACCCGGCGGCGTACTATCAAAGGTCGTTGGGAAAGGCGCGGCGGGCGCTCGAGACGATTGGCTGGGAAGCGCGTGAGCCGCTGCGCCCCGCGCTCATCACCTTTTCGGATGTTTTTCCCTTCGCACCGCGACCGTTGCAACGCGTCTTGGAGGGAAAAGTCGAGGGACTTAGCGAGCCGACCCTCCTCATCGTCGAAGCGCCGATGGGCGAGGGCAAGACCGAGGCGGCGTTCTTCGCGCATCTGCGTTTGCAAGCGCAAAGTGGACACCGAGGGATGTACGTTGCGCTGCCGACCCAAGCGACGGGCAACGCGATGTTCGAACGCACAAAGCAGTTTTTAGGCGAGCAGGGACATGCGTCACCGCCTGACTTACAGCTTTTGCACGGCTCCGCCATCCTCGAGGAAAGCTACGCCAACATGCGCGTGAAAAACGTCGGGGGGAGCGGTGAAGCAGTCGTCGCTAGGGAGTGGTTCACCGCCAAAAAGCGTGCGCTTCTCTCGGAATATGGCGTTGGCACGGTGGACCAAGCGCTGCTGTCGGTGCTCAACGTCAAGCACCAGTTCATCCGCCTGTGGGGGCTCGGCAACCGCGTGGTTGTCATTGACGAGGTGCACGCCTACGACACGTATACCTCACACCTTATCGAAACCCTCATACGCTGGCTGCACGCGCTGGGCTCGTCTGTCATCTTGATGAGCGCGACGCTCCCTAAAGCGCGAAGGGAGGCGCTTTTGGAGGCTTACGGCGCGAAGGATATACCGGACATTCCGTACCCTCGCCTTCTTAAAGTGAGCGGCGCAGAGGTCTCCGCTGAAACATTTGAGACCCGCGCGTTGCCCACGCTTACACTCAAGAAGACCGCGCAAGAGGTTGCGACTTTAGCAGACCTGCTCTTTCAGGAGACTGCCGAGGGTGGCTGCGCGGCGTGCATCCTCAACACGGTGCAGCGGGCGCAAGAGGTGTACTGCGAGTTGCGACTTCGCTTTGACGGCGACCTCATCCTCTTCCACGCTCGCTTCCCGGCTGAGGAGCGGCAAAAGCTCGAGCAAGAGGTACTGAGACGCTTCGGCAAAGACAGCGCTCACCGTCCGAAAAAGGCTATTTTAGTCGCCACGCAAGTTGTCGAGCAGAGCCTAGACGTGGACTTCGACGTGATGGTCAGCGACCTCGCGCCCGTCGATCTCATCTTGCAGCGTTCGGGGCGGCTCCATAGGCACGAAGGCAAACACGCCACGCGCCCTAAAAGCCTGAAAACGCCGAAGCTGTACGTGGCAGGGTTGGAGCACAGCGGGGACTTACCCGACCTGAGCACGCACCACTTTGACTACGTTTACGACCCTTACATCCTCTTAAAAACCTGGCTCGCGCTGCGCGAAAAACGAACCATCACGCTACCAGACGATTTTGAACCTCTTATCGAAGTCGTCTATTCGGACATCGAACTCGCTAACTTATCTTCGACTATTTCGGAGGCGCTTGAGGCGGCTCGAGAGGTCTCCACAAGAGAGATTGCTGAACATAAAACCGCAGCAAAAAGCGTGATTATCGGGCAACCCGAAACGCTTACGAAGAATAATCCGCCAGGTCATCAGGTGAGCGAAGACGATGAGAACCCTGAACTGCACCCCACGCTGAGAGCGCAGACTCGTCTCGGCGAAAAGAGCCTGAGCGTTATTCCGCTCTTCCTCAAAGATGAACAATTTCACATAACGCCAGAGGGCAACTCGGTTACGCTTTTGGACAAAGCGCCAACCTGGGATGAAGCGAAGCGGCTTTACCTTCGCAACGTGAAGTTGAGCCGAAAGGGAGTCGTCCATGAACTTTCAGAGCAGCCCGTACCCGAGGGGTGGGAAAAGCACCCCCTCCTCAGAAATTGCCGTCCTTTGATCTTAGAGAACGGTCAAACGCAGATTGGAAACACGGTTGTTAGCCTCGAGCCTGACTTGGGCGTCGTCTATAGGAAAGTTGATGACCTATAACTTTAACCTCACCACCGAGCCTTGGATTCCTGTACGTAATTTGGAGGACAGACTCGAGCTTCTCAGCTTAGAAGACGCGCTTCTAAGGGCGCATACGCTCCACCGTATCGAAGACCCCTCACCTCTCGTCGTGGCATCTTTACATCGGCTACTTCTCACTGTGCTGCACCGAGCGTTGAGAGGTCCTGAAGACCTCGAGCAAGCGGCGGACTGGTTTGAGGCGGGACGGCTTCCGGCTGAACCCACCAAGAAGTATCTCGAAAGGTGGCGTGAGCGCTTTGACCTCTTTAGCGACACGCACCCTTTCTATCAAGTACCGGATTCTGAGGAGAAGGTTCAGCCTATCTCGAAGCTGGCGGCAGAACTCTCGAGCGGCACGAATAAACTCCTTTTCGACCACTCACAAGACGCGCAGCCGCTCGCCGTTTCTCCTGCTGTAAGCGCCCGCCTCCTCCTCGCCCGGCAGATGCTCGCCGTACCCGAAGGCGCAGGCTACAGCCCGAGTCCGTTGGGTGGCACAGCGGTCACGATTCCGCAAGGAGCCACCCTCTTCGAGACACTATGCCTCAACCTCGTCACGTATGACGCAGACGAGACGGGCGACGCGCCAATTTGGGAAGAGGACGCGCCGACCTCAAAAAGTATCAAAGAGAACAAGGAGCGAACGGCGCTTGGGCTCACGAACCGCTACACCTGGCTCAGCCGCTCAGTGAGGCTCGAGCCAGAAAGAGATGAACGCGGCGAAACCGTCGTGCGCTGGCTGCGCTATACGACAGGCTTGAAGTTTCTACCCGGCGAAGTCTTCGTCGCTGACCCGATGCTCGCGTACCGCAGGGACGAGAAGCGGGGCAACTTGCCGCAGGGCTTTCGCAAGGGGCGCGGATTCTGGCGAGACTTTCTTGCCCTCGTGCCCAACTCAAACGAAAAGGGACTGCTCACGCCACCCGCGATTGACCACGCGCTAGGCGTCTACGAAGCGTTGGACGTTCACAAGCCGCTACAGATAATGGTCTTGGGTCTCTCCAACGACAAAGCCAAAGTCGAGCTGTGGCGGAGCGAGGTCTTCTATCTTCCTGACGTGCTCACGCAGGACAATCGCGCCTACGAATTGGTGGAAGACGCCTTGCAAAGCGCCGAAGAAACAGGGCGAGAGCTTCGCAAGGCGGGCTTTGTGCTCGCGGCGAATCTGCTCACGACGGGCGAGCGTCAACCCGACCCCAATGATTCAGCTAGGCTGCGCGACAGCTTCCCGCTGGACGCGGTGTACTGGTCGAGGCTCGAGACGCGCTTTCCAGCCTTTTTAGAGAGGTTCAAACCAGGTTATGACGCTGAGGCTCTTTTTGATGATTGGCTCGAGGAACTCGTCAGCGCGGCGCGTGATGCGTGGAAGAAAACGGCGCAGAGCGTTGGCAAGGACGCGAGAGCGTTGAGGGCACAACAGGAAGGGGACAGGGTGTTGAGCAGACATATCAATCAACTTCGCCGCGAATCTGGTGAGGTGGCGTCGTGACACTGAACCTTGCAGAAGATTTCGTGGCACATCTCAAGAAGCTCGCAGGCGAGAACGGAGGAAACCCGAACCGCGCCGCGCTCGCCGAGTTACGCCGAAGCTTGACACAAGCGCCAGGAACCTATGTGCGGGCGTATCGGTACGTGCCGCCTTACGTGCATAACCTCTTTCAAGAGCAGCGAGACGCCTACTTTCTTGTAGCGGGTCTCTTCGCAAGTCACGTAGATACGGCGTCAGATGAGTCTCTGGGCGCATCCATCAAAAAACTTTACAGAGAGAAAGATTCGTCAGAGAGCGTCGAAAAGCGCTTTATCACCCTCTTGGACGCGGATGAAACGCAGCTTCCCTACAGGCTCAGACAGATGGTGTCGCTACTCAAGAGCGAGGACATACCCGTTGACTACCTCAGCCTGCTTCAACATCTCACCCATTGGAGCCATCCAGACCGCTGGGTGCAGCAGCGCTGGGCACGCGACTTTTACCGTTCAGCACACGGCTAAATTAGGGCTAAGGAGACCCCATGAACGCACTTTTGGAACTTCACATCTTACAGAACTTCGCCCCCTCGCTCCTCAACCGCGACGACACCGGCTCCCCGAAAGATTGCGAATTCGGCGGCACCCGCCGTGGGCGCATCTCGAGCCAGTGCTTAAAACGCGCCGCCCGTGAGTACATTCGCGACAACGATTTGCTCGAGGAAAATGACATGGCGCTGCGAACGAAGCGGCTCACGCAGGCGTTGCAGGAAAAGCTTAAAGGGCGTGGACACGACAACGAAGAGAAGACCGAACAGGTCATCGAGGCGGCACTCGGCGGTTTGGGGCTCGCGCTGGACAAAAAGGGTGAGGAGGCGGAGGCGAAAACGCAGTACCTCCTCTTTATCGGCGTGCAAGAGGTGGAAAAACTCGCCGAGCTGATTCACGAACACTGGGACGACTTAGCGAAGGTCAGCGCGGCGGAGGATTCGGGGAAGAGCAAAAAGAAAACGGCGAAGGCGGCGGTGGATAAGGAAATCAGCAAAGCGATGATGGACAGTCTCGACGGAGGCAAGGCGGTAGACTTAGCACTTTTCGGGCGGATGCTCGCTGACCTCCCTCAGCGCAACCGCGACGCGGCGTGTCAGGTGGCGCACGCCCTCTCCACGAACGCCGTCGCTAGAGAGTTCGACTTCTACACTGCTGTGGACGACCTCAAGCCGGACGACAACGCCGGAGCCGACATGCTGGGCACGGTTGAATTCAACTCCGCGTGCTACTACCGCTACGCCGCGCTAGACTTAGAGAAGCTGCTGGAGAACCTGCAAGGGGACAAGTCGTTGGCGCTTAAAGGGTTGGAGGCGTTCGTCCGGGCGAGCGTATTGGCGCTGCCGAGCGGCAAGCAAAACTCCTTCGCCGCGCACAACCCGCCGAGCTTCGTCGCCTTGACCGTGCGGCAGGGCGCTGCGCCGCGCAACCTTGCTAATGCGTTTGAAGTGCCCGTGCGTCCGAATAGCAGAGACAACGAGGGATTGAGCGAAGGCGCTTTACAGAAGCTCGAGGCGATGTGGCGGCGGCTCGACACGGTCTACAGCAACGGGAGCGTCAGCACCGCCTGTTTGAACCTCACGGATGCGAAATTGACCTATCTCGGCGAACATGTCAAAGAATCCCTCGAGAGAGCGCTTAGCGACACCTTAAATGCGGCTGACCAGGTGATGGGCTAAGCGTGACGACCCTTCTAATGCGCTTAGCCGGACCCATGCAATCGTGGGGCACGCGCAGCCGCTTCGACGAGCGCGACACCGGGCTCGAGCCCTCTAAAAGCGGCGTGCTCGGGCTTGTGTGCGCCGCGCTCGGGCGTGATCGACACGAAAGCGTGGCGGACCTCGCCGCGCTCAAGATGGGCGTGAGGGTAGACCATGAGGGCATCCTTAAATACGACTACCAAACCGCGCAAAACATCATCGGTGCGGATGGGAAAAAGATGCACGCTACGGCTGTGACTCAACGCTTCTACCTCTCTGACGCGGTCTTCCTCGTCGGGCTCGAGGGTGACGAAGAACTTTTAGAACGCATTCACCACGCACTTTACAATCCGCACTGGTTCCTCTCACTCGGGCGCAAATCATATCTGCCGAGCCGGAGCGTGTGGTTAGAAGATGGGCTGCGTGACGCGCCGCTTTGGGAAGCACTTTCCACCTATCCATCTTTGCTCGCTGAAGGCGACACGACCTGTCGCTACGTCCTCGAGAGTTCCGAAGGTGCACTGCGCACTGACGAACCCCTCGCGCCCTTCGCCGAGCGGCGTTTTGGCATTCGCTATGTTCAAACGAGGCAGGGAAAGGTGGGGAAACCCGATGTATCTCTCTAAGCTCGCACCGAATCTTCGTAACCTTCAGGCGCGGCGTGACCTAGCTAATCCTTATGAGATGCACCGCACGTTGGCTCGAGCAGCCCATTCAGAAAGTGAGCGGTTGCTCTGGCGGCTCGAGGAGGACGAGCAGCCGACGCTGCTCGTCCAGACACTTTCAGAACCTGACTGGACGTTTCTTGACCCCGCGTATCTTCGTTGTCCTCCAAAAGCTAAAGCTGTGCACCTCAACTTCGCTAAAGGGCAGACGCTCCGCTTTCGCCTTAGGGCAAATCCAACCGTCAAACGTCAGGGAAAGCGCCAAGCGCTCTACGCTATTCAAGATCAGCATGAGTGGCTAAAACGCAAGGCTGAGCAGGCGAGCTTTAACATTTTGGGCGCAATGGCGCACCGTCAAGAGCAGTTGCGAGCGAAGCGCCAGGGCAAAACGGTCACGCTCTTCGCAGTTACGTTCGATGGGCATCTACAAGTCGCTGAGCCGAATTCCTTTCAAACTGCGCTTGAAAACGGGATAGGTTCAGCCAAAGGCTTCGGTATGGGTCTCCTCTCCCTCGCCCCGGACGCCTGATGCCCTCCTTACGCAACCTCCGCGAACTCCCCAAGTTCCGCGACGGTCTCTCGTACCTCTACATCGAGCGCGGACGCATCGAGCAAGACGCTAAAGCTATCGCTTGGTACGGCGAAGAGGGCAAGGTGAGCGTACCCGCTGCCGCGCTGGGCGTCCTTATGCTCGGCCCCGGCACGAGCATTACGCACGAAGCCGTGAAAGCCCTAGCCGATAACGGCTGCCTCATCAACTGGGTCGGCGAGGACAGCGTGCGCTTTTACGCGGGCGGCACGGGCGAGACGCGCAGCAGCGCCAACCTCATGCGCCAAGCGGAATACTGGGCAGACCCCGCCAAGCACCTTCGAGTCGTGCGGCGCATGTACGGGATGCGCTTTGAGGATGGGCTCGAGCCCGGACTAACCTTAGAGCAGATTCGCGGCAAGGAGGGCGTGCGGGTGCGCACCGTCTATGCCCGCATGAGTAAGGAAACGGGCGTTCCCTGGCACGGGCGCAGCTATAAGCGCGGCACGTGGGGCAGCGCCGACCCCATCAACCGCGCCCTCTCCGCTGGAGCCGCTTGCGTTTACGGCGTTTGCCACGCCGCTATCGTTTCAGCAGGCTACAGCCCCGCACTTGGCTTTATCCACACAGGCAAGCAACTCTCCTTTGTCTACGACATCGCCGACCTCTACAAGATGGAGGTGCTCGTGCCCGCTGCGTTTAGACTCGTCGCTGAGTCAGACGAACATGTAGAGAGCCGCATCCGGCATTACCTCCGGGACGCCATGCGCGAGGCGCGAATGTTGGAGCGCGTCGTGAGCGACCTGCACAATCTCTTCAGCAGCGACGAAGGGAGCGGTGAACGCTTTGCCGAAGACGGCGCAGCACCGGGCGAACTGTGGGACCCGAGCGGCAACGTGGAAGGAGGGGTGAGCTATGGTGGTGATGACGCTCGAGAAAGTACCGACGAGCCTACGCGGAGAACTGAGCCGCTGGATGGTTGAAGTCTCTACAGGCGTCTACGTCGGCAAACTGAGCGCTCTAGTGCGCGACCTCTTGTGGGAAAAGGTGATGGCGAGCAAACGCACCGGGCGCTGCTGTCAGGTCTACCGCACCAATACGGAGCAGGGTTTTGTCATTCGCATGGACGGCGACTCAGAACGGAGCGTGGTTGACCTAGACGGGTTACACTTAGTTGCAGTGAAGAACGCGGCGTGGGAAAAGATGTTCGTTGAGCCCGCTGAGGACTATGAAAGCATGGATGGAGACATAGAGGGGTCAAAACGCTAGTTTTGCCGTCTGGGTCAAGTCTATTCCCCACAGGCGTGGGGATGAACCGTCCTGCGGCTTGCTATTCCCCACAGGCGTGGGGATGAACCGCTCGAGTTCCGCGCTGCCTAGAACCCTTGCCCTATTCCCCACAGGCGTGGGGATGAACCGACTGTCAAGTTCACCGTGCCTTTCGACCTGTCCTATTCCCCACAGGCGTGGGGATGAACCGCCGCAGCCCGACATCATCGGGCGCAACCACTTCTATTCCCCACAGGCGTGGGGATGAACCGAGGCGATCCTTCTCTATCTGCATGTCAAAGACTATTCCCCACAGGCGTGGGGATGAACCGAGTCGAAAGATGAGTTGGCGCTCGAGCTTATCCTATTCCCCACAGGCGTGGGGATGAACCGGTCTTTTACTGCGCGGCTACCTAATCGGCGTTCTATTCCCCACAGGCGTGGGGATGAACCGCTCGAGCCTCTGACTCCCGTCCAGCAGCAAAGCTATTCCCCACAGGCGTGGGGATGAACCGCACGCGGGCGAAAAAGCCCTGCGTCCCTTTGGCTATTCCCCACAGGCGTGGGGATGAACCGACGCCGGGAATGATTTTTTCAAGTCCACTTACCTATTCCCCACAGGCGTGGGGATGAACCGCAAGCGTAAAACCAGGTGCGACGGTACTTCCCCTATTCCCCACAGGCGTGGGGATGAACCGGGCTCGTTGCGGTTTTGGATAGCCTCTACAACCTATTCCCCACAGGCGTGGGGATGAACCGTAGATGAGCGCAAGGACGGTAGGAACCAACCCTATTCCCCACAGGCGTGGGGATGAACCGGGCGGCGCAGCCCTCACCCTCTACTCCCTCCCTATTCCCTACAGGCGTGGGGATGAACCGCAGAGATGCGAAGCACCTCGAGTCAAACAACAAACATTGCTAATATTTCGCTAACTGGTATTCGTCCAATACTCGCACCCCTCCCACCCCTCGAGGAACAAAAACGCATCGTCGTCAAAGTGGACGAGCTTATGGGGCTTATAGACACGCTCGAGGCGCAAGAACGCGCCAAAAGGGACGCCCGCATGAGGTTCGGCGGTGCGGCGCTAGGCTCTCTCCTAAGCGCAGAGGACGCGGACACGTCTGCGTGGAGCTGGCGGCGCGTGCGGGACAACTTCGACCTCTTGTGCGCTGCGCCGGGGAGCGTCGCGGAGTTGCGCAAGGCGGTGTTGCAACTGGCGGTGCAGGGGAAGCTCGTGCCCCAAGACACAAGTGATACAAATTGGAAAGAAGTGTCTTTACAAACTTTACTACGAGAAAATTCTCGTAACGGGCTTTCTTCGCGTCCTTCCGATAGCCCTCCAGGTGTCCCGATTTTAAGAATCAGCGCTGCCACCTCACGCCATGACGCAATAGTAGACGAAAGCGACTACAAATATCTTGAAGTGGATGAAGCTGACCTGAAAAAATACGCCTTAGAGTCGGACGATTTGTTAGCGTGTCGATTCAACGGCAACCTGCATTATGTAGGAAGGTTTGCCCTTTATTTGAACTACTCGGATGAAACTCGCCTCTATCCAGATAAACTCATTAGATTTAGAGTTGACGACACCAAAGTGATACCAAAATATGTCTGTCTAGCTATGAATAGCTCTGAAGGTAGGAAGAAAATAGAATCATATTGCGCTACTACTGCGGGCAATATAGGTATAAGCGCGACCAATCTAAAAACTGTCATGATTCCCCTCCCGCCCCTCAACGAACAAAAACGCATCGTCGCTAAGGTGGATGAGCTTATGGGGCTGATTGACGCGCTGGAGGAGGGGCTAAAGCGGGCGCAGGGGGACGCGGAGCGGCTTTTGGAGGCTGCTGTCCGTAGCCTCCTCACGCGGAACCGCGCAGCGTCCGCTCGCCGTAGTCACGCCGATGCTTAGAGCAAAATCGGTTGACGCGCCCTTCTCCGAGTGAGAGGTGAAGGGGTTTTGGGGTGTAGCGCGGCGTCGCGCCCGCGTCAAAACGGATTTTCACCTCTTTTGATAATGTTTCTCTCAGAGAAACGTGCGGCGAGCGTCCAAATGCCTTCAAAAACACGCCGACCCAAATAAAAAGACACCTCTCCTTAATACTTTAGACGTTCTTTAGCAAAGTCAAAATCTTTTCGTTTTCTAAAGCGTAGCGTTCTTTAGGCGCTCTTTAGCGAGGCTTATCTTCTTAACGCTTCTTTGAGCTTGGAGGTTGAGGCTACACTGAGCCCTAGCGCCAAGCGTAAACGCTCGGACTAGAGCGCGATGTGGTGAGCAGTAACGCTTCCCGTCGCCCATCGGCGTCAGCCACAGTAGCAGCCGCTTGTGCGACCTCCCCCTCTGCTACGACCCAACGGTAGGGGGTTGGTGAAATCACCGCGAAAGCGCACTGCTGTCTAAGGTCTCAACCTCTTACCAACTGCGTCTCGCGAACAGGGGTGCCTTTATCGGACACAGCTTCTTGCTGCCACCGCGTCAAGGACTTGGGCGAGTATTCTCTAGCCCCCTGCGGGCTTGCCACTATAGTAGAGGTCTGGCTCCCTAAAAGCTGTGAAACTTTCAGGGAGGTTTCAATCCCAAGTACCGCAATTCAGAATTCTGTAACACTGTTTTATATATGCTAAAAAAATGAAAACTGTCGCGTTCTTAATAGTAATGATGGCTTGCGGATTCCTCGGAATGTCAATAGGTTTGAGCGCTGGATTTGGTGAGCTAGGTTTAGTATTGGGCTTGAGCGTAGGAGCATGGATCAACAAAAGCGCTAAGTTTGACAATCAAATATAAATTGCACACGTCCATTTACTAACTGTTGAAGATGACGTACTGGACGTGCTCGAGCGTCCGGGTAAGCCTCAAGCATATGCCGTTGCTATGCCGTTTGTACTCGTGAAAGCAGGCTTGGAGTTCGCTTAGGTATCGGTCTCTCGACCACTTACTGAGGTCCTCATTATCTACAGCTTCGAGCTTCCGGGAAGCGTAAACAGCGCCGGTCCGGGTTCGGCACGGGTCCTTTGCTCTTTCCCAAATTAAATCTAGCTATATCGCTGCTAAAACAGGTAAGCTCCAGCGCAGTCCGCTGAGCTTATAACCCTAGCGCCTCTCGCATCAGCCCAGCCTCGGGAACGTAGCCGGGCATAACCTGGAGGATTTGCCCTTTCTGGTCTACCACCATAAACGCAGGTACGCCTTGCAAGGACGCCTCGTCATAGAACGCCTCGTCCGGGTCGAGGTA
The DNA here is from genome assembly GCA_965213925.1 of Trueperaceae bacterium. GTDB lineage: Bacteria > Deinococcota > Deinococci > Deinococcales > Trueperaceae > CBDBZX01. The sequence goes on from OZ243927.1 coordinate 3,979,475, forward strand.
GGCGGTGTCCGTGAAGCTCGAGGCGAAGTCCGCGCAACTCTCGCGGCTGTCTGCGCCGACGACGACAGCCATAGGGATGCCGTCACTCAACAACTCGGCGCTGAGCGTCTGAATCATCGGTCTCGCCGCGTGGCAGTGTGGACACCAGGGCGCGACGTAAACGACGAGGCAGCGCCGAGCCTCGCAGCGAACCGCGCTCTCTTGCTCGGGCTGCTCAGCCGCCGAGAAGCGCTCTAAGGTCAAGGTGGGTAGCATCTGCTGACCTGTCCATGAAGCGGGCAGCGGGGCAAAAAGTAAGGCGAAAGCGGCGAGCACGGAGACGGCGGCGATAGCGCGTAGCATACCGAGCAGGGTAGCGCAGCCCGTCTCACAGAAACCTTACAGCGCGGATAGAGTAAGACTTTTGTAAGAGCCTCTCCGCTAAGCTCCAGGTCGAAATTCTTTTGGAGGATGCGATGTGAACAAACTTTTTTCGATGCAGGGTAGGTTAGGTAGAGGCAATTACTTCTTGATCTCAGTCGTGGCGTTTCTCATTTATATCTTGGTCCTGTTTTTCGTTGGGCTGGCACTAGGCACTGCTTTGTCCGAGGAAGAGCTGACGATGTTTTCTAACGTTCTTATGATTCCCTATATCATCGTCATTGCGGTGGCGAAGGTTAAGCGCCTGCACGACCTTGACCGCCCCGGCGCTCACTACTGGCTTCAGCTCATTCCGATATACGGGCTCTACCTCGAGCTTCTTCTATTGCTTAAACCAGGCACAGAGGGAGAGAACCGCTACGGTCCTGGCTCTACGCAGCCACAGACAGTGAGCGACGAGGTATTGGCGGTCTAAGTCAGCGTTTTAGCCACTGCTGAAGCGGCGGCTAAAGACAACGTATGTGGAGACGAGCCTGCTCTTAAAGAGCGGGCCTTTTTGATGGCTAGGGCTGTGACGCTTCGTAAAGTGATGAGAACTCGCGTTGAAGAAACCTCCGTATGTGGCAGTGATCATTAGCTGCTCTAAATGGTATTTGAGCAACTCGCTTAACGCGAACAGGAACTCTACATTTCCCCATTCATCCTCCTTCTAACCTTCTACTCATAATAGAGATATGGCATATTTCACACTCAAAATTATTGACGCACGAATGCCTCGAAAGCGTATCTAAAATGGTGTCAGAAATCGGAATATACAGAATAAACCATGTATATACGTCCAGCATCGCTTAGAAATTCTTGACTCTTCAACTATAACAAAGCTAAAAAGAGTGGCTTAGGTTCATTACGTTTCTCTCGGAGAAACTTACGTTTCTGACGGGTTTTATGAGAGGTCGCCTGCGCATCTTATGCGGCGTAAGAGGTGCTTTAAGGTGGAATGACTAAGGAGGAGGGAGTAAGAAGCAAACGAAAGGAGATAGAGATATTATGCAATTTACAGAACGTCAAGATACGGACAAAAAAGGTCGGTCGTCGGAGAATGTGAGGCTGACGTATACCGTCGAAGAGGTAGCCGAGGCATTAGGCGTCGGCAAGAACACAGCCTATGAGCTGGTGCGTTCTCAGCGTCTCAGAGCGGTCAAAATCGGCAGGCGCTACCTCATCCCTCAACAAGAGGTGGGGGAGTTTCTCGAGCGTGAGGCGGCGTAATACCTGCCTCACACGCAACACCTTGTGCAACCTGTAAAAAGCACGTAATTTCTTAAACCCAAGACAATTCATTCAACCTTTGGAGGTCATACATCTATGCACCTTAAAGACTCTATTGCCCAAAAGATGGCACAGCAGTTTAGCGACGAGTTTACCCGGCATCCCGCCGCCCACATCGAGTGCGTCTCTAACGGCGCTGAGGGGAAAAAGGTAGTCACGAGGCATTATCCGCTCTCGGAGAAACGCATCTTGGAGCATCTGAACAGTTCAGACGCGAACGGTCAAAAGGGGGTTGGAGCGCGGGGCGTCTCCTTCACCTTCCCAGTGGAGGGCAGCGCTGGGAACGGAAAAAGTAAGTGGTACACCAACCGCATTGTTTTTGATTTCGACGACTTAGTCTTAGACTGGCTGAGCGACCTTGCCCACACGCTCGAGGGCAACGGTATCTACATCTACCTCACCAACGGCACGACGGGGCGCGGCGCACACGTCCATCTTCCTTTAGAAATCTCTATCCCGCAGCACGAGGCGTACAAGCTGGCAGAAGGATGTGCGGCGTTCTTCGCCGAGCAGGAGTTACCGCGCCCAGAGCTTTTCCCCTCACGCTCTCATCGTGAGAGCAAGGCTATTCTGCTTCCTTATCGCGGGGCAGCGTCTAGCAAGCACTTAGGATACGGCTATAACCCGCTGCTCGACCCCACCGAACTCACCCCCATCCCTATCCAGAATTTAGCGCAGCTCAACCGCACCTCCCTCGATGACTTACGGGAGTTCGTCAAAGCGGTCTCTAAACCCGCGCCGCGCGTGCGCTCAAAAGGGGCGCGGCGTCCGAGCACGCGACATAGCCACGCCGACCCAAATGCCGCGTGGCACGCCGAGCTAGAGCGTGTCGCCCCAGCGTGGCAGAAGGAGAAGCGGCAATACCTGACGCTCGCTCTGAGCCGCTACGGTCTTTACGACTTGGGGTTGCCTCTCGAGCAGGTTCAGAAGGATGTGCTCGAGCTGGCACGGCAAAAAGGCGACATCGAAATCAGAGAGAGGTCGAAAGCCATTACGGGAACGCGGGAGAAGATGCAGCGCGGGGAGCCTGTTAGCCGCAACAACTGGTACAAGAAGGCGGGGCTCGAGCCTCCGGGAAAGCCTGCGCCGAGCCAGGATGTTCTGGACCTCCTAACCGCCCTGGAGAACTTCCTTTTTGAACATCTGTGGCAGTGGAAACGCAGCGCGGCTCTTACCGATCTCCGGGTGTTACGGACGCTTATCTACGTCGCTCAGCAGCACGGCATCCTTCACGCTGACGGCGTCGAGGTCTCTATCAGCCGACGTGAGCTGGCAGAGAGGGCAGGTGTAACCCTGAGTACGGCAAACTCTTCTACCTCGAGATTAAAGGCAAAGGGGCTCGTTCAGACGCAGCGAGCGGCATATAAAGGTGACGCAGACTCGGTCATTTTGATTTTGCCGCAAATTGACCGCTCCAACATTCTTAACGTTTCTCTGGAGAAACGTCCAAACACGAGAGGTTTACAGAGTTGTTCTTCGGAGAATCCCTACAAGGGGGGTAGAAAGAGTGTTCTAAGTAAAGGTGTTTGGCATAGCATCGCGTGCCCTGTTCTTTTCAGTCAAAAGGGGCTCGGCATGTTGGCTGGACTTATCCTCGACGTGCTTATCCATCTCGGCGGACGTGCCCCTCACGCTCAGCTCGCCGAGGCGACAGGACGTAAAAGGCGGCAGCTCGACAAACCACTCAAGCGCCTCGTAGACTCCGGCTTGGTTCTCCGGGAAGGTCAGGAATACGTGCTGCCTGAGAACTTGCCTGCGGCGCTAAAGCGTGCTGCGGAGGTGACAGGTGCGCTCGAGGTGCAGACCAAGCGCAAAGCCTTACATGAGGTGGGACGCGCCAAGTATGGCGAGTTTTTAGAAAGGCAGCGGGCGGAACGTGAAGCGAGTAACAAGTCTAGGGATAGTGAGTCCGAAGTGGAACTTGCTGATGTGGCTTGAGGTCTATTCTGTATATGCAAATAAATATACTTTTAGTAAGCTCGCGTCTTTAGCTTCAAGAGGATAGACGCAGCGAGCGAAGCCCGCTGTCATAGGTAAATGCCCATTTGACATGTACTTTAAGAATGAGCGGTCTCGAGAGGTGCACAGTGAAGACCTAAACCATTTTTATGAAGCAGTTCAACATCACTTTTTGGGGAGCTTTTGCTTGCGCCGCAGTATTGTGCCGAGATAATAGAGAGTCAAATTGCGTTTGGGGTCCATGCCCCCCCTACACCCAAAGACATTAAGAGGAGAGCGGGGACGAACCCCGCTCACTCACCCGCGCAGTCGTGACGCATGAATCTGCAAGTAGATGTGGTGCCATTTGGCTTCGGCAATCTCGACCTCACTCCGCGCACGGCTGAGTTCTACCTCCACGTTGTGAAGCCAGTCGTGCAAAGAACCGTTCGCGCGATATACAGCAGCATTGTGTTCAATTGTGCTGTTCCACTTGGCACCTCTTCTAACGTGAAAGGAAGTATATTGATACCAAGCATACTCGCATACGTGAACCGCCTTAGTATGTTCTATGAGCGCTGTACGCAACCTTGTTTTAGCTTTGGTGAGCGCGTCTGTGGCTTGCCTAAGTTGTTGGTCAAGAGGGTCGCTCATGCGAGCACCTTCGCTAAGACTCGCGTAGCCGCTTTGGCCGTTGCGTGGCGGCTTGGCTCGGTGCCGTAAGAACCGAGTACGCGCCGCTGAGTAAGGTCAAGGCGCTGCTTGAGTGTGCCAGCTTGTTGACCGTTGCGTAGGGGCGTGTAGCGCTTAGGAGAGTGCCAGGTATGACGCACTCCCGACAATCTACTGAGTTTGATATGCTACATGTTGAATCCTTTCAACTGAGAGATTCCCAAAGGGCTCGAGGCTTTCCAGGCGTAAGCCCTTTGGGTAGCATACTCTATCACTTGTGATATATATAAGTCAACTACTTGTGATATACTAGGGGTATGGGGAGAGTTGTGTGGAAATTGCGAGCGTATCTAGGTGAACGAAACATCAAGCCGAGGGCGGTTGAGAACGAAGCGATAGAACTGGGCTATAGCTTTGGACGGAATATGATCTACAGGCTGCTCAGAGATGATGGTCCTGTCAACGTTAATAGAGACACCTTAGCCGCTCTTATCGGGGCGCTGAGGAGTCTCACGGGACGCAAGGTGAAGGTGCAGGATTTGTTGGAGTACGAGGAAGGAAGCGACTAGCTCGAGGGGGACGAGACCGTTTAGGAGAACATTGTGGCGAGACGACGCGGTAAAGGTGAAGGCAGTATTTTTAAGCGCAAAGATGGCGTATGGCAAGGCGCAGTAACCGTCGGTTACACTGAGGAGGGCAAACAGAAGCGCAAGACGGAATATGGCAAGACTCAAGCCGAAGTGCGAGGTAAGATTGACGAGATTAAGCATCAGCTCGCAAGCGGTACATTCACTGATTCAAACTTCACGGTCAAAACGTATTTAGAGCGTTGGTTAGCGGAAAAGGCGCGTCAGGTTGAGAAGAGTACGATGGACTCCTACGAACGCCTCACGCGGCTTCACATCGTCCCACGTATCGGGAGAGTGCCGCTCGTCAAACTCACTGCTTTGCAGGTACAAAGCATGATGCGCGAGGTCTCAGAGGTCGCAGGCGTGCGCACCGCAAACGCCTGCCGCACTTTGCTCTATAGCGTCCTCAAACAAGCAATGCGCTGGCAACTCGTGTCACGCAATGTCGCGGAGGCAGTAGACCCAATCAAGAAAGCCTCGCAAGAGATGGCGCTGTGGACACCTGATGAGGCGGTACGCTTTTTAGACACAGCAAGCGGACATAGACTATACGCGGCGTTCTATTTAGCGATGTCTACAGGGTTAAGGCGCGGCGAGCTGTTGGGTTTACACTGGTCGGACCTCGAGGGGAACGTTCTCCACATTCGGCAGCAGCTCACTTACCGCGAGGGCACATTCGTCTTCAAGCAGACGAAGACCGAACGCGGAAAGCGTCGCGTCGCCATCTCGGAGGATGTACTTGACGTGCTAGCGGACCACCGCAAGCGTCAGGATTCCGAAAAGCGATTCTTAGGCGAAGCGTGGGCAGATACCGACTTAGTTTTCACCTCAGAGGTAGGGACACCTATTCACCCTCGCAACTTCGACAGGACCTGGAAGCAGCTCAAGACGAAAGCAGGCGTGCCACAAGTAAGACTTCACGACCTGCGCCACCTTCACGTCTCGCTTCTAGTAAAGCAGGGCTTTGACCCCGCTACCATCGCCGACCGCGTGGGGCATACTGACCCTGCGTTCACGTTGCGCAAGTACACCCACATGTTCGAAGAGCAGCGTCAAGCCGCCGCTATCGGCGTCAATGACCTGTTGAAAAGTAGGAATCCCGGTGATGCAAACTGAACCCTGTAGCTGTAGTTAAGCTGTAAATGGTGCTGAATGAGAAAGCCCCTAGCTAGGCTAGGGGTCTTTTTCTCTGTGCTAGACGGGCTTTTCCTGGTGGAGCTGGGGGGATTCGAACCCCCGACCTCGTGAGTGCGATTCACGCGCGCTCCCAACTGCGCCACAGCCCCAAGCGCCCATAAGTCTACCGCGCAGACGCAGGGGCGTCAAGCTAGGCGCGAACGAAAGCCAGGGCTTACGCGCATAGATTCGTGAGATCTTGTTTGCATTCGATTTATAACTTTTCAAGGGACAGAATTCAGCTTAATACCCTCTCTCAGCGAGTTCTGGTTCCGTTTCGAAAGGTTTACAGCGACCTCTCTCTGAGAATTAGCGTACATGTGTATGCCTTGCGAATGAAACTTGAATAGCGCACCTTCTCGAGCGTTCTGAATCATCGCCATTTTATGTAGCGCCTGAAAAATCCAAGCGAACTGAAGCGTTGAAACCTATTCTCCCCCTTTCGCAGTTCCCGTAAGCCAATTCACAACTTCACTATACCTTCAGACTCTTACAGAAATCTTACAGACCGAGTGACCTGCTCGGCTTAAACTACCACTATCACTGAGGGGAAAGACCCCACCCCTCGGAAGCGATGATACCTAGACCCGCAATTTGGGCGCTTGGGACTAGGAGGAGCTAGTAGCGCAACCGGCCGAGGGTAGCACTTTGCTATGCCCGGTACCTACATCGACTTCTTATGGGGTCAAGGGAGCAGAGTATGCCAGTGACCAGCACAACCCACACCCAAGCCAACCAGACCAACCAAGCTAACCAGACCAACCAAGCTAACCAGACTAACCGCCAGTCCTACCTTCGCTTAGCCCTCTTAGCCGTACTCGTCTTGTTCTTCACCGCTTGTAGCAGCGTTACCGACACGCCTAACCTAGAGACCCAGGGCAAGACCAAGTACCTCAAGGTGCGCGTCGCCTCGGACAAAGACGACGCCGAAGAGCGCGCCTCGGGCAAGGTCGTGCTTGACAGCACCGACTTAGAGCTGCCCTACGACGTCAAGCGCGGTCAGCAGATCGTGGGCGTGCGCTTCAAGCGCGTTACGATTCCCCAAGGTGCGACCATCAAGCGCGCCGAGGTGCGTTTCAAGGCGGACGAGCGTGACGGCGGCACGGTGCGCCTCAAGGTGCGCGCCGTTGACAGCGACAGCGCCGCCCCTTTTAGCACAGCGCACCGCAGCCTCTCCAAGCGCAAGACCACCGCCGCCTCGGTCACCTGGCAACCCGCCGCCTGGCGCAAGGTCGGCGAGCACGGCGGCAAGCAGTGGACGCCCGACATCGCCGCGCTCTTGCAAGAGGTCGTGAACCGTCAAGGCTGGAGAGAGGGCAACGCCTTCGCGCTACTCATCAGCGGCGAGGGCAAAGCCAAGCGCGTCGCCGAGTCCTACCGCGGTGACCGGCGCGGCGCTCCGCAGCTCTACGTCGAGTACACCCTTAGTAGCGCCGCTCCGAGCGCTCCCGAAGCGGCACCTGCGCCCGCGCCCACCCCTGCACCTGCGCCCACAACTAAGCCCACGACCAAGAACGCGCTCTACGTCTCGACCAAGGGCTCCGACAGCAACGACGGTCGCTCCAAGGACAAGCCGATCAAGACCATCTACAAAGCCACCAAGCTCGTCAAGCCTGGCGACACGGTCTACTTGCGCGGCGGCGTCTACAAGGGCAAGTACCAGGGCTACGTCGGCTACGACCGCACCCCCTTTACCACCGACGGCACCCAAGACAAGCCCATCACCATCACCAGCTACCCTGGCGAGCGCGCCATCATCGACGGCAGCGACCGCCACTGGCGCGACTCCAAGAGCCTCAGCAGCCCCGAGCTGTTCAAAGTGACCGCCGACCACTACGTCATCCAAAACCTGACCTTCCGCCGCGGTGCCGGGCGCGGTCTCTACCTGAGGGGCAAGCACATCACCGTGCGCAACGTCTTATCGCACCACCATCATAGCGACGGCATCTACTTCTTGGGCGACTACGGCACCTTTGAGGACACCGTTTCGCACTCCAACTACAGCGAGCAAAATGGCGGCGACTCTGCCGACGGCATCAAGATTCCTGGCGGCGTCAAGCACGTGGTGAGAAACTTCTTAGCCTACAACAACTCCGACGACGGTGTCGACATCTTCTGCTCCAGAAACACGCTCATCGAGTACAGCGTTGCGCACTCCAACGGGCGCGGTTATGCGGGCAACGGCAACGGCTACAAGTTAGGCTGCCGCGGCAACTACCAGTCGCGCATGAACAACCAAAACGTAGTGCGTTACAACATCGCTTACAAAAACCGCTCGAACAACTTTGACACCAACGGCAGTGGCGGGGTGACCCTCTTACACAACACCTCCTGGAAAGCGGGCGGGCGCGGTTTCGCTGGTGACACCGACAGCCGCCGCCGGGTCAACGTCGTCAAGAACAACATCAGCTACCAAGACGCCAAGGGTGTCGGCATGGGCAAGGGTGACAAGGAGAGTTACAACAACTGGAACCTGGGCATCCGCAACCCCGAGTTCGTCTCCCTAGACCACCGTTCCAGCCACTTCTTCAAGCTCAGCCGCGGCAGCGACGCGATTGACGCCGGCAGCAAGCTGAGCAGCTCCTACCGCGGTTCTGCGCCTGACCTAGGTGCTTTAGAGTACGGCTCCAGTGTCGCTGAACTGCTCGGTCCGACCGTTAAAGCCCTTCAGGGTGGCACCCTCAAGTTAGCCGGCTTCTAAACGGAGACGACAAAGGTAAACGAGTCAATGAAGTTGAACAAGGTAAATAAGCTAAAGCGCAAGGGCGTCCACTTGGGACGCCCTTGCTTGTTGGGACTACAAAATTGCAAGAGCAAACGCTCGAGCCTACTCTTCTAAATTCACCCAAAGTACTTAGCGCAAGTTCCTTACTCGAGGCATCATTACGCAAAGCGTCTACCTAACGTTTGCAGATAGCAGCCGCAAACGGCTACGTGCGATAAGCTAGAACCATGACGAAACATGACCTTATCATCATCGGCGCGGGACCGGGCGGCTACGTAGCCGCGATTCGCGCCGCCCAACTCGGCTTCGACGTGGCTTGCATCGACAAGAACGACGCCTTAGGCGGAACGTGCCTGCGCGTAGGCTGCATCCCTAGCAAAGCCCTTTTGGAGTCGAGCGAGAAGTTCTACGAAGCCCAGAAAAGTTTTCAAGATCACGGCATCAAGGTGAGCGGCGTCGAGCTGGACTTGGACACGATGCTCAAACGTAAGGACAACGTGGTTAAAAGCCTTACGGGGGGTGTAGCAGGGCTCTTCAAGAAGAATAAGGTTAAACACTACCAGGGACTCGGACGCATCACGGGTCAAGGTAAAGTCACCGTCCAGAGCGACGAAGGCGAAGAGGAGTTAGAAGCGCAGCGCATCCTCATTGCTACGGGCAGCGCCGTCGCTACCTTGCCCGGCGTCGAGTTAGACGGCGACCGCATCGGTACGAGCAGCCAAGCGATTGATTATCATGAGGTCCCCGAGCACCTCGTTGTGATTGGCGCGGGCTACATCGGCTTGGAACTCGGCTCGGTCTGGAAACGACTAGGCGCAAACGTCACCGTCGTCGAGTATTTAGACCGCATCCTCCCCGGCATGGACGCCGAAATCGCTAAAGAAGCGCTCAAGCAGTTTAAGAAGCAGGGCTTAGAGTTTCGCTTGGGCAGCAAAGTGACGTCCGCTAAAGCAGAGGGCGACACCTGCACCGTCGAGATTGAGGGCGCGGACCCCATCACCTGTGACCGCGTGCTCGTGGCGGTAGGGCGCAAGCCGAACACGGAAGGGTTGGGTTTAGAGTCCATCGGGCTCGAGCTAGACGACAAGGGACGCATCCCCGTAGACGAAAGCTTCAAGACCTCAGTGGAGAACGTCTACGCCATCGGCGACGTCATTCGCGGTCCGATGCTGGCGCATAAGGCGGAGGAAGAGGGCATCGCCTGCGTGGAGGGCATTGCTAACGGTTACGGACACGTCAACTACGGCGCGATTCCTGCGGTTGCTTATACCGAGCCGGAAATCGCCTCCGTCGGCAAGACCGAAGAGGAACTCAAGGACGAAGGCGTGGACTTCAAAAAGGGCGTCTTCCCCTATCAAGCGAACGGACGCGCCAAAGCGCTCGGTCATCCCGAGGGCAAGGTCAAAATCTTAGCGGACGCGGAGACGGACCGCGTGCTGGGCGTGCACATCATCGGCGTACGGGCAGGCGATATGATCGCCGAAGCGGTAGCGGCGATGGAGTTCGGCGCGTCGGCGGAGGACATTGCCCGCACCAGCCACGCGCACCCCACACTAGCGGAAACGATTAAAGAGGCGGCGTTGGCCGTGGAGAAACGTCCTATTCATATATAAGAACGCAAGCACAAAGAGGTCAAAGAGTCCCAACATTCAAGAGAGGTCATGACCTCTCTTTTTCTTTTGTTTGGAAAAGCTTTATAAAAATACTTCAGAATCGTTACCCAGGTATTTGAATACAAAATAGAACTTGACAATATTAAGTTTTAGTTCTATATTACTCTCTGAGGACTAACGCAGAAGAGTGATTGGTAAATTCAGCTTTCGATTTATTCACATCTATTATTAAAGGAGGCGAAGATGAGTGAACAAGACCGTATTCACGCGCTTGTCGAAGAAGGAAAAATCAGCCAGCAGGAAGCGGCGCTTCTGCTCGAGACGCTCCAAGACACCGAACAAAATACCGAAGGGAACATAGGAGGGAATACCGAGCGAGAAGAGAACGAGCGCGTAAACGTGTCGAAACCGATCACACCGCCTCATCCGCCAACCTCTTTGCCTAACGCCGAACTTGTGGCGAGTACCCCGCCGCCCAACGCACCGGAACCCCCCTCTAAAGCCCCGCCAACCTCATCCGCCCAAGAGGTCACACGCTGGGTTACGGTTTCGATGCTGGCGGGGGACTTGGACGTACACGTCGATACCTCTTTAAGCGAGCCCGTCTTCGAAGGCAAGGCGGAGCTGACGCGGCGCGGCGACAACTTCGAAATCAGGCAGCGCCCGCGCCAGAAGGAGGGCGAGAGCATCTTAGATAACCTCTTGAACTGGGTCAAAGCGGGCGACTTGCGGGTGCGTATCCCAGCCGGGTACGGCTTAGAGGTGCAGAGCAAGGCGGGCGACATCAACGTCAGAGACATTCCCTACCTCAAAGGAAAACTCTTAGCGGGTGACGTGGACGCGCAAGCGATAGGCGGCGTGGACCTGGTGCTGCAAGCGGGTGACGTGGACGTAAGTCTGCGCCTTACAGCGGGAGAGCACCGCCTCAAAGCGAAGGCTGGCGACGTCAATGTTGTACTGTTGGCAGGCTCGAGCGTCACCACGAAGGGAAACATAAGCGCGGGCTCGCTCCACGTCGAGGGACCGTTCACCCGTCGGGAGAGCATGACCGGCGGGCGCTTCGAGGGCACGGTGGGGGCGGGGACGGCGAGGCTCGAGGTTGACCTCATGGCGGGCGACGTGAGCGTGAAAGCGTGAACGAGCAGCGCCGCATTTTGGAGATGCTTATAGCCGGGCAAGTCAGCGTGGACGAAGCCGACGCGCTCCTGAGCGCTCTACAGGCGGAGACGCGCGCCGAGGTGAAACCCAAAGGTGCAGCGAAGTTGCTCCGCATCGCCGTGGACGCGGACGGCGTGTCGAAGGTGCGCGTGAACGTGCCACTCAGCTTAGCCAAATTTGCCGCGCGGTTCGTTCCAAAAGAGGGTCAGATGACGCTGCAAGGGCAAGGGGTTGACCTCAACGAACTGCTCGCGTCGCTGAACAGCTCGAGCGAAGGACGCCTCCTCGACTTGGAAACGAACGAGCACGGCTATCCGGTCCGAATCGTCCTCGATATGGTCTAGTGGTGACATGAGCGAGATGAAAAAACTGCCGATGCCCACCCACTGCCCCGTGACGGGGGAGCCTTTGGAGGTGACGCGGCTAGAGTGCCCCGAGAGCGGCGTCACCATCGAAGGACGTTTTGCACCGAACGAGTTCGCCCTCCTGTCGAACGAACCCTTGGAGTTCTTACGCCTCTTCGTCAAGGTGCGCGGCAACCTCAAAGAGGTCGAGCGGATTTTGGGGCTTTCCTACCCCACCGTGCGCCTGCGCTTCGACACGATGCTTAAAGCGCTGGGTTACGAGGCGGCGGAAGAGGTTAGGGGCGAACGGGCTAATGTTATTGGGCTCTTGGAAAAGGGCGAGATTACGGCTGAAGAGGCGACGGCGCGGCTGCGGGCGTTGCAGAAGCGGTGAGCGCTTATGTGAGCCTTGGCTTATAAACCTCTCTTATTGGTACATCTGTATACTCGTAATGGGTAAGAGCGGCGCATGGCTCTTGTGTTCACCCACCTTGGTCAGCAAAGCTGATGGTCGTTAGTGAAAGTGCCTGCGCCGCTCTTAAAGTGTCTATCGCTAGGTCCGCCTATGTCGGACGTGTCCTGCAGCAGAAGCGTGACCTCGCCCCAAGGGAGAGCGTAACATGAGGCCGTAATCGGCTGAGGTTTACTCGAGTACGATCAAGCCACTTTCCGGTACCGGGTACCACTGCGCCCCCGGCACGCCGCCGTCCCTGAGCCGCTGGTAGTAGTCGGGCCCGTCGGCGGCCTCGATACGGACAGCGTTCCAACCCGCTTCAAGGTCTAGGTCGAGGGTCAGCTCCTCATCGGTACCCGCATCACAGGTGCCTTGAAGAGATACATCCCTATCGGTGAAGATGCGCATTTCGAAGACGTAAACGCCGGGGTTGTTGCGCGGGTCCTCGGCAGCCAGTGAGGTTCCCACGGCGAAGGCGTCACCCTCGTAGACTGATAGGCCCGATACGACACCCCAACGAAACGCTGGGTCCGAAACCGCTATATCAGCGCAAAAGGGGGGCGTTTCCAATTCCTCATCCGGGACCGGGTCGTCCAGGTCGAGCATGAAGTTACCTTGAGCGTCGATGGTGCCTCTGCCGAAATCGTCCGAGCTGCCGAAGGCGGTGCCAGCGACGAGCGTACCGGCTGGGCCGCTATAGTCCGTCACCGTTCCCGACAGGAGGCTAACGTCAGGAGCAGGGCCAACCGGGTTGTCAGTACCTGGTCTGTTGCTGTCTGGGTCGGTCGCAGCACTACAGGCTGCAAGGGTAAGCGCGAGGGCAAGCGCGAGAGCAAGCGCAAGAATAGGGTTAAGGTTCATAGAATCTCCTCTCGTAAACCATCGAATCAGAAATAGTCACGGTCTGGCTGGAAAAACTTCACTTTACGCTCTAATCCGCACGGATAAATCCTTATAAAGATGCTCCTCGGGAAGTCAGCTTTGAGCAGGGTGTAGAATGGGAGACATCCGAGTCATAGGTCGGCACATGTGCCGAACCCATACTAACTTGGCGGTGAACTTTGCCTAGACCTAAGCTTTCAGCCCACGTTAAACCCACTAGAGAGCGCCTACTCGAGGCCGCCGAGGAACACCTTCAGCGTGGCGGCTATTCAGGGCTGTCCCTCCTGATATCAATGCTGACCGAGTCGTGCGCTTGGGTCAAGACCTAGAGAACGAGCAGCTTCGCCGAACCCATCAATCCGCATTTTGCAACGCGGGCAGGATATACGAGCACATAGTGGTATACCTGGGGAGCGGAGACTTCATCATTCAGGACCTCGAGTACTGGACCGAGGATGAGGCCCTGTATTTCCGGCTTTATCAGAACCGTCGGCTGACGGCTGAAGTCGTTGGTCGCTAATCCTGTAGAGACAATCTCGTCAGGCTTCAGATCGCCAAAACCACAAGAATCAGTTCGAAACCGGTGACCTCATTCAGGTTTCTTCGCCGCGTATATCGTTCGAAGTCTCCCTCGCATCTTTTAACAGTTCCAAAACATACTGAGGCAAAGTGTCGCAGATACCATCTCATAACGTGCGTACTGAACAGTGTTTTCTACAGTGAGAGTGTCTCAAACCAGATGATACCTGCTATTTTAACCTCACTTCTCGAAGATTCGCAAATCCTCCGGGACCGCGTCGTGCTCGTCAGCAGGCACGTCAGGCACAGCTGCCAGCACCTCCCTGTAAGCGTCCTCGTCGGCTCGGTCCGCCCGCTCGCGCAGGTACGTCGCCGCGTCCAGCGCCGAGACCTTCTCGGCTACCGCTAGCGTAATGAGCTGATTGATCGAAACGCCCTCCCGCTTAGCGAGTTCGCGGATGTGGTCGTGTAGATAATCAGGGAGGCGCAGGTTCAAACTGCTCATGGGGTCCATCCTTTCTCGAGAAGCCTTCGGAACAGCTCGGCGGGGTCGATCACTTCGACGCCCAACGTTTCACTCCCTCTAAAGTCCTTGAGGTTATAGGTGACGATATTAGCGTTCGCGTTGGCAGCGAGTTCGAGGAGCATGTCGTCGTTTGGGTCATCCAAGAAGGGTCGCCACAGGTAGTTGATGGTCGGGTGCACGGTGTTTGCGCAGAGGAAATCTAAGAAGGTTTCGATCTGTGTATGGGTGAGGGGCACCATGCCAGGGCGCTTCAACACAGCTTCGTACTCGAGTACCAGCGCGACCGACACGCATAGCTCGGTAGGCAGCGTAGTCAGTCTGGTGAGCAGTTGGTAGCTGAGCCCCTGCCGAGAGCGCAAACCCGCTACGAGAACATTCGTATCGAAGACGAGGCGCATCACCAATCAACGTCCAGCGGCATAATTTATAGTACCATATGCGGTGCTATTTAGAAACTAAAAGACCTCTCCTGAAATTTAGCAATGCCTCAGAAAGTCTTTATGGTGGGTATCCTTCTGCAAGCGCCGCGCGCGAGCGCAGAAGACCCGCTCAATCTGAACTCGCCGCCTGCGCCTCGCCCTGCACCCCTTCCTCCTGACGCATCTTAAAGAAGTTGATCGCTAAAACCACGAGGATCAGTCCGAAACCGATGACCTCATAGAGCAAGTTCGGCCAGAAGATACCGACTAAACCTGCTGTAGCGAGGAGCCTCGAGACCAGATACATCTTCGTGAACATGTAACCTTCTAGCGCCGCCGCGAACGCCCCAAGCGCCGCGAACGCTGTGACGACGTTCCACGCGACAACGAGCACCGGACCGCCCGTAATAATCTCCGGGTTGAAGACCATGAAGAGCGGGATAAGGTAGAGCCCCTTCGCGAACTTCCACGCTTCGACGCCCGTCTTCATCGGGTCACTGTTGGCAATACCCGCTGCCGCAAACGCAGCTAGCGCGACAGGTGGCGTCACGTTCGAGTCTTGCGAGTACCAGAAGATGACCAAGTGCGCGATGATGAGCGGCACGCCGAACTCGTTCTGCAGGGCGGGCGCGGCGAGCACCGCTAAGACGATGTAACTTGCGGTGACGGGCAGACCTAAACCGAGGACGAGCGAAGCGATGGCGAGCAAGAGGAGCGCCAACAAGAGGTTACCGTTCGAAAACGAGAGCATCAGGGAGGAAAACTTGAGCCCGAGCCCGGTCAAGCCGATCACGCCAACCACGACGCCCGCGATGGCGCACGCGACGCTGACGGGCACAGCGTTTCTCGCGCCGACTTCCATCGCCTCGAAAAATTTACCCAACCCGATCAGGAGCTGGCTCAGCATCGACTTAGAGGAACCCGCCTCCCCCTCTTCATCCTCTTCTAACCGCTCACCTCTTTGAATGAGGGCGTCGCCGATTTCGTTGGAGGTTTGGCGCTCAAGCAGCCCCATCCCCTCTACCTCTTCCCGTTCGCCCGACGGCTGCGCATAGAAGTAGCGCACCAGCGCCCGCGCCACCGATACCACAACGATAGCGACGATGGCGATGAAGCCCACCAAGCTCGGCGAGATGTTCAGAAAGAGGAAATAGATGAGCGCCGCCAGTGGGATGAGGAAGTGCCAGCCCTCTTTGAACACGCTGCGCACGCTCGGCAGGTTCTCGTCCTTGATGCCTTTCATCCCCCGCTTCGCCGCGATGATATCTACGAAGAGGTAGACCGTCGTGAAGTAGAGAATGGCAGGCAAAATACTCAGCTTGACGATGTCGAGGTAGGGCAAACCCGTATACTCGGCAATCAGAAACGCGCCTGCGCCCATAATGGGCGGCATGATCTGACCGCCCGTACTCGCCGCCGCCTCCACGCCGCCCGCTTGCTCGGGTTTATAACCGAGCTGCTTCATCAGGGGAATCGTGAACGAACCGCTCGTCACAACGTTCGCAATCGCGCTGCCCGAGATCGAGCCCATGAACGCCGAGGCGACGACGGCTGCCTTCGCAGGTCCGCCGCGCTGCCGCCCCGCCGCCGCATACGCCAAGTCGATGAAGAACTTGCCGCCGCCCGTGACCTCTAAAAACGCGCCGAAAAGCACGAAGATAAAAACGAACGTCGCTGCGACGCCCAGCGGCACGCCGTAGATTCCCTCTTGCCCTAGATAGAGCTGCGCGACGATGCGGTCTACGCGGTAGCCCCTATGTTCCAATATTCCTGGTAAAACGTTACCTAAAAAGGGAACCGTCCCCCTCGGTCCCGCCATCGCGTAGAGGATGAAAATAAGCCCGATAACCGTAATAAAAAGCCCGATGACGCGGCGGCTCGCCTCCAAAAGCGTGACCACCGCAACCACGCCGACGATAATATCGGTCTGCGTCCAGAAGCCCGCTCGGTTGATGATGTCGTCTAAAAAGTAAACGAGGTAGAAGCCCGAGTACGCGCTCCCGAGGATGAACGCGCCGTCGATGAGCCAGCCCAAAATGCCGCGCTTGCGCTCTTTACCGAAAACCGGGAAGAGCAAGAATGCCAAGATCAAAATAAGCGCCAAGTGGATGCCGCGCTGATAGAAGAGGTTGAGGGCGACGAAGCCCGAGGTGTAGAGTTGGAAGAGGGAGAGACCAACCGCCACCGCAGAAATGGTCAATAAGATAACTTTAGGCTGGTGTGTGGGAGTATCTTGAACGCTCACGGTTTGATCCTTATCGTCACGCGCTCACCTGCGGCTACGTCGCTCAGTGAATAGACCTGCCCGGCGTGAACGATGCGGTGATCCACCTCTTCGTAGCCGACTCTAAGCGCGTAGGCATTACCGATCACAGGCTCGTCGATATCTCTAATCCAGTAGCCGTGCGCGTCGTCGGACTCGAGCCGCCCCCGCCCCGGAATGTGCCCTAGCCCCGCGTCGAAAGAAGGCGTATGAGAATCCGTCAGCATCATTTGTCCCTCCCTATAAGCGTAGTAATCGCTGACTGTAATACCGGTGACGGAGTGGTTCCACAAAAGGTGCCAGGTGGTGTCTTCTGCTAGGTCGAGTTGTAAAAGGGTGACTTTTTGGGTTGCCCCTTGTGGCGTGACCTCTTGTTGAATGACCTCGAGATAGGGCGCAGCCAGCGTTAAACTGAAAACCGCAAAGAGGAAGAGCAGAACACTCTTCCTCAATATCATCCCTAATCTATCACGCTTCATCTAGCCTGGCGGCATCAACTCTTGCGGCACCTCTTGCCCTGTCTCCTGGTAGTAGCGCGCCGCGCCAGGGTGAAAGGGAATGGGCGTCGCGTCTAAGCTAAACTCGATAGTCGTATTGTTCGCCGCTGGGTGAATCGCGATGAGTTCGTCCACGTGGTCGTACATCGCTTGGGTCATCTGATAGGCCAACTCTTCGTCCATGTCCGCGTTGACGATCAAGACGTTCGGCGTGCTGATGGTCGTCACGTCCTCGTCTTGACCCGGATAGGTGCCGGCGGGTAGCGTGTAGGACGCGAAGACGGGCTCTTCCTCCTGCGCGGCGCTGATCTCCTCTTCGGAGAGGGAGATGATCGTGACATCCCTCGTCGTCGCCAAGTCAAGAATCGAACTCGTGGGCGGTCCGACGCTCCAGAAACCCGCGTCGATCTGACCGTCACGCAGAGCGTTCGCGGTCTCGTTGAAGTTCAAGCGGCGCTCGTCGATGTCGTCATAGGTGATGCCGTTGGCGTTCAGAATCGTTTCGGCGGAGAGTTCGGTGCCGCTCCCCGGTGCGCCTACCGAGACGCGCATACCCTCTAGGTCCGCTAAGGAGGCGATGCCCGAATCCGCGAGCGTCACGATCTGCACGGCGTTCGGGTAGATGGAGCTTAGGGCGCGTAGATTATCGACCTGTCGCCCTTCGAAGTCGCCGGTGCCTTCGTACGCGGCGAGCACCGTGTCGGCGAGGGCTAAGGCCATGTCCGAGTCACCCCGAAAGACCAGCCCGACGTTCTCGACGGACGCGCCCGTGACCTCCGCCACCGCGTCGTAACCGTCGATATACTTGTTGACCAACTCGGCTAAGCCGCCGCCGTAAGGGTAGTAGACGCCGCCCGTGCCGCCCGTCGCGATGGACAAGCTTCCTTGAGCGAACGCGCCGCTTAGAGCGAGGGCTAGAAGCGACATAATGAACCGCAAGCGCATATGTTCCTCCTTCAAATTGGTGTAAGGCTCACTATAGCAGATTGGCGCGAAAGGCGTCTTCATCATTACGTACAACAATTCCATCGCCCGTTGCTACGCCACTGGTTGCGTCCATGTCTATTCGCATCCGCTTGTATGTGGAGTTTAGAACGTTCAGAAGCGGCTCGAGCACCCGTACGCCTCACCCTTCTACACCTCGCGAATTCTCACACCTTCCAGTACCGTTTGAATAACCCGCCTCGCGTAAGCTTCGTCTAAGGGCGCATGTTCCAAGAGGAGCCGATACCAGGCTGCCCCAAGCATCATGTCAATGAGCGCGTCTTCATCGGCGCTTTTGCGCAGCTCGCCGCGCCGCTTGGCTCGCGCCAGCACGTTGCGAAGAGGTCCGCGCCAGTAGACGTGAAGCTGCGCGTAGGTTTTCAGAAAATCCGCGTCGAGTTGCGCCTCAGCCATGAGGGTTTTGTTCGCCAGAGCCGTCCCCCGGTCATACGCCTCGTTGAGCTTGAACACGGGCAGTAAGATAGCCTCTAGGTCACGCGCCACCTCGCCCGTGTCGGGTTCGGGTACGCGCACGTCGCTCGCCGCTATGTACGCCTCTAAGACAAGCTCGGCCTTGCCCTTCCACCAGCGGTAGATGGTCTGCTTGCCCACGCCCGCATGGGCCGCGATTCCTTCGATAGTGAGATTTTTGTAACCTCCCTCTTCTAAAAGTTCGGTGGTCGCCTCCAGAATTGCCCGGTGCGACTTAGTATTGCGGCGTTTGATGTCGGGTTCCGTATGATTTTTCTTTACTGTTTCCTCGCTCGACATAAAACAGTGTACCTCTTGACAAGACGCTGCGTCTCGTCTATAGTCATTTTATTAAACGAGACGCCGCGTCTCGCTTAGAAAGGAGAAGCTGATGAAAGAGGTCGCACTCGTTACCGGGGCAAGTCATGGGATTGGGTTGGAGGCTGTTCGGCAGCTCTCTCAAAAGGGGATGACGGTCATTCTTACAGCTAGGAACGAGGAGACAGGGCGGGCGGCGGTGCAAGAACTCACGGGTGAGGGGCTGGGGGTGCACTTCCTCCGGCTCGACGTGTCGGAGAACGCGAGTGTGGAGAACGCCGTTAGCAAGGTCGAACAGGACTACGGAAAGTTAGACGTGCTCGTCAACAACGCCGCGGCCTTTGCCGACTGGTCGGAGACGGCGAGCAGCGCCGACTTAGCGCACTCGCAAGCGGTCATGAACGTCAACCTCTTCGGTCCCTGGCGTGTCACCCAGGCGTTTCTGCCGCTTCTCAAAAAGAGTAAGCACGCGCGCATCGTCAACGTCTCCTCGGGCGCAGGCTCGCACGGCGAAGCTCAGTTTGGTCTCGCTGCGAGCCCGACCACCGCCAGCTACGCCGTTTCCAAAGCTGCGCTGAACGCGCTTACGGTGAAGCTCGCGGGCGAGCTTGAAGAGGTAGGAATGCGGGTCAACGCGGTAGACCCAGGTTTAACGGCGACCGCGCCCGGCATGGAGGAGATGGGCGCACGCCCTGTACCTGAAGGTGCGGCGAGCGTCGTTTGGGCGGCGACGCTGGATAAAGGTGGACCCACAGGCGGATTCTACCGCGACGGTCAGCCGCTGCCCTGGTAGGCAAACAGGCTCACATCTACCACGTATTCGGTCAGCGAGGGCGCTCTTAGAGCCACGGAAACCCATAAGGCTCCCGCGCCGCGTGCGCCATCACCTCGTCGTTGTCATGACCCCTCACCTGCGTCAACAGGGGGAAGTCTTCGGGCGTTACCTGAAGTTTTACAAGAGGTCGGACAGGGTTCAAGTTAGCGTAATGAGGCTCATATATCCTCCCGTGCTTTCCAAGCATATAGGGTGGTTGCCGTACAAACCCGTCCGAAGACAGCACATAGACAACGCCTTCGCGCCAAGGGTAGCGCTTCAGAACCTCTTGCGTCACCGAAAAGAAATAGTGCATCCGCGTCCAACCCTCAGCCGCTTCAAACTGCAGCGCACCGTTAAGCATTCGTAAGCGGAAGTTCACGCGGTCAATCACCGCGTAAAAAACCGCCCAGATGCCGTCACCTGCAGCGAAGACAGCGGTCTGTTTGCTGAAGTCGTCTGGTGAATTATCGATGGGCGTGCGCGGCTCAAATAGGGCGATGTCTGGATTTCCGGTCCCATGCATGAGCAAGCCCTTTTCATCGGCGAGCCAGTTTAGAAACACCCACTTAGGAACCGGAAGAGGTAGGTTCAGCCAATCGCCTTGTCCGTTCACAATGTGCTCAGCGTAGAGGGTTTCTAGCTCGAGCCTATCCTCATCCGAAAGTTCAAATCTGGGACGCGGGAGCCAGTAGTCGGAAATCTTCATACTTGCAGTTTAAGGGGAGGGCTCGAGCGGGTTTCCATGCTGAAACTCGTAACCTAGACCTTTCAATTTTTCACTGCTGACCTCTTTGTAATCTACCTCGTGCGGCTCCACAAAGCGCGGCGGCTCAAAGCCCAACCGCTCCGCCTGCGCGGTATAGACCTCTTTGCGAGACGGATGCGCGTCAGCGCAGACGTTGAACACGCCCCGAACGTTCTCCTCGATGACTTTGACCAAGATCGAGACAACATCGTCACGGTGCACGAGATTGACACTTGCGTCTCCCCCGCTGACTTCTTTGCCCGCTAACCTCCGTCCAGGCTGCCGCCCGTAACCGTAAAGCCCGGCCAGCCGCAAAATCGTTACGTTCGGATGTTCTTGTAAAACCTCTTCCGCCGCTAAGACTGCCCGCCCCGACCTCTTATCAGGGTCTTTCGCGTCCTCTTCTGTCACGGCGCGGTTTACGTTCGGATAGACCGACGTCGAGCTTGTGAAGATGACGTGCTCAGCTTTAGCCGCGTCCAGAGCATGTCGAATCTGCGCAGGATAGTACGTTTCGATATCGTCGCGGCGTTCGGGGGGCAAGGTGAGGACGAGCACGTCCGCCTCGAGCCACGCCTTGTTGCCCACAAATTCCGGCTCCAACGTAGCAAGATGGGGCTCGATTCCAGCCTCTTTCAGAAGACCTAAGCGCTCAGGGGAGGTCTTAGAACCCCGCACCTCGTGACCTCTAAGCGCGAGCGCAGCCCCGAACGGCAAGCCCACCCAGCCACAGCCCAAAATCGAGACCTTCAAGCGCCTCGCTGCTCTTTCTGCGCCGCCTTCTCCGCAAACTCTCGCGCGAACGTTTTGATGTCCGCCATGATTTCCAA
The DNA here is from genome assembly GCA_965213925.1 of Trueperaceae bacterium. Taxonomy (GTDB): domain Bacteria; phylum Deinococcota; class Deinococci; order Deinococcales; family Trueperaceae; genus CBDBZX01. The sequence goes on from OZ243927.1 coordinate 4,001,144, forward strand.
ATTGTTCGTTGCGTTTTTGTAGGTATCCGCCATCGTCAGGAGCGTCTGGAAGAAGAAGTCGTTCATGTCCTCCACGGTCATCTGCTTTGTCCACAGGTCGATGCGGAGCGAGTTGCGCTCCTCCGGGTCCCAGAGCGCCAAAATCATCGCGTTCGCGCTCTGCTTGCCGTTTGTTGGCGCGTCGGTCGCTTGCCAGTCGATCGTCTCGATATTGTCCTCGTCGTCACGGCGCACGCGCAGGCGGATGTTGGCTTCTTTGCTGACTTTTTTAGTTTGGCTCATTGCCGCATCATACGTGTAAGCGGTTGGTGTGGCGGACGTGTAGCCTACTCACGAGGTTGTGAAACTTGCACGCGCAGGCGGGCGTCAAGAGGTTTAGCCTATTTGCAGATGAGCAACACAACGACAAAACTCTCTCCGAGCTTGAAATGGCATCTGGGAATCTGTGGTTTCTATGCACTCGTAAGCATCTTTACAACATCACCGCACGGGCTTTTTGGCTCGCTGTTTGTAGCTCTATTCGGCGGGTCAATCGTGGCGACCAGTCTTATCTTGTTAGCGACCGCAGTCCTTCTGTCACATCTTTCGTCACGAAGGATAAACGTTGCAACCGTAGTTTTAGTACATGTCGCCAATCTCGTCTTAGGTGTTCTGCTCGGAGGTCACGTTTATCTCTATGAATTTCTAAGCGATATTTCGCCCTAGTGATACCGCGCCAGCGCGACTAAAAATACCGCTTGCTCATCTGCAAATCACTCGAGTCTCAAACTCACCCTTACTACTCCCGCTCTCTCATGCCGCGCCGTCAACCTGACCTCTCCCCCATCCGGCGCGTGAACGACCCACTCGAGCTTCACCCTCTCCTGCGTCTCATCCGCACTGAAAAAGGGATTAGGCGTGGAGGGTTTATAGGCGCGTCCTTCTAGCTGACCTCTTTCTTCTCTCTTTTTACCAGAGATGAGGCTCGAGCCTTCCGGCAGCTCAATCTCCGCCACCACGCCGCGCACGACTCTGTTCTCGAGCGCCTTTTTCGTTACATACGTCGGTAGCCAACCTGTATTGTGAAGGACGAGTTTGATGCGGTAGTGGTCGTTGCCGAGAGGTTCGCTGCTTGCTTCGAATAGCTCCAACTTAGGTGAAATCAAGAGGTGCCAGATAACCCAATTGGGGAAGCGCTCGAGTTCCCGTTCCAATAACTGCGGCGGCGGATTCCGAAATGCGTAGAGCATGTTCCACCCACCGAGTTCGACCTCGCCGAGTTGCGGATGCTCATATTTGTACCAGTCCACATATCCTTCACCGCCGAGAACGTCATCATTCCACTTTAAGAGTTTAAGGTCATCCTCCACCGGATGCTCGCGGTACCACTCGATAAACTTACGCCCTTTGATCCCCGCTTCCACCTGCGGGCTCCACATCTCTACCGTCCAGCCGAAGACGCCCAAGTGGTCGAACATCCAGTCATCGAACGCGCCCGTCATGACCTCTTTAGGGTGATAGCGAAAGTCGTGGTAGACCGAGACGTTCGGGTAGCCGGTGAGTTCTGTACCCTTTTGCCCGATTTTCTTGAACGTCCAGAGGTCTTCGGCGGGCATCGCCTCGTCGGGCTGATGCGACGACGGACGCAACAAAACGCCGCCATGCGTATGAAAGCTGATGCCGCCCGTGATGTTCGGGTGCTTTGCCACAAAATCCACCACGTTGCGCACCTCCGGTTCCGAGGTCGGGTAGAGACCTGCACCCTTCTGCTTCCCCTCTTGCCGCCACTCGGAGGGGAAGTTGCGGTTGAGGTCTAAGCCTTCTTTGATAGGTTTCATCTCGAGCGTCGTACCGTCGTAATTTTCCAGCGTCCCTTCGGGCAGCACGCGGTAGTACGTCCCGCCCGTTTCTGCTGGTTCACGTCGTACCAACAAGCGTGAGTCGTGCTCCGAAATCTTCCAGGGTCCGTTCTCATCTCTAAAACGCATCATCAACATTCGCCCGTCGCCGTCCACGTCCTCACGCACTAAACCGCTCAGTGCGTCCTCGTCGTAAGGATAAGGGCGGGTGGAGGAGCGGATGATTTTGGGCTGGTCGGCGAGCGCCCACTCCGCGCCGTCGGGGTTGACACGGGGGCAGAGGTAGAGGGTGCGGGTGTCGAGGCAGCGGGTGATGTCCTCATCAATGCCGTAGCCGTTCGTGAGCGTGTGCAAGAGGTAGAGGCACGCCATCGAGGGTGAGACTTCGGTGGCGTGGATGTTGCCGTCTACCCATAAGGCGGGTTTCTCTCGAGCTTCACCTGTTTCTATATTTGTGAGCGTGAGGAGCCACACGTCGCGCCCTTCGTAGCTCTTGCCGATGCTTTCTATCTGAACGAGGTTTGGGTATTCGTCGGCGTAGGCGTGGAGGAGGCTCGAGAGGTCGTCATAGCGGTAGTAGGTGTCGAAGTGGGGGGTGGGCATGGGGTCTATCCTAACAACGTCCGGTGAGCTTACTGTCTTAGAATAAGTACATGAAATTCAGCTTTATCTACATCGACGATTACGGCAACACTGGAAACCGAATGGATGATCCTGATCAGCCTATCTTTATGCTTACTGGTCTTGTCGTTCCATCTGACAACTTGAACCGGCTCGAGTATGAGGTTATGAAAGCAACTCTTGAGCTAAGAGATTTAGCAGATAAACCAGCAGAAAAGATGTTTGAATACCCTGATTTTGAACTGCATGGACAAGACCTTTTTTCGAGAAGAAATAAAGCCTTATCTGGCGTGCCCATAGAAGCGCGTACAGAAATGGTTCTGCGCTTAGCTAAAGTAACAGTACGTTTAGGAGGAAAGATAGTTTCAACTTTTGTAGATAAAGCGAAACTCCTTCAGGCAAGAGAAGATTTAGTAGATAGTCATGTTTCTGAAGATATTGAGAATGCGAAATCCGAATTAAAAGAGAGGGGGATTCCCTACGACGATGACAAGCTCGCTAAAGTTTATCAGGAAACGCACCGACAAACATATACGCCCTATGTGGTTGGTTACTCCACTTTGCTAGTTCCCTTAAACGATCTTCTTCAAAAGCAGAACCGATTTGGCGTTCTCATCGTAGATCAACAAAACCAGTTTAAGAGTGTCCATTACTTGAACTCTACAAGGGCGTTGAGACTCAGTGCTCAGAAAGATAAAACCTTAACTTTTGCAAGAATTATTGAACAGCCTTTACAGGGCGATGGTAAATCTAATCCCTTACTTCAATTGGCTGATGTTTTCGGCTATATTGTTGGACGGCAAATTAAAGCAGAAATGCAAGGCAGGTCTGCACACGATATGTATCAGCCAGTTCTTGATATATTGGACCGCGTAAGTAGTATTAAGAATGCGGAAGGCTACTGGCAGGATAAGAGGGTTCATGCAGTTTCTGAAGACCTCGCCCAACATATTCTCAAACACAAAATGCCAGCAATTATATCAATAGGTATGACAAAAGAAATCGTTGAGGGTCTGGACTTTCAAAGAAAAGGCGAGGAGCACTAGTGACTAGTTGGAGCTGCTAAGGGCAACTCTCTGCTCCACGCTACTTCATAAGTTTAGCAAATTACCGTGTCCGCTAGAGAGCTTTCGCTACATTAAATAATTCACGGTAAGTGTGCTTACCTGTTGGGGCTTTTTGCTACGGGCAAGGGTGGCTCGAGCGATTACACTACAGTAACAAGGAGAACCCTGTGACTCCCTCTCACGCTGGACCCAAAACCTACCCCCTAGTCGGCAGCGTCCCCGAACTGCTCAAAGACCCCTTCGCCTATTTCTTCGGCGCACAGCGCGAATTCGGTGACGTTTTTCCCTACCGCATCGGACCGCGCCGACTCTACTTCGTCGCGCATCCGCTCGACATCAAACACGTCCTGTTGGACAACTATAAAAACTACCGCAAGCACAGCGCCTACGACAAGATCAAACCGCTCGTCGGTGAGGGTCTCCTGACGAGTGAAGGTGAGACGTGGCTCGCGAACCGCCGCTTGGCTCAAAGCGTCTTTCACCGGCAGCGTATCGCGGGCTTCGGGCAGCTTATGACGGACGAGACCGAAGCGATGTTAACCCGCTGGGAGCACTCCCAAGCTGACGCCTTCGACGTCGCCGCTGAGATGATGCGCTTGACTCTCACCGTGGTCGGCAAAGCGCTCTTTAGCACCGATTTGAGCCTCGAGGCGCAAGAGATAGGCGAAGCGCTGAATTTCGCTTTAGAGGAGACCAACCGCCGCAACCTCGCCCCGTTTAGCTTGCCGCCGAGCTTACCGACGCCGAACAACCTGCGCTATCAGAAAGCAATTGGGGTGTTAGACGACGTGGTCTATGGACTCATCGAGGAGCGCCGCCGTTCGGATAAAGATGAGGGGGACCTCCTCTCGATGCTCCTAGACGCGCAAGACGCCGACACGGGCGAGCGTATGAGCGACAAACAACTGCGCGACGAGGCGATGACCCTTTTTTTAGCGGGACACGAGACCTCAGCCACCGCGCTCAGTTGGACGTTTTACTTGCTGTCTAAGCATCCAGCGGTTAGACGTGAACTGCTGAGAGAGTTTGACCAGACCTTAGAGGGGCGCGTCGCTACCGTAGCTGACGTGCCTAAGCTGCGCTACACGCGCCAAGTCGTCGATGAAGCCTTGCGGCTCTATCCACCCGCCTGGATTATCGGACGGCACACTTTAGCAACAGACCGCTTGCCGAGCGGCGCAACTTTAGACGCAGACACGGACGTCTCGATCAGCCCCTATGTGACCCACCGCCACCCGGATTTTTGGACGAATCCCGAAGGTTTTGACCCTGAGCGCTTTGCGCCGGAGCGCCCAGAGCAGCACCGCTTCGCCTATTTTCCTTTTGGAGCCGGACCGCGCATCTGTATCGGCAACAACTTCGCTCTTTTAGAGATGGTATTGACATTGGCAACAGTGTCGCAGCGTTGCACTTTAGAGCTTGTTGAGGGTGAGCAGGGCAAGATGCAACCCAAGATTACGCTGCGTCCGAAAGAGGGAATCAGGGTTAGGTTGAGGGCAAGGTAAGCGCGGCGTAGACCGCTAAGGACAGCTCAGCACGTCCATCTGTACAAATAGCTAAGCCCGTACTGGTCCCTAACCTCACCATAGCGCTCTAACCCCAACCGCTCGAGCACCCGAATCGAAGGCACATTATCCGGTCTCACCGACGCGACGATCTTGTCGTAATCCAAGAGGGTGCAGCCAGTTTTGAGTGCTACTTTTCCCAGCTCTGTCGCGTAACCTTGACCCTACGCCGCTGGGCTAAACCTGAAGTAGAGGTTAGGCAACATCTCACCGTCAACCTCTTTAGGCGAAAGTCCGCCGAAGCCTAGAATTTCAGATGAATCTTTTTTAAGGACGGTCCAGTAGCCGAAGCCGTACGCATCCCATAGGTCGAGCCAGTGCTCCAACATGGCTCGGCTTTGGTCAAGAGAGGTGTGCGCACCCGTAGGGTTAAAAGCGTTGGTTTTAGGATCGCTGTGAATAGCGAAGAGGACGTTTAAGTCTTCGTAGATTGGTTTGCGGAGGAGTAGACACTCAGTCGGAACATAGCGGTAATTCATTGTGATCTTTGCTCCAACCTGCCATCACCGAATCAACGCTATTGCGTGTGATACCACTTTACAACACTACCATCTGCTTTTGAGATGACAACATGGGGTCCTCCGCCAGGACGAGGTGGTACGTAAGAGCGGTAGAAACCAACGTCCCAAGTATCTTTACCATTACGAACAGACGCGGTAAGGTTATCCCAATCGTAATTGGGGAATTTATCAGTCCAAAAAGCCTTCGCTCTCACGACAGCCATATTCCGAGTTATAGTCTGCGGCGCTTGTTCGGTAGGCTTGTTCGGCGAGGCGCACCCACTGATAAAGCAGGTAAGAAAAAGGATAACCATTAATCTCATGTGGATAGTATAAAAGAGCGGCGTCTCTCCTCGAGGCTCAACACTCACTCCGCCGTCTGCACCAACTCCTCTTTCGTGAACCACATCGCCTCGGGCTCCACCTCTTCAGAAAGTTCCGGCCCAGTATCTTTCCACTCCTGATTCTCCAAGGTCATGATGGGCTCAACTACCATGTCCTGCGAGCATTTGATTTGGCACGACAAGCGGTAGGTCGGCGCACCCACTTGACCTCGAGTTCCGTAGCCGAGCTTTAAGAACTCCGCGCGGGTCATCTCAAGAGGTTCACCCGAGACGAACTCGACGCGGCAGGTCGTACACCTCGCTTGACCGCCGCAGCGGTGTCCGATGTTAACGCCTAAGTCTTTGATAGCTAAGACGAGGCGTTTGTCTTCGCTGAATTCTGCGCTTTGTCCGTTGACGGTGATGGTGGGCATAATATCTCCTAAGTTGTAGCTGAGTTTTCTGATGGCTATGTATGTGGGTACAAGTAGACAGTAGTCAGAATTCAGTAGTCAGCCAATGCACTAGGATTCACTACTGAATTCTGACACCTGACTACCGTCTACTTCTTTCACGTTACTTCTGCTCTCTCGCAGCCACGATTGCAGCCCCCACAATCCCCGCCTCGTTGCGCAACTCCGCCGCGACAAAGGGCGTCTCTAGCTCTAAAACCTCGAAGAACTTCTCGCTCTTTTTACTGACGCCGCCGCCGATGATAAAGAGGTCGGGGGAAAAGAGGAACTCGAGCTTCCCCAGATACACGTTTACCCGCTTGCCCCACTTTTTCCAACTTAAATCTTCCGCTTTACGCACGCTGCTCGCCGCCCACTTCTCGGCGTCTTCGTGCTCTTTAAGCGCCATGTGCCCCAGTTCGGTATTGGGAATGAGTTTGCCGTCAATAAACATCCCGCTACCGATGCCCGTGCCGAAGGTCAGGGTGAAGACGACGCCTTTTTTGCCCTTGCCCGCACCGAAGGTCATTTCCGCCACACCCGCGGCGTCCGCGTCGTTGAGAAGGCTCACAGGGCAGCCCGTCGCTTCGCTAAAAAGCGCGGCGGCGTCCGTGCCGATCCAGTCGTCGTCCACGTTCGCCGCCGACAGGGCGACGCCATTTTTAACAACCGCGGGAAAGGTGCAGCCGATAGGACCCTTCCACTCGAAGTGCTTGACGATGTCCACGACCACCTCAGCCACTGCCTCCGGTTTGGAGGGCTGCGGCGTCTCGATGCGGTAGCGCTCACGGGTGAGTTCGCCTGTCTCCAAGTTCACCGTCGCACCCTTGATGCCCGAGCCGCCGATGTCGATCCCTAAAATGTCGCTTTTATTTGCCATGAGGGGATTATGACCTATTTTGACTTCTTAGGGCTAGGAAAGTGCGTTTCAGCTTTCTTTCAACCTCTCTAGGAGCGTTTAGGTTGAGACAAGGAGGCAAGATGATTGTAGAAACGATTCAAGGACAAGAGGTCCCCGCGCTCGGCTTCGGCACCTGGGACTTAAACGGTGAGGATTGCGTTAAAGGCGTCGAGCACGCGCTTTCGCTCGGCTATAGGCATATCGACACCGCACAAGGCTACGACAACGAAGCGGAGGTCGGGCGCGGGCTCAAGAACTCGAGCGTGAGCCGCGAGGACATCTTTCTTGTCACGAAGCTGAAACCGAGCAACTTCGCAGAGGATAAAGCGCTCAGGACGACGCGGGAGAGCTTGGAGAAGTTGGACGCGGGCTACGTCGACCTCTTGCTGCTGCACTGGCCTAACCCAGACGTACCCGTAGGCGAAACGCTCGGCACACTACGTCAGTTCGTCGAAGAGGGCAGCGTGCGGCGCGTGGGCGTCAGCAACTTTACGCCGTCACTGGTAGAGGAGGCAAAGCAGCACGCGGAAATTTTTGCGAATCAGGTGGAGTATCATCCATATCTGTCGCAGGACAAGCTCGTCGATCAAGCGAAAAGTCTAGGCTACCTCTTGACCGCATATAGCCCCATCGCCAAAGGAAAAGTCATGGACGACGAGACCTTGCGAGACATCGGTGAGGCGCACGGTAAGTCGCCCGTGCAGGTCTGCTTGCGCTGGCTCGTGCAGCAAGAGCACGTCGCGGCGATCCCGAAAGCGAGCAGCGCGGCGCACAGGGAGAGCAACTTCGACATCTTCGACTTTGAGCTATCCGACGAGGAGATGCGGAAAATCTACGACTTGCGCCGCGAAGAGCGCATCGTTGACCCGGCGGGCGGTCCGGACTGGGAGCGGTAGAGGCGAGTTTGAAGCTTGTCTTAGAGTTGCCTGCACTTACTCTCGAGCACGGCCCAGCAACCACTTCAGTCTTCGAATGCTAGAGTGACCTCTTATGAGAGGTAACATCTTAGCATTATGAGAGGTATCATCTTAGCAGGCGGCTCCGGCACGCGCCTCTATCCGGCGACTCGTGCGCTCAGCAAACAGCTCGTCCCCGTGTACGACAAGCCGATGATCTACTATCCCTTGTCCGTCCTGATGCTCGCGGATATCCGCGAGGTGCTTGTCATCACCACGCCGCATGACCGGGAGAGCTTCGAGCGGCTTTTAGGCGACGGCTCGCAGTGGGGCGTGACGCTCCGCTACGCCGAGCAGCCTGAGCCCGAGGGCTTGGCGCAAGCCTTTATCATCGGGCGCGAGTTCGTCGGTGACAGTTCCGTCTGCCTTATTTTAGGCGATAACATCTTTTTCGGACAGAGCTTCGGTCAGCAGCTCCGGCGGGCGACCTCTTTGGAAAAAGGTGCCACTGTTTTCGGCTACTACGTGCGCGACCCCGAGCGCTACGGCGTGGTGGAGTTCGGCGAGGACGGCAAAGCGGTAAGTTTGGAGGAGAAACCCGCGCAGCCTAAATCGAACTACGCCGTGACCGGGCTCTACTTCTACGACAACCAGGTTTTAGACATCGCCAAAAACCTCGAACCTTCGCCCAGGGGCGAGCTGGAAATCACCGACGTGAACAAGGCATATTTGCAACAGGATCAACTCCACGTCGAACTGATGGGGCGCGGCATGGCGTGGCTCGATACGGGCACACACGAATCACTCCTGCAAGCCTCGAACTTCGTCGAGACCATCGAGCAGCGCCAAGGGCTCAAAATCGCCTGTTTGGAAGAGGTCGCCTACCGCAAAGGTTGGATAAACGCCGAGACCCTAGCCGAACTCGCGGAGCCGATGAAGAAAAATGAGTACGGTCAGTATTTACTCAACCTCTTGAAATAAAGGAGTTGCGGATGTCGCACGAAGTCTCATGGGCAAGGATGGCGGAGGGCTTGTCGGAGCCGTGGAAGAATGTATTTGCTGATTTTATGAAGAGAAATACGCTCGATGCTGCACGCTATACCACTGTTAATGAGATCAATCTTGAAGGTTTACCGATTATCAACCTAGAACCTCTTGAGTTCTTTCCGGACCTCCGCCAACTCAATATCTCGAGCACAAGGATTCGAGACTTACGACCTTTAACAAATGTGCCAAGACTCGAGATGTTTTACGCAGACTTCGGTGAATTCGAAGACTTAGGGCCGCTGGCTCAGCTTACCGAACTTAGAGAAGTTGACGTGACCTGTTCTCTCGCGCACCTTACCGATATATCTGCGCTCTCAGAGTGTCGAAAGCTAGAGAAGGTCTACTTGGCGCATAGCCCGATCACCTCAATTAAACCTCTATTTGAGTTACCGTCGCTCGAGCTTCTCAGCGTAACCAACACGGAAATACCTGAGGAAGAGCTAGAGTCCTTTCGGGAGTTGCATCCAACATGTGTCATTTGGAGTTAAAGCGCTACGCCTAGTCAGTGTTAGCACATCCAAGATTAGGGTGAAGTTGTCTGCATCATCCCTAATTGCACTTTGCATTAAGGGAAAATGTTGGACTTTCGGGATAAAATAGTGCGCTGATGTTACGAACTGTCCCCATCTCTATTCCGACTTCGGACGCTACCCCATGACGATTCTCTTAACAGGCGGCTCCGGACGACTCGGTAGCGAGTTGCGTACGCTGATGCCAGACATCATCGCGCCGCCGAGCGCAGAACTCGACCTCACGAACGCCGCCAACGTGCAGCACGCGCTCAGGCTCTACAAACCCGGTGTCGTCATCCACGCCGCCGCCTACACCGACGTCAAAGGGGCGGAAACGAATCAAGCCGCGTGCTGGCGAGTCAACGTCGAGGGCACGCGCAACCTCATCAGGGCGCTAAAGCATACTGAGAAAGACACGGTGCTCGTTCACATCTCCACCGATTATGTCTTTTACGGCGACACAGGGAACTACCTCGAGGATGACCCGGTTGGACCCGTGCGCAACTATTACGCGCTGAGCAAGCTCGTCGCGGAAGAGGTCGCGAGACTCGCCGAGCGCCACCTGATCATCCGCACCAGCTTTCGCCCACGAGAGTTTCCGTATCCGGTGGCGTTCGCGGACGTGTTTACGAGCCAAGACTACGTGGACGTTATCGCGCCAGAAATCGCTTTAGCGGTGCAGCACGTGAACGACATCTCCTTCAGCACCTTGCATATCGCCACCGAACGCAAAAGCGTCTACGACCTCGCCAAAAGGCGGAGTGACGACGTTAAACCGGGCTCCAAAGCCGACGCGGGCGTTTCGCTGCCGGGCGACATCAGCTTAAATGTCGAGCGGTGGCAAAACCTCCGAGCGTCCTTAGAAAAGAGTACTTTATGACCGACCTCTCTAAACCCGCCGCTGAAGCGCTGACCTTTCAGGCTTACGAGCCTCATCCCGCAATCGACGGCGTATGGACCCACAAACTCGTTAAGCGGCGGAGCGATAACGGCTTCTTCATGGAGTACGCGCGGCTTAGTCAAGGAAACGTGGAGGGTCTGCCGCACGACTTCACGGCTAAGCAAATCAGTGTCTCGAGAGCCGAGCCAGGGCGCATCAACGCCTTTCACATCCACCCGAGGGAGCCGCAGAACGAACTCTGGACGGTCATTCAAGGTCGACTCAAGGTGTGGCTCGCGGACTGCCGCGCAGGTTCCCCGACCGAAGGCAAAAAACGACCCTTTATCTTAAACGGCGAAGAACCCGCGCAGCTCTATATTCCAGCGGGCGTGGCGCACGGCTACCAAGCAGGACCGGACGGCGCAACGCTCCTCTACGCGATGGACCAACAATTCAACCTGGACAACCCGAACGAGGGACGCTTGCCCTGGGACTTCTTCGGGGCGGACCTGTGGGCAGAGGATAGGGGTTAAAGATGGATTATAAGAAACTTTTAGTCACGGGCGGGCTCGGCTTTATCGGCTCCTCGTACATCCGCATCATACTGAGCGAGACGGACTTGGAAATCGTCAACTTAGACCTCATGACCTACGCCGCGAACCCCGCGACGCTAAGCGACTTCGAGGATGACCCGCGCTACACCTTCATCAAAGGAGACATCGCTGACCCAGAGGTTGTCGAAGAAGCCGCGCAGGGCTGTGACGCGGTGCTCAACTTCGCCGCCGAGACGCACGTAGACCGCTCCATTCAGGACGCCGCGCCCTTTACGCGCACGAATGTGGAGGGGGTGCGGGTGTTGCTCGAGGCTGCCCGCGCCCGCAACATCCGCTTCGTCCAAGTCTCCACCGATGAGGTCTACGGCGAAGTCATGGAAGGTTTGAGCGTCGAAAACGACCCTTTTAGACCGCGCAGCCCGTACAGCGCCTCCAAAGCGGGCGGCGATCTCCTGGTGCAAGCCTACGCCACGACCTACGGCATGGACGTGGTGACGACGCGCGGCTCGAACAACTACGGTCCCTACCAGTTCCCCGAAAAGGTCATCCCGCTCTTCGTGACCAACGCTTTGGAGGACCAACCGCTGCCCATCTACGGCACGGGCAAAGCGATTCGCGACTATATCTTTGTAGATGACCATGCGCGAGGCATTCACCAGGCGCTGCTCGAGGGCAAAAGCGGCGAGGCGTATAACATCGGCGGAGAGAATCAGACGGACGGGCTGGCGGTTGCCGCAACGATTCTGAACACGTTGGACAAACCCGGCGACCTCATCCAACACGTTAAAGACCGCCCCGGTCACGACTACCGCTACGCGCTGGATATTTCTAAGGCGAAGCGTGAGCTAGATTGGCAGCCGAGCATGACCTTTGCCGAGGGAATTGCGAAGACGATTAAATGGTATCAGGAGCACCCGGAGTGGTGGCGGGAGACGAAGGCGGGGCAGAAGGAGTATTTCGAGAAGCAGTACGTGGAGCGCTGAGCGTTAGTTGAACTGTTGAGGCTAGAAAGTGTCCAACGCAAGGTTCAGGCTGTAGTATGAGGAATTCAAAGAAAATCGAGACGTAGCCAAAGATATTTTCGGTTTGACTCGTGAAGGACTGGTCGGGTTTTTAGGGCAACCTGATGACGTCGGCGGTACATCGCGTAAATACGAAACTCCTTCGGTCTACAAGTATGATGACCTCGAGTTCTTCTTTGAACCTTGGCAGGACGGCAGGCTACACACGCCTTACAAGATAGTCAGAGTAACTGCACGCTAAGCCTTACACTTAACGATTTGCATGGGTCAACTTAGCCTTTAACGCTACATTCCTCCCACCGACCTGTAAAGCAAGCCGAACATAAGGTTGTAGGCTCGAGCAGCCAAACACAACTCAATTCGCATAACAACGATTTAGCGGATTCACTCACCGTGAATCCGCTAAATGTCACTTCTAATGACAATTTTAACTCCTTTAAGACGACGTAATTGACTTCATAGCCGCGTTTGAAGCAATTTGCTCTAATAGTGACAAGAATTTCCGGAGCGATGAAGCTTATCCCGTTATCTGGGCACCTGGGGTAAGTGGAGCGAGTGGTGCAACCGACGGGACGGCGCATACGCCCTCCCACAGCAATACCTGGGAGGGTTCATGCAGCTTGCACGCATCTCATCACACATTTTGGGCATTATGGTCTTTTCGCTCCTCGCCGCGTGTAGCAGCGCCGGAAACCAGGTCGTCGAGCCTAAACTCGCGGAGCCTCTACTGACCAGCTCGAGCACCAGCGCCACGCTGCGCCTCGCCAACGAAGGCGGCGCACCCCTCTCCTTCGAAGTCACGAGTAACGACCCGCGCATCGTCGTCACCCCGCAAAAAGGCACCCTAAAAGGCAACAAAGCGCGCACCCTAGAAGTCAGCGCGGTATGCGACGAGGGCACGGCTGAAAGCGACCTCACCATCACATCGAACGACGCGGCGACGCCCGTTAAAACCGTTCCGCTCACGCTTACGTGCGGCGCGACCCAAGGACCCGTCTGGTGGCTCAGCGCGAACACCTTAACCGTCGATAGTGACGGCGATCTGAGCGCCCAACAAGAGGTCACGAAGAAAGTAACACTCAGTAACAGCGGGCGCGTGAAGGGCGAGTACACCCTCTCGAGCACCCAAGACTGGCTCAGCGTGGCGCGCACCTCCGGCGAATTGGACGCGGGCGAGAAGGACGAGTTGGCGTTCTCCGTTCGCCCTTGCACCGAGCCTAAGCGTGACAGCGCCGAGCTTACGGTCAATGGCGGCGGCGCGAGCGCTTCACTCACCGTAGTGCGCGACTGCGACGCCGAAAACGCGGCGACCTTAGACCTCAAGTTCGAGCGCTTTTACATCAACCAGGCGGTACCGGCGGCGGATTCACACCGCCCGCCCCACGAGCGCCGCACCCTCATCGCCTCGCGCGAAGGTCTGGCGCGCGCGTTCGTCCACGCGAACCAGCTCAGCGACCAAGAGGTCACCGTGCGCCTTCACTACAAAAACGCTGACGGCGAAGGTCACCTCGACCTCAGCGGTCCGGCGAGCGCCCCGACTCAAGCGGACGAAGGCGACCTTGGCAGCACCTTTAACGCCATGTTGGACAAAACGCTCCTCACGCCTGGCCTCAAAATCGCGGTGGAAATCGACCCCGAAAATAAGGTCGCCGAGCGCAACGAGGCGAACAACCGCTACCCCGCTTCGGGCTTCGTCTCCCTAAAGGTGACGCAAGCGCCGACGCTCAACCTCACGCTCGTGCCGGTGAGCTACAAAGGCAGAACTCCGGTGCTGGACAAAGCGGCGCAAGAGGACCTCTTGCAGCAAACGCGCCTGATGTACCCTCTAAGCGACGTTCGCGTTCGCGTTCATACGCCCTACACCTTTAGCGGCGTTTTAGAGGCGCGAGACGGCAAGGGCTGGAACCAACTCCTCTCGCAACTCACCAAGTTACGCACCCTGGACGGCAGCAGCGACCTCTACTACGGCGTCGTCGAGCCCGGCTATAGCGGCGGCATCGCGGGCGTGGGCTGGGTCGGCGGCTCGCCCGTGTCGGTCGGCTGGAATAGAGCGACGGGCACCCCCTCGAGCCGCAGCTCCGTCATGGCGCACGAGCTAGGTCACAACTGGCAGCGCAACCACGCACCTTGCAATGTAGACGGCGACAGACACTACCCCCACACCGAAGGACAGATAGGGGTATGGGGCTTCGACCACAGCACGCATACTCTCAAAGCGCCCGCAGACAACGCCGACATCATGGGCTACTGCCGCCCCGCCTGGATCAGCGACTACACCTACGACGGCATCATGGACTACCGCCAAGGGCACGCCTACGACATTCAGAGCCAATCTCTTCCCACGAACGCCCTCATCGTGAGCGGCAGCGTCGAGCGCGGCGCGGTGACGCTCAACCCCGTCTTCCAAGCCGAAGCCGTCACCGACACCCCCACCCCCGGTCCCTACACCCTCATCGGCACGGACAGCGCCGGACGCACCCTCTTCAGCGTGCCCTTTAGCACCCAAAGCGTGGCGGACGTGCCCGAAGCGAGCTTCTCCGGTTTCAACCTCACCGTGCCCCTCAGTGAAGGCGAGGCGAGTGACCTCTCGAGTCTCCGTATTGAGCGTAATGGCAAAGTCCTCGCCGAGCAGAGTACGGCACTCCGCACGCAGTCCGCGCAGAAGACCGAGGTAAAGCGCGTCAATGGCAAGCTCACCCTCACCTGGGACGCCAGCGCCTACGACGCCGTGATCGTTCGCGACGCCGAGGGCAACATCCTAGCGATGGACGAAAGTGGAGAGGTTGTTTTGGAGACGCAGAGCAGCGCCTTAACGCTCACCTTCTCCGACGGCTTACGCTCGCACGAAGAGGTATTGACGTTCTAAAGCTCTGATCTGACTGTTCAAAAGAGCGCACTCACCGTAGGTGCGCTCTTTCGTTGTTGAAGCCAGCTTTTAGTTGTCAAAACGGGTAGAGGTTCTGAGTCGAATGCTCCTATGTACCCCTTCTGCCGCCTCCACGCGACAAAGGGGTTTCAACCCCTTGCTTCTGACCTCAGTGTCATTCCAGACAGAGCCACTACCACGTGATGGAGTCCGAAAACGGCCATGCGCAAATGGTCACTTCGGCTACGGCTCTAACCCGAGGACGTCTCAAAGTCTAGGGCAACCAAGTGTTAAATTTTCCATATTTTTAAGCGGGTGAATTCCTTAACATAGGGGTGCGCGACACATTCTTTTCGTTGCCTCCCGCGCGAAATCTACATAGATTCATTCGGGGGATGAGGGATATTGAGGTCAACCGCGCCAACAACTCACACAACTTCACATTGCACTACTGCACTCCAAGAAGGTGTGTATAGTTTCTCTATGCCCGACAACATCCCCGCGCTACCCAAAGGTCTTAGTGTGAAGCGGCAGGGGGAGAGCCTCGAGGTCACTCGTTCTAAAGCAGGCGAAATTCACCTTTTGTCTACCCGCTACACAGCCGAACTGGTAAGAACAACTATGAGAGTCGGCAAGCGAATCACGCTTACGCCCGCTGAGGATGACAAGGTGACTGAGATTTATTTCATCTTAAAAGGTATGTTGCGGTGTGACTTGCCTGCAGGACCACTAAGAATAAGCTCCGGCGACTACCTCATCGCTGAAGGTTTAGAGCAACCCGTCATCTTCACTACGGAGACAAGCGTCGAGTTTTTGTATCTCACATCGCACCCTTTCTTTCACCATATCAGCAGCGAAATACATGAGTTGAGGCAGCTCGCCGTCGAGGTCGAGCAGAAAGACGGTTACACGGCGAACCATTGTGAAAGGTTGCAGTCGCTTTCTTATGCGGTGGGCAAAGTTCTCGGGCTGCCTCTCTACCGCCTTCACTATCTTGACTACGGTGCTTACTTGCATGATGTTGGAAAAGTGCACGTACCAATAGAAATACTCAATAAGCCCTCTGCCCTCACACCTTTAGAATGGGATATCATTAAGAAACATCCTATTTTTGGTAGAGAGATGGTCGACAAGACTTTCATGAAAGAATCTGGACCCATCATTGAGCAGCACCATGAGAAGCTTGATGGAAGCGGCTATCCCTACGGTCTATCTGGGGACGAAATATCAACGGAAGCCTACATCATAGCGGTTGCCGACGCTTACGACGCGATGACGAGCAACCGCCCCTACCGCCGCGCACTGAGCCATGACGAAGCTATCGCTGAACTTATGCGCTTTTCAGGTCGGCATTACCCGAGTGAGATTATTCAGGCGTTTCTCGAGGTGGTGGGCACGATGAAACCTTAATACACAACCGTGCTCAAAGTCTCGTCTCGTTCAAGGGAGGAACAGATGAACATCACGACCTACAGAAGTTTAGCCTTTATCCTCGTTCTACTCTTCGCACTTCTCGGCTGCGAAGAAGATGTCACGTTGGAGACGACGGACTACCATCCAGAGGACGACGTTTACATCATGATAAGAGGTGAGGTCATCGAGGACGCCACCTCAGTCCTACCCGCCGCCCTTATCGGTGAGCTGGCTTTCGACTTGCAAGAAGGAACGCACGAAAGCATCACCGATGTGAGCGGCGCAGAGGTGGACCACTACTACATTTGGGTGTGCTTGGAAGACGCCTGCATTCCGGTTGACCCGTTTCGCTTCAATAATTAGGACAAATCACAACACTCGAGAGACCCGCAACATCTATAGGTTGCGGGTCTCGTCATTTAACAGCTAATCACCGCGTTCTCCGTCCCCTGGTCATTCTGCACAGTGCTGTCCGCGTCGGGGTCGTTGAAGTAGTGGTCGTGGTCGTTGTGGAGGGCGCGGTAGCGAAACTGGTAGTCGTGGCCGGGCTCGACCTCTTGCACCAACTTCCACTTGCCACTTTTCTGCTTGTTAAAGGGCACCTCTTGCCAACCGTTAAACTCCGCGACGAGGTGAACGGCGTCCGCTTCGAAGTCGGCGGGCAGTTCGAAGGTGACTTTGCAGACTTTACGGGTTTTGACCTGCTGTTTTTTAATCATCGCTCGTCCTTTCGCATTCACAATGTCAGTGTTAAAGGTCTCCCCCTCACCTAAATGAAGAGGTCTTGTGGCATGAAGGATACCAAATTATGCCGTATGTCAACAAAAGGTGAGCGCGTGGTATAAGGTAACGTGACCTTAGATGTTCAGTTTGTGCCGCGCAGCACGGATGATAGTAAACCTGATACAGCTGTTGTAGTCGACGTTTTACGGATGACGACCACCTCAGGACTTCTCTTCTCGAAAGGGTTAGAGGAGCTTTTCGTCGTCGCAGAAGTCGAGGACGCAAGAGGTCTGGCGGCTCAAACGGGCGCACTCCTTTTGGGTGAAAGAGGTGGAGAGAAGGTGGAGGGATTCGACGGGGGCAATTCGCCGCTCGAGTACACCCAATCTCTAAGCGGTCAAAAGGCTATTTTATGCACCTCGAACGGTTCCAAAGCAGTTCAAACAACTCGAGAGGTTGAGCATGTCCTTTTAGGCGCAATCGTTAATGCAAAAGCGGTGGCGGCAAGGGTGCTCGAGGTTGCTACGAAAAACATCACGCTAATCTGTGCGGGAACGGGTGGACATATTTCTTTGGACGACGTTATCGGCGCGGCGTGTATCGCCAGGGAACTGTTAGACTTCAATTCCAAGCTAGACCTCACAGACGCCTGCAAGATTGCGGTGGGGAGTCTCGAGCTGAACTCCGACCTCTTGAGCGGCTTACAAGGTGCCCACCACAGCACTGTTCTAAAGAATTTGGGCTATGAAGAAGATATCGCTTTCGCCGCCAAGCTCAACCTCTTAGACACCGTACCTGTACGAGCCTCGCGAAATCCGACTTGCTTCACACTTGCGACGTGAACGCCTACACTGTCAAACTGCTCAAACCGGGCAAAGGTACGGAAATTACCTATCAAGGTTTTGAACTGCTACGCGAACCGAATCATCTGCTCATTCATGCGCGGTGGGACAGAGACGCGCTCGAGCTTGGTTACGTGACCTTTGAGACCGGCGACCACTTTTATGAACACTACTACACGAACAAATGGTTCAACATCTTCGAAATTCGTAGTGAAAGAGGTCGGCTCAAGGGCTGGTACTGCAACGTGACGAAACCGGCGAGGGTCGAAGACCGCACGGTTTACTCAGAAGATTTAGAACTCGACCTCTTTGTCTCGGCGGACAGGAGGCACGTAGTCACGCTCGATAAAGAGGAGTTTGAGGAGAGGGAGTTTAGCCAAGAGGTTCGGGAGGCTGCTTTGAATGGGCTCGAGGCGTTGCGAAAGATGGCGCGTTTGGCTACGCCACCCTTTGACAGTACCTCTTCCCGTTTGAGTCTGGGCAAGTCGGTGTGAAGCTCATAGGCTATCCCTGGGACGTAGTAAGGGAACTCGCGCTTCCAGCACATGACTACGCCATTTTCGGCAGCGCACCTCTTCTTGCCTACGATTTAATCGAAAAGGTTGGCGATATAGACCTTTTGGCGAGGGGTGAAGTGTGGGAGAGGGTTCAGCAGTTCGGTTTCATAGAAACTACGCCGAAAGGCGATAAAGTTGTCCGACTTGATGAAGGGCTCGAGGTATTTAACGCCTGGCTCGGCTTGAACACTGACGACATTATCAACCATGCCAAAATTATAGACGGGCTTCCCGTTGCAAACCTAAAGGACGTGCTCGAGTTCAAAAAGCAGCTCAACCGACCTAAAGATAAGACCCACATTGCGCTTATTGAGAGCTTTTTACATTGACATCCCCTTTGCGCCTTGTTACGATACCCGCAATGAAATGTGCCGCACGCCCAAACAACCTATCTAATAATGATGATTGGCAGTTCGGGGCATAGGCGTCACGACGATGCTATGACACCCCGAGGCGAACCTCGGGGATTTTTCTTTTTTGGGAGTTCAATATGATAACCGCAACCCGCAGCCTCGTGTCTGAAATTCCGACGCAGTTAGGTGAAAATGTTCTTCTAAGGGGCTGGGTGCACAACCGCCGCGACTTGGGCGGCGTCAAGTTTTTAATCCTGCGTGACCGGAGCGGTCTGGTACAGTGCGTTTTCTCCAAAGGGGACATGCCGCTGCAAGAGAGCTGCGTCGAGGTAACCGGCAAGGTTGTTGAAAATGCGCGGGCTCCGGGCGGCTTTGAACTCCACGCCGACGGGCTCCACATCATCTCCGAAGCGACGGACGCGCCGCCCATCGAAATCCCGAAAGAGGAGTGGACGGTCAACCCGGATACGCTTTTGGAGTACCGCCACGTCTCGCTAAGAGGTCAAAAGGCGCAAGCCGCGATGAAGGTGCAAGCCGAACTCGTGCGCGCCTTTCGCGCTTATCTCAACTCGGAGCAGTTCACCGAAATCTTCTCCCCGAAAATCGTCGCCGCGGGCGCAGAAGGGGGCGCGAACCTCTTCGAGGTGGACTACTACGGCAAACGCGCCTACCTCGCACAGTCGCCGCAGCTCTACAAGCAGATTATGGTGGGCGTTTACGAGCGCGTCTATGAGACCGCGCCGGTCTACCGCGCCGAACTCTCGCACACCTCGCGCCACCTCTCCGAATACCTCTCGCTGGACGTGGAGATGGGCTTTATCGACTCTGACAGCGACGTGATGGATTTGGAAGAAGCGCTGCTCAAGTCCATGATGGCGCACGTCGGGGAGCACTGCGAGCGGCAACTCGGGGTGATGGAGGCGGAGCTTCCCAACCTAAACGTCACCTTTCCGCGCATCCCTCTTTTCGAAGCTCGAGACCTTATCAAAGAGCGCTACGGACACCAGACGGGCGGCAAAGACCTAGACCCCGAAGCCGAACGCCTCTTAGGGCGCTGGGCGAAAGAGGAGCACGGTTCGGACTTCGTCTTCGTGACGCACTACCCGCAGGCGGCGCGTCCCTTCTACACCTACCCGACCGAGGACGGGCTCACACGCGGGCTCGACCTCATCTTTCGTGGCGTCGAAATCACCTCGGGCGGGCAGCGGATTCACGAGTACGGCGCGCTTGTTGACGAGATGAAGAAGCGCAACATGGACCCGGAGCGTTTTCAGGGCTACTTGGAAGTGTTCAAACACGGGATGCCGCCGCACGGCGGGTTTGCGATTGGGGCGGAGCGGCTGACGGCGCTGCTTTTAGGAATTAGCAATGTGCGCTTTGCGCGGGCGTTTCCGAGGGATGGGAGTCGGTTGCAGCCCTAAATTTTATGTCAATGACAAGGTAGCTTTCAATCAGGAGTATTCCCCTCTGCCGAAACAGTGTATTACGACGTTGACAATTAGGCTGCGAACTGGGTTAGCTCGGTCACGAGGGCGTTTTCATAGATTAGGTTTTTAATGTCACAAAAAATTCGGCAGGAAAATGGAGGGTCCAACGCAAAAGCCGTCTCTTCTAGAAAGGGAATGGTCTGGGTCATTCTTATGGTTTCTATCGGTGGAGGACTCGTCATGGCAGCGTACAATATCAAAACGTTTTTGAGCGGGGGCAACGTTAGCCTTCAAGAACTTTTAGTTACTCTAGCCATGATTGTATTCTTTATGTGGCTCGTGCTAACTAGCTCTACCCTCAAAGTCGAGGTGGACAAGGAGGGCATAATCTTCAACAGCATCTGGGGAGAGCGGACGCTCGCGTGGAAGGAGATACACAGCATAACCGTCCTTCCCGGCTACGGTTACATCCCTTTCATCGGCTACAATGTCTTGCTTCATACTACGACCTCGAGACGCGCCGTGCCGCTTGTCACTATAATGTTCGGTAATAGTCACAAGGTCATGAAAGCTGTTATAGAGGCGTCTTACCGAAGCAACCCCGGCATCAGCATCAAAGGAAGTCTGCTCGACACCTACGGCTTGCCTCCCTACGGAATCTTCAAGCTAGAAAAGTGAGGCAGTCGCACTAGGCAAAGGGGTACCTCTATTTTGGGCGCTTGAGGGCTATCACTAAACTTACTCAAAAGACCATATTTTTGCGTGTAATAGAAGATGTTCCGTTTTGCGTGTATACAAAGTTTGCACCATCTCTTCTCGAGCAAGCTCTTACAAACAGCTACCCGAACGCGACCAGATAGAATCACTTAAAGCATGGTTACAGGAGAAGTAGGACAATACCTAATCAGGTACTTTTGCTGTAAAATACGAATTATGACGACGCTTCTCGAGCAAGCCTTCTCCAAAGCCTCACAGCTACCCGAGCGCGAGCAGGACGCACTTGCCGAACGCCTCTTAGCCGAGCTTGCCTCGGAGGAGCGCTGGAGAACGCTTTTCGGTGAATCGCAAGATTTACTCTCTGAGTTAGCTGAGGAAGCGTTGGCGGAGCACAGTGTAGATAAAACAAAAGTTCTACATCCTAATGATTTGTAGTGTTCAGAACGACAAGTAGATCAATAGAACGCGGTGGATACCCCGAGGTGTCCACCGCGTTCAACTCTCTCAAACGACCGCTACGACTTACTCTCCGCCGTCTGCGGTCTAGGCGTTCTCTGCAAACTCGGTGCGGGCGTGCGCGGGCGTTCGGTCTCGGCGACCTCGCCCGAGCCGCCTTCGCCCCGCTCGAAGTTGCGGCGTTCGAACTGGTAGAAGGCGGCGGGCACGACGTAGAAGGTCAGGAGCGAAGAGGTCAGCACGCCCGCCAAGATAACTAAACCGAGCGGGCGACGAAACTCCGCGCCTTCGCCGAGCCCGAGCAGGAGGGGCGCGCTGATGATGACGACGGTCACGGCGGTCATGACGATAGGGCGGAAGCGTAGCCGTCCCGCCTCGATGAGCGCGTCTTTGAGCGAGCGCCGCTCCCCTTCGCGGAGCTGCTCGAAGAGCACGTC
The DNA here is from genome assembly GCA_965213925.1 of Trueperaceae bacterium. Classification (GTDB taxonomy): domain Bacteria; phylum Deinococcota; class Deinococci; order Deinococcales; family Trueperaceae; genus CBDBZX01. The sequence goes on from OZ243927.1 coordinate 4,023,113, forward strand.
GAGGAGGAGAATCGCGTTTTTCACGACCAAACCGATGAGCATGATCACGCCCAGCACGCTGATGATGTCGAACGAGGTGCCGGTGAAGTAAAAGGTCCAGAACACGCCGATGAGCGCTAAAGGTACGGTCAGCAAGAGGTATACGGGGAAGCGGAACGAGTTGAACTGCGTGGCGATAACCAGGTAGGTCAGCAGCAGCGCTAAGCCGAAGGCGATAGGACCGTATCTGGCGAGGTCACCGACCAGGTCGAGTTCGCCGCTGTCGCCTATGCCGACGGCGTCGCCGATGAGACCCTCCTGGCGGAGACCCTCTTCGATCTCGTTACGCACCGTGAGGAGCGGCGGCGCACCCGTGGTGAGGTTCGCCTCGAAGTTGACCGAGTAGGTCTGGTTCGAGCGGGTGAGCGTCGTGGGCGCGGCGCGGCTTTCGAAGCGTCCGAGCGAGTTGATGGGGACGCGCGACTCCAAGCCGGGCGCGAAGATGGGCAGGCTGATGAGCGCCTGCTCGTCGCGGACGAAGCGCGGGTTGACCTGGACTTGGATGGGGATATCTTCGCCGCCCGAGCGAACCTGCGCCGCCTCCGTGCCGACGTTGTAGGTGCGCAGCGTGCCGTAGATATCCGATGCGCTCAGCCCCGTGCCCGTCAGTTGGGCGCGGTTGAGGATGAAAACCTGTTCGCTGACGGTGGACTCTAGGCTCGAGCTAACGTTGCGCAGATAGGGCACGCTCTCTAAGTAGCTGATCACCTCGGGTTCGCGCGCCTGGAGCGCCCCGAAGTCGTTCGAGGCGAGCGTGAGGGTGTAGACGTCCGAGGGCGGAGGTCCGCCCGCCGCGTCGCCCGCTTGGACGCTCACGTTAGCCGCCGGGAAGTTGGCGAGCGTCTCTTCAATACGGTTCTGATAGACCACCGCGTACTCGTTCGTCGTGCGCGTGCGCGCGTCCTTGCCGACGAGCTGGAGCGCTAACGCGATGCGCTCCGCCCCCGAGACGCCGTTCTGATCCGACGCGCCCACGGTGACTTGCAACGTTTCGACAAGCGGGTCGTCCAAGAGGGCGTCTTCGACCCGGTTCGCCACCGCGTTGCTCTCGTCCAAGTTGACGCCCGTCGGCAACTCGACGGTCGCGGAGAGGAGACCCGAGTCGTCCGGCGGCGTGAAGTTAAAGCCGATGCGCGGCGCGACGAAGATCAAACTGGCGAAGAGGAGCGCCGCCACCACCAGCACGACCCAGGGTTGCGCGAGCACACCGCTCAAGGACGAGACGTAAGCGTCCCTGACCACGTTCGTCGCTGCGTTGCCGACGCGGTAGATGCTGAGCGCCACCACACCCAAGAGGTGGCCGATAAGCCGCCCAATGTAGCGAACGACCACGAGAACGACCGGCACGGCGAGCAAGGCGAGCAGCCAGATGAGGCCGAGCTGCGTGTAGAGAGCCGCTGCGGCCGCCACCATGAGCACCCAGAACCAGATGCGCCGCCAGAGGTTGAGCCCCCAGCGCAGGTCGCTCCCAATCTTGCTAAACGCGCGCGGCAGGTCGCGCCAGCCGGGGGGGAGCGGATTGGGGGTGTACGCCAGGAGCATCGGCAGGAAGAAGATCGAGGCGAGGTAAGAAAATACGACCATCGCGACCATCGAGAGCCCAAAGGTCGCGAAGAAGTCGCCGATGACGCCGGGCAAGAAGGAGATGGGCAAGAAGACCGCCAGGAGCGCCAGCGTCGAGGCTAAGACGGGCGTCGAGACCTCCGCCGCGCCCACGACCACGCCCTCTTGCGGGTCCCTATCGCGGTACCTGTCGATGTTCTCGGCGACCACGATGGAGTCGTCGACGACCAAGCCCACCGCCACCGTGATGGCTAAGAGCGTCATCAGGTTGAAGGTGAAGCCTAAGAGGAAAAAGGCGATGAACGCGCCTAAAATCGAGATAGGGATGGCGAGAATCACGCCTAAGAGCGTGCCGAGCCGCCCGACGAAGAAGAGCATGGTGATGCCGACTGCGGCGACGGCGATGGCGATCTCGACCAAGGTATCGCTTACGACGGCTTCGGTGAATTCGGTCGTGTCGCTGACGATCCGGGCGCTGTAGCCCTCTGGCAGCTCGAGTTCTGATAGCGCCCGCTCCACGCTGTTCGCCGCCGCCACCGAGTTGCCGCCCGAGGTCTTCTGCGCTTCTAAGAGGACGACCTGTTCACCGTCAACGCGCGAGAAGCTCTCCAAATCTTCCGAGCTGTCGCGCACCGTGGCGATGTCAGACACGCTGACGCCGCGCGCCGAATCCACCGTGATATTCGCGACCGCCTCTAACGACGTCGGCGTGTTGCGCCCGGTCAAGAGGATGCGCCCGTTCGACACGTCCAAGCTGCCGATGGGCACGTCCGTCGCTGAGGCTTGGATCGCGCCCACGACCTGCGAGGGCGAGAGGTCGTACGAGTTCAACTGGTCGGGGTTTAAGAGCACCTGAATCTGCCGGTCCACTTCGCCCACCAACGACACGTCCGCGATGCCCTCGACGCGCTGCAACACCGGCGAGATGTTGTCGTCCACGTACCTCTGCAGCTCGGTGAGCGACACGCCGGGGGCGTCGACAGCGATATCTAAAATCGGCTCCTCGCTCGGGTCGAACTTCTGCACGATGGGCGTGTCCGCGTCGCTGGGGAGCGCGTTCAAAATCGTGTCGAGGCGTTGCCCCACGTCCACCGCCGCCTGGTCCTGGTCGACGCTGTTATTGAAGTTGATGATGATCACGCTCAAACCCTCGGACGAGGTCGAGGTGATGCTGCTCACGCCGGGCAGGGTCGCGAGCGAATCCTCGATGGGCTCGGTCAGCTCTTGGGCGACCTCTTCGGGACCCGCGCCGGGGTAAGGGGTCGAGACGGCGACAACGGGGATGGAAATCTCGGGGAAGAACTCGATGCCGAGTTCGAAGTAGGCGATGAGACCGAACAAGACCAGCGCCCCGAAAACGCTCACCGACGCGACGAAGCGCGTCACGAAGAGTTGAATGAGACCTCTCACGGCTCTCTCCGATCACCTGAACGGGCGTGCCGTCTCTCAGGTCGGCGGGCAGCGGGTAGACGACCCTGGTGCCGGGCCCCAACCCGTTCACCACGACGTTGCCGCCCGCTTCGCCGACTGTGCTCACCTCTTGGCTCCGCGCCACGCCGTCCTGTAACGCCAGCACAACGCTCCGCCCGCCCGTGGTGCGCACTGCACCCGACGGGAGTCTAACGCCTTCGGCGAGCGTGATCTCATAGGTGAGCTGCGCGACCGTGCCGACCGGAATCTGCTGCTCGGACGGGTAGACGCGGGCGGTGATGTTGACCAAGCGCGACTCGCCGGGGACCTGTGAAGAGCGGATGATCTGCGCCGCGTAGTCGAGCCCGTTGTAGTCGATGTAGACGAGACCCTGCTCGACCAAGGGTCCAGCGTCTTGCGGCGGCACAGAGAACTTGGCGAGCTGCTCTTCGGTGCTCACCAGTCTAAAGGCGGGGCTGCCCGAGCCGATGAACTCGCCCTGCTCGACCAAGACCTCGGCGACCTCGCCCGTAAAGGGCGCGGTAATGGTCGCGTCGTTTAAGGCGCGCTGCGCCTGGGCGAGTTGGTTTTGGGCTTGTTGCACCTGAAGACGTTGTAATTCTAAGTTTTCACTAGGGGCGCGTTCTAGCTGCGCCAAGCTTGCCTGGGCTTGCTGGAAGGAGGACTGCGACTGCTCCAACTGCGCCTTAAACTGCGTGAGCTGCGTCTGCGAGATGCCGCCCGAACGGAAGAGCTGCTGACCCTCCTCGTACTGCTGCCGCGCCAACTCCAGGTTGGTCCGCGCCGCGTCCAGCGCAGCTCTCGCCTGCTCGGTATTTTCCTGCGTCGAATTCTGAGCGCTCTGCAGGTTGACGCGGGCGGTCTGCAAGGCGGTGCGGGCGTTTTCGACTTGGAGCTGCGACGTTTCGGCGTCCAAACGGACGACCGTGTCGCCCTCCTGGACTTGGGCTCCCTCCCTCGCCACGACGCTCGCGACCTGACCCGAGGTGCCCGCCGCGATTTGGCTCTCGCGACCCGGCTCGATATCAACCGACGTGCTCCTTTGAGTTGTGAGTTCGCCCGTCTCGGCGGCGAGCACGCGTACGCGCCGCGCGTTGTTCTGGGCTTGGTTTTGAGATTGGCTTTGCTCGTCGCTATTCTGATCTTGCGCTTGTACACCGCCACACGCGCTAAGCACGCCAAGTATGAGTACAAAGGCGAGCGCGGTACACCCCCGCTGACACTGTTGAACACTCACTGATTTCCTCCTTGTGAGCCACCCGTCGCGTCATCGGCGGCGTTATCTGTACCCGGCGTTTCACCTGTGGTCTCACTCTGCGCATCTTCATCGCCGCTGTTATCGGTACCTGTGCTGCCCGTACCTGTATCGTTTGTACCCGTATCATTTGCACCTGTATTACTTGTGCCCGTATCACTTGTACCCGTACCGCCTGCGCCGCTCGAGCTTCCCGCTTCCTGCTCACTTCCAGAGGGTGAACTGGTAGGCGCACTGCCCGTCTCCCCCCGCGCCGCGCCAAAGGCTGCCGAAGCTTCGATGGGCTCGGTCGAGGGCACGTCGAGCACTTCGGGACCGCCTAAGTCCACGAGCGTGCCCGACTGAAGGCTCAAGAGAGAGGTGAGGTAGCCGTAGCGGGCTTGCAACGCCTCTAGCTCCGCTTGCAAGTTCGACAGCTCCGCCTGGCTCAGTTCGATGCGGGCGATGAGCCCCCCTTCGAAGCGCTGGCGCTGGGTTTGCAACCGCTCGTTGGCGTTTTGCAGGGCTTCCTGCTCGGTCTGGTAGGTCTCCTGGGCGCTTGCGGCGCTGTTGTAGAGGTTGCGCGCCTGGATGCGGAAGCTGCGCTTCGTTTCCTGCACGCTCTCCCTAGCGTTCGTGAGCCCCGTCTCCGCACCGTCGATCTGCGAGCGTGAGGCGTACGAGGGGTCGAGCAAATCGGTATTGAGTTGGGCTAGCTCGAGCTGCTGCTCCGCCTGCAACACAGTAGGGTGCTGTGCGGCGGCGTTAAGCACGCGCTCCAACTCGGGAACTTGCGCGAGGTAGTCGTCAGAGATAGACTCTAAATTTTCCGCCTGGAGTTCCCTAGCCAAGATGCTCTCTAGGTTATTCACCGCGACGCTCAAGTTGTCTCGCGACGAGCGCAAGTTGTTCTGCGCCTCGTTCAGCGCGGTTCGCGCCTCGTCCAAGTCGAGCTGCGTGCCGCTGCCGTTCTCCAAGCGAATCTGCGCGATCTCCAAAGAGGTCTCGTTGACCGCCACGCCCTTTTGCGCCACCTGCACCCCTTTCAGCCCTTGCACCACGTTCGTATACGCCGCAGCGATCTCTTGCAGGGCGCTGTAGTAGGTCTGCTCGAAGTTCGCGCGCGCGAGCGCCAAGCGCTGCTCCGCTTGCAAGGTGTCGTTTCTGACCGCTAAGGGGTCGTTCTCGGTGCGCTGCAAATTGATGACCGCGTCGCGCAGTTCAATGCGGGCGGTGGCGACGGCGGGGCGGTTCTCGGCGGCTTGCAGCGACGCCTCTAAGGTGAGCGCGTGCGCGAACGGCAAGAGGAGAAAGAGGACGGGCGCTAAGCGCGTCATCACACCTTCGAAAGCAGTCACGGTGAAAACGGTCATAGCAGCACCTCCGAGGGGGGCAGAGCGTAAAATTCATAGAGGTCTAAGCGCGCTTGCAACGCGGCGAGGCGCGCCTGGCGCAGTTCGGTATCCGCCTGGAGCAACTCGACCAACGCTTGCTGCGTCTCGATGGGGTTGATGAGCCCTAAGTCCTGGCGCTGCTGGTTCTCCTCGAACGCCCGCCGCGCGTTGCGGAACTGGAGACGCTCGAGTTCGAGCGTCCGCTCCGCCTCGCCCAGCGTATTCATGAGCGAGACGCGCTGCAGCTCCGCGTTGTCCTGCGACGCCTCCAAACCCGCCTCCGCCGCCCTGCGCTGGTCCTTCGCCGCGTCGATCTCATTGAACAGGCCGAAGGACACGCTCGCCGACGCGCTCAAGGTGAGGCTGCCGTTCACCGCGCTCTCCGGTCCGGAACGCGCCGGGTCCTGGTAGCTGTAGCCGACGCTCGGTTGCAGGGTGCGCGACTCGATCGAGGCGCTGAGGCTGCTCCGGTCGTCTAAGTTGTAGTTGTACGAGGCTTGTGCGGTGGGAATGAGGTCGCGCCGCGCACTTCCGACGCCGATGGCGGCTTGCCCCAAGGAAATCTGCGAACGCCGCACGGAGAGCGGCAAGCCTTCAGTGGCCTGAGGGAGGTCGAGGAGCATGTCGACCTCTTCGGGCGAGGCGTTCTCGATGACGTTGCCGAAAGGTCCTAGGTCGAGGGTGCTGAGGCTCAGGCGGGCGAGTTGAAGGTTCGCTTGAGCGTTCTGGACGAAGTTCTGCGACTCCTGAAAGTTCGCCTCGGCGTCGCGGAGTTCGCGCTCGTTCGCGGCACCCCGGTCGAAGCGCGTCTGCGTCGCTTCCAAACCCGAACGCGCGGCCTCTAACGTGTTGTTCGCCAACTCGACGGACTGCAGCGCGAGCCGGAGTTGCAGGGCGGACTCGAGCGCCTGTCCCTGCAAGCTCGTCACCGTCTCGCGGAAGTCGAGGATGGCATTATCCAGCGCCAGCTCTTGCTGCCGCACCAGGTCGCGGACGTCGCCAAAGGGAAAGGGGCGAAAGGTCGCGTTAGCGGAGAGCTGGGTCGCGTTGGGTGCGCCTATCTGTTGCCCACCGCCCTCGTCCGGCTGCTCCTGCTGCTGGGGTTCCACTTGCGGAGCCGCCGAGGGGTCGGCGTCGGTATCGGTGGTGTTGTAGGTTCCTTGCACCTCTAAAGACGCAGGGTTGTACGCGGCGCGGAGCTGCGCTTCGGCAGCGTCGACGGCGGCTTGCGCGGCGACGTAACGCGGGTTGTCCTCCAAGGTTACGAGCAGGGACTCGAGGAGTTGCTGCTGCGCCGCTTGAGCCGCTTCACGCCGCCTCGCCGCCGCCTGTTCAGCCTGCGCGACGCTTTCGCGGAGCGCCGCAACTTCGGCTTCTTGCGCGGCTAACGCCTCCTCTTGTGAGGCTAAGTCAGCCTCCAGCGCCGCGACCTCTTCGATCTGTCCTTGCAGCGCAGCGCGCTGCGCCTCGAACGCTTCACGCTGCAACTGGAGCGCTTCACGTTGCGCGTCGGACACGCTCTCTTGCGCGGCTAACGCCGCCTCTTGCATCAGGAGGGCTTTCTCCTGCGAATCTAGCGCTGCTAACTGTTGGTCTAAGACCTCACGCCTGCGCTGCACCTCAGCACGTTGGGGCTCTAAGTCAGCGTCAACTTCCGCCAACACGCTCGCGCGCGCCTCGAGTTCGGCGCGTTGTGCCTCTAAGGACGCGGACTGGTCTTCTTGGTTCTGATCTTGAGCGTCCTGACTTTGAGCCGCTTGAGAGGACCCGAAAGGCACGCTAGCGAAGACGAAACAAAAGAGTAAAGCAAAACGAAAGACGAAACTCACCTTTCCTCCAATAAAACGCGCTGGATGCGCGCTAAAGCGCGAAGCTGTTTCGAGCTGAGCCGCGCTAAGCGCTCGCGCTGCAACTCGCGCCAGGTGCGCTGCGCTCGTGCGTGCGCTTCTCGACCCGACTCCGTCAGGGCTAAAGAAACGCGCCGGTGGTCCTCGGGGTCGAGGGTGCGTTCAATCAACCCCTTCGCTTCCAGCGAGCGCAGCAGCGCCGATATGACCGGGGGCGCGACGTCAAGGGCGTGCGCCAAATCTTTGGGGTAGTGCGAGGTCTGCGTGAGCAGCTCGAGCGTCAATACCCCTAAAGGTTTGAGGTCCAGAGCGCGAAAGGTCTCGTCTATGTCGCGTCTAAGCTGCCACATCAGGGTGAACGAGTCGTGGTGGACGCACTCGAGTAGCCGCACCCTAGCCGCGTCACCCGCCGCATCGACTGAACAGTCCTCCGCCGTAACCCCCGTCACGTGACGTTCCACTTTTTAGCGTTTGGTTTCATAGCGGTCCATTCCATAGGGTGCAGTATGCGGTGGTGTTGCAAAGAATAGGTTTACGCTTTGTTAAGATTCTGCAAAGTCTTAACAGTTCATCAACTTTAACAACTTGCGCAGGTGCGGTATAGGCGACCTCTCGCCTTAGAGCAACCTCTCTTTTTTCGGTCACGCGCCTCCTCGCCGGCGTGCAGAAACGCTCGTCAAAGAATACCGCGCAACCGCGCCTAAAAACGTGTTCGGCGGCGAGGTGTAGGCGATTTCACGCGCCAAAAAAAAGACCTCTTTGCGAGGTCTTTCCGAAGTGTAAAAACGTGCGCTAGTTGCTGTAGCGCTCCAAGGCGTTGGGGTCCGCGCTCTGCTTCGCGAGCAGCTCTGCGACGGAGAGGTCGTCGCCCTCCAAGTCCAAGTAAACAGAGTTGCGGCTCGCCCCCGCTGTCGCAACCTCGAAGGTGTAGCTCTGGTCGCCGTAACCGATCGTGACGTACTCGGCGTCCTCCAAGTCTTCGTTGCGCTGGGCGACCGAGTTGGCTGAGACCTCTTCGGTGGCGATCGCTTCGGCATCGGCAGTGGGGCTGCTCTCGTAAAACGCGACCTCGAACGTGTCGGGGCTCGCTTGCGCCCCCGCTAAACCGGCGACCAACATCAGCCCTGTGAGAAGTGCAACCTGTCTCATGGCACCTTCCTCTCTCGGTAGCGACCTCTACAGTCTGCGACTACCTGATCGGCAGTTTGCTCGTGCGAGATGAAGAACGGGGCAAGGTAACGTCAAGATTGGGTGAAGATAGCGCTAGCAACTACCTAGACGATTATGAGAAGCGCTGACACCCCCCGAAACCCGCACGACAACGACCTCTTTTGCGCCTGCTGCTACTTTGGAGAGGGGCAACGTAAAGCGGGTGAACGGGAGATGGGCGCGTACGCACCGGGTCTCTCATCTCATCTGAATAGTGCAGTAAAACGTAGAGACGCCGCGCCTCGAGGGAACGCTCACGTTCATAAAAACGCCCTCGCCCAAGAGGTTTTTGTGTTTGCCTCGAGCCCTATCCGAAGGCGCGCCAAACCTCACACTCGAGCACATCCTCACAGAGAACCTTCACGTCACATTTGTTTAGAATGCGCTTTAGCGGAGAAGCGCGCTCGGACAGCGCTTCGGGTCGTTGCCGCCCGACTAAGCCGACTCCTGCGCCGACACCCACCCCTGCGCCGAATTCAGGATATCTTCGACCTCTTCATCATTCGGCGCTTCACAGTAGACGCGCAGCACGGGCTCGGTCCCGCTCGGGCGAAAGAGAATCCAGGCGTTGCCGCTCAGGTTGAGCTTCACGCCGTCCAAGGTCTCGACCGACTCGACCTCTCGCTCCGCGAATGTATCCGGCGGATTGTTCAGCGAGCGCATCACCGCGTCTTTAAGCTCGCTACCGCTTAGGTGAACATCTAAACGGTCGTAGGCGTGTTGCCACTCGGTCTCGCGCTCCAACGCTAAAAACAGCTCAGCGACGCTTTTGCCCGATTTGATAACCGCCTCGAGCATGAGTAAACTGTTCGCCACTCCGTCACGTTCAGGTAGATACCCTGTTACGCCGATGCCACCCGACTCCTCGCCGCCAATCAGCACGTCGCCCTCCAACATCGCCGCGACGATGTACTTGAAGCCGATGGGCGTCTCTGAAACGGGAATGCCTCTTTTTTCTGCCAACCGCTCGACGAGGCGCGAGACGTTGAAAGTCTTGATAACGCGCCCCGAATAGCCCTTCTCGTTCATGAGGCTTAGCAGAACGGCAAAAATCTGGTGTGCGTTGAAGTAGCTGCCGTCCGGTAAGACGAGCCCCAAACGGTCGCCGTCGCCGTCCGTGACAGCGGCGAAGTGGGCATCGGAGTTTTTCATGTGCGACATAGTAGTCGCTAGATTCTGCGGCATCGGCTCGGGGTTGACGCCGTAGAACATGGGTGTGGGCTCGCTGCGGACCTCTTCGACCTCTACGCTCGAGCCAATATGCTGCAAAAACCCGCTCAACCAGCCCGCTGCCGCGCCGCCCATCGCGTCGTGGACGAGGCTACCCGAGGCACTTCTGAGAACATCAACGTCCACGAGTTCGGCAAGTTTGTCAAAATAAGCCTTGCGAATGTCAAAGGTTTCGAAACTGTGCGCTTTAGCGTCGAACGTCTTCACGTCGTGCGGGGTGATGCGGCTCGTTCTCGAGGAAACGTCCTCGTAGATGTCGGGCGTCGCCGTGCCGCCGTAGGGTCCTTTGAGCTTAAACCCGTTATACGCAGGCGGGTTGTGCGAGGCGGTCAGCATGACGCCGCCGCCCGTGCCAAAATGCACCGCCGCGAGCGAGAGCGCGGGCGTCGGCAAGGATGCACCCGCTAGTCTAACGTCAACCCCGTTCGCCGCCATGACCTCCGCAACGAGGTTCGCGAAACGTTCCCCGTTGAAGCGTGTGTCATAGCCGATGACGACGCTCGGCGTGTCTTTCTCCAAAAGGTGTTCGGCGTAGGCTTGGGCGACCCTCGAGACGTTCTTAAAGGTAAAGATGTTGCCGATAATGTCGCGCCAGCCGTCCGTGCCGAAGGTGAGTGTGTCAATATCTGAACCGTTCACAAGGGCCTCCCAAAATTCCCGCTAGCATAACAGACGGTGAGCCATAAGGCGCACCTTTCGTCACAGTTTCGGCGCGGTGTGCGGCGCTACTTGCTCGAGCGGGGCGCTCTCGCGACGACCGCGATGTAAACTCCGCTCGCGCCCGCCTCCAGTAGCGCCAGACTGCACTCGGTCAGCGTTGCGCCGCTCGTCATCACGTCGTCTATGAGGAGAACCCGCTCGCCTCCTAGGGGTTCGGCGCGAAACGCACCCGTAACATTCTGCTGACGCTCGCTGCCGCCCAAACGCGCTTGCTGCTGCGTCGCCCGGACGCGCTTAACGGCGTGAGCGTGAGGAACGTTCAGCCGACGCGCTACCGTCTGAGCAATGACGGCGGACTGGTTGTAGCCGCGCTCCAAACGGCGGCGCGTATGTAGCGGCATCGGACAGATGAGGTCAGGGATCCAAGCGCTCCCACGAACGACGGACGCGATTTCTTCGCCGAAGGTCACACCCAAGCGTGTCACGCCGTGAAACTTAAAGGCTCTAACGGCTCGCTCCAGCCGCCCCTCGTAACTCCCTAGCGCAAGCTCGAAGCCCCCTATCTGAGGCGAAAACAGCGCCGACGCACAAACCGAGCAGCACCCCTTGACGCTACTCGGGCGCGTCCGGCAAACCGGGCAGCGGCTCAAGCCGTAAAAGAGGTCCGTAACGGATAAGCGCATGGACCCAGCCTAAAGCGTTCCCAATCCAAGGGACGTGGCTTTCGCCACCCCACGTTTATCTTGGCAGCGTACTAAGCCTTGTGTAGAAACCGCGCGAAGCGTGTAGGTATACTGTCAATCAAAGAATGAGTGATGTCATTCTGAACTAGGTTAGAGCGAAGCTCAAAGCACCTTGTGCTTCACCTACGCAGCAAAGCGGAGCGTAAGAATCTCTGCATTCGCCTTCTTGTCTAGCCGAGAATAGAAGTTACAAAGTTTTGGCAGTAGCCAAACGAGACCCTTACGCATTCGCTCAGGGTGACATCAGTGCTATAAAACTTGCTTAACGCTGTAGTAAGTATGTCAGCGAGATGTCCTCAAACTCACAAAGTGAGACCCCTACTCGTCACAGACCTTTTGCTTGCTAACCTGAGTTCGAGGTTTCTCTAGGCGTGCTTTTCCGTCTCTGACGTGCTTCCTTTTACAAGAGCAAGGCGTATCTATTGTTGAAACGCTCGAGTATTTCCGAAAAACAATAAAACCGCAATCTCAGATAAGGTCGTCAGCCACCAAAAGTACAGGGTTTGCGCGCCTGACATGAAAATAACTCCGAACTCAGGTTTGCTATGTTTTTCGGTTCGCTAAAGAACCCAACACGTTCAAAATCCGCCGCGCTTCATCCTGATTCGGCAAGTCGGCAAAACTTTCATCCAAAAGAGACAACCCCCGCGCCGCTCTCGCCTCGGCAACCTCTTGCGCGTAAGCCAATGAGCTGTAGCGCTCAATGAAACCTAAAATACGTTGAACGTCCTCTTCCGTTTTGTCGTTTCTGGGCTTTGCCAACCGCTCATAGACCTCTTCTCGCTCACCTTGCGCGGCGTGGGCGAAGAGGTGCGCCAACACGAGCGTGCGCTTGGCTTCGAAGAGGTCACCCGCGAACTCCTTACCGTAAGCGATGTCGGGCATGAGGTTCAAGATGTCGTCGCGGATTTGAAAGGCAACGCCTAAATGGGTACCCGCCTCGACGAACCGCGCGTCCGGCTCCATCTCTGCGCAGAGCGCCCCGAGCCGCAAGGGGCACACGACCGTGTAGTACGCCGTTTTAAGCGTAACCATCTCTAAATAATCCGCCTCGGAGATGTCGAACGTGCCTTCAGCCACCCAACTGAGGTCTAAGTGTTGCCCCTCCGCCGTGCGCGAAATCATCCACTCGAACTCGCTGAAGATTTGCCGCTGTACCTGGTGAGAGAAGCCCCCCAAGTGATGCAGCACCCGCCACATGTAGACGTGCAGCGCGTCCCCGACGTTGAGCGCGACGGGCATCCCCACCGTGCGGTGCAGCGCGGGTGCGCCGCGCCTGTCCTCGGAGTCGTCCTCGATGTCGTCGTGAATCAGGACCCAATTTTGGAAGAGTTCTAACGCCGCCGCAACGTCCAGACCTCGTTGCCACGTTCCGCCGTGTGCCGAAACGGAGCGCAGCACGAGTTGACCTCGCAGGTGTTTCCCGCCCCGTTCGGGGTAGTCGCGGATGAGGGTGTAGAACGCCTCGAGTTGGGCGTTCGCGTGGCCTTTGGGAAGGTGAGAGAGGATGCGCTCTCTAAGGGCGTCTTGCATAGAGGTCATCTGTATTTACACAACACAGAATATCTCGTTACGTGTAGGGGCGATTCATGAATCGCCCCTACTACACTGCTCTGCAAAATCAAACCGGACCAGGACGCCGTATGCACGCCTTGAAATGTCCCGGACTGACCTCTTCTAAGGGTGGGTCGATCTTGGCGCACTCCTCGATGGCGATGGGACAACGGGTGCGGAAGACGCACCCCGAGGGCGGGTTGATCGGGCTGGGGATGTCGCCCTGCAAGATGACGCGCTCGCGCTTGACCGTCGGGTCAGGGATCGGCACGGCGGACAGCAGCGCTTCGGTGTAGGGGTGAACGGGGTTCGAGTAGAGGTCTTTCGAGGGCGCGATCTCCATGACCTTGCCCAGATACATCACGACCACCGTGTCGCAGATGTACTCGACGACGCCCAAATCGTGGGCGATGAAGAGCAGCGTCAGCCCGAGTTCCTCTTTGAGGTCTTGAAGCAAGTTGACGACCTGCGCTTGAATGGACACGTCGAGCGCCGAGACGGGCTCGTCCGCGACGATAAACTGTGGGTCTACGGCGAGCGCGCGCGCGATGCCAATGCGCTGCCGCTGCCCGCCCGAGAACTCGTGCGGGTAGCGCCGCATGTGCGCCGACGAGAGCCCGGTGCGCTCCAGGAGGTCCGCGACACGCTCCTCTTTCGCCTTGCCTTTAGCGAGGTTATGGATGGTCAGGGCTTCGCCGATAATGTCCGCGACGGTCATGCGCGGGTTCAGACTCGCGAAGGGGTCCTGGAAGATGATCTGCATCTCTTTGCGGTACTCGCGCATCTCGGAGCGTGAGAGCTTGGCGACGTCCACGCCATCGAAGAGGATTTCGCCGTCCGTGGGCTCTAAGAGGCGCAAAATCGTGCGCCCCGCCGTCGTCTTGCCCGAGCCCGACTCACCGACGAGCCCGACCACCTCGCCCGGTTTGATGTTTAAGCTGACGTTTTCGACCGCCTTGACGTTCGCGACGACGCGGGAAAAGACCCCGCCCCGAATTGGGAAGTATTTTTTGAGCCCTTTGACCTCTAAGAGGTACTCGCCCTTCGATCCTTTGCGTTTGCTGCTCTGTGGCTGCTCTTGCGACTGTGTATCGTAGGCTTTGACCGTCATGCTACTTTCTCCTCGAGCGTCAGGTCGTCCCAGCGGATGCAGCGCACCATGTGACCGCCGCCCGTATTTTCCAGGGGTGGCACCGCTTCTTTACATTCGTCGATGGCGAAGCGGCAGCGCGGGTGAAAGGAGCAGCCCGCCGGTAAGTACAGGGGGTTCGGGACGTTGCCAGGAATGGCTTGGAGCCGCTCTTGCTCCTCCGCCGCTTTGTCCACGCGGGGAATCGAGTTGAGAAGCCCCAGCGTATAAGGCATCTGCGGCTGCGCGTAGATCGTCTGCACGTCCGCCTCCTCCACCGCGCGCCCTGCGTACATAACCACCACGCGGTCCGCAATCTCCGCCACGACACCCAAGTCGTGCGTGATGAAAAGAATGCTCATGCCGATTTCACGCTGAAGTTTGCGCATCAGGTCCAAAATCTGCGCCTGAATCGTCACGTCGAGCGCCGTTGTGGGCTCGTCCGCGACGAGAAGCTTAGGACCGCACGAGAGCGCCATCGCAATCATCACCCGCTGGCGCATCCCGCCCGACATCTGGTGCGGGTACTCATGAACGCGCTTGCCCGGCTCGGGGATGCCCACGAGGTCTAACATCTCGGTGGCGAGCTTCATCGCCTGACGGCGTTTTTTGTTCTGGTGCAAGACGATCGCTTCGGCGATCTGGTCGCCCACCGTGTAAACCGGGTTGAGGCTCGTCATCGGCTCTTGGAAGATCATCGAGATGTCGTTGCCGCGAATTTTACGCATCTGCGCTTCCGACTTCTTGACCAAATCCTCGCCTTCGAAGAGGATTTCGCCCTCCGCGATGCGTCCGGGGGGCTGCGCGATGAGGCGCATGATGGACAAACTCGTGACCGACTTGCCCGAGCCCGACTCGCCTACGACAGCGAGCGTTTCGCCCCGGTCGATATGAAAGCTCACGCCGTCTACGGCTTTGACCGTGCCATCATCCGTGTCGAAATAGGTTTTGAGGTTGTTGACCTCTAAGAGCTTCTCGGAGTCAGCCATAATATATGCTCCTTGTCATCTGCCTATCATACCTCTCTAACCTGACCAATTGTAAGCTTTTTCACTGGATCCCCGCAAAAACGCTTCAGTTCGGTAACGGTGCGCGTTGCCAACACTAGATTTAGGCGGCTTGACGGGTGCTCGAGACCATCCCAGAATAGCCCCGTTCACTGCCGACTCTTAGGATCAAAGGCGTCGCGCAGACCGTCGCCTAAGAGGTTCCAAGCCAACACCGAGATGAAGATAAATACGCCGGGCAAGAAAATCCACCAGCGGTCCGTAAGTCCGGTCACGCCGACAAAGCGTTGCGCCGTGTTGAGCATGAGCCCCCAACTCGTCGAGGGCGGCTGGATGCCCAACCCGAAAAAACTCAAGACCGACTCGACGATGATGAATGAGGGGATGATCAGACTCATGTAGACGATAAGGTAGCTCAAGGTGTGCGGCAACATGTGGAGGCCGATAATACGGGCGTTGCTCGCGCCTAAAGACTTCGCGGCGAAGGCGAAGTCGCGCTCGCGCAGCGAGAGAATCTGCCCGCGCACGGTGCGCGCCACGCTGCCCCAGCCCACCATCGCCAGCACCACGACGATGAGCAAGAAGACTGTCGAGGAGGGCAGATTTAAGGGATAGAAGATGGCGGAGAGCGCGATGAGCAAGAAGAGGTCGGGAATCGCCGCCAACGCCTCGATAAAGCGCATGATAAGCTCATCCACCCAGCCGCCGAAGTAGCCCGCCAAACCGCCAAAAAATACGCCGATGGCGACCGTCACGATAGCGGAGAGAATCCCCACCGTGAGGCTGATGCGCGCCCCGAAGAGAATCTTGCTGAACACGTCGCCGCCCAAGTCGTCGGAGCCCCAGAGGTAGAGGTTCGCTTGGGGCGGAGAGTCAGCCAAGCCGAAGAGGTGCAGCGTCGCCCAGGGGCGGATGCCCAAGTCTTGGCGGAAACCCTGCGGGATGAGGTTGACGGGGAAGGGCACATAGCGTTCGCGCACGGCTTCACGCCGTACGAAGAATTCAACGGGGTACTTTTGGGACTCGTCTACGGTCCAGGTGGTCTCGAGCGTGTCGAAATCCAGCTCTTTCTCGAGTCCGTAAACAAAGGGTCTCGTCAAGCCGTTCTCGTCGCGAAAGCGAATCTGGGTGGGCGGCTGAAAGGTCGCGCGAGGGTTGATGTACGCCTCGGGGTAGGGCGCGATAAAGTCGGCAAACGCCGCGAAGAAGTAGAAGATACCCAAGACCGTCAGCGCGAGCCGCGCCATCGGGTGCTTGCGAAACTGCGCCCAGGCGATGGAGGTGAGGCTCGCTCCTTGCGCGGCGGGCGGCTTCTGCCCCTCTTCCGGGCGCTCTTTGTCGGGGTTAAAGGCGGTGTCAGCCATCAGTACCGAATCCTCGGGTCGATGAGCGCTAATGCCACGTCCGAGACGAGGTTGCCCACCATAAGTAGCACGACTAGAATCGTTAGGAAGGCCATCACCACGTAAGCGTCTTGCGCGTAGATGGAGGAAATAAAGAGCGGCGTGATGCCGGGCCAGCGGAGCACGTACTCCACGGTCCCCGCGCCGCTGATGAGCCCCGGCAAGATGCCGCCGATGGTCGCAACGATCACTAGAATTGCGTTTCTGAGCGCGTGCTTGTAGTTCACCACGCGCTGTGAAAGCCCCTTCGCCCGCGCCGTGCGGATGTAGTCTTGCCCCATGACCTCCAACATCTCCCCGCGCATGATGCGGGTGATAAAGGCGAGGCTCGACAGAGCCACCACCAACATCGGCGCAACCAGGTGCCACAAGAAGTTCGTCGTCTTACCCCAGAACGAAAGCTGGCTATAGACGCTGCTCGTCATCCCGCCTGTCGGAATCAAGAGGTAGTCGAAGTTTTGAAACCACTGCACCGCGAACGCCACGACCAAGAGCGCCAAAAAGAAGTTGGGAATGGCTAACCCGATGAGGCTAAAGACCGTTAAGATTCTGTCACCGATAGAATATTTGCGCAGCGCAGAGTACACGCCGATGGGAATCGCCACGAGATAGGTGAGCGCTGTCGCGGGCAGGAGCAGCCACAAGCTATTCACCATGCGCGGCCAGATGAGGTTGCTCACGTCGCCCTTCGTGGTCATGCTCGTGCCGAAGTCCAAACCAGTGACGACGTTGCGGAGCCAGTAGAGGTAGCGAATGTACCAAGGGTCGTCGAGCCCTAATGATTCGCGGATGCGCTGAGCCTTGTTCACGTCAACCTGGTCAAAGGCAAATTGGCTCGCGAAGTCGCCGGGCGCAAGCTCGATGACGCACCACGCCAAAAACGTCGCCACGAAGAAAGTGGGGATGAGGTTGAGGATTCGTCTGATGATATATGGAATCAACGGGCTTCTCCAGCGAGTTGGGATTTTGGGGTGAGCGACTTGCTCAATTTAATTAAAAAATAGAATGTTCGGCTCTCTAAATACAGTGTTGAAAGATTGACGAGTAAGGTAGGTAGAGCTTTAGCACCTAAAGCTCTACCTACGAAAAAGCGGTTACTGCGGCGTCGCGAGGGTACCCCTAAAGCCACCCGGACGATACGGCGACTCTATACTATTGGAGTCGAGCGCCTCCTCGGGCCAGACGTTGCTCATGTTTTCGTAGAGGTGAAACGCGGGGCTGATGAGCGGGGTCATCGGGAGGTACTCGCGCATGAGCGCGGCACGTTGGTTGTAAACCTCGACACGCTCATCGATGTCGAGCGTCGCGTCCATGCGGCGGCTCAGGCGGTCCATGGTGATCTCCCAAGGCTTGACGTCGGTGGTGCTCTTGTTCCAAGAGTTGAGGTTGACGCCAAGACCCAGTACGTTCACAGACGAGGGGTTGTCCAAGTCGCCACCGGCTAAGCCCCAAATCTGCGCGTCGTAGTCCACCTCGCGGGGCAAGCCCTCCGTACCGACGATGGAGTTGGACCAGATTTCGGTGGAGACTTCGCGGGGATTCACAGCGACGCCGTACGGGGCGAGCGTCTGCGCGATCACCTGCGCCTCTTGCGCGCGGCGGTTGTTGCCCGAGTTGAACTGGAGGTCAAAGGCGACGCGGCAGCCCGTCTCGGAGTTGCGCAGGACGCCGTCAGGTCCCTCTTCGGTGTAGCCGAGCGAGTTGAGAATCTCGACGCCGCGCTCCGGGTTGAACTCGAAGGGGTCTAAGTTCGGCGCGTTAAAAGGCTCACCCGCTTCGCTCTGGTAGTCTTTCGCAGGGAAGCCGAGACCGCCTAAAGCCGCGTCAACAAGCGCGTCGCGGTCAATCATAATGGAGATCGCTTGGCGGAAGTCGGGCGAGCGGAAGAGCGTGCTCTTACACTCGTCCGTCGTGTTGAAGTTGTAGGTGATAAAGTCTACAAGCGTGTCCGGTCCGATGTTGGCGAACAGCTCACCTTGAATCGAGCCGTTCTGTACGGCTTGCTGCACGGCGCGAACCTCGTCTAAGGTGGTGGGCCAGTAGAAGTTCGCTTGACCGGTGGTCACGAGCGCGAGCTGAGCGTTGCGGTCCTCGGTGAAGGTGACGGTCCAGCGGTCAGGTCCGGGGAGTGGGTCGCCGTTCGCCGCCTGAACATCTTCGCCATACGAAGGATTTTTCTCTAAAACGATGCGCTCGCCAGGGCGGAATTCAGCGATAGTATAAGGACCACCCGAAACGACTTGATCTACAGGCGTGTCCACGCCCCAGAGCGCACGGATGCCCTCGGCACCACTCTCTTCGTAGACAGGCATATAGATGTGGGCGGGTACTGCGCCGATGATGCCGACGTTAAAGCCCATCGCGTTCACCTGCGGCTCGGGCAGGGTTACGCGAAACTGGTACGTACCGAGCTTTTCGTACTCGACGCGCCCATCTTCGCCCACTTCGGTTGAGGAGTAGTCGTTCGATTGAACATCGGGGTCGCCTTTGATGGTACGCGCCGCCATGAAATCGTCGGCGGTAATCTCGGTGCCGTCTGACCAGGTCCAGCCTTCGCGGAGCGTGATGATAAATTCCTGCTCAGTGCGCACCTCTTCGATGTCGCTGGCGAACAGCAGGTTGAAGTTGCCCTCTTCGTCGCGGAAGGAGCGGTTGCCGAGCCAGTCGCGGTAGATGAGTGCGGGACCGGAGATCATGCCGAGGATAGCGGTCTCAGTAGCTGAAGAGCTAAGCACCGGATTCAGCGTCAAAAAGTCGCCAAAGACGGTCTCTTCGATCACACCGCCTTGCGGCGCTTCGGGCGCGTACGCCTCGGACCACTGGTAAGGCTGCGCGAAGGCGAGTGCCCCGAGTGAAAATAGGGCAAGGGTCAAGAGGATTTGCTTCATATAAACCTCCAAGAAGTAGGGAGCAACGTCTGGAATTGTCCCCGGAGCGAATTGTGTCGCTAAAACTAGGCTAACGCAGTAGGTCAGAAAAAATCAAGGTGTGCTGCAATACGTTCTTCTCGTTGTCTGTAGCGCCTCCTTCTATGTAGCTCAATCTATCACTCACACGTATAGGCGTCAATTTCTCACAAGCTGCCATCTGAGAATTTTTCTCGGAACGCTTTGCTTAATTTTTCGCTGGAGTTTGCAAAGTGCCTCTTTAGAACTGTCCAAGTGTCTATCAAATTTTTGACACTACGAATCTTTGAGGACTCGAGCGCCTTCAGCAGCGTAAGTGTACTTTAGGCGCTTTCCCCATGAGAGGACGCCAGGTCAGATTAAGGTCGTTTCATCCGTTTCGCGAGAATTCTATGCTGTCCGTGCGCAAATTCTAGCACACATCGCGCTGTAGCGGTACAAAACGAAAAAACCCGCCCCAAAGGGAGCAGGTCTGTGAAGTTTTTAACTTTGTAGGGTTAAGCTCTTGGAATCACCGCGAGCGCGAGCGCGAGGAGACCCCAGACGACACCGAGCCAGATGGTGAGGCGGTGCAAGCCGCCCGCCGTGCCACCCGTGGTACTACCCAAGCCTTCGCCACCCCCGCCGCCTAAGCCTTCGCCGAGACCGCCCTGCTTGGGCTCCTGCAGCAAGATGATGAAGGTCAGACCGACTGACGCCAAGATAAAAAGGATGAATACTAACCAGAATATGATAAACACTTAAACGTTCCTCCACGGCGTCGCTCGAGCTTTCTGTAGCGACAGAAATTCTTATAATGAATGTAGTGGTTATATCCTAAAAGACGTTTTTTAACCACTTATATTGAGTCACGCAGGAATCATCTTAGGAATGCGATTGCTAGGTCAGGCTTTATCCGCTGAGGGCGTTTGTGACCAGATGATACCTGCTTTATGCCGGAAGCGGGACTCGAACCCGCACGGTTTTACCCGGTAGATTTTGAGTCTACTGCGTCTACCAATTCCGCCATCCCGGCACGGCCTCCAGACATTCCTCCGACTCAGCAAGCTATCATAGCAGTGCGCGGCGCGGGAGGTCAACCGAGTAGGGTGCGATTTGTTCGCTTAGGGCTCGAGTAGAAAAAATGCCGTTCAGCACGCTCATAAAGAGGTTGTGCCCGTGCCAAGCGCAGCCAACAGGGGTAAGATTCCTCTCTACATGTGAATTTTTTGACGTTTGCTCTCGAATGCTAAACGGCGGCGAGCTGCCTTATTTCGACTTCGTGCTGATTCTCTCGCAAGACCTCGATACCGACATACTGAGCAATGAACGTCGCCAAATCTTCTAACGACTCGAGCTTGACCACCTCTTTACGAAGCGCATCTGCTTTCGGAAAGGGCGCGAAGTAGCGGATAAGCTGTCCGCGAAAAGGGACCACACCTTGTTCTTTCCTGTGCTCCTTTGCGTGCCAGTCACAGAACATCTCGGCGTGACGGTACACCGTTCGCGCCATCTCCTCGAAACTCGGCGACGCCGCGCCGCGCAGCTCGGCGAAAATCCACGGACGCCCCAGTGCGCCGCGCCCGATCATCACACCTAGCCCTTGCGCCTGGTAGCGCTCGACTTGCACTCTACTTTGCACGTCGCCTGAGCCGACGACGGGGATGTGTAGCGCCTCTGCCACCTCTTTAATCCGCTCCCAATCCGCCTCGCCGCTATACTTCTGCGCGGCGGTGCGTCCATGAACTGTGACGAGGGACGCGCCCGCCTCCTGCAAGGCTAGCGCGACCTCTTTCGCGTTCACCTCGTCATAACCCAAGCGCATCTTGGCGCTTACCGGGACGGGGACGGCGGCGGCGAGGTTCCGTACGATGTCGGCGGCGCGTCCTGGGTCTAGCATGAGCTTCGAACCGCAAGACTTGCCTGTCACCTTTTTCACCGGACAGCCCATGTTGATGTCCAAGGCAACAGGCTGATACGTATCGTAGAGAATGCGCCCACCCGCCGCCACAATCTCAGGCTCGCCGCCGAAGACCTGGATGACCAAGTCGGGCTCACCGGGGTAGGGCTTGCCGATCTCGATGCCTTGCATATCGCCCTGCACGAGCGCCTTCGCGCTGACCATCTCCGTGACCGCCCAGGCGCTGCCGTAGTCGCGGCAAAGTTTACGAAAGGGCGCGTCGGTAAAGCCCGCCATCGGCGCGAGGATGGCGCGGTTTTGAGAGAGGCGGGAGGTGTAGAAGTTGGCGTCGGTCATAGTGAACAGGATATCAGGCTGCTAAAAAATAGGAAGCAAGGAGCAATGAGTGAAAACCTTTACTCATTGCTCCTTAGGTAAAACCCGCCGCAAAAAGCGCAGCCAATTGTGGCCTAAAAAACCCTCTCTGACCTCTTGGGGGACCGCCTCGCCTAGTTTGGCGAAATCAAAGACGCTCGAGACCTCTTGCGGCACATCCGCCACACCAAACCCACCATCGAAGTCGCTCCCTATCGCCACGCGCTCCCAGCCGATAAGACCCGCGACGTGCTCGGCGTGGCGGCGCACGTCTCGTAGAGTAGTCTCTTCTTTGAGCGAGTCCTGCGTCACCCCTGTTCGCAAAAACGGATTGGCGATGACTAAACCCACCACCGCGTCACGTTCGGCGAGCGCTAAGAGCATGTCGTCCGAGAGGTGGCGGTCGGTGGGGACGAGCGAGCGAGCGTTGCTGTGGCTTGCGATGACGAAAACGGGATTTAAGTCCAGCGCACTCCAAAAGCTCTCCTCGGCGAAGTGGCTCACATCGAGCGTCACCTCCGTTTCGTTCATCGCCTGGATAAGTTCGACGCCTAAATCCGTAAGCGGTCCGGGCGCTCTCGTGCCGCCCGCGTAGCGCGTGCGCTGCCAGGCGGGACCGACGACGTGCAGACCTCGCCGGACCCACTCGTCAAGGTCACCAGGCGTGCGCAAGGGGTCGGCGTTCTCCATCAGCAGGACGAGGCCGACGCGCGCATCCTCCGCGCTCGCAGCCAGATGGCTCTCCAAATCATCCAGAGTGCGCACGATACGCACCTCGCCCGCCTCTTCCCAACGCTCGTAAAGTTCCAACTGCGCCAGAGCGAGCTTTCTCGCCTCTTCGGGTGTTTCGTAGGCTTTGCCCTCTAACGTCCCCTTCCCGCCTAACGACTTCGCGCCCGCCGGTCTCACAAAAATCGTGCCGAAGACGAGCGTCACCCCGGCGCGGCGCAACTCGGGCAGGGTGACGAGCGCCGCCGCGTCCTGAGCGCGCAGTTCCTCTAAAGGGAGTGTGAGGTCGCGCCCTACGGCGAGGGCGTTGTAGGCGAGGTCGAGGTGTCCGTCGATGAAAATAGAGGGTCGAGAAGGGGGCATGGGGTAGCTTACCAGCAGTCGCAACGCACCTTGAGATAAATAGACGCAAGCATTATCTCTTAACGTGCGGGCTAATTACGTAGTTTTCGCCTATGCGAAACGATGTCGTTCGTTTAGCGTGAAAGCGGTTGTGACCACCCCCTGCTTGTACGTTATACGTGTCACCGCACATCTTTATTAAGGAAAGGTATACTAGGCTAACTTGAAAGACAGCGCCAGACTATCTCCGAAGGGAGTTCCTGTGCACACCGCTGTACCGAACATGTTCTTGCGCCGCGCCTCGTTAGCCGATGCTGAGCGCATTTTTGCCATCTATAGTCAGTCGCCGAGCTACTTCGACATCATCTCGATCCCGCTCCCGACACTTGAAGAGGTCAAACGCGAATTAGAAGCCGCCGCCCACGACCCCAAGCGTCACACCGAGTTGATGGTGACGAAAGAGGACGACCTAGAAGGCTGTGAGCGCGTGGTGGGCTACCTAGACTATAAACTCGACTACCCTGAGGCGGGTGACGCAACCGTCAACCTCTTGCTCATTCCCGAAAACCTTCAAAATAGAGGCTACGGACGCCTCTGCATCGGTGAACTAGAGACCAAACTTAAAGGGCGTGCCAAGCGCGTCCTAGCGAGCATTTACGGGCGCAACCCGAGGGCGGAGGGGTTTTGGCGCTCGCTCGGCTACACGTTCGCGATCGACGCGAAGCCGGTTTTGGACTGGTACGCGAAAGAATTAGACTAAAACGTCTGTCGGCTCGAGCCTAAGCCCCCGCCACCAAGTAAACCGCCACGCCCGCGAGTACAATCCCGAGCACTTTACGCACAGTAATAGCCTCACCCAAAAGAGCGAACCCCACCACCGAACTGACCACGAGAAAGAGCCCGAAAATCGGCACGACGACGCTGACCGCGCCCAGCGATAGGGCGCGGTAGTACGCGATAATCCCGACCGACAGAAACGCGCCCGCGAGGTAGGCGTTCCAAGCGGACGGGTGCGCCAGCTCGCGCACATTAAGCTCACCTGTGAGCGCAGCGACGCCGAGCGAAGCGAGCGTAAGGATGAGCGAAGTGACGAGCAGCACGAGAAATTCCGGCATTCCGCTGCCGATCGCGCGGCTCACGAAGGGCGCAACGAAGGAGTAGGCGAGCATGGCGACGAGCGCCCAGAGAACGGCTGACATAGTGACCTCCTGCAAAACGGAGCATAACAGGAGAGGTCACAGCGTTTTTGTGCGCTGGGCGGGTGCGTTTTAGGCAAAGAGGCTCGAGGTCAATCTTTATATGTTCAGTCGAGGCTAAGACCCCTGCATAAAGGCGATGATCTCCCTCGGGTTCATGTTCGTGCGCAGTTGCGGGATGATACGTAAAAGCGCGGGCACGCCGATGCTCGGTCCGACGAAGAGCGCGGCGTACTGATTAAAGGTGTCAGTGGCGGGGCTCGAGAAACGCAGATATTCAGCCTCTTCCCCCTCGGGTACGTAGACCAAATTCTGCTCAGCAGGCGGGTCAGCCTGCGCGATGACCATCTCCGCGTCACTGTTCGCTAAAAAGAGGCGCTGCGCCGTGTTCGCGGGCGCGGAGACGTAGTTGCTAAGCGTGTAGGCGCAGTTTCCTAATAGAGAGAGCGCTCGCTGCGTATCGCGCCGCGCATCTACGACTTCCGCGGGTGGACGCTGTACGATCATGCGCGGATAGACACCGCCATTACGAATGATCGCCCAAAAGTTGACGCCGCCCCCCTGCGGGTCAAACGCGAGCAGCGCGACGGGCTCTAAGCGCGGCGCAGCCCGCCCGATCAGACCAGCGAGGTCACTCAGCAACTGCTCCTTCGTCGGCACAGCTACGACCTCTTCGGTGAAGTCAAGGTCGTACCAAGACGCCACGCCAGAGACCATCTCCGCCCACGTTCCGGGCGCTAAAGTGTCCGCCTCCCAGGTGCTGGGCAAGAGGTCGCGCTCGGCTAAGAAGCGCACGGCGCTAAAGGCTTCATCCTCAACAGTAACGGGTACGTCGTTCACTCTCGCGAGTGGGGGCAAAACGGGCTCGAGCAAGTCCACCGCCTGTTTGAGATAGAGCGCCGCGTCGCGCCCGGTGGCAGGGTCGGCGAGTTCGTCTTGAGACATGTCGGCTTGGAGTTCGCTGAGACAAGTTTGCGCCAGAGCCGTGCTCAAAAGTAAAGAGGTCAGTAATACGAGTAAAAGTCGCGTCATGTCTAAAGTCTAGCTCACGGGGGATGAAGCGCTGTGAGGAGAGGTTAAAAGGGGTTCATGAGCACAAAAAAAGCGGTCCGTAGACCGCTGCTATAGCTTTCGTTGCATCTACTGCGTAAGGCATTCTGTCGGCAGTTCTACCGTAAGTGTCTCGGTTTCACCGTCTGTCCCCGTCGCCTCAATAACCAAGCGAGTATCGACTTGGGGAACTTGTTGGGGTGAAATCTGCGAATCGGCGGGCTCAAGCGCCGTTTCAGGATCGATGGTGAACCTGTAAGTCACAGTGCTTTCAGTGACCGTCGCATCTGAGCTTTCGGGTCTAATGACCTCTTCATAGGTCGCTCTCTCCGTATCGTCACCACTGGGGCTGTACTCGCGAAGCGCTTGCGTCCAGCGTCTAATCCTTCCGTCGTAATCGAAACTGTACGATATTCTCGTCGTCGCGTCGTTGCAGATGTATGGACCTCTTTCAGGGTCCGAATAGTTAGAACTTACCGTGAGGTCGCTAACGCTAAATTCCGGCTCACCTTCAACGAAGATAATGTTGCAAGCGCCCAGCAGCGCCGCAAGCCCTACCACTAACGCGAGTGAGACTGCTCTTCTCATAACTCTACTCCTTTCACATTTTCAAGCGAAGCGTAACGTATTAACGGTTAAACTGTGTAAGCGCAGCCTGCGGAGCGCTTCACGAAACGTTCACTCGAGCGCCATCAAGTACGCGTACAAATCGGGGCTGCCGGGGTGGAGTTCGATCTCCAACTCGGGAAATTCTTCCGCTAGTTCTTCCGCTAAAGCCGTCGCCTTCTCCTCGCCGACTGAAGGGCTGTAGAAAAGCGTACCGATCTCAAAGGAGTCGGCGGACCCCTCTAAGAGCTTCTTCAGGCTCTCTTCGGGGCTCTTCTCCGCGACCTTGAGGTCGTTATTCACCAAGCCGATGTAGTCGCCTTCCGTGACTTCGACGCCCTCCACCGTCGTCGTGCGGCTCGCCGTGGTGACTTCCAAGGTCAGCGCGTTTTCGGAAGCTGCTTTCATCTCCTCGAAAAGCTCCTCCGCGTCGCTGCTCTCGCTAAAGAGCACGGCGGCGGCGAGCCCTTGCCCGACGGTGCGCGTAGGCAACACGTGAATGCGCTTCTCCTTGACGATGTCACCGACGCGTTCGGCAGCCATGATGATGTTTTTGTTGTTCGGCATAATGATCACGTCGTCCGCGCCGACTGTACGCACCGCGTCCGCGATGTCTTGTACACTCGGGTTATTCGTCTGTCCGCCCCCGACGACCCGCGCCCCGAGCGAGCGGAAAACTTTCGTGACGCCGTACCCCGCACTGACCGCCACGAGCGCACTTTTAGGCGGCTCCGCTTCGGTCATGTTGACGCCTTCTAAAATCTCGTGATGCTGCTCGCTCATGTCTTCGATTTTAGAGCGCACCATCGAGCCGTATTGAACGACGGCAGCGAGGAGCTTTTCGGGCTCTTCGGTGTGGATGTGCCCTTTGACGAAACCCTCTGCACCCACGACGAGGAGCGAGTCGCCGTAGTCTTGAACCATCTCCTGAATCTCTTTGGTCGGGACAGAAACGTTCTCCAACAAAAACTCCGTGCAGAAGCCGAACTCCTGCTCCTCGAACTGCTCTTGGGCGCGAGACTCGATCTTGGGCGGTTTCGGCAGGTCGCGTCCTTCGAACGAGGCGATGACGCCCTCTAAGACGCGCAGAAAGCCCAAGCCCCCCGAATCCACCACGCCTGCCTGCTTGAGCATCGGCAGCATCTCAGGCGTTTCTTGGAGCGCTTTTTGCCCCGCTTTCCAGGCGTCTTTGAGGACGGTCAAAGGATGCGACGAGCCCGCCTCCTCCGCCCCTTCTGCTGCTCTACGCACGACGGTTAGGATCGTTCCCTCGACGGGCTTCATCACGGCGGCGTAGGCGCTCTTGGTCGCCCCTTTCAGGGCGTCGATGCAAGCTTGCGCTTCTAACGCGCTCTGGTCGCGAATCGCCTCCGCGAAACCTTTTAAGACCTGACTTAAAATCACGCCCGAGTTGCCTCTTGCGCCTAGAAGCGACCCGTACGAGAGCGCGTGCGCTAGGTCCTCCATCGTCTTAGGGCGCTCCTCGTTGAGCTGGCGGCGCACGGACTGCATGGTGAGGTGCATATTTGTACCTGTATCACCGTCGGGCACCGGGTAAACGTTGAGCGCGTTGACCTCTTCGACGTAGACGCCTAACCAGTCCGTCGCGTAGACAAAGGCGGTGCAGAGGTCTTTGACCGCTAAGGTCTGCCCGGACCCAGTATTCGACCCGGTATTCGACCCGGCACTAGCGCTCGCCACGACCCACCCCCACGATATGAATTTGCACCCTCGAGACCTCGACCCCCGCGAACGTCCCCGCCGCGTAAAACACGCGCTCGCGCACCGATTCGGCAACCGCCGGGATGTTGACGCCGTACGCCACCACGAGATAGAGCGTCACCGTCGTCTCTTCGCCTCTCGTAACCTCGACGCCCTCGTCCACTTGCTGCGCTCCCAGAATGCGCCTTACCCCCTCGCGAAAGTTCGCGGGCGACATCCCCACGACACCCGGCACCTCGTGGGCGGCGAGCCCGATAATCGTCGAGAGCGCCTCGTCGGTGACGATGACGCGGTCTTTCGCTCCAAGGTCATCCGGCGCGGCGCGCGTATCCAATGTGTTTGCCATGCTCTAAGCTCCTTTGCTCGTCCGTAAGCGCCTGTTTGCGCCCCTCTAAGCTTCTTAAAGCTCTATCCTACCGCAAACACACCGGACTCAACAGCGCGAGCACGTTTCTAAGTCTTCATAGACAAACAGCCTTCATAGACAACCACCAAATACTCAATCGTCGCCCGACCACAGCTCGAGTTCCACGCTGCTCTCAGCCACGCGGTAGACGCCGTGCGCCGCGACAAAGTCACCGACTTTACCGAGCATCCCCTCCAACCACACCGGGTCAGCGCTGATCGCCGTCGCCCCGACTAGTTCCCAGTCGTGCGCGTCAAGCCCGCCGAGCCGCGCCACCGACACAGGAAAACGCACCTTGAGCTTTTCGGTGACGGGCTTGATGAGTGAGCGCTTCTCCTTGAGGCTACCTACCCAGGGCATCTCGAGGCGAGCCAAGTAAACGCCGACGTACACATTAGTCGCTGAACCTAAGTCAGATGCCATCCTTCGATTCTAACGCTCAGAGATTCGCCCTACTCCATCCCCGCTGAGAAACCGACCCTCCGTAGCGCCCGGATTAAGTCCGTAATCGTGCTGTCCGCCGGGTCATACTCTACGGCGGCTTGTCCGCGCGACGCCTCGACCTTCTGCACGCCCTCGACAGAAAGTAAGGTTTCTTTGACTTTACCTGCGTCGCCCTCGTTGTCCATACCGCGTATACCTAATAGAACTCTCGCCATGCTCTCCCCTTTTAGGCTAGCTAGATTTCATCTGGTCAGTGACGCTCTCACATCTGAGAACATCGCTCAGCACGCACGTTTAGTGATGATATCTGCGTGATACAAACTCAGTAACTTCAACCTTACATCCACTTCTAGGAGTTTTGTCCCCTCGAGCCCAGAATTCTCGAGAAGCTCACCACTTCTACTTCCGAGTATCCCTTGTCAGAAAGCGCTCTTATGCCAGATTTATCACCTTTGGGGAGGTGCACCTGCAAATCGTAAACGGCAGCGTCGTACGCACTCTTAGTCACGGCTTCGATCAACGCCAAGCGCGACTCACTATCATCCAGGTCAGCGACTGCCAAACGGTTCAAGTAAACTGTCGGGCGCGTGCCGTTCCAGATGGACTGAGCGAAAGCGAAACCCGTCACCTCACCCTCTTTCACGGCGACAAAGGCGTGACCCGTGCGCGTGTAAAAGTTGAGCGAGGAGCGCGTCATGATGGGCTCTAAGCCGAAGTGCTGGGCGTAAAACTGGTCAATAGGCTCTAACTCGTCCTCGTCATCTTGTGAGAGCGCCCGCGCAAAGGTTAAGCGTGCCATATTAAAGGCTCCACGCGCCCGACTTTCCACCCGTTTTACTCAAGAGTTTAGTTTCGCGGATGACGATACCTTTGCTCGAGGCTTTGAGCATGTCGTAAAGCGTCAGCGCCGCGATGCTCGCCGCCGTAAGCGCCTCCATCTCGACACCCGTTTTGCCCGTGACGCGGCAGGTCGCGGTGAAATGCACCTGAGCCTTCTCCGCGTCCACCTCTCCTACAACGGAGACTTTGGTGAGAGGTAAAGGGTGACAGAGCGGAATGAGGTCAGCGGTGCGCTTTGCGCCCATGATGCCCGCGAGTTCGGCCACGGCGACCGCGTCCCCTTTGCCGACGCCGCCCGCTTGAAGTGCTCTAAGGGCGGCGTCAGGCAGCTCGAGCGTCGAAACCGCCACCGCCTCCCGGAGCGTTTCACCTTTGGTTGATACATCCACCATGACGGCCTTGCCGCCTTCGAAATGCGTTGACATAAGGGTAGTATATGAAACTTGTGAAGATTGCCGCGTTCTGTCGTCTATAATGGAAGTATGGACACGCCTCTTCAAGCACCTGAAGGCTATTCTAAGCAACTTCAGCATTTACTTTCTGATACGCCTCGAGTGGCGCGAGAGCGACCTACCCCGTATTCAGGAATTGATGCGCACCTACGCCGACTTACCTCTCGGTTTTGCCGATGCAGCCGTCATCACATTAGCCGAAAGCGTGGGCAGGGTGGCTATAACCGATAGAAGACACTTCAATGTTGTCAGGACGAAGAAGGCGCTCGAGCTTCTTCCCTAACTTCGCCCTCAAAATTCTCGAAAAGGGTATAACGTCATGCGTGAAAGACTTGAGCGAATACACCTCCGGCGCAGACTACGACGCGCAGTACGGGAACCTGTACAAAAGCGAAATCGGTTACTTGAAGAGGCTAGCGCTAGAGCAAGGCGGCGCGATTTTAGATGTGGGCTGCGGTACGGGCATTGTCACGGTTCCCCTTGCAGAGACGGGATTAGAGACCGTCGGTATAGACCTCACTGAAGCGATGTTAGAGCGTGCTAAAGGGAAAGCGAGAGGTAAGAACAACCTCTTGTTTTGTCGTGTGAACGCGCTCGAGTTCGAGTTAGACACGCGCTTCGCTTTAGCCATCATGACGGGCAACGCCTTTCAGCAGTTTTTGAGCGAGAAAGAGATTCGGACCTTACTGGCCAATATCCACAATCATCTTCAACAAGGTGGTCTCTTGGTCTTCGACACGCGGCTGCCTAAAGGCTATGACCTCTCTTTAGACAAGGACTTCCGCTTCTACCAGACTTACATAGATTTGGCTGGACAGAACGTTCGCTACTTCGACAAACAGGTTCGCTATAACGCGGATACCGGACTTCTCTATTTTGAGATGAAGCGGGAGTATGCGAGCGGGAGGGAGAGGCGCTCGAGCGAGACCATCAAGTTCACCCCTCTTGAAACCCTCCTCACCCTCATTCAAGAAAGCGGTTTCGAGGTTATGGACGTTTACAGAAACTGGGAGCTAGAACCTTTTGAAACAGGCGCGGCGAACGGCGTCTTCAAAGTTCGCAAAGCTTAGGTGCGCCTTACGGGTTGCCGCGTCCGCTCGGAGATGTCCCAATATAATGGTGAAGCTTCACCGAACTCGGGTCAAACCGCGCCCCCGTTTCGGGGCTGATACACTCACTAAACGACTGCAGACGTTACTCATGGAGGACCTATGGACCTACCCGTCGACGCTTCGGACACGCCTTCGCTCGAGCAAAACTTAACCCACGTGCGCCGCCAAAACAAGCAAATTGAGCATTCCATGCGCGGCTTCGACCCGCAGTACGAAGACATCGTGGACTACATCTTGCGCATCACCCACCGCATCTGGGAAGAGGGCGACATGGGGCACATCTACGACACGTATTTGGGCACCGTGGCGATGCACACGGGCTACGGCACCGCGTACGGCGTCGAAGAGGTCGTGAGCGGCTCCACCGCCTCTGCCGCCGCCATCCCCAACCGCCGCTTGTACGCCAAAGACGTCCTCTGGACAGGCGACGACGAGCGCGGCTTTCACACCTCGCACCTCTTAGTGAGCACGGGGACGAATACGGGCTATAGCCCCTGGGGACCCCCGACGGGGCGGCGCACCGAGTTCTTAGCCATCGCCAACTGCTTTGTGAGGGAAAACCTCGTGGTCGAGGAGTGGCTCGTGCGCGACACCGCCGCGATGGTGCGGCAGCTCGGCTTCGACCTCTGGGAGGTTGCACGGGACGCGGCGGCGGTTCGGCCCATGAGCGTGACGGGTGAGACAGACCGCTTGCAAGGGCAGTACCCGCCTGCGGCGTATCAACCGCAGAGCGGAGACCCGCACGAGGAATTCGCCAGGCAGCTCTTTCACGACGTTTGGAATTCGAGGCACTTCAACCGGATAACAGAATGCTATGCGGGAAACTCGAGCCTCCACGTCCCGCATCACCTCACCCTGCGCGGCGTCGCTAACATTCGGGCGTATCACCTGAACTTTATGGCGATGTTTCCCGACGCGCACATGAGCGTGGAGCACGTTTACGGCTTGGAGAGTGAGGAGGGCGGCTACCGCGCCGCCGTGCGTTGGCGCTTTTCGGGTACGCACGCCCGCTACGGGTGGTACGGCAAGCCGACGGATAAGCGCGTCAATATCTTAGGGGTGAGCCACGTGCATATCAAAGACGAGAAGGTGAAAGAGCACACCATGGTGTTTGATGATTTGGCGGTGGTGATGCAGCTAGTGGGTTAGAGGACTCGAGCCTCCCACGCCTCGTACCCCGCCTCCGCAAAGTAAAGCCCGTGCGGTGGTACGTTCGGTCCTGCTCTTTTGCGATCTCTACTCTCTAAAATCGACGTGATGTCGTGAGGTTTGAGCTTTCCCTCGCCGACATAAAGAAGTGTGCCGACTACCGTGCGCACCATGTTGCGCAAGAATCCGTCGGCGGCGATGTGCAAAGTGAGGTCACGTTCCTCTATGTCCAAACGGCAGAGGTAGACCGTCCGCACCGTCCCCCTCGTCTCCTGCGTTGCTAAGGCGGTGAAGTCCCGCGTCCCCTCAAAGTAAGAGGTCGCTTTTTGCATCGCCTCGACCTCGAGCCTCTGCGACAAGAAGAGGACGCGGTGGCGGTCTAAAGCGGTTCTCTCAAACGACCCTCTCGTCAGACGCATCCGGTAGAGGTAGCGGCGGTAGCGGCAGCTAAATTGACTCTCAAAATCCAGTCCGACCTCTTCGGCGCACAGCACGCGCACATCGTTGGGAAGCCTCGAGTTGAGCGCCTTGGCGACCTTTTCAGTAGGGATCAAATCTTCCGTATCATAGTGCGCGACCATCGCCAGCGCGTGCACGCCCGCGTCGGTGCGCCCCGCGCCCATAACCCGAGGGCGTGCGCCGGGGATGTCGGCTAGGGCAGTCTCTAAAACGCCCTGCACAGTCCTCTCCCCCGTCTTCGCCTGCACCTGCCAGCCATGAAAGTGCGTCCCGTCAAACTCTAAGGTGAGCTTGATGCGCCTCACGTGGTTGATTTTGAAGGTTGTGCTGGCGTAAGGCGGGTCTGCTGAGCGAGCCAGGGCGTCAAAGCGAGACCTGTATAGCCGATAAGGAAGTAGCGTACAAAACCGACTAATGAGTCGCGTTTGACCTCTTCGGGCAGGAGGAGGCTCGAGCCAAACAGCGCCGCAAACACGAGCACGAATCCCAAAAGTGTAATGAGAACCCGCCGCCACACGCTTCCCTCAACCCGGTAAGGGACGAGCAGCGGCGCGGTGGCAAAGGCAGCCAGCCCGCCCATCAAGACTTCAGAATCGGGCGTGGGTAAGAAGAGGTGTAGGGCAAGAGGTAGGAGCAGACCGAGGGCGAAGAGAATCCCCTTAGAGGGCAGCGTGACCTTTTCCAACCAGCGGTCAAGCGCAAGAAAAAGACCTATCAAGACCACTCCGATGACGAGCCCACCGACAATATCAATCGGCACGTGCACCCCTAGATAAACGCGGCTCAGCGAGATTGTGAGAACGAGGAATACGGCGAGGACCCAGAACCACGCTTTTTGGAAGGAGGCGGCGACGTAGCCCCAAAAGGTCAGACTCCCCTGGGCGTGTCCACTCGGGAAACCGGGACCCGCGCCCGTCTCTACCGCCGCCTGACTCCGCGCTAAGTTCGGGTCAAGTTCGTAAGGACGCGGCGTGTCGATGAGTCCCTTGAGGTGAAAGTTGAGGTAGAGGCTCACGAGCAAGTAAATCGCAACGCGCTGACCCAAACGCGAATCGAACGCTAAATACGTCACCAGCAAAAAGGCGATGTAGGCGAGTTCTGAGCCCAAGTCGGTGATGACGAGCATCAGCGCATCTAAGGTGGGTGAGGCGAACTGTTGTAGCCAGAGGATGGTGTCCATCGTTCTCCTATTCTCTGGTTACAGTCTAGCAAGCTATGAAAGTACAAGTTCTGACGCAGCACAGTCTCTACGTACGATAGGATTTTCGGTACGATGATCGAGGTTGCAGAACGTGATTTTCGCCCTATAGAACAGTTCGGACTCAGGTGGCGCTGGACTGATACTCAACGCGCCCAAATCCGGCCTCTTAGTACGGCAAAGGCGAGCGAACTATCTAAACGTACGGTCAGTTGGGTTGAAGGTAGCTCATTGACTCAAAAACTCTTCAAGGACCTTTCGCATCTTGACGCGGATAAAACAACCCCCAGCGCTGTGAAGTCGTGGCTCCAGCAGAAAGATGTTGCGCTTGAAGAGCCAATCGTCGTTTTATGGGGAGAACAGTTGGCGGTGTCTACCTGCTGGACTGTGTTTTGCAACTATTGGGATGACTTTTGTTATCCAGTCTCTGATGACGTTCTAGTTTTTCCTACATCCGAATATTGGGCGCTCTTCTACCATCACGAAGAAAAGCTCTGTTTCGGCGTTAGAGCGACCTAATTCGTTTTCAAGCGCGGTTGAGATGCGTATCCTTAAAACCACTCGAGTACTTGAGCCCATACCCAATCATCCGGTCCATACCGATATGCGCAAACCAGATGAGCGCGGCGCTTACCGCAAGAGGTTGAGCCGCGAAAAAGCCGAACGCGAGTAAGGCAGCGGGAAGCGGCGTGCTGTGAAAGAGGTTGTAAACGTGCGCCCCCGACCTCTTACCAAAAAGATAGCCGAGCATCGCCACGTCGGGTGTGAGGAGAAGCAGTGCGAACAAAAGCCAATGTCCGCCGAGCACGAAGTAGGCAACTGCGCTGCCGAGCATGAGGGTTACGCCCTCGAGCCTCAGCCACACGCCCGGCGCTGAGAGATGAGCCTGAACTGAAGGTGCCGAAGGGGTCATACTTAACCTCTTTTTCTTAAGACTAACGCTGTTTGTTTTCATACCAAACACTGTACACCTTGCTCAATCTCTTGTCAAGACGTACGCTGTTGGGTATGCCCTATCCTGCGAAGACGAATCGAGATGAAATTTTAGAGGCTGCGCTGACGCTGCTCGAGTCGGACGGACTCACTACGCTTTCCATGCGGAATTTAGCTGCAAAACTTGGGGTGAACGCCTCGAGCCTCTACCATCACTTCTCCGGTAAAGAGGTTTTAGAAAAGGTGCTCGCGGACGAGGGAGCGCGGCTTCTTTTAGAGAGGTTGAAAGCGGCAACTCAGAATCAATCCGCCCAAGAAGCGTTGAAAACGACTGCAAAAACGTATCTCGCTTTTGCAAACGAACGCCCCGCCCTCTACGACCTCATGATAGCTCCGCGTCCACCCGAAAAAGCCGAAGCGGGCGCGGGCAAAGACCTCTGGAATTTTGTATTGGCTCGAGTTGGAGAGGTAACGAAGCGGGAGGATGACACCGCCGCCGCCGTCGCTTTTTGGTCTTTTTTGCATGGATTCGTCTCTTTAGGGCGTTCGGGGCTGTTTGGACTAAGTGGAGCACAGGGGGGTTTAGAGGCTGGGCTGGGGGCGTTTCTTATCGGACTCCCCAAAGTCGAACGCTGAAAGATTTCTCCTGACTAGCTGAATTGCTGACAGGCTGAAATCCAGCCAAGCTAATGTACATTAGTCTTTGCGAAGCAAACGAACGGTGCTGACCTCCTTTTCCCGTAAGCCACATTCTTTTACCCCAACCTCTTCCGTGCCACCATAGACTCATGAACACCTCTACCTCCCGAACGCTCTTCGAACGCGCTTCTCTGCTCATCCCCGGCGGCGTCAATTCTCCAGTCCGCGCCTTTGGCTCGGTGGGCGGCACACCGCGCTTTATAGAGTCCGCCAAGGGCACGCGCCTCTTCGACGCCGACGGCAACGAATATATCGACGCCATCGGCTCGTGGGGACCGATGATCTTGGGTCACGCGCATCCGAGAGTTCTGGACGCCATCCAGCAAGCCTCTGTAGACGGCTTGAGCTTCGGCGCACCGACTGAGCGCGAAATCAAACTCGCTGAACTGGTCTTAGACCGTTACGAAAGTTGCGAGCGCATCCGCTTCGTGAATTCAGGGACCGAAGCGACGATGAGCGCCCTTAGAGTGGCGAGAGGTGCGACAGGGCGCGACTACATCGTGAAGTTTGCGGGCAACTATCACGGTCACGCCGACGCGCTCTTAGTCGCGGCAGGCTCCGGCGCGATGACGACGGGCGTACCCTCTTCGGCGGGCGTGCCAGCGGACACCGCTAAGACCACGCTCGTCGCGCAGTACAACAACTTGGACTCGGTACGTGAACTGTTTGAAGCGAAACCGGATGAGATTGCGGCGGTGATTCTCGAGCCCGTCGTCGGCAACATGGGCGTTGTCATCCCAACCCAAGAGTTTCTACAAGGCTTGCGCGACCTCACGAATGAATACGGCGCACTCCTCATTGTAGATGAAGTGATGACCGGCTTCCGCTTAGCACCCGGCGGCGCAACCGAACGCTTGGGTATTGACGCGGACCTCATCTGCTGGGGCAAGATTATTGGTGGCGGCTTGCCTGTGGGCGCGTACGGCGGCAAAGCCTCCGTCATGGACAACGTCTCGCCACTCGGCAAGGTCTACCAGGCAGGGACGCTCTCGGGCAACCCCTTAGCGATGGCGGCAGGCATCGCCACCTTCGAAGCGATGAACGAGACGCCCGACCTCTACGACGTGTTGGAGGCGCGGACCGCTCAGTTAGAAGAAGGTCTCCGAGAAGGCGCGAACGAGGCAGGGCTCACGACGACCATTAACCGCATCGGCTCGATGATTACAGTTTTCTTCACTGACCAGGAGGTCACGGACTTTGAAAGCGCCAGCACCACCGACACCGACCTCTTCAGGCGCTGGTTTCACGGGCTGCTCTCGAGGGGTATTTACTGGCCCGCCAGCAACTACGAAGCGGCGTTTCTCTCCTACGCGCATACGGAAGAGGATATTGCGCGGATGGTGGAGGCGGGGCGGGAGTCATTTGTGGACTTGCGAGAGGTTACAGCGTAAGCAAAAATGCGCGATTTTGGTAAGCAAAAAATTCATTTGGAACATTTACACTCGTTATAATCAGAATTGTGAAACGCACAAAGCGTAAAAGTAAAGAGGTTCAGCACCCCTCTGATATAGACTCTTCGCCTGTAGATGTAAGGAAGTATGGCATTGGAGATTTATTGAAATTACCAATGCGATTCACCATACCCTCTGCATCTCTTGTACTTTCTGCTATTACCTCCTTTGGGATAGCCATGTTTACAGCAGGTTTTTTTAGTGAATGAACATGGTCTTAGTTTACCCAATCACATGCAAACGAGCTTAGTAGGAAACGTTGAGGAAGTAAGCGCTAACCAAGATGATTTGTTAGAAAGATTGATGACTGACTACACTAATTCAGACTATATCGGCATTGATTTGCGTAAACAGATTTTGTGCGATAAAGCCTACATGGAGCTTTACAATCAAAAGAAGACTTCTTTAGACAGAATTGCAGCACTAGCTCGAGAGTCTGGGAGAGAGGAAATTCTGTACAGCTTTGTGAATCCGCAACGTCCCATGATGATCAACTCAACTTCAGATTGCTCCAGTCCTAATCTTGTGAATTGAGTCTGTAGAATGAACTACCAAGACATCATCACCCTCGAGCCCGGCAAGCATAGCGGAAAACCCTGTATCAGAGGGATGCGCATCACGGTTTATGACGTGCTTGGAGTTTTTAGCTTCAGACATGACGCACGCAGAAATCTTAGAGGACTTTCTGTACCTCACCGAAGAGGATATTTTAGCGTGCCTCAGCTACGCTGCCGATAGGGAGAAGCGTCTCGTCATCCTACGGGCGTGATGTTACCCCATATGTCATTCTGAATGAAGCGCTAGCGTAATGAAGAATCTCTGCCCTTGCTGACTCCTCTGACCGAGATTGAAAGGCGAGACCCCTCGACTTCGCTCGGGGTGACACAGGGTTCGAAATAAAGTTGACAGCGTAACGTAGCTTCTCAAAAAATTAAAGAGCCCCGTAAAGGGACTCTCGAGTTCTACATAACACTGTGCTAAAGCTCCGCAACTATCATCTCTATAATATGCGTTTTTATCAGTGTTTTCTCGACTAAGAGCGTTGATGACCAGATGATACCTGCTTAACTACTCGGCGGCTGACTCGGACGCACCTCCACCCGACTCGGCAGCGTGCGCTCATGCATTGTCAAGAGGTCAACGCAGAGCTTGGCGATGTCTTCGGATTGAATCTTCCAAGCGTCCTCTTCGGTGGGCGTCTGACCGCCGAAATACGTCGCCACCGAGCCCGGCATAATGGTCGAGACTTTGATGCCTTTTTGCCGCAAATCGAGCATAATCGCTTCGCTAAAGCCGTCCAGCCCGAACTTGCTCGCGTTGTAGCCGGAGCCGCCCGCCATGGGGTTTTTCCCTGCCAGCGACGAAATCGTAATGATATAGCCTTCGGACTTTTTAAGCTCCTCCACCGTCGCCTTGACGCTGTAGAAGACGCCCGTGAGGTTCGTGTCGATCATGTCGTGCCAGTCGCTCGGCTCCATTTCGTCAATAGGGGCGAAGCGTCCGACGCCTGCGTTGGCGATAAGGATATCTAAGTTGCCGAACTCGTCCACCGTCTTTTTGACAGCCTCTTGTTGCTCGTCCAAGTTGCGGACGTTGCACTCTAAGCCCAGCGCCTTGCCCGGTCCCATGTCGGTCAGCTTCTGCGCCGCCTCTTCGACCTCATCTTTATGCCGAGAGGTGATGGTGACGTTCGCACCCTCTTTGACGAGCGCTTCCGCCACGCCGTAGCCAATGCCTTTACTTCCACCTGTTACGAATGCAGTTTTTCCTTGGATGTCCATGTGGTGAACTTAGCAGGAAAGCGGGGTAGGCTTTGGAAGAGAGGTGACAAAGAACGAGTGGAAAGGTTAAAGGACTGAGGACTGAGAGAAAAGAGGGCTTACTCAGTCCTCAGTCCTTTTCTCTCGTTACTTCTCCTTTGCAGTACGCCCCCGCCTTACCTCTTACCTCTTCATCGCCCTACGCTTTTCGTTTTAGGACGCGCAGCCTCTACGAAGTGCTACCTTATCCCCAAAGATTAGTATGAGCGGCGCGGCGTAAACTTTGTGGGAGGCGTTATGGACATTGCGGACTTACTGCATAATTGGCGGCGAGCGTTGGGTTACGTTACCGTCGGCAGCGTGTATCAGCGCATGACCTTGGAGACGGGTGGGCTGAGCGGGACGTATGAGATTTGGCAGCAACCGAGCGGCGAACGCAAAGAAGCCTTCAACTTGGGCGACATTTACAGCGAGCTTCGTGTTTATGACGGTGAACGCGGTTGGATCAAGGACCAAAACGGCTTGGTGCGCGAGCTTGCGGACTCAGAACTCGAGGCCGAACGAACGCAAGCCTATTTGGGAAGTTTTTCCCACCTCATCGCGGAGCGTTTGCCGGGAGAAGCGGTTTATTCGGGAGAAGAGGAGGGTGCGCACGCGCTCGAGCTGCGCCCGCAAGGTGGACGCCCCGTCAAAGTCTATCTGGCGAGCGATACCTTTTTGCCCGTCAAGCAAGAAGAGGTTGTTCATGACCGCACCGAAACGACGACGTTTTCGGATTGGCGCGAGGTGGAGGGCGTCATGTTTGCGTTCGCGTCGCGGCAGAGTACGGGCGACGCGAAGTACGACGTTCTGTTTCGCGTCGAAGAGGTGCGGCTTAGCGAACCTCTAAGTGATGACCTCTTTGTCAAGCCGTCCGCCGACGCCGCGCCGCTCTTTGAAGACCCCCAGGTGACACTTCCCTTTGAGCTTATCTCGAACCATATCCATGTGGAGGGTCACATCGGGGACTCGCGTCCGCTCAGTATCATTGTCGATACAGGCGCGGGCGGCTCGGTGCTCAGTAGCAGTTTAGCGAGAGACTTAGGGTTGGAAGAGGTTGGCAAGCTCGAGGTGAGAGGTGGCGGTGAAGGGTCTCAAGACTTGGGTCACGTCAAAGGGGTCAACCTCAAGCTCGGCGGTCATATGGTGCAAGAAGCGACTTTCGCTACGATTGACCTCACGCCTTTGGAGCCGCTCGAGGGACGCACGATAGACCTCATCTTAGGCTATGACGTACTCGGGCGAACGGTGCTCGAGGTGGACTACGCAGCTAGGCAAATCACCTTTCATTCACCTGAAATATTTGTATATGAAGGTTCTGGCGAGCGCATCCCTTTTACGTTGCAGAACAACCATCCTCATATTCACGCGGACGTTTTGCTTAGGGAGGATAAGTACGCTAGCGGCACTTTCTTGGTTGATACAGGCGCACACATGGCGCTCTATCTCAACCGCCTCTTCACCGAACGCCATAGTGTCAAAAGCGCCGTTCCTAAGGTGCTCGAGCTGCCCGAACGAGTCAGCGGCGTCGGCGGCGCGTCGCGGGAGTCGGTGGCGCGGCTACCCGGTGTGCGCTTAGGCGCGTATGAATTCACCGAGATCGTTACAACCTTGTCCGAGAGCACCTCGGGCTCGCTCGAGACAGAGGCTCTGGCGGGGCTCATCGGTGGCGACCTCTTGAAGCGCTTCCGAGTCTTTTTCGATTACGGCGCTCAGGAGATGATCTTAGAGCCCAACACTGAGTTTGACGCACCTTTCGCCTATGACGCGAGCGGGCTGCGGCTCGTGGCTGAGAATTTAGAGCGCGTTACGGTACAAGCGGTTCTCGCTAACTCGCCCGCTGAGCGAGCCGGTTTGAGGGCAGGCGATGGGCTCGAGGCGGTAGAGGTAGACAGTGTGCCCGCCGAGCACTACACCCTCAACGACATTCGCGAACGTTTAATGGAAGCAGGCACTCTAAAAACGCTAAGTTTAAGGCGTAACGGGGAAACGTTCGAGGTGGAGTTGAGGCTCGAGGCGCTCATCTAAGGAAACACCTCGCCGAGCCAGAAGCTATCGGGTAAGGGCGCATCAAAGTCTTCACTCGCCTCCATAGCGCCGCGGTGCAAACCGAGAATCCGCTCTTTGTGCTCCGGCTGTTCTTGCGCTAACAAAAACTGCGCGAAGCTATAGACCTGTTCGCGCAGGTGCGAAGGTAATTTGTCCATGACCTCTTCAAACTCGCTTGCTGACATGGTTTCAGTTTAGCAGATGCTCTAACTAGAGCGCCTCAATGCAGTCCGCCCGCTATTTCACCTCTTACCAATCAGGTCACGATACCTCTATGAACCACTGTTGGGCAGGCGATGTCACCGATTTTCTAAACACCCCTTACGAGTTTTGGCTGCAAACCATGTCGCAAAACTTCGACGAGATGACCCGTCAGAGACCGAGCCAGCAGCAAGTGACAGCGTGGCGCGGTTCGTTCGAGGTATTGCAAGCCGCATTTAAAGAGGTCACAGAGACGGACGAGAGCGCAAGAGGTTGGACGCTCGTCTTTGAGTATGAGCTGCCGAGAGAGGGCGGGCGGCGTCCTGACGTGGTGCTCCTCGCTAAAGGGAACGTGGTGGTCTTAGAGTTCAAAGAGAAGTCCGGTCTCCTCACAGCGGACATAGACCAAGTGGCGGCGTACGCGCGGGACTTGGCGAACTATCACGAGGCGTCGCACGAGCGTCCTGTGGTTCCGGTACTCATCCCGACGCAGCGAGAGGAATCGGAAGAGGCTGGCGAGGTTCAGGTGGTTGCGCCTCGTAGCTTAGCGGGGTGGTTGCAAGGGTTGGGGACCGCTTCCCCCATTGACGCGGACGCTTGGCTTAACGCCGACTACGCCCCGCTCCCTTCCGTCATTCAGGCGGCGCGTCACATCTTCGCGAACGAGCCGCTGCCTTCGGTGCGGCGGGCGCAGAGCGCGGGAAT
The DNA here is from genome assembly GCA_965213925.1 of Trueperaceae bacterium. Classification (GTDB taxonomy): domain Bacteria; phylum Deinococcota; class Deinococci; order Deinococcales; family Trueperaceae; genus CBDBZX01. The sequence goes on from OZ243927.1 coordinate 4,064,258, forward strand.
TCCCGAGGTGATGAATTATCTCAGCGAAATCGTCGAGCGGGCGAAAAGGTGCGGCGAGCGTCATCTCGTATTGGTCACAGGGGTCCCCGGCGCGGGAAAAACGCTCGTGGGTTTACAGTTCGTCCACCAGACTTATAAGGATGAGACAGACGCAAACGCCGTGCTCCTCTCCGGTAACGGACCGCTCGTCCAAGTGTTGCAGTACGCGCTCAAGAGCCGCGCCTTTGTGCAGCCGATTCGCAGCTTTTTCATCCAGCACGCCGTTAAAAATCAGTCCGCGCCGCCCGAGCACCTCATCGTCTTTGACGAGGCGCAGCGCGCTTGGGACAAGGAGCGCATGGGCGAGAAGTACGGCGTGGACGTAACAAATCCGCAGCTTATGTTCGAGGTTGCCGAGCGCATCCCTGAATACGCGGTGATGTTGGCGCTCATCGGGGAGGGGCAAGAGATTCATATTGGCGAGGAAGAGGGTATCGAGCAGTGGAGTGACGCGGTGGCGGGGGCTAAGGAAGCGTGGACGGTGCACCTTCCTGAGCGGTTGGAGTCCGAGTTCGATGCTTCACTCCATTTAGAGCCCCAGTCCTTTTTGGACCTCACGACCTCTTTGCGAACCCACTTAGCCGAAGACGTGCAGCGCTGGGTGGCGCGGCTGTTAGAGGGGGATATAAGGGGTGCCGAAGAGTTGGCCGCTGACATCCAAAACCAGGGCTTTGCCATGTACCTAACCAGAGATTTAGAGGCTGCCAAGACGTATTGCCGCGAACGCTACGAGAACAATCAGGAAAAGCGCTACGGTCTCCTCTCCTCCTCTAAAGCGAGCAATCTTCCCAAGCACGGCGTATATAACGACTATCAATCTACCAAACGCCTTAAAGTCGGACCCTGGTACATCGACCCACCCGACTCGCCTAACTCGTGCTGTGCGCTTGACACTGTCGCCACCGAGTTCGCCTGTCAAGGACTAGAATTGGATTTTCCCATCGTCTGTTGGGGGAGCGACCTGCGCGTGCAAGAGGGGCAGTGGTGGTCGAAGGCGTCGCCGCGCTCCAAAGCGAGAGACCCGCACCGATTAAGGCTCAATGCGTACCGCGTCTTATTAAGTCGGGGGCGCGACGGATTGGTAGTCTTCGTGCCGCCCGAAAAGGTCTTGAATGAGACGTTTGCAGTGTTACAAGAGGCAGGATTGAGCGCGTTGTAGATAGGTCGGAAACGCGCTTAAGCCTCGAGCTACAGAATTCTAGCCATTGCCGCGTTCGCACCCTCTTGATAGGCCCGCGCATCCTGCCGCTCCCAAATGAGCTTGAGGAGCGAGTAGGTGTGCAGCACGAGACCGATGGGGACAACATAGAGCGGGATGAGCGAGAGCGGAAAGTAGGCGAAAGGCGGGGTGACGATTTGCGTCTCAGCGTCGTCCTGTCCACTGCGAGCTGTTCCGCGAGGTCGCCTATGCTGCTTGGACCGGCGAGGGAACTCGAGACTAAAAGTGTGAACTGCGAAATGCGCAAATCCACCCTCGAGAGCGCCTCATCGTAGCGCTGCGTGGTCGCTCGCACCGCTTTTTTCAGGTTGAAGTGCGCGCAGCGCCGAGCCATATGGCGGCGTTTGTCTTCGGCTAACTCCGTCACGTCGTTAATTGAGTGCATATGCACATTTCGCTAACCTCTCTACCGGACAACCGGACGAATGACCCGACCATATGAGAGAAAGGGTGCTAAGATGAGACTAGAGGTCAAACGTGGGACTTATGACAGACACGTACAGCAAAGTGAGAGCGCAGTTCGGCAAGGTTGCGGCGGGCTATGTAAATAGCGAAGGACACGCGAAGGGCGCAGAACTAGCGCTCATGGTGGAGCTTGCAGGCGACGTTGCGGGCAAACGTGTGCTCGATATCGCAACGGGTGGCGGACACACCGCGCTCGCCTTCGCCAAAGCAGGTGCCGAGGTCGTCGCAACAGACCTGACGCCCGAGATGCTAAACGCCGCCAAAGCCTTCTTTGAAAAAGAAAACGCTGAGGTGCGTTCAAGTGTCTTCTTGACGCCCGCTGCCGCCGAAGACCTTCCCTTTGAGAGCGCTTCTTTCGATATCGTGACCTGCCGCATCGCCGCACATCACTTCGCCGACCCCGCAGCGTTTCTTAGGGAGAGTGCAAGGGTGCTTAAACCCGGCGGAACGTTGATGCTCGCCGATAACATCGCCCCGACGCCCCCCGAGTTGGCGCGGATCATGAACCACATCGAAAAGGTGCGCGACCCCAGCCACGTCGAGGCGTACAGCGTGGCAACGTGGCTAGACTGGTTCGCCGAAGCGTGCTTAGAACTCCTGCACTTTTCACGGTGGGAAACGCATAAGGATTTTAGAGAGTGGCTCACCAGGGCGCAGACCCCCGAGCCCGACGGGGACGTGTTAGAGGCGTACGTGCTGAGCCTACCCGAACGCTATAAGCGCTACTTCAAGGTGGAGGAGCAAGAGGGCGCACTGTACTCGCTCGTCCACGAGGCGGCGCTCTTTGTGGCAACGAAGTTAGAAGCGGCGTAAGAGCAGATCAGCATGTTAGCTGCTCAGGTTCTATGCTTTTCCTGACGGGCTGAGTGGCTGACGTGCTTTAAGGACGTTTTCCTAATTCTAGGTATGAGTGGTCTGCGTGACAACGCCCTGACGCTTGTGCGGAAAATTTGTTACACTCACCTTTATCCATGCGCCAACTTATCCTTATCCGTCACGGTCTTACCGAGTGGAATTCGAACGGCAAGTTTCAAGGGCATAGCGATATCGACCTCTCCGAAGAAGGTAGGGTGCAAGCAGAGGCGCTACGCGGCCGCTTAGCGGAGCTTCGCCAGAGCGGGCTCAGCCTTGGTGAGGTGGTCTCGAGCCCCCTCAAACGCGCTTACCAAACCGCGCAAATTGCCCTGCCAGAGCACGATATTCGTCGTGACAGCCGCCTCAAAGAACTCAACTTCGGCGCGTTCGAAGGGCGCACCTTAGCGCAGAACTGCGCCACCGAAGCGTGGGACGCTTGGTACCGAGACCCGTTCAAGCGGCGCACGCCGAGGGGCGAATCCTACGAAGATTTGCGGCTTAGGGTAGTGGACTGGTTTAAGAGCTTACCGGACGGGCACACCGCCGCATTTACCCACTCCGGTACGATTCAGATGCTGATTAGTCATATCTTGGGCGTCGAGCACCCTAAGTGGCGCAAGCGTATCTTTTTGCAGCATACGAGCTTGACCCGCGTGCTCTGTAAGGACGGAGAAATCGTATTGGAGCGCGTCAACGACGCGCGACATTTGGAGCCTTTGGTTGGCGACGAGGCGTTCGGATGATGGGAGGAGGTGGCGACGCTTCTTCTCCTCCTTATCAATCTACGCCGCCGACGCCTCTCCCGTCGAACCTTGCCCCGCCTCTTCTTGCTCCGCCACTTTCCCTTCGATCATCACCCACGCGATGAGCGCACTCAGCGCTGCGAGCGCAGCGGAAATGAGCATCACCACGCGGAAACCGTAGACGAACGCTTGACTGATCGCCGCTTCGACCTCTCCTATATTCGCGACCTCTTCAGGAATTTGAATGCTCGCTAAATCCGCCCGGTTACTGAGAATCGTGCTTCTGACCTCTTCACTCAAGTTGAGCGGCTCCAACTGACCCCTCAGCGCACTCCCAAAGGCAATCACCATCACGACACCAAAGATCGCAACGGCTAAGAGACCGGCGACCCTCGAGGCTGCGTTGTTAATCCCCGACGCCGTCCCCGCGTAGTGCGTCGCGACGGCGTTCATCACCGCTGTGGTCAGCGGCGCGACGCTGATCGCCATGCCGAAACCCATCACCGAAATCGCTGGGAAAAAGGTCGTCCAGTACGAACCGCTCGTCCCCGGCAGCGTGAAGAGCAAAAAGCCCGCCGCCACGACCACCGGACCGATGGTAAGAGGCAGCTTCGCACCAAAACGGGCGATGAGACCGCCGGACCAGCTCGACAAGAGCGACATCAAGACGATGAAAGGAAGTAACGCTGCCCCCGCCGCCGTCGCCGAGTAGCCCTGCACTTGGATGAGGTTGAGGGGTAAGAAAAAGAGTGCGCCGCCCAAAGCCGCGTAGAGCAAGACCGTCAAGAGGTTCGCTCCGCTGAACGTTTGAGAGGAGAAGAGTTTAAGGGGAACCATCGGCGCTTTGAGACGGCGTTCTACGGTGATGAACGCGGCGACAGCGAGCACGCCGACAACGAACGCCGCGATGACCGAGAGGTTGCCAAACCCTCGGTTCGAAGACTCTAAAAAGCCGTAGGTAATCCCGCCCAGACCCACCGTTGCAAGTGCCGCCCCCCACCAGTCGAGCCCGCCCGTGACCTCATCGTCGCGGCTTTCGGGCACGCGCCACCAAGCAATCGCGATAACGGCGACCGCAAAAGGAATATTTACGAAGAAAATCCAGCGCCAGGAGAGCGTGTCGATGAGCCACCCGCCCAGGACCGGACCCGCCCCCGAAGTCATTGCGGAGAACGCCGCCCACAGCCCGATAGCGCGACCTCTTTCTCCCTCGGGAAAGGACGCGCTGATAATCGCCAAACTACCGGGGACTAAAAGTGCGCCGCCAACACCCTGCACACCTCTTGCAATAATAAGCTGCGTCACACTCGGCGCGAGCCCGCACCAGACCGCCGCGCCCGCGAAGAGCGCCACGCCCAGCATGAAGATACGGCTGCGCCCAAAGTGGTCCCCGAGCGAGCCGCCCAAGAGGATGAGCGCCGCCAAAAAGAGGGTGTAGGCGTTCACCACCCACTGAATGTCCACGACGTTCGCGCCCAAACTGTCTTGCAGCGCAGGTAGCGCGACGTTGACCGTCGAGGAGTTGATCTGCGCCATCGAGGAGCCTAAGATCGTCGCCGCAAGAATCCAGGGTTTGGCGTCTTCTGCGCAGGGCGTACTCTTTTGGCCCCCGCGAACGACGCCTTCGTCGCAGGGATAGTGAGCGTGCGCCACTTTTAACCTTCGACCAATGAATCGGGTACCTCGCGCTTGGTCAACTCGTGGACGTAGCAGTAGCCCCACTCTTCGCCCGGTTCGAAGGAGCGGACGACGGGGTGTTCAGAAGCGTGAAAGTGTTTGGTAGCGTGCTTGTTTTTAGATGAGTCGCAGCAGCCGACGTGACCGCACCCCAGACACACCCGCAAGTGCACCCACGAGTCTCCCATCTCCACGCACTCCTTACACCCCTCACCACTCGGCGTGACCGGACTCAGACCTTCGAAATCTCGACATTCAGCCATCTTGGGTCCTCATTTCTGCTGCCCTCATTCGCTTACTTTAGTTCAAAATGTTTACAATTTGGTGAAGTCTCAACGTTAGCCGGTACAGCGCTCGCCCGAACGTTGTGCCAGTTGCCTTTTGCTCGAGCCCTTCGCCGTTAGCTGATCCAAAAAGCCAACGGCTAAAGGCTTGCTCTTCCTAATCCCCCGAGCTTGGCGAACGCGATAACGCCTCCGGTCTCCCTTTGTGATTGCCCAAAAGCCACTCCTTCCACGACAGCTCCAGCGTGCTGCAGTCTCTATCTGGGTAGCGCACGTCCCTCGTTTGCGAATAATTGAGGATGCCGACTAGGAGCACGCCGCCAAGCGTGTTGCCCAAGAGGACGGGCAAAAAGAACCCGAACGCCGACGCCGCCAGACTCGCCTCGCCTTGAAAGACCAAATAGAGCGCTTCGCTCGAGCCGATGATGCAGTGAAAGAGGTCGGCCGAAGGAATCATAAACATGAGGACGAACACGGTGAAAAAGCGCGTCATGGAGTCCCGCGCCGCGTGCGTCAGCCACACCATGCTCGCGACAATCCAGCCCGCAAAGAGCCCCTTCCAGAAGAGGTCCCACCAGGGCGTCTCGAGACCGTGCAGCGCAAAGCCCCGCGCCGCCTCCGCCGCTTCGGGCGTCAGCACGCCCGTCGTCGCTAAGACGAGCGCCACTAATGCCGCGCCAAGCACGTTGGCGAGCAACACGACGCCCCACACCCTGAGAAGCGTCGGCAAGGAGGCGATGCGCGTCAAGACGAGCGTGACGGGCGTGAGGGTATTCTCTGTAAAAAGCTGATAGCGCCCCATGACGATGAGCAAGAAGCCCACCGGATAGAGCAAGTTGCCGACTAAGCCGCTCGAGTCCCACGGCGTCAACCCCGTCAGCGCCGCTCTTGCTAAAAAGGTCAACCCGATCGAAAGCCCCGCCGCGACGCCGCTCAGAAATAAAAGGCGGTTGCTGCGCGAAAACTCCTCGTCCGCCGTCGCCGTAATGCGCTGGAAAATCTCGTCGGTGGAGAACATGTCGCGCACCGCTTTGCCCGCCGCCGGTGCGCCCGAGGCGGAGCGGTCCAGTGCGCCGCGCACGCCCATGTTCTCCGAATCCTCTTCCGGGTCTGTGAACGCGATATCCGACGCACTGAGCGCGTCTCTAAGCTCATCGTCCGAGGGGTTTTTCATGACCCTGTCGCCCACCGTGACCATCGGATACTTGAGCTGACCGCTGTTCATCTGCCGCACGCGCTCTTCGGCGTCAGCGTCGTTTTCGATGTCGAAGAAGTCGTAAGGGACGTTGTGCTCGCCCAGCCACTCGCGGATGCCTTTTGTAAGGGGGCAGCTCTGGGTGCCGTAGACGGCGGTGTCCACTTGGATGGCGGCTTGGGTCATCGCGCCTTAGTTTGAATTTGGAGGGGCTCGAGGCTAACCATCACCGTTACAGATGTCTTCATAAGAGGCCACTTTCTACAGGTTGAGAGGTTACAGCGCGTAAGAAGGATTGAAGATAGAGGTCCTGAGTCGAAAAAAAGTGTTTTCTCTACCTTTTTAGCGTGCACGCTTGCATTGGCGAAGTCACTTGGCTTACGTTACAGGGTTAATATATCTTTCAATCTTGGGCGTGTTCGCGTAGATACACCCGTCAGTTGGTGCGCAGCGCGTCATTCTCGAACTCCATGATTTTGATGCGTCAGCCGTGCACGACGCTCGAGCGTCTCTACATTCACCAAATACCGTCAAGCTCGAGCACAAACCCCTCTAACACGCCGGTTCCTACAACCTCTTGCGGGTGCTCGAGTTCTTCTACCCCATCAGCGGTATAGATGTAAACCTTTTTCTCTTGTGGGTCGATAAGCCAAGCGAGTTCCGCGCCGTTCTCTAGGTACTCGAGCATCTTTTCCTTCGATAACGTTGAGGCGGTCAGTTGGTGAACGAAGTTCCAAGGCGAATTCGGGGCAGAGAGGTAAGAACTTGTCCCTTTGCTTAGCTGTGAGTTCTGCTAGTTTTTCCTGACTTACCCACGATACATCGGGTGAACGAACCGCGCCGCTCGCCAAGTGAAAGCCCCCCGAAGAATCGAACACCTCTCCCCGGTTATGTTGGTCGTTCCAGACGACGAACCGGGAGGTGAGTTTCGCGTTGCGGTTTCCTGTATTTCCTCCAGCGGGCGGCATGACGATAAGGTCTCCTTCGGCGCTGAGTTCCATGCGGAGGTCTCTGTTGGCTCGGGCGAGATCGAAAAAGGTGTCGGCGTCGAGCGTGAGCACCGAGCCCAAACGCATCACGACGTAGGGGTAGTCGCTTTTGGAAGAAACGGGTTTAACAGCCATAGTCACCTCCGGTGAGTCTATTTTAGCACCTCTTCAGCGCGGCTTTTTTGAGACGTGAGGTTGGGATTTTGAGGTGTTGAGATTGAATGAAAGGCCGGTTGAGTGGATAAGGGAAGGAGGAATATAGAAGGGAGAATACAGAATATGGACACTTATATAGCGGTTATCAGAAGTACTGAGCTTGAATCACGCAGATATCATCCCCTAAAGTGCGTGCTGCACGATGTTCTATCTCGTGAGATTGGCTCAAACCAGATGATACCTGCTATATTCTCTCTTGAAGTATGCTCTATTCTCCTACATAGCACCTCGCTCAACCGACTTTCCAGCGTGTCCCGAGGCGTTCGCCCTGCGGCGCTCTAGCAAATCTGTAAAGAGGTCAGCTAAGTCGGATGTTAAGTCGAGTTCTTTGACCTCTCGCTCCACCTCTTCCAAAGAGAGCGGCGCGGCCTTATTTTTCTTGCCGATGAGCGTCACCGCGCGGTAGAGGTAAGACATTTTCAGAAGCCAGAGCGCGTGCGCCGTATCTTCCGACCTCTTCAAACGAAAAGAAATCCAGCCCGAATCCTTGAGGATGTGGTGCTCTGCCGCCAGCCCCTCGGCAATCAAGAGGTCGCGCACCTTCTTCGTAAAAGGTACGTCGAGCAAGCGGCTCCCGTGCAGATGTCCTAGCTCGATCCCGGCAAGCTGGTACTCCAAACCGCCGAAGCGGTGGGGGTGAACGCTCACCCCGGACCACGCGCCAGCGGCGTCTCGAACGTCGGTTGCTGCGCTCATCTTCGTACCTCCATCACTTCTCTAACGTCGTTCACATCCACATACCCGCTCGCCTGCAACTTAAAGAGCGCCGCGTACGTGCCACCTCTTGCAACGAGTTCGTCGTGCGAGCCCGCCTCCGAAATCACGCCGCCCTCTAGCACGATAATCTTATCCGCCAAGCGCACCGTGCTGAAGCGGTGCGAGATGATGATGGTCAAACGCCCGACCGCTTGTTGTCTCAGCGCTTCAATCGTCTCAAACTCCGCTCTCGCGTCTAACGCCGAGGTCGGCTCGTCAAATATCAACACGGAGCCGCCGCGAAAATAGAGCCGACCCAAGGCGAGGCGTTGCCACTGTCCACCGGAGAGCCCGACGCCGCCCTCGAAAAGTCGCCCGAGCATGGTGTCGTAGCCTGCGGGTAAGGTTTTGATGACCTCTTCTGCGCCCGAACGTTCGCCCGCCTCGCGTATCGCTGCCTCATCGTCCAGCGCGTCCGTGCGGCTCAGCGCGATGTTCTCCTTCGCGCTCATCTGGTACTGTCCGAAGTCCTGAAAGACGCTGCTCATCTCCCGCTGGATGCTGCGGGGGCTGAAGCGGCTCGAGTCCAGCCCATTCAACAAAATGCGTCCCGACGTCGGCTCGTAAAGCCGCGTCATGAGCTTGATCAGCGTCGTCTTGCCCGCGCCGTTTTCACCCACTAAAGCGACGCTCTGACCGCGCCGCAAGGTGAACGAGACATCCTTAAGCACGTCGCGCTCGGTCAGCGGATAGCGGAAGCTGACGTTTTGGAACTCGAGCGTCTCGATCTTCCCCGTCCATTCTTCCCCTTCATCCGGGTCTCTAGCAGGAAGTTCCAAAAACTCGAAGAGGTTGCGCATATAGAGGAGGTTCTGATAAATCCCCGAAAAACCTGATAAGAGCTGCGAGAACTGCGCCTGCACCTGCACGATGCCCTGCGCGAAGAGGGTGAAGTCGCCAATCGTGATGAGCCCTTGCGCCGCCCGCCGCAAAACCGAGAGCGTCGCGAGTGCCACGAGCCCCGACGACAACAAGGACGCCCCGAGCCCCCACCCACTGCGCCGCATGACGAGTGAAACGAGTTGCGCCCTAAACTTTTCGTAGTAGCGCTGCCAGCTCGACAAGAGGTAGTGCTCGAAACCGAAGAGCCGCACCTCTTTGACTAAGGTATCTGAGGTTAGGAGGCTGCCCAAGTAGTTTTGAATACGCGAGTCCGCCGCCTGCCGCCGAATCATTCGGTAGCTCTGCCGCCCGAAGCGGTTGGAGACCCAGACGGTGGGGATGGTCGCTAGGAGGATAAGGGGCACGACGTCCGCGCCCAAGTTGGCTAACAGTGCGCCGATGGCGGAAAGTGTAAGGACGGCTTGGGCGAGCCCGAGAAGCTGGGTTACGACGCCGAGGGGTCTCGTGCCGACCTCTCGATACGCATTACGCAGGGCGTCATACGTTGCAGGGTCTTCGAACTGGGCAACCTCTAAACCCGCCGCTTTTTCCAAAATCCGTTTGCTGATGCGGTTTTGCAGCGCGTCGCCCAAGAGGTCGCGCACCGCGCTCTGCCCCGCCGTGAGAATCGCGCCCGCCGCGCCGATAGCGACTTGCAAGATCAAGAGGTTGACCAACTCGCTGAACGCGCCCGTACCGTCAATCGCCCGCGCCACCGCGTCCACCAGCAGCTTTGTGACCCACAGACTTGCCGGGGTGATGGCGGCGGCGAGCAAGCCGAAGAGGGCGAGCAGCGAGGTTTGCAGCGGGCTCGCTTGCCAGACGAGTTGAGAAGTCTCTACGAGGTCGCGGCGCATGATACGCCAGGACTCGAGTCCTGACCTTAACACTGCTCTCAGCGCTGACCTCTTGCTCGATGTATTGCTCGATATTCGATATCTACTCTAAGCATATGGAACTCGCTCCTTCTCTTCATCTTACGCGCCTCACGCTCACGACCTCTCGCTCAAGGTGACGCCGACCTCTTTCACTTCACCGCCGCGTAGCACCTTGAAGGTGACCTCTTGGTCAATAAGGTCTTCGCGCATGGCAGCTTGGAGGTCGTCGAAGTGGCGTAAGGGGGTGCTGTTCAGCTCGAGCAGCGTGTCCCCCAACACGAGCCCCGCCGTCGCGCCTGAACTTTCCGGCGCGACGGAGGTGAGGAGAAGACCGGTTCTCTGCTCGCCGTAGCTTTCTGGAAGTCTAACGCTCTGCACGCCGACGCCCAAGTAGGGGCGGCGCATTCTGCCGTGTTCCAGGAGGGTTTTCGCGACGCGCTCCACGGTCTCAGTAGGAATAGTGACGCTTCCTTGCCTCGAGAATGCGGAGGTGTTGACGCCTAAAACCTCTCCCGACGCGCTCACAAGAGGTCCGCCGGAAAAGCCTCTAAAGGGCTGGGCGTCCGTGCGCAGGTCCCTCGCGACGTGACCCCCTGAGCGCGTATGCCAAGGCTCACCTAGCGCGCTCGCGATACCTAAGCTGGCTCGCACGTTTCCGCCGCGCCGCCCCGCCATCAGGACGAGCTGACCGACGCGCAAACCTTCGCCGCCCTTCCAGGTCGGAACGCTGAGGTTGCCGCCTTCGACTTTGAGGAGTGCGAGGTCCGTGGTGGGGTCACGCCCGATAAGCGACGCGGAGCGGGTTTCGCCGCCCCTAGTATCCGCGTGAAGCCTGACGGTAATGTCTTCGTCGTACTCGGTCGTGTGATGCGTCGTGACGAGCGTGTCGTCCGTCCACACGGTGCCACTTACATCATATCTGCGCCGCGCGTGGACGCCGACGAGCGAGGGTGAGAGGGTTTCTAAACTAGCTGCTAAAGATTCGGATAGGTCTTGTAAATCTGCCATACACTTAGCTTAATCGCGAGGGGCACCCTGCACATCCGCCGAATGGTCAGGGGAGCACTGGTCATTTGGGTAGGTATGGATGGACCTACCGGCGTTAGTGAGGCTCGAGCGTCCCCTATCAAGCACCGCTCCCTCTAAATCAGGTTCATCTGAAAAGTTCTTCTGACGCCAGAGAGGGTAAACTTAGACTATGGACACGCTTCTCGCTATCTGTTTGGGAGTTGCGCTCAGCGCTGCGTGCGGCTTCCGCGTCTTCATCCCGCCCTTCGTCATGAGCGCGTCGGCGATGTTCGGCGGCGTCGACTTGCCCGCGAGCGCCGACTGGATGGAAACGAACGCCGCCTTTGCCGCTTTGGGCGCAGCCACGCTCGCCGAAGTCGCTGGCTTTTACATCCCTTGGGTGGATAACTTGCTCGACACCATCGCCGCGCCCGCCGCTGTAGTCGCAGGAACGCTGATTACAGGCTCGTTTGTACCCGAACTTGACCCGGTTTTGCGCTGGACGATGGCGGGTATTTTGGGCGGCGGGGCGGCGGGCGGTATTCAGGCGCTAACGAGCGTAACGCGGCTCGCCTCGACAACGACGACGGGGGGCGTCGGCAACCCAGTCTTTTCTACGGTCGAAAACGTTCTCGCCGTTCTCTTCTCCCTATTAGCCTTTATGCTACCTATTATCGCCATCATATTGCTCATCGCGCTCGTTATCTTCGCAGTGAGGCGCGTCGTACGCCTACGAGGACCTAAACAAGAGCAACTTTAGCCTAGGCTACATCAGTTTAATAGGAAAGATAAAAGCCCTCTCGGAGAGGAGGACGAGAGGGCTTAGTGAGAGGCAGGGCGTAGGTGGTGATGCATGACGTGGTGGATGACGGTTCACGGTGTTGCCCTGCCTATATGTACTTTAGACGAAGAGGTCTTACAAAGTTCTTACAGCGCTCACGCCCCCTAGTTCCATGAAGGGTTTCTCAACGTGCGGGCGTATCTACTTCTGGAAAGTTTCAAGAGTAGGCGTGAGAACGTGATGCTCGAGCGCTCAGCATAGGGAAGCACGACAATCCACACATAAACAGCAGAAAACCGCATCTCACAGCACTTCCAAAACATACTGAGACAGAACGCCGTAGATTTCACAGCTTGCTGTAACGGAACCTCATCTCATAACGTGCGCGCTGAGCAGTGTTTTCTATAGTGAGAGTGTTTCTGACCACCATCGCTTTATACGGAATTGCACAGTTTACTTACCCTAACTGAGGGCGTTGGAGCTTTTCAGCGAAGCGCCGAGTTTACGTCCCATCACAGATGGGCACGGCTTAGTTTTGCAAACTAAGCCGTGCAACCTCGTATTACGTAAGTTTTGGCTCCGCCAAACGCGAGTACTAACGTGAACCGACCGTAGGGAGTTCAGCGAAGCGCCGAGGTTTTACCGTCCAGACTTTGATACCTGGTATCAATAGGATGCAGCCTTCAAAAGAAACACACTAGGAAAGGCTCGAACCCTCGACCCACCACTACTAGCTTGTCACTCTTAGCTGAAACGAGGTGAGCATAAAAAGACCAGCCGCTCACATGAAGCGGCTGGTCTTACCGACAGGAAGCGTTTAGTGAGCCGTTGCCAAAAGACCGGGAAACTCCCCTGACGAAGGAACATACTCAAAGCTGTTTACGATCGACTCGACGACGGGCGCGTAAGCTTGCTCGAACTCAGCCAGCGAGCCAAACGAGATAGCATAGACTTCCCTATCGTTCTTGATGATGTAGGTTGACACCGCCATCACCTCACCGCTTAGGTCGCCAAACCCTGACATCCGCAAGCTAAGCACGCCCACTTCACCGACATCAAGCTCGACAATTCGCGATTCAATTTCTCCGATGGGATCGAAGAGATTTTGCACCATACGCTTACTCACAGCCATGTAGAGGCTGAGCGGCATAGGAATAGCGAGTTCTTCCTTAGCGATATTCAGGGAGGTGCTGAGCAACGCCTCTTCGGTCATGTCAACCGCCTCGAATAAAAAGGGGTTGGCTGAGGCTTGGTAAAACTCGTGAAGATAGGAGTTGGCACTTTCGTCAACATCGGTGCGTTGCCAGGACGGGGGTAGGTCGATTGAAATGCCTGCAAACTCATTTTCGTAGCTGACCCAGGCGTCTTTCGGCATAGTAGATTGGAGAACTATCGCGGGCGGAGTTGAAACCGTGCCGCTCACCTGGTCACGCTGGGATGTCACGGAGCTATACGGTTGCTGAACGGTTGTGGTCGCTGGCGCGCAAGCCGCAAGTAACAAGGAGGAAAAGGCGAGGGCCATTGTCGTTCGCTGTAATGGGCGTCGTATCATCATAGAGACTTAAAATAGCGCGTTCCCTCTTACAGAAAACTTACTCCGCTCCGTAGCGAGCCAGCACACTTAGTCGAGCAACCCTAGCGTGTCAAAAGGTGCCAGTTTGCTTCTCTCTATTTTCGCTCGCGGCGTTCATGAACTGCGGGGGTCAAGAGAAAGAGGACACGCCTTTCGAACTGTGAAAAGCGTGTCCTACATGAAACGCACCAGGAAGGACTCGAACCCTCGACCTATCGCTTAGAAGGCGACTGCTCTATCCAGCTGAGCTACTGGTGCAAGATTGGTTACTTCGTAAAGCTTCGCGCAATCATCAATCAATAGACGCTATCACTGTTCACTACATCTGACCTGTTTGAACGCTAAAAGAATCGGTCCAGCGAAAAACGAACTGTCGATGATAAGTGGAGCGGGAGACGAGATTCGAACTCGCGACATACAGCTTGGAAGGCTGTCACTCTACCAACTGAGTTACTCCCGCAAGATTGGTATCATCAATCGACAGACGCCGTCACTGAAAAAGCAAGTGTTGCTTCTTTCGACTTTTCAATACCTCATTTACTCGAGAAAGCCCAACTTCTATCCGACTTAACGAATAAGCTTTCCCAAATGGTCGGGGCGGCTGGATTCGAACCAACGGCCCCCTGCTCCCAAAGCAGGTGCGCTACCAGACTGCGCCACGCCCCGATTGCGCCGCACGACTCATATGCAGCGTTCTAAAGTATACAGAAGAAGCGCAGAGACTACAAGCCCTCGCAAACGTTACGCGCGTATCCACCAGCTAAAAAATGGGGAAGAAGTGGCGAGTAAGAAGTGAAAACCTCGAGGTATCGCCACCTCCTTAGGTTCTCCTTTCTACCCCCCGCGTCCGACTGGTCCCGAAGCCCTCTGTAAAGCTTCTCGGTTTCGAAGCCTCGAGACGGCGTGCTCGCTTACGTTGCCCCTCTCTCACTATCTGTTACAAAGGATAAAGCCTACACGTTAGGCGCAACCCTAACTTTTAGACCTGAGGGGGTCATAGTGAGCACCACCGGCTTAGATGTTTTTGACAGTACCGTGCAAGAGACCAATCAATGGCTCAATACCGTCACTGCAGAACTCGGACACGGCGACTCGCAGCTCGCCTACTCCGGCTTACGCGCGACGCTGCACGCCTTGCGCGACCGCATCCCGACTGAGGTCGCCGCCGAATTCGGCGCGCAACTGCCGATGCTCGTGCGCGGCTTTTACTACGAGGGCTACGTGCCGAGCCAAACGCCTATCAAGGACCGCACCAAAGATGATTTTTTAGAGCGCATCGCTGAGATGTACCACAACAAAGAGATAGACCTAGAGAAGCTCGCCGTCGCTGTTTTTAGCACGGTGAACAAGTTCGTCACGAAGGGTCAAGCCGAAAAAACGCGCGACATGCTCAACGAGCGCGTCCGTGAACTTTGGCCTGCGCCCTAAACGCGGTACGAAGGAACGTCCTTTCGTCAACGAAGCTTAAAAGAGCGGGCTGCTCGAGGCCACCCCCTCCGCCTCCTCCACTTTGTCCAGCCGAAAGGTCAGCACCTTCTGTCGCCAGTGGCAAAACCCTCGGATGTACGCCCCGTCGAACTTGTTCACATCTACTAAACGCTCTTTCCCGCCGTAGACCATGCGCACGCTGCTGCGGTTCAGCGCGGCGTGTTTGAAGACCGCCCCGAGCGGGCTTTGCGCGAAGCTCATGGGAACGGGCGCGCGGCGCGGTCCCTTCTGGAACAAGAGTTGACCATTTTTCTTAGCGTACTCGTACAGGTCTCGGGTGAGCTTGACGTCCTCTAAGCAGTAGCGCTCGAGCTTCGCCCAGTCCCCTGCGCGGTAGTACTCCAGCGCGTCCAGACCGGAGCCGAGTTTGCCCTGTCCCAGCGTCGCTTGCGCGAGCGAGTCGAGGGAGATGCGCCGCCCCAAAGCTTTTTGCGCCTCCACCATGAGGTCTAAGGTCGGCAGGTCGTAGACCCAGTCTCCTAGCTCGGCTGCTAGCACGGGCCAGTCGAAGCCGATGAGGTTAAAGCCGACGATTTGCTCCGCCTCTTTAAGCGCGGTTGCCAATTCGCCGAAATGCTCTTCGCGGTAGGCGGCGAAGCGGTCGCCCTCGTAGAAGTAGACGCCGACGACGCTCACGCCGAGTTTGGCTTTGTTGTGCGCGCCCCCCACCTCGCCAAAGGAGCGCTTGGTCTCTAAGTCCAAAACGAGGCGGTTCACTCTAGCACCGTTCTTAGCTCGAGTCCCTCCAAGAGCGACTCGTGGAGCGCGCCGTTCGAGGAGACGAGCACCTTGTCCTCGACGTTATAGGGTTCCCCGGCGGGTCCGCTCACGCGCCCGCCCGCCTCTTCGAGGATGAGCACGCCCGCCGCCACGTCCCACGGGTGGAGCCTGAGGTCCCAAAACCCGTCGAGCCGCCCGCACGCGACGTAGCAGAGGTCTAAAGCGGCGGCTCCGGGGCGGCGAATCGCGCGGCAGCGGTGCATCATGCGCGCGAAAACCTCGATGTTGTCCGAGGCGGTTTCAGGGTTGTAGGGGAAGCCGGTGGCGAGCATGGCGTTTCTGAGCACGTCCTCGCTCGTCACCCGGATCGGCGCGCCGTTCATCGTCGCGCCCTCGCCCTTAACGGCTGTAAAGAGTTCGTCCCGGAACGAATCGAGCACCACGCCTACCTGCAGTTCGCCTTCAACCTCTAACCCAATGGAGACGCAGTAGAAGGGGAAACCGTGCGCGTAGTTAAGCGTGCCGTCTAAAGGGTCTACAATCCAGCGGTGGCTCGCCTCCTCGCCGGATGTTCTACCCTGACCTTCCTCTTCGCCTAAAACGGTGTGCTCCGGGTAGTCGCCCAGCAAAATCTCGCGGATGGTCGCCTCGCTCTCCTTGTCCACGCGGGTGACGAGGTCGGTCTCGGTCGTTTTAGTCTGGATGCCCAAATCGTCACTGTTGGCGCTTCGCTGGTGAATCTTAGCGGCGGCTTGGGCAGCGCGCAGGGCGGTACGGAGGTAGTCGTTCATGCCCCCACTATACGCGCAGGAGAGTTTGCAACAAAGCCTACCAAAGAGGTCTGCGCGCGTCGGCGTGAGGTAAGCTCGTAGCGGTATGGCGTCGAAGCAGCCCTCATCCGACCAGCAGCGAGCCTCGCGGCGGCGTCTCTCCTTGCGGAGCGAGTTCACGCTGGCGCTGCTACCGACGGCAACTGTGCTGGCGGTGTTCGCCTTTGTGGAAGCCGTGAGCGAGCAGCGGCTGCTGTTCGCGTCGCTCGCCTCGAGCGCGTTTCTCATCTATCTGGACCCGCAGCACGGCATGAACCGAACCCGCACACTCCTCACTGCGCAACTGAGCGCGGCGGCGCTGGGTTTCGTGATGGACGTGCTGTTCGGGGAGGGCTACTTAGCGGGCGGACTGGCGATGGTTTTCACCATCACCCTGATGGTCCTTTTCGACGCCATGCACCCGCCCGCCATCTCCACCTCGCTCATCTTCGCCTTTCGCTCGCCTGGTCCAAACAACGTGCTCCTCTTCGCGCTTGCGGTCGGGGTGACGGTGGTGCTCTTGGGGCTCGAGCGCTCAGCCGTGTGGCTCTTGGCGCGACGGGAAAAGGCGCGATGATATATTTGAGCCGGGGGTTCTACATGGCACGAGAAGAGAGCAGATCTCAGACAGATACGCCAAACCATCTTTCGCAACACGAACGTTCCGGCGAGTCTTGGGCGAGCTTTCTGCTGCCCACCGCGCTGATTTTCGGCTTTGTCCTACTACTCAATTTAAGCGCGGAGGGCACGGGCGCAGAAGAGGTGACGAGCCCGCTGGAGCACTGGCTCGAGCTGATCGTCGACTATCTCGCTTTCGGCGCGGAGATTGCGGCGGCGCTCGTGATCGGCGTCGCGGTGGTGCAAGGTATCTTCCGGTACCTAAAAAACCTCTTCGCGTCCTCTATAGACACCGCCGAAGCGACGGAGAATATCCGGCTCAAGCTGGGGCAGGTGCTGGCGCTGGGGCTAGAATTCACCGTCGCCAGCGATATCTTGCGCACCGCCGTCGCGCCGACTCGAGAGGATATCTTGATTCTAGGCGCGGTCGTGCTCCTGCGCACGCTGCTCAACTACTTCTTAGACCGAGAAATCCGTGAGGAGCGGGCGAAGCTGGAGGCGAAGGGTCGCGCAGCGACTTGAGGCGGTAAAGTTACGTAGTAACGAACGTGGACGGGGCTATTACATTGTCAACGAGGTATTGACACCCACTTACATGTCACCCCGAGCCCTACGGTAAACGTAGGATAGGCTCTGCGAGGGGTCTCGTTTAACTACGCTAAAACTGCGTTTGCGTAGCCCTCCTTCGGGAGAACTTCCGTTCTCGGCAAGAGGAGAAAGCGAATGCAGAGATTCTTTCGCGGAGTCTATCCTATGCTCGCGTAGGGCTCAGAATGACATAGTTCGTTGTTTAGCTGACGGTACACTCCATCCGCGTCCACCTACATAGAGTCAAAAGGTTGCATGCCACCCTTCTTAGTGATGCGCGGTTTGCTAGCATGGAGGGGTGAATTTCATTAGTTTTGGCGCACCTTGGGCGCTGCTCGCGCTGCTCGCGCTGCCCCTCTTGCCGCGTAGGGGCGCGTGGTGGTGGCGCTACGGCGCGCTCGCCCTGCTCGTCCTCGCGCTCGCGCAACCCGCTATCATGCGCCCGAGCCAGCGCGTCGCGGTGCTCGTAGACGTGTCGCAGAGCGTAGGCGAGAGCGGCGTAGAGGCGCTGAGGACGTTTGACTTTAGGGGGCTCGAGGCCCCGCCTACGGTCTTCACCTTTGCGGGCGACACGACCCTCACCGAAGACGCCGCGCTTACAGCAAACCGCGCAGACAGGGCCCAGAGCGACCTCGCGAGGGCATTGCAGGTCGCCGCCGCCTCGGGCGCGGGGCGCGCCCTGCTCATCAGCGACGGCGCGCAGTCGCGCGGCGACGCGCGGCTCGCGCTGCCCGGTTTTCCGGTTGACACCTACCGCACGTCTGAGCAGAGCAACGTGCGCTTAGTCAGCTTGCTCGCCCCCGAGCAGGTGAGCCCCGGCGAGACGGTGGAGGTCATCGCGGTCGTCGAGAGCGACCGCGCGGCGGAGGTGACGCTCGAGGCGAGCGTCAACGAGACGGCGTTAGAGCCCATCCGCGCCTCCGTGGACGAAGGGCGCACGCCCCTGCGCTTCTCGCTGCCCGTCGGCGACGAGGGGAACCTGAGCGTGGACGCGGCTATAGAGGTCGACTTCGCGCAACCGACCGCGGACGACGCCCAGCGCTTAGACATCGCCGTCGCGGAGGAGGAGCCCGTCTTGGTCGTGGGCGACCCCGCCACCGCATCCTTGCTGGAAGCGCAAGGGTTCGCCGTGACGCGGGGCGAGCCGAGCAGCGTCACCTCGCCGCTCAACTACAGCGCCATCGTCCTGCGCGAGAGCGCGGAGCCCTTCACGCCGGGACAGCTCACCCTCTTGGAGCGTTATGTGAGCGACGGCGGCGGTTTGATGATGACGGGCGGCCCCGAGAGCTTTGGTCTGGGCGCGTGGTACCGCACGCCCGTCGAGGCGGTATTGCCGGTCAACACCGATTTGCGTACGAACGTCGAACTCCCGCTCGTGGCGATGGTCATCGTCCTGGACCGCTCGCAGTCGATGAGCACGGGCAACCCGAGCAAAATAGACCTCGCTAAGGAGGGAGCCATCGGCGTGGTCGAACTCGCTTACGAGAGAGACCTCTTAGGGCTCATCACCTTTAGCGACGAAGAGGAGTGGGCGTTCAGACCCCGCGAGGCGACCTCGCAGGGCAAGCGGGAGATGTTGGAGGCGATTTTAGACATCCCGACGCAAGGCGGGACGGTTTTAGAGCCCGCCTATCAGGAGGCGCTCAGCGCCCTGCGTGAGAGCGACGCGGCGATCAAACACGTCATCATCCTCTCGGACGGGCGGCTCAACGACGGGCGCGGTCCTTTCAGCGGCAGCGACGGCTTAAACTTCACGACGCTCGCGCAGCGCGGCGCGCAGGACGGCATCACCACCTCGGCGATCGCCATCGGTGACGGGGCGGACTTCGCGCGGCTGGAGAACATCGCCGACGCGGGCGCGGGGCGCTACTACGCCGCTCTGGACGTGAGCACGCTGCCGCGCATCTTCACGAGCGAAGCGCTGACCGCGACGCGCTCCTTGCTGCGCGAAGACCCCTTGCGCCCGACCCCGCGCGCCCACCCGTTAGCGCCGAACTTAGGCACGCCGCCCACCGTGAACGCCTACGTCGCGAGTTCGCTCAAGTCGGACGGCGAACTCATCTTGGAGGGCGCGAACGGCGAGCCCATCTTGGCGGTGAGCCGCCAAGGGCTCGGGCGCAGCGCCGCGCTGACCACCGACCTCAACACCTTCGCGGGCGACTTCGCGAGCTGGCCGGCGCTCCCCGGCGTGCTCGGCACGCTCACACGCTGGCTGCAGGCACGTCCGGCGGAATACTCCGCCACGGTGACGCCGCAAGGCGGCGGGCTCAGTGTGGTCGTGGACGCGGTGAAAGACGGGGAATACATCAACGACGAGCGGCTCTCGGTGCGCTATAACGGGGTGGAGAAAGACTTGGAGCAGGTCGCCCCAGGGCGCTACGAAGGGCGCTTGGACACGCCCGCCGAAGGGGGCACGCTGCTGGTCTCAAGCGGCGGTGATATCAAAGCCAGGGCGCAAGTAGGCGACCCCAAAGGCGAATTCAATATGTCGGGCGCGGAGAGCTTGCTGCGCGAGGTCGCGCAGCGCAGCGGCGGCGAGGTCATCGAGGAGGCGGGGCTCTACGCGCCCGACATGCCCCGGCAGCGCACCGCCATCTGGCACTGGCTGGCGGCGCTCGGGCTCGGGGTGTTTATGCTCGAGCTGCTCTTACGCCGCTTTGGGCTGCCTAACTTCAGGGGTTAGCGGATGAGCTTTATTCTAAAGTACTGCTCTTGAATACACTGTTAATTAAGTATTGCTACTTATTGTCATGTCACCCTGAGCCGAAGGCGTGAGGGTCTCGTCTCGCAATCTCTGCAAGAGAAGTCAGCAAGGGCAGAGATTCTTACACTCCGCTGCGCTCCGTTCAGAATGACATTACTCATCTTTTACTTAACACTGTATTGAAAATGCGTCGCGGAAAGAATCTCGTCATCGGTGAGGGAGAGGTTTTTCGGGGCGACGACGAGCTTGTCGTCATCGTCGTCGGTTCGGCGGAGTAAAG
This sequence comes from Trueperaceae bacterium, assembly GCA_965213925.1. Classification (GTDB taxonomy): domain Bacteria; phylum Deinococcota; class Deinococci; order Deinococcales; family Trueperaceae; genus CBDBZX01. The sequence goes on from OZ243927.1 coordinate 4,085,025, forward strand.
CCACGCAAAGGCCTTGGAAGGACTCGAGCGGTTCGTCAACCCCTAAAATATAGGCGTCGACCTCTCCCCCATCCGGCGCGCACGTATTTGGCACGAAACCGTAGTTGACGCGGTAGATGAGGTCGGGGTGACGCGGGTGAACGCTGCCGAGGGGTCTGTCGACGCGGACCTCGACCTCTCGCCCGAGCAAGCTGTGCGGGTCCGGCTGGTATTTACTCGTCCGCATCTCGGCTGGATATAGGCTCGTCCACCTCGACTTTCATCACCTCGCGCAGCACGTTGGTGGCGAAGGAGCCTTTGGGCAGAAAGAACGAGAGCCAGTAGCCGTCTTCGGTCGGCTCCACCTGGGCTTCGCTCAGCACCACACGGGTGATGCGGCGCGACCCTTTGCGGCTCCGAAAGTCCGCCCAGCGCAGCCCGAAATGCGTGAGCACCTCCTCCTCCAACGCGCCCGCCTCGCCTCCACTCACGCGCACCTTTTTGCCGTAGAGGGGCTGCGTAGCGCTGATCTCCAACCGCGCTGCCCGTTCGTTCTCAACTAGAGCATCCTCCACCATAAAAACGCCGCCCGTATCGTGCTTTTTTGCCCAGTCGCCCGGCAAAACGCGCCCGTAAAGCCCGCGCCCTATGCGCAGTTTAAGCCCGTAGTTAAAAAGCTGCGACTGCAGCGCCGAAACGAAAAAGCGCTTCAGGCGGTGACCGCCCGGCACCCATTCGCCGCGCACCAGTTTAAGCCCGTCCACTGCATTGTTGCCGAAACGCCCGAAGCGCTGTGGTCCGAAGTAGTTGGGGACGCCTTGCGCCTGGAGTCGGCCCAGCACTCGCTGCGCCCGCTCCGCCGCGTCCGGCTCGGCACCGCGCACCCTTATCCGGAAATGGTTACCGAGCAGATGCCCGATGCCTAGCTTGTTTTTGTGCCGCGACCTCTCCAAAACCCGCACGCCCTCGACCTCGTTCAGCACCTCGAACGCCGCCGCGTGTCGGTTGGGTACGCTCAGCCACTGCTGCGTCAGCGCGTGTTTGTCTTTAAGCCCCGCCACGCCTATCTGCTTCTCTTCTAAGCCCGCGCCCTGCAAGGCGCTCACCAGGTCCCTCGTAGTGAGACCGCGCTTTTCGACCCAAGCGTAGGCGTGCGAGCCGTCTCCGTCCGGCAAGTAGAGCGGTTTTTCGGTCACGACGAAATCTTCGGGTTCGTGGCGGACGCTGCCTCCTGTCCCGGCGATGTCGCCGCTCACTGCGGGCAGGTCCGCCCAGCGGAAGCGGAGCTTGGTGGTTTCCTCGAGCGTGACGCTGGACCTCTCCGCTCTGGACTCCTCTATCCCGGATGACGCTTCGGGCGGCTTTTCGGACTCAGACATCGAAGCTTAGACCGCGCTTCAAACTTTGTCCGCGTCGTGCGCCTCTAAATGCTCTTGCATGAGCCGCCGCGCCAACTCGAAGCGTTCGACGAGGGAGGGGGTCTCGAGCATCTCCTGGCGCTCGTGGGCGGGCACCCGCAAGTTAGCGCAGATGAAGGACGCCTGGTACAAGAGGTCGTCGGGCAGCGCCTCCTCGATCTGCTTCAGGGCGTCGAAGGCGAAAAAGGTCTGCGCGTAGTTGCGGAAGGTGTCGAGCGTGTCCCAGGCGCTCACACGCTCTAGGTTGGGGTCGTCGCGCCTCAACGCCTCGGGCTTGTCCTCGCTGTAGTAGAGGTAGCGCGTCGAGCCGTCCGCTTCGGTCACGGCGAGCTGGTCCGCGAGTTCGACGCGGCAGCGCTCTTGCCCGTGCGTCAAGATGTTGTAGCTCCCGTCGGGGTTTTCCGAGACCGACAAGATATCGACGTAGGTGCCGATGTCGTACGTCACGGGTAAGATAGCGTCGTCCAGCGAGTCGCTAAGCTCAAACAAGGACGTCTGCTTGGCGAGCACGATGACGAGCCGCTGCTGGTTGTTCTCGACGCAGTCTTTGACCATCCGCTTGTAGCGCTCCTCGAAGATGTAGAGCGGCAGCGTCATTCCGGGGAAGACCACCGTCTCGGGTAGGGGGAAGAGCGGGAGTTTAGCCATGATCTTACGGTAGCAGGAAGGTCCTAAAAAAAGTGCAAGGTATGCAGTATTTACGGCGTCACCTGCGGCAGCGCTACAGTTCAGTATAAAAAGCAACGTGTGCCAAAGGGCGTTCTTTTGCTGGGCGCTGCTCAAACGTCGCAAAAGCAAGTCACGCGAAAGAGGTCGCGAAGAGTACTTTTAAGTGGCGGTTCCGACGGTCAACTTTGGCGGAGTAGCTAGCAGGGTAACGGCGCGATATTCGAAGCCTAGCCTCAGGTTACGTGACCTCGATACAAGACGAAAAGCTGTGCCCTCCGAAGTCTTTGGTACGGCTTACGTAGATGCAGCCTTTGCCGCGGCGGAGACTCGCGCCGAAGTCTCGCCCGACTTAGGCTGCGTTTACATTTTGACGGCGCACAAGCTCATCGCCTTTAGAACGACTATAATAGAACGATGAAACGTTCTTTCGGGCTGCTCTTTTTGAGCCTTGTATTGGTAGGCGCGTCGTGCAGCGCCCAAGAAGAATCGACCTCTTCTGAAGATTCGCCTACGCCGCCGCCTACGGAAGTGGCGCGACTCGAGCCCCAAGTCTTGGGCTCTTACCCGCACGACTCAGATGCGTTTACGCAAGGGCTCTTATTCCACGATGACCTCTTCTTTGAGAGCACGGGCTTGCGCGGACGCTCCTCATTACGTAAGGTCGAGCCGGAAACGGGCGAAGTTTTAGAGCAAATTAACATTCCTCAACCTTACTTTGCCGAAGGATTGGCGCTCGTGGACGACAGGCTCATCCAACTCACCTGGGAAGCGGGCGAGGCGTTCGTCTACACCCTCGACTTTGAGCAAACGGGGACGTTCAACTACACGGGCGAAGGCTGGGGGCTCTGCTATGACGGCGAGAGCCTCTACATGAGCGATGGCAGCGCGACGATCGACAAGCGTGACCCGGAGACGTTTGAACTCGAGGAAGAGGTTGCGGTGCGGCTGCGGGGTGCGCCCGTGGTGCGGCTCAATGAACTCGAGTGCGTAGAGAGTTCTATCTACGCCAACGTGTGGCAAACGAACGACATCGTGAGGATCGACAAGGCGAGCGGGCAGGTTACGGCGATCATCGACGCTTCAGAGCTGCTGAGCGCAGAGGAGCGGGCGGAGTTAGAGGCGGGCGGCGTGCTTAACGGTATCGCCTACGACCCCGAAGCGGAAACTTTTTTCATCACGGGCAAGCTCTGGCCCAAAGTCTTTGAAGTAAACTTTGTTCCTGAATAATAACTTAGGAACGGTGTTCCAAGCTGAGGCGTGGTAAGTTAGTTTATGAGCACACTGAATGCAGCACTTTTGAAACCGCTTTATACGCAAACGGTTCGCGAGTGGCCCCTTATCGGTACGCCCGTCGCAGTGGCGGCGCGCTTCGAAGACGATTCGAAAAGCCGCTCTGAAGTCGCGGATCAGATCATCGAATTCTACCTCTCACTATGTGGCACGACAGGCTTTGTCTGCGGCGTGCCCGGTCTCGCGGCTACGCCCGTGACGCTTCCCACTAACATTGTCGGCATCGCTTTTTTACAGCTCCACATGTGCGCCGCACTTGCGACCCTGGGCGGCTTCGACGCTCGCAGCAGCGCGGTGCGCGAGATGAGCGTGCGCTGTTTGCTAGGGGACAGCAAGGCGACGAGAGAGCGCGACGAAATCGAAGGCATCGCTAAGCGCGTCGCGACGAAGGTGGCGGAGCGCGGCGTCCGCGTCGCTACCGAACAGGCGCTAAAAGGCGCGTCTCAGGTGGTGCTGCGCCGGATTCCGCTCGTCGGCGGCGCTATCGGCTGCACGTCGGATGTACTCACGACGCGGCGCGTCGCTCACGCCGCGCGGCGGGCATTTTTAGAATCTGCGCCAGATTTGACGAAAGAACAAGAAGGCATCGCTGAGTAAGCGCGCGAGCGTCAAACTTTCTGCGTAGCGCTGACCTTCTCAGTCGCCCTTACGCCGCGCCGCCCGAAGCGCCGCGCGAGTTCTAACTCGCTTAGGACGAGCGCGGTGGGTCTACCGTGAGGACACGCCCAGGGGGTTTCGCACTTCCCTAAGGCGTCGAGGAGGGTTTGTGCTTGGGCGTGCTCGAGCCTATGCCCTGCTTTTACCGCAGGCAGACACGCCAAGCGCCCTAACACCTTGCGCCACGCCTCGCCTGCGCTCCCTCTTCCTAAAGCGTCTACCACCACACCCCCGTAAAGCTCAGGATGACCGACTAAAAACGCAGGAACGGTGCGCAGTCGCCATCTGCCGCTGCCGAAGGGCTCTAACACGAGCCCTATTTCCGCCAACGCATCCCGCCGCTCCAGATACCGCGCCTCATCTTCAGGGGTAAGCGGTAAAAGCTCGGGAGAGGTCAGTTCCACGGGCGCTTCACGGCGGTAACGTTCTGCAAGTTCCTCGAACAAAATTCGCTCGTGCGCCGCGTGCTGGTCGATGACCCAGAGCTGCCCGGCCGCCTCCGCCAAGAGGTAAAGCTCTAAGTACGCGCCGACGTAGCGAAGCTCAGGGAAAGCGTGACGCGGCGCGGCGCTGACGCCTTGGACTGGGCTTAGGTCGGGTAAAGCGGGTGCGAGCGGATGGGCGCTGAGAGACGCCTCTACCGCCCCCTGCATAAACGCTGCAACTTTTTCACGCTGCAAAAAGCGCACGCGACTCTTGTCCGGTGAGGTGTTGACTAAGACCTCTTCGGCGGGAAGCGTCAGGTTCAAGATTCCCACCGGATAGTGACCGCTCGGCAAGAGTTCGCGGTAGGCGTTCATCACGGCTTTTAAGAGGTCGTCCGTCCACTCGACGGGACGCCCATTTACCGCCAGGAGAAGCCTATCTCGGCGCGGGCGGGTCAGCTCGGGACGAGAGAGAAGACCGCGTAAGGTGTACGAAGATTGCTCTGCGTTTAGCTCTAAGAGCCGGTTCGCCGTCACCGGACCCCACAAGAACTTGACAGCTTCTGTGAAAGTTCCGCCTGCATACGTCCAGCGTTCTTCGTCGTCCGTGAAAAGCTTGAGCGTGAGGTCGGGGTGATGCAGGAGGTAGCGGCTGAGGAGCAGGGCGGCTTTTTTGCCCTCGGTCGCAGGCGGCTCCAAAGCGCGGCGGCGAGCAGGGAGGTGCGCGAAGAGGTTCGTGACTTCGGCAGAGGTCCCGCTCGGTGCGGGGTGCGCGCGCTGGCTCACCGCGTCGCCTTCAGCGGTCAGGGTTGCGCCGCCGAGTTGATCCGTCGGGCGACTCGTGAGGCTGAGGTGCGCCGCGTTTCTTACCGCGTAGAGTCCTTCGCCGCGAAAGCCTAAAGTCGAGATACCTTGAAGAGACTCGAGTTTCGACGTGCTGTGCGCTTCGACGGCTAAAGGGAGTTCCACTTCGGGAATCCCTGCGCCGTTGTCCCTGACTTTGATTTGCTCTATCCCGCCGCTATCTAAGGTGACTTCTAATCGCGTCGCTCCTGCGTCTAGCGCATTTTCCAGCAGCTCTTTAAGCACATCCACCGGAGCGCTAATCACCTCACCCGCTGCAATTTCACGAATAACGTCGGCAGGGAGTTTGCGAATCATGCGCTTTTACCCGGTGCGCCCTGAAGCGTCCAGTGTAGCGGGTTGGTGCGGATGTAAGCACGAGTCCGGTTGAGGTCGTCCTCGTTACGAATGACGTGATCGAAGTAGCCGCGTTGCCACAAAGGAGTGCCGGGCGTGCTGCGCTGCTTGTTGATTTGCTTCGCGCTCACCATCTTAAAACGCTCCATCAATTTTGGCAGAAGCATAGTCCGGCGCGTCCGTAGGGGCGATTCGTGAATCGCCCCTACGCCGTTTGCCTCCGTATCGTGCAGAAATACGACGCCGTGAAGGTGGTCAGCCATGATGATAAATTCGTCTAAAGAGACATGTTCGTGATGATTCGGTAAATCCAGCCAAGCGTTTTCGACAATCTCTCCATATTTACTTAACTCAACCTCTTCATCTACGATTTTGCCAAAGACAGGTTCTCTACCCTTTACAACCACCGTCACGAAATACGCGCCCGCCTGACTATAATTGTAACTCGGTAGCCGCAGAGAGGTGCGCCGACGTGGTTTGGGGTCATTCATCGGCAACCAGACCCCTCGCCTTCTCCTGCAACCTATGCAGCAAGGTTAAAGCGTCCAGAGGAGATAAGCGGCTCAAATCTTGCTCTAAAAGCGTCTCGACGACCTCTTGCGAGGTGTTGCCTCGGCTCGACTCGAGCCCCGCTAACACCGCGTGCGCCCGCTCCAAGACCTTGGCGGGAACCCCGGCGAGCTTTGCGACCTCTAAGCCGTACGCTTTGCTCGCCGGACCGGGTAAAACCTGGTGATAAAAAGTGAGCGCCCCTGCTTCCTCTTTCGCCGCGACATGCTGGTTGCGCGCAGCCGGCAGTTTATTGGCGAGCCCGGTGAGTTCAAAATAATGCGTCGCAAAAAGCACGTAAGATTCTGTGCGTTCGTGCAGATATTCCGACGCTGCCCACGCTAACGCAAGACCGTCAAACGTGCTCGTCCCGCGTCCGATTTCGTCTAATAGAATGAGGCTTTTAGGCGTCGCGTTTTGCAAGATACACGCGAGTTCGTCCATCTCCACCATAAAGGTGCTGCGCCCGCCCGCGATGTCATCCGACGCGCCGATGCGCGTGTAGATGCGCTCGAAGAGGGGGAGCACGGCGCGTTCCGCCGGGACGAAAGAGCCGATTTGAGCGAGTAGGACGATGAGGGCGTTCTGGCGCAGATAGGTGGATTTGCCGCTCATGTTGGGACCCGTCAAGATGACGAGGCGGGCTTGCGGCGAGAGGTCTAAGTCGTTGGCGATGAAGGGGTGAAACTGCTCCACGACGGGGTGGCGTCCCCCTTCGATTTGAAACGTTGAGTCTGAAAACTCAGGTCGGCAAAATTGACCTTGCGCCGCCGCCTCCGCGAGCGAGCTGTACACGTCGAGTTCAGCTAAGACGCCGCCGAGTTCTCTCACCGCCTCGCTGTGTGGAAGGAGGCTGCTGCGCAGTTCGTCGAAGACCAAGTATTCGCGCCGCTGAGCGCTGTCTTCTGCGCGTAAGATTTCACGCTCTTTCTCGCGCAAGTCGCTCCGGGTGTAGCGTTGGCGGTCTTTTAAGGTTTGCACGGCGCGGTAGCTCTCGGGGACTTGCTCGACGTAGGGGCGCGTGACCTCGAGGTAATATCCAAACACCCCGTTGAAGCCCACCTTGAGCGTAGGGATTCCTGTCTCTCGCCTTTCTTGAACCTCCAACTCAGCAATCCACGCTCGCCCCGCCTCCGCTTTGCTGCGCAAATCATCCAGCTCGCTGTCGAAGCCGCTCTGGATAAGTCCGCCTTCGGTAATTTTAAGGGGCGGGTCATCGACTAAGGCGGCGTCAATCTGCGCTTGCACGTTACCGAGTTCGCCCATGCGTTCTTTGAGAGTTTGTAGCGCCTCTTCGGAGCGTCCGGAGAGGTGCTTGTGGAGTTCGGGGACTAAGCTGAGACTTCTCGCTAAGGCGCAGAGGTCCCTGGCACTAGCGCGGCCTGCGGCGAGTCTCGAGGCCAACCGCTCCAAGTCGTGCATCTTGTAGAGACTCTTGCGAATCTCGCGGCGCAGCACGGAATCTTTGACCAAGGCTTGCACGGCGTCGAGGCGGTGCTCTAAAAGTTCCTTATCCAACAGCGGATGCCGCAACCACGCCCGTAAGAGCCGCCGCCCCGGTGCGGTGCGCGTCTTGTCCAAGATACTGAGTAGAGTTCGCTTCTCTTGTGCTTCGCTAAACGTGCCGAAAACTTCCAAGGTAGCGAGCGCCACCTCGCCAATTTGCATGTAGGCGCTCGGGTCGTAGCGCACGAACCGCGCGACTTGCGGTAAGCAACCTTGCTGCGTCGTGAGCGCGTAGGAAAGCACCGCGCCCGCTGCGCGGATGAGGGCGTCGCTGTCCGTTCCTGTCGGCAGGGCGCTGAACTGCTCCTCTAGTGACCTCTCTGCTTCGTCCAAGTCGAAACGCCCCCTCGTCACCATCACTGAGAAGCGTTCGCTAAAGGTCTCGCGAAAGTCAACGTGCGCGTAGAGTTCAGGCGCGAGCAAAACCTCGGCGGGGCGGTAGCGCCTGAGTTCGTCGAAAAGGCTGCTCTTGGCGTAAACCTGCGTGCCGCGAAACTCGCCTGTGGTGATATCTAAAAGTGCCAGACCGTAGCCTTCGCCTGTGGCAACAGCGGCGAGGTAGTTGGCGTCAGGACGTAAGAGCTTTTCATCTGTGACGGTTCCCGGCGTGATGAGCTGCGTGATGTCGCGTTTGACGAGCCCGTCGGCAGTGGCAGGGTTTTCGACTTGGTCAGCGACGGCGACGCAGATGCGCTGATTCAAGAGCCGCTCGATGTACGTGTCCGCGCTTCGCAGCGGGATTCCTGCCATCGGCGTGGTGAAATCTTTGCTCGTTTTATGCGTCAGGGTGATGCCGATGGCGCGGGCTAAGCGCTCCGCGTCTTCGCCGAACGTCTCGTAAAAGTCGCCGACTTGAAAGAGGACGAGATAATCCGGGTAGCGTTCGCGCAGTTCGACGTATTGCGTTAGGAGCGGGGGGAGCGGACCTTTGCCCTCACCTTTTAGGGTCATAGCGTCTATCTTAACGTGTCTAAAGGCGAGGTTGGCTGAGAGGCTCGAGGTTTACAAAAGACTACCAGCTTACTTTCATTCGTTCGGGCATCCATCAGGCTACGCTTAGCGTTTTATAGGCGCAAAAGGGGAGCTTATGAGAATACTCGAGATCATCGCCGTTATCCTAGTCGTCTTGTTTTTGGTTGACCTTTTGGGCACGCAGTTTTTAGGCAACTTAGTCTACCTCTTGCTCGTCATCGCCGTGATTCTACTCTTAGTACGCTTTATTCGCCGAGCGTAATAAGGTGAAATAGTCCTCACGGGCTACCGTTATGACGCGGTAGATTAGGGCGTCACAGCGTTGAGGAATTCAGAAGGAGGAGCTTATGAACGACGACGAGATGCAGGGCAAGCTCAAGCGGGCTAAAGGGCGCGTCCAGTCCAAGTGGGGCGAACTCACGGGCGACGAAGTCGAGCGCATGGAGGGGGACCGTGAGGAACTCATCGGCAAGGTGCAGGAGAAGTACGGTTACTCCCGCGAGAAAGCAGAGCAAGAGGTAGACGAGTTCGTGCGCAGCCTCTAAAAATTTAGCTTCGTATGCGGGTAGTGGCTCTATCTGGAATGACAGTGGTGTCAAAGCAAGGGGTTTCAACCCCTTGTTATTACACGGAAACGGTAGAAGAAGCACACGGCGGCATTCGACTTAGAACCACTACTCACAGCAGTTCCACAACATACTGAGACAGAAAAGCGCAAGTATCATCTTAAAATGTGCGTGTTGGACAGTACTATTTACAGTGTGAGCGTGCCTAACGGCGTACTTCGTGCACTCAAACCAGATGATACCTGCTATCATCTGCGAATGCTGCTCTTAACAGGGCAGCTTTTCTCACGTCATACGGATTCCGCTTAATTCCATATCACCGAGAAGAAGCTTCGGTGATAGTCCGTACCGCTCCATCCGTATTTCTGTTCCCACTCGCTACACTCGGATTGATTCGCTAACGTAGCGAATCAGTCGGACGTATTATCTGCGGCGCAATAATCAGGGTATGATGCTCTAAGGATGTTCAAGGCGACGTTTAAGCTCTTTAGCCAAGCGGTGCAGGTGTGGCAGGCGCATAACGCGCCGCGCTTAGGTGCGGCGTTGGCGTTTTACACGGTGCTTTCGCTCGCGCCGCTCCTTATCGTGGCGGTCAGCGTCGCGGGCGTATTTTTTTCTCAAATGGACGTGCAAGAGCGCATCATCGACCAGGTGCAGCTTTTGGTAGGTGAAAGTAACGTTCAGGTCGCGTCGCTCTTGCGCACCCTCTTTAGAAACGCCTTCGACGCCTATAGCGCTAGCGACGCAATTCTACCCTCACTTATAGGACTTGGGGCGCTCCTCTTCGGCGCGTCTATCGTCTTTAACGAGCTTCGCGCCGCCATGAACACGATTTGGGAAGTTAAAGGGCCCGACGCCTTTCGGGAGGGGGTGGTGCACCTCATCAAAAACCGCCTCATCGCGCTGGCGATGGTCGCGGGCATCGGCTTTTTGCTACTCGTGTCGCTCGTGCTCAGCACAGGCGCAACTGCGTTCAGCAGTTTTTTAAGCGATCAGCTCGGTATCGCCGCGCCCTTCGTGAGCGCCTTTGACATCCTCGTGAGTATCACCATCGTGTCGCTGCTCTTTTCGCTCCTGTATAAGTACCTTCCTTCGGCGCAGGTGTCTTGGTGGGACACGTGGCTGGGCGCGGTGATTACAGCGATTCTTTTCTCGGCGGGCAAGTGGCTCATCGGCATCTATCTGAGCCGGAGCGTGGTGGCGTCGGCGTACGGGGCGGCAGGGTCACTCGTCATATTCCTTTTATGGGTGTATTTCTCGGCGCAGATTTTCTTTTTCGGGGCGGCGTTTTGCCGGGCGTACGCGGAACGCTACGGCTCGAGGTCCTTCAAACACATGGACACCAAAGCCAGAGCCAGAGCGAGGGCGAAGCAAAAAGCCAGAGAGAAGAGAGCGAAAGAGATTGAGCCTCAGGAGGCCTAAAGCGTGGGGCGCGCATTGAGCTTCGTCCAGCCCACTAGGTCGTCAATAAGCTGATGGCTCGCCAGGTTGAGCGTGATACCAGGCGGCTCGCGTTTCTCCTCCTCTAAATAGACCTCTTTAAGGTGCGCCTTGACGACGCGGCGGTAGGACTCGAGCCCCAAGACCTCTTGTTCATTGACCTCTTGAGACGCCCACCGCGCCTCGAAACCGCCGCGCTCACCGAGACCTATGCCCTGCCTATCCAGTGTCACGACGACGATGCCGAGAGGGGTTCTAACAAAATGGACGAGTGGAGCGGTGTCAGCCATAGCGTTATTATCACCTATAGCAAGTATCATTTGGTTTGAGCCAATCTGAGAGGAGAGCGCACGCTCTAGCACGCACTTAGTTGTGATGATACTTTTGCCGGAGGCAAAACTTCGTAAGCGTGATTCAAACTCAGTACTTACGTTAATTGCTATATTCCTAGCCGTCAGCGATTAGCTTTTAGCTAAAGGCTCACCGCTAAGGACTTTTGCGGGGCGAACTTGCACCAGAGCGTCTGTGACCAGATGCTACCTGCAAGGTGCGCTACACTAAACGTCAGGATTGAGCGAAAACGCAACTAAATCAACGGAGCGTGTTATGGCGATTCAAGAGTTACCGCAAGAAGAACGAGTGACGACGCAGCATCAGGAGCGAAATCCAGGGACAGGATTGCAACTGGATTGGCTCAGAAACGTGCAGGTGAATAGAAGTGCGGTAGAGCGCCGCGCGTCTACTTTAGCAGGACGACGCAGCATCAAAAAGGAGTGGCAAGCCGCCTGGCTCCTCAAGGCGATAAGCTGCATCGACCTCACGACTTTAGCAGGCGACGACACGCCGGGCAAGGTCAAGCGGCTCTGCGCCAAGGCGCGGCAACCTGTGCGGCAAGACCTTTTGGACGAACTCGGCGTTGCCGATTTAGGGCTCACCACGGGCGCGGTCTGCGTCTACCACGCGATGGTGCCGACGGCTGTAGAGGCGCTAAAAGGCTCCAACGTCCCCGTCGCCGCCGTCTCGACGGGTTTCCCGGCGGGGCTCTCCCCCTCCCCACAGCGTGTCGCGGAAATTCACGCCTCGAGAGACGCAGGCGCGAGCGAAATCGACATCGTCATCACCCGCGCGCACGTTTTAACAGGCAACTGGGAAGCCCTGTTCGACGAAGTGACCACCTTCCGCGAAGCCTGCGGCGAGGCGCACATGAAAGCGATTTTGGCGACGGGCGAACTCGGCACGCTCAGAAACGTCTACAAAGCGTCAATGGTAGCGATGATGGCGGGCGCGGACTTCGTGAAGACCTCTACCGGTAAGGAGAGCGAGAACGCGACGTTGCCCGTGAGCCTCGTGATGGTTCGCTCCATTCGCGACTACTTGGAGCGGACAGGCTACAAAATCGGCTTCAAACCTGCGGGCGGCATCCGCACGGCGAAAGAGGCGCTTTTATGGCTCACGCTGATGAAAGAGGAGTTGGGGCGCGACTGGCTGGAGCCCGAGCTGTTTCGCTTCGGAGCCTCGAGCCTCTTAGGGGACATCGAGCGGCAGTTGGAGCACTATGTTACGGGGCGTTATTCGGCGTCGTTTCGGCATCCTTTGGCATGAGTTTGGAGAATGTGAGGTGAAAAATGACGATAAAAGAGCGTATAATCAAACGTATCGAGAGGTTAGATGAGGGCAAACTGCAAGCCTTAGAAACCCGGCTAGACGAAATCACCAAACCCTCGCCCGAAGAGATAGAGCGCCGCTTGGCGGCTTGGCGTGGTATTTACGGCTTGCTCTCTGACCCCGAAGAATACGCTGAGTTCGAGAAGCACGCCCGCCGCCGTCCCCTCTTCGGTGGACGTACACTTGAGCTAGAACCGGACGAAGAGGGTTGATATACACACTCGATACCAACGTCATTGCCGCCCTCTTACGTAGTGAGCAAAAGGTTATAGACGAATTGGAGCAGCGTGTAGCGCAAGGACACAATGTGACGCTCAACGCGCTCAGCTATTTTGAAACGCGGCGCGGTCTCAAGCTAGAAGCAACTCGGAAGAAGATGCTCTTCGAAGCGCTTTTACAGCAAGCAGCGGTACTCGACCTTGACCGCTTGGCGTTAGATATTTCGGCTGACATCTATGGAGACCTCCGCCGCAAAGGAACACCCTTGGAAGACGCCGACATCCTCATCGCAGGTATCGCCCTCGCCAACGACGCTGTACTCGTCACGCGCAACACCAAGCACTTTGAGCGGGTGGAGGAGCTGAGGCTCGAGAATTGGGAAACGCCGTGACAGAACGCGCTGAGCAAATGAAGATTCTCGAGCTTCCCGAAACGGACTTCGCAGCATCTTATGAGGTCATGCGCCAGCTCAGGCCCTACCTGACCAAAGAGGTCTACCTAGCGCGGGTTAAAGAAATGAGGGCTCGAGGCTACCGACTCCTCGCGCTCAAAGTTTACGGAAACATCGCCGTTTTAGCAGGCGTCACCTTCGACCTCAACCTCTACTGGGGTCGTCACCTCTTCGTCTATGACTTGGTGACAGCGGAAAAGTACCGCTCGCAAGGGTATGGAAAGAGGATGCTTGAGCATATCCACGACTTAGCTCGAGAAGAGGATTGCGAAGCCGTCGCCCTCAGTTCCAGCTTTCCTCGCGAAGATGCACACCGTTTTTACGAGCGTGAAGTCTATGAGCGTACGGGCTACGTATTTTTGAAGAGGTTGGCGGATGTTCAGCGCTCAAGTTGACGAGGGGTTGGAGCTTAGGCTTTTAGAATTGCGTCACGCCAAAGCACTTTTCAACCTCGTTGATAAGAACCGCGAGCACCTCAGCGCCTGGTTTCACGACATGGAGAAAACAGAAACTGTAGAGGACACTAAGAAGGATATCCGAGAGGCATTAGAGCAGTTCGCTAAAGGTGACAGCTTCCAATTGGGAGTTTGGTTTAGCGGTGAGTTAGTTGGTGCTATCGGTGCTCAACACATCTCGTCGGTTTTCCGTTTCGCTGAAATTGGCTACTGGCTCGGTGTAGATTTTGAAGGGCGCGGTATCGCAACGAAGGTATGCCGCTACCTATGCGCATACCTCTTCGAAGAGCGCGACCTCAACCGCATCGAGATACGCTGTTCGGAGAAAAATACGAAGAGTAAGGCAATTCCCGAACGTTTGGGTTTTACGCTCGAGGGTACCCTGCGGCAGATGGGCTACACCAAAGACGGACTGACGGACTACCTCGTTTACGGTCTCCTCAAGGACGAATGGCAGAAAGGTCAACCATGACAACGAACGCGACAGTAAAGGAAATCTTCGACACGATGGACTACGGACCCGCACCCGAAAGCAGCGACACGGCGAACGCTTGGTTAGAGCGCTTTAAGCGCGCCTTCGACCTCTTCATCGGCGGCAAGTTCGTCAAGCCGCGCTCGGGCGGGCGCTTCGACACGGTGAACCCGGCGAACGCTGAGGTGATTGCGAGCGTCGCACAGGCGGGCGAGAAGGACGTGGACGCGGCGGTCAAGGCGGCGCGAAAGGCGCAGGGCGAGTGGGCGAAGCTCTCGGGTCATGCGCGGGCAAGGTATTTGTATGCCATTGCGCGGCAGGTGCAGAAACACTCGAGGCTCTTCTCCGTGTTGGAAACGCTGGATAACGGCAAGCCGCTTCGGGAGACGAGGGATATCGACATACCTCTCGTGGCACGTCACTTCTACCACCACGCGGGCTGGGCGCAGCTTATGGAAGCTGAACTGCCAGGATACGAGCCCGTAGGCGTCTGCGGGCAGATTATTCCTTGGAACTTTCCGCTTTTGATGCTTTCCTGGAAAGTTGCACCTGCATTGGCGATGGGCAACACCGTCGTCCTCAAACCTGCCGAATTCACGCCGCTCACGGCGCTGCTGTTTGCTGAAGTGTGCCAAGAGGTCGGCTTGCCGCCGGGCGTCGTCAACATCGTCACGGGGGATGGGGCGACGGGCGAGCTGATTGTCGGACACACGGATGTGGATAAGATTGCCTTTACCGGCTCCACCGAAGTCGGGCGCATCATCCGCGAGAAGACGGCGGGGAGTGGGAAGAAGTTAAGCCTCGAGCTAGGCGGCAAATCTCCTTTTGTCGTGTTCGATGATGCCGACTTAGACAGCGCTGTCGAAGGCGTCGTGGACGCGATTTGGTTCAACCAAGGACAAGTGTGTTGTGCGGGCTCTCGCCTGCTCGTGCAGGAAAGCGTAGCGGATAAACTTACGGAAAAGTTGAAAGCGCGGCTCGAGACCCTGCGCGTCGGCGATCCCTTGGATAAAGCGGTAGACATGGGCGCGATTATTGCGCCGGTGCAACTGCAAAAGATTGAGCAGCTTGTCGAGCAGGGTAAGGCGGAAGGGACAACCTGTCATCAACCCTCCTGGGCGGTGCCGCAAGAGGGATATTTCTATCCGCCGACGCTCTTTACCGATGTCGAGCCCGCTTCAGCGCTCGCCCAAGTCGAAATCTTCGGACCCGTCATCGCTCAAATGTCCTTTCGCACGCCTGCCGAAGCGGTCGAACTCGCCAACAACACGCGCTACGGCTTAGCGGCGTCGGTCTGGACGGAGAACCTCAACCTCGCATTGGACGTTGCGCCGAAGATCAAAGCGGGCGTGGTGTGGGTGAACTGCACGAATCAGTTCGACGCGGCGGCGGGCTTCGGCGGCTACCGCGAGAGCGGCTTTGGGCGTGAAGGAGGGAAAGAGGGGCTTTTTGAGTACGTTGTGCCGAGTTGGGAGAAGAAGTTGCCTCTTTACAAGGAGTCGGAAGTTAGAAGTGAGAAGTTAGAAGAAAAACCTCTGGGCGGCTCCACCAACTTCGGTTTACCCAGTATTGACCGTACCGCGAAGATGTACATCGGCGGCAAGCAGTCGCGGCCTGATTCGGGCTATAGTTACCCGGTTTTAGGCGCGGACGGCTCGCTTTTAGCAGAGGTCGGGCAAGGCAATCGCAAGGACGTTCGTAATGCGGTGGAGGCGGCGCGCAAAGCCTCAGGATGGAGCAGAGCCACGGCGCACAACCGCGCTCAAGTCCTTTACTACTTGGCGGAGAATCTAGCAGCGCGCGCCCCAGAGTTCGAAGCGCGACTGGGCGCGATAACGGGCGAAAGGCGCAAAGGCGCGGCGCAAGAGGTCGAAATATCTATTCAGCGCATCTTCACCTACGCGGCGTGGGCGGATAAATATGACGGCGCGGTTCACGGTGTACCCGCGCGCAACGTCACGCTGGCGATGAACGAGCCTCTAGGCATCCTAGGCGTCCTCTGCCCCGACGAAGCGCCCCTTTTAGCCTTTATCTCTTTAGTCATCCCAGCCGTCGCGATGGGCAACCGCGTCGTCGTCGTTCCCTCACCGCGCTACCCGCTCGCCGCTACGGACCTCTACCAAGTTTTGGATACCTCGGACGTGCCCGGCGGTGTTATCAACATCGTCACAGGTGAGCGGGACGCGCTCGCAAAGACGTTAGCGGAGCATGATGAGGTGGCGGGGCTTTGGTACGTGGGCTCGGCGGCGGGCGGCGAAGAGGTCGAAAGAGCCTCGGCGGGCAACCTCAAACAGACCTGGAGCAATAACGGCAAAAAGCGGAACTGGTCGGACGCGACTCAGGGCGAAGGTTCCGAATTCTTGCGCCGGGCGGTGCAAGTCAAGAATATTTGGGTGCCGTACGGCGAATAGTATGCAATAGCAGGTATCGTCTGATTTGAAGCACTCTCACGGCATAAAACATTGTTTAGCACGCACGTTCGGGAATGAGGTTCCGTTCTCAAGCTCTGCGAGCTGAAATCTGCGCTCATCTATCTCAGTATCTCGCGGAACCACTTTAAGTACGTGTGTACTGAGTACAGACTTGCCTCGTAGACGGTGCTTTTGCCTCTACAACTCTCATTTTTGCACTCTCATGAAGTGAAAATGAATACTGTTGTACTACTTTTTGCGCGCTACATCACATGTGTATGATAGGCTTCCGTATACACTGACATAACGATTGGAGCCTACTTCATGTTGAAAACAGACAAGAGCAACTTCTTCGGTGTTATGGCAGAAGCGCAGCGGCAGTGGTGGGAGAATTGGTTCGCCTTTGCGCAGGGTGCGAGCGAGAGCAACATGCGCTTCATTCAGCAGTCCACGCAGTCCGCACTGGACGCGCAGCGGGCGTTTTACCCCGCCATGCCTAAAGCGCCCGAGCACCTCGACACGTTCGGCTCGCAGATGCTCGTGGACCCGGTCAAGCTCGAGCTAGGTGCGTCTGCCTCTCTGACCAAAACCGTTACCGATGACGACGTGGTGGCGTTTGCGGAAGTCTCTGGCGACAGAAACCCCGTTCACCTAGACGACGCCTACGCTGCGCAGACCCGCTTCGGCGAGCGCATCGCCCACGGAATGCTCTCGGCAGGCTTTATCTCGGCAGTTTTAGGGACGAAGCTTCCCGGACCGGGCGCTGTGTACCTCTCGCAAACGCTGAAGTTCCGCGCGCCTGTCACCATCGGCGACGAGATTACGGCGACAGCGACGGTGGTGAGCGTCAAAGAAGGTAAGCCTATTTTCACCTTAGAGACCGTCTGTACGAACCAGAATGGCGAAAAAGTCTTAGAGGGTGAAGCGGTCATCCTTTTTGACCCAGTGATCCCGCAAGCTTAACGTTTTAACAGCGACTAAGAAAGCCTCTTCAGCACCACACTGAAGAGGCTTTCTTTTACCCAAATGATCCTGTTTCTAAGGACGGTTCAAGGCGAACTGAGGTCAATCTGCCGCCTCTTGCGGCTGCTCCTCTAACGCTTCTGCCATCAACTCCGCGATGTGCTTCGAGCGCTTACCCGTCCCGTCTTTAATCTGATGCCGACAACTGAACCCGCACGCCGCCACCTCGCCCTCGTGATGGCGCACCGCCGGGAAGAGCCGCTGCTCGCCGATTTGCATGGATACGTCAAAGTGGTTGTAGCCGAACGAGCCCGCCATGCCGCAGCAGCCTGAGTCCACCTCGTGCACATTCTCAGAGAGCCACTCTAAGACAGACTTGCTGGCACTCGAGCCGATGACCGCCTTTTGCTGGCAGTGGGCGTGCAGCATGATGGGCGTGCCGTTTTTGTGAAAGGCTTTCTGGGGCTCGAGCTTGCCCTTTGTCCACTCTTTCGCCAAGAATTCATCCAACATCTTGACATTATCGCCAACCGCGTCGGTATCTTCACCCGGAATGAGGTCGCGGTAGTCGTCGCTAAACGCCGTGACGCACGAAGGCTCTAAGCCGACGACGGGTACATCTCTATCCACGTAAGGTCTAAGCGCCGCCACGTTCTTCTTCGCTAACTTCTTCGCGTCGCGCAAGAGCCCCTTGGAGAGTTGTGGGCGTCCGCAGCAGCCGTAGCTCACGTGCTCGACGTTATAGCCAAGCGTTTCTAAAACTTTTGTCGCCGCCACGCCGACTTCGGGCTCGTTATACATCGTCCAGGTGTCGGCGAAGAGCGCGACGGTAGGTCTCTCTTCGCCCTCTAAATTTTTCGCCGCCTCGGATAACCCGTTCCGGTTCCGCTTGACCCACTGGTGAAAGGATTCGTGTGCGTACTCGGGCATCACGCGGCGCTTGTCCACGCCCACCGTTTTCTCCGCCAACCAACGCACCGGCTTGAGGGGCAGCATCGCGTTGGCAATGGGCGCTAGGGCGCGTCCGATCGGCGCAACCGTCGCAGCGTTACCCAACGCTCGCGCCGCGACGGGTGTGCCGTGCTCGTCGTAGTAATGCTGCAAAAACTCGTACTTGATCTTTGCCATGTCCACCTGGCTCGGGCACTCTGACTTGCAGGCTTTACAGCTCAAACAGAGGTCCAAAGCGTCGTAGACCTCTTGACTTGCCAGACCGCCCGAAAGCCGCCCGTTCATCGCGTCGCGCAACAAGTTGGCGCGTCCGCGCGTGGAGTGGTCCTCGTCGCGCGTGACCATGAACGACGGGCACATCGTCCCCGTGGTGGTCTTGCGGCAGTGCCCGACGCCCGTGCACGCTTCGATCGCGCCCATGAAACCACCGTCCGAGGAGAAGTCGAAGTGCGTATCTACCTGTTGCACGTTGTAGGGCGTGCCGTAGCGCAGGTTCTCCGTCATCGGCGGCGCGTCGACAATTTTGCCAGGGTTCATGAGGTTGTTCGGGTCGAAGGCGCGTTTGATGTTGCGGAAGTCCTCGTACAAGGTCTCGCCGAAGAGGTTTTTGTTCTGATACGAGCGGATGAGCCCGTCGCCGTGTTCACCGGACCAGGAGCCGCCGTACTTTTTAACCAACTCGAAGGTCTCTTCGCTGATCTTTTGGAACGTCTCGATGCCCTCGTCCGTCTTGAGGTCTAAGTGCGGTCTGATGTGGATGACGCCCACCGATGCGTGCGCGTAGATGACCGCTTTCACGTCGTACTTCTCGCAGACCGCCAAGACCTCGGGGATGTAGTCAGCGAGGTGTTCGACGGGGATGGAGGAGTCCTCGATGAAAGGCGTCGGCTTGTGGCGTCCCTTGACGGTGGCGTAGATGCCTAAGCCGCCTTTGCGGAACTCCCAAGCGTTCTTCTGCTCCTCGTGCCCGTAAGCGACGTGGGTGTGGTAGACGAGGTCTTTGACGTTGGGGTCGTCCTCTAAGCCCTCGACGCCTTTCAGCATCTCCTCCTCGGTCTGACCGTCGAACTCCACCATCAAGACGGCGGCGGGCTCGCCCTCGAGCCACCCCAACAGCGGTCTCAGCGCCGGGTTTTGCTTGCCCAACTCAAAGAGGTGATCATCCAAGATTTCCACCGCAGCCGGGTTGTGTTTGTTGATGTGTTGCACCGCGCTGAGCGCGTTGACGAGCGAGTCGAAATGCAGGAGCGCTAAGCACTTGTGTTTGGGGTTGGGCTCGAGCTGAATCGTCACGTCCAAGATGATGGCGAGCGTGCCTTCCGAGCCTGCGACGAGCTTGGCGAGGTTGAAGGGCTGACCTTCGGTGAACTCGTCCAAGTTATAGCCGCCGACGCGCCGCATCACCTTGGGGAAACGCTCTTTGATGAGGTCTTTGTGCTCGGTCACGACGTGATGGACAGTGCGGTAGATGTCACCTTCGACGCCGTCTAAGGACTTTTTGGTCTCGAGTTCGTCCGCCGAGACCTCTTTAATCTCCGTGATCGTCCCGTCCGCGAGCATGACCGTCATCGCGATGGTCGCGTCCACCGACTTGCCGTACTTGATGCTCCTCGTCCCCGCCGAGTTGTTCGCCACCATGCCGCCGATGTTCGAGCGCGAGGTCGTCGACACGTCGGGCGTGAACTGCAAGTTGTCCGAGGCGATCGCCGTGTTGAGGTTGTCGCGAATCACACCCGGCTGCACCTTGACCCAGCGCTCCTCGGGGTTGTACTCCAAGACCTTGTCCATGTACTTGGAAAAGTCGATGACGATGGCTTCACCCACCGTCTGCCCCGCTAAGCTCGTGCCGCCGCCGCGCGGCAAAACAGGCAAGCCGTACTGATTTGCCACTTCGACGACGTGCTTGACATCTTCAACCGTTTTCGGCAGCACGACGCCATGCGGTTTAATTTCGTAGGGGCTGGCGTCCGTTGCCCAGAGGATGCGCGCAGCTTCGTCGAAGCGCACCTCACCCTCGACTTTCCACTTGAGTTCGTTCTCGACTTTGCGCAAGAGGTCGGGGTCAGCAGGGGGTGGCGTGCCAGAAGCGCTGTTTACGTTGTACGCCGAGTTATACGGGGGTTCGGACTTAACGGCAGTGTCACTCATGCTTCATTATGGCATATTTAAGAGGTGGGAAAAAGCGATTGGAGGGCACGAAGTCGGGGTTTGAACCTCTTTATGGGGTCTTTTGCGACATTCTGCGCTTACGTCTCATTCATTCTATGTTGCAGCGGTTTGCATGTCTTATGGTCTTTCTTTTGCAACCTCTTATCTTTATTACTCGAGCCTCAACAGCTACAGAGACAAATCTAAAGTTGACTTTAAGTTTACATACTTGTATAGTGTGTTCATGCCTGACCTCATGCGCATCGGCGAACTTGCCGAGCGCACCCATACCCCACCCGAAACGATTCGCTACTACGAACGGTTGAAGCTGTTGGGACCAACCCAGCGCGAAGGGAAAGGTCATCGCCACTACGATGAGGTCGCCGTCAGACGCCTCAATAAGATCAGCTTCTTGAAACAGCTTGGGCTTTCGCTAGAGGAGATCGGCGAGGTGATTGACCTCTATTTTGAAGACGCACAGGGGCTTAGAGGTAAAAAGCGTGTGCTGGACATTCTCAGGGAGCATCGGCAAGGGGCGACGCAAAAGCTCAGCGCACTTCAGGCGTTTGTTGACGAACTGGACGAAAACATCGAGCGCACCGAAAGGTTGGTGGAAAACTTGGAACATCGCAGCGAGTAAGACTATTTTTTTACTACAAAACTAAAGCTAACTCCAAGTTTAATTGAGAGAGGTCAAGATGAACGTTCTACTTACAGGCGCGACGGGCTACATCGGTCAGAGGGTGGCGGCGAAGCTAAGGGGGCATGGGCATAGTGTTAGCGGATTTGTGCGCAGTGAAGCGCAGAGAGTAGAACTCGAGCATCAAGGACTCAACGCGGTGGTCGGAACATTAGAGGAACCCACCACGCTCGTTGACGCCGCTAAACGGGCAGACGCAGTCATCCACACGGCGTTCAATCATGCAGGTGACTTTTTCGAAAGCGTTCGAGTCGAGCAAAACGCGCTAGACGCGCTCCTCACGGCGCTTGACGGGTCGGGCAAAACGCTCATCGCAACCTCAGCGGCGGGCGTGCTCGGCGATACGGGTGATGCTCCTGCCGATGAAGATATGCCGCTACCAGATGAAGAGGCGTGGGCTGTGGCTAAGCGCGGGAGGCTCGAGGCTAATCTCAAAGCAGCGACGGACCTTCGCACAGTCGTTTTACGTTTGCCGGTTCTGGTTTACGGAAGGGGCTCGAGTCAATTTCCGCCCATGCTGATTCAAACAGCTAAAGAGACGGGTACGGCTTACTACGTCGGCGAAGGGACGAACAAAATCAGCGCGGCGCACGTGGACGACATCGCAGAACTGTACATGCTCGCGTTGGAGAAAGCTCCGTCAGGCTCGCTCTACAACGTTGCAGCGGGTGATCCTGTTCAACCGAAAGCGCTGGCGGGAGCGGTTAAAGATGCGGCGGCTGTGGGTGGAACGGCAAGTCTAAGTCAAGCAGAAGCGGGTGAGGTCTGGAATCCATTCTTAGCGCTGCTGCTCTCACTGAACTTTTGGATGTCGAGCGAAAAAGCGAAGCGTGAACTCGGTTGGATGCCTGAATGTCCCAGTTTGCTCGATGACCTCCGTATAGGTTCCTATAGAAGTTCGGACAACGCTTAATTGCCAAAAAGCGTCGTCACCGTCCGCGCAAACGAATCCTCATCTAAAGCGCGGTAAGCGTTGATAAAAGTTTGTAACTTGTAGTGCTCCATCAAGCCTTTAAGCAGCGTGTCCGAACTGTAGGGGTCGCGCTTTTGCCCTGCCAACACGCGCCCCTTACCGTCTAAAAGCTCTAACTCCGTCAAGCAGGTGCGGCACAGCTCGCCCTTTTTACCGCCAAAGGGAATGCAGTTCTGCCGCTGCAAGCCGACAAAGGCGCGGCGCAAGTCGAGGACCGAGGGGAAGAGGGGGAGGAAGTTCTCGAGCCTCACCAGTTCCACTTCGGAAAGAACGAAGTAGAGGTGCGCGTCCGAATTGACGAGCGTTTCCACCGGGCGCAAGAGGTCGAGCGGTCGGTCTTGCTCCAAGGGCAGCGTGCGGAGGAAGAGGTGCGCGGGTATCTCTTGTCCGGGCTGCCAATCTTCACGGTTTCGGTTCACATCACGGTTTGGCGTCCCCTTATGAATACGAGACGGTTCCACTTCATCAAGACTTGTCTCACCAAAACTGAGCGGCGTAGCCACGCGGACCTCTTCAGCGACGAACTCCACAGATTTGCGCCCTTGCCACTCGTTTTCGCGTAAGCTAGCGACTGCGTTGACTGTAGGCTTACCTGCTAACTCTCGAGCCTCTTCCCCTTTGTTCCAAGAGATGCCCTTAACGCCGCCGACACGCAGTTGCAGGTGCTTGCCGGACTGCCCCACACCTCGCGCCATATCGAGCGAACCTGTCAGCGCAAAGAGGGGTGAAGGGTGCCCTTGTCCGTAGGGTTCTAAGCCGTTGATGGCAGCCAAGAGGTCAGCGTCTACTTGCGCGGGGTCTAAAAGCGCGTCGGCGACGACTTCGGGTTGAGGGGGTGGATGCTTGGCGACGTACTCCAAGACCTTTTCCTTGAACGCGCCAATGTTCCCGTCACGTATCGCGAAGCCCGCCGCCTGCGAGTGACCGCCAAAGCGCTCCAAGGTCTCTGCCGCGTAGTGCAGCCCCTCCACCGCCGAAATGTCCCGCGTCGAACGCACCGAGCCTTTGCCCTTAGCGATGATAAAGACGGGTTTGTAAAAACGTTCCAGAAGTTTGCTCGCCACGATGCCCATCACGCCGGGGTGCCAACCGAGGTCATCCAAAATGAGTGCGGGCGCACTAGGGTCGGCTTTCTCCAACGCTTCCGCCAGCATCGCGTCTTGCACCTTGCGGCGGTCGTTGTTGCGGGCGTCTAAGTACGCGGCTAACTCCTTCGCGCGGCGCTCCGAAGGGGTGATGAGCAGCTCGAGCCCCAAATCCGCCTCACCCAAGCGCCCGGCAGCGTTGAGGCGCGGAGCGATGCCGAACGCGACATCTCGCGCCGTCGGATTGCCCGAGTTGAGCGCCCGTGCGAGCACCGCTCTTAGCCCGTGCCACCTCGAGTCTTTTAGCTTCTCGAGCCCCTCGTTCACCAACGCTCGGTTCTCCCCCAACAGGGGCGCAACGTCGGCGATGGTGCCGATGGCGGCTAAATCGCTATAGTCGGTGGGCGCTTCTAAGCCCAACCGCTCGTGCAGCGCCCACAGGAGGTGATACGCGACGCCTGCCCCAGTAAGTTCGGGTAGTCCTTTTTTCGCGGAGGGCGAGAGCGACGGATGGACAACGAGACATCCCGGCGTCTCCTGCCCCGGATGGTGGTGGTCGGTGACGATGACCTCGACGCCTCTTGCTTGTAGGTCTGCAACCTCTTGCAAATTGCTGATGCCGCAGTCCACCGTTACGAAGAGGTCCGCGCGTTCGGCGTGCTCCCCGACGCGCTGCGGCGCGATGCCGTAGCCGTCCGTAAGGCGGTTGGGGATAAAGGGCGTGACATTGCCGCCGAGTGCCCGTAAGCCCAATGTCAAAACGGACGTGCCGCTGATGCCGTCGGCGTCGTAGTCGCCGTGGATGAGGATGCGGCGTTTATTCTTTAGGGCGTGCTCGAGCCTCTGCGCCGCCTCGTTCAGTTCAGGAATCGGCGTGAGCGCTAAAGGCGGCTGGAGCCAAGAGGTCGAAGCGTCTCTAAACCCTCTCGCGTAGAGGATGCTGGCGAGTAAAGGAGGAACGCGGAGGTCTTTGGAGAGTTGCGCAACCTCTCCCGGCGGCGCGGCCGGGCGCACCGTCCAGCGTGTTACCAGGGGTGTAATGTCCTGCGGAAGTGTAGCGTCCATCTAGGCGCGGCGTCTGGGGTCAGGTAAGCGCTTCTTGTCTCTTCGGTTGTCGTCTCTATTATCGTCATCCTTCGCGTCGTCCGAACGGTCAGGAATCACAGGCGTTTCGGGCTCCTCGCCTAGCTCGATCAGACGACGTTCCAGCTTTCTGTTCTCGCGGCTGAGCCGCCAAATCCGCCCGAACGACGCGCCCCACCCTGCCAGAAAACTGAGGATAATCGTGATGGTTAAGACGAGCGCCGTCGGTAACGGCAACAAAAAGGGCAGGATGATCGTCTGCGGGTTGATGTTGTGCAAAATCAGCAGATAGGCGATCAGCGCGAGCACCAAGATGAGCTGAACGATTCGAATGACTTTCAAGACGAACCTCCGTTACGCTAGTTTAGCGCACCTTAGCGCCTAGCGGGAGGGAATCAGCACGAAGAGAGAGAAAAGAGAAAAGGACTGTTACGAAGTTTTTGCAGAGCAAAGGGACTGAGGTTAAAGTTTTTCACTTTCCTCTCAGTCCTCAGTCCTTTCAACTCGCTTTTATCTCGCTTCCGCCCGCCCTCTTTGCCTACGTCTATTCGGCTTGCCCTGCGGCTTGCTTCTAGGCTTGGCAAGGGGCGCTCTGGCTTTGCGGACGTTCAAGGTCTCGACGCTGAGGTCTGCTTTGTCGGGGCGAACGTCCGCGTACGCGCCTTTGACGGTCAACTCGATGCGCCCAAGCTCGCCCGCGTCGGCGTCTTTGAGTTGGCGCACCACGTGACCCACCGTGCCGATGTTGCCTTCTAAACCGAGCGTCACCCAACCCTCTTCACCTGTGAGGAGGCTTTTGGGCGCAGGTGCGCCGCCTAAGAGGAGGGCGAAAAGTCCGGCTAACGTCTCGCTGTCGCCGCTCTCCAGTAGCTCCTCCGCCGTTTCGCGCCAGAAGGTTTTGTCCTCTTCGGACTGCGACTGGGCGTTGCTAAGAAGACGCTCGAGTTTAAGGTCTTGCACCCGCTCAGGCGTCGGCGCGGCGGTTTTGGTGAACTTGCGGGCGACGGCACGCTCGAGGAGCGCCAAGTCGCGCTTTTCGCGGGTTCCGTAGAGAAGGACGACGGTCCCTTCGCGCCCCGCCCGCCCGGTGCGCCCAGAGCGGTGCTGATAGGCGTCGGTGTCGCTCGGGATACGGTAGTGGACGACTAAATCCACCTCGGGAATGTCCAGACCTCTCGCCGCCACGTTCGTGCCGATGAGCGCATTCACCTGTCCCGAACGAAACCGCGCCAAAACGCGCTCACGCTGGGTCTGGTTGAGGTCGCCGTGGATGGCTTCTGCGCCGTGACCGTTCGCGTTCAGCTCTTTAGCGAGCTTATCTACCTCGGCTTTGGTATGCGTGAAGATGATGGTCTTCTCGCCGTGGTGCGCGTGCAAGAGGTCGGACAAGATGCCGAGGCGCTGGTTCACGTTCGCTTCGATCGCCAACTCCTCGTAGCTGACCTCCTCTTCGCGCATGAGGTCGGCGTGCTCGGGGTCTTTGAGGTGCTTTTTCGCCAAGTTCTTCGCCCAGCGCGGCAGCGTCGCGGAGAAGAACATCGTCTGACGCTCGTTCGGCGTGGCGGCGAGGAGCGTTTCCACGTCCTCTTCGAAGCCCATCGAGAGCATCTCGTCGGCTTCATCTAAGACGACGAATTGAACGCCCCTAAGGTCCAAAACCCCGCGCTGCATGTAGTCGATCGCCCGCCCCGGCGTCGCCACGACGATGTCACAGCCGCGCTTGAGGTCCGAGGCTTGCTTGCCGTAGCCCGTGCCGCCGTAGACCGTCACGACGCTGAGATGCGGCGCGACCCACTCGAGTTCGCCCGCGACTTGCAGCGCCAACTCGCGGGTTGGCGTGAGGATAAAGGCTCGAGGCGCACGGCCTTTAGTTCTGTTTGCCTCTAAACCGCTCGCCATCGGCAGACCGAACGCTAAGGTTTTACCTGTTCCCGTGCGGGCTTGTCCTAAAATGTCGCGTCCCGCTAAGGAGTGGGGCAGCGTCGCCGCTTGAATCGGGGTGGGTGTGGTGAAGTTTTTAGCTTGAAGGGTTTTGAGTACGTTTTCGGATAAGGTGTAGTCAGTAAACATAGATGACCTTTCATGTCATTAGGTGTCAGTCGAAAACAGCCGTAGAGGGCGTCACACTACGACCGTGACACGGTTTGTGTGTGACATAAAGCTAAACTGTAAAGACCAGATCGAAACCAAGTTGTAAGTAAGAAAAAAAGTAATGAAGGGCGGAAAAAAGGCGTTGAGTTGAGAAACCGGGGACAGAGAATACGTATGCGCTCCCTCGTTCTCTCTCATGCGCCTTGCATCCTCAGATACCGTCTATCGAGATAACATCGGTATCAATATTGCCACTGAAATATGCTGCACCATCAGCCATTTACGCTGACTTATGAAAAGCGTAACACAGAAACAAGGGGCGCGTGTGTTCTGGATGTGATCAAGTAGCAGTTCCAAAACATACTGAGACGGATGAGCACAGATATCATCTCCGAATGTGCGTGCTAGTTACGCAGTTTGCTGTCTAGCAATGCCGATAGTCTAGCGCAGCACCGAGTATTCAACCTTCTCGGATGCTAGC
Source organism: Trueperaceae bacterium (assembly GCA_965213925.1). Taxonomy (GTDB): domain Bacteria; phylum Deinococcota; class Deinococci; order Deinococcales; family Trueperaceae; genus CBDBZX01. Next base: position 4,111,844 of record OZ243927.1, read on the forward strand.
CGCGCTCGTCAGGCAACCTTACCACCTCAAGAGGAATTCGGTACTTCTCTACGGGTACATTTATATCTCGTGTGAGACTACTGGTTAGCTAGTACATTTGCGTCTCGCGAGAGTTCTATGAAAATGGTTAAGATAAAGAGGTCATGGATTCCTTTGCTGCTGCTACAACAGGTTTGATTTTAGGTCTATTTTTAGGTATCGCGCTCGGTGTACCCGCTGCTGCGCCTCTCTTGGCGGTAGGGGGCGGCGTCGCCGGATATGCGTTTGTGAATAGGTTGAAAACGCGCTAGCGGGCTCAAAGTTATTTTGTAAGAAGATAGCAATGAGCAACGAGCAATGAGTGAAAATCCAAGCTCACTGCTCTAGTTCTGTAGCTTGCTAGAAACGCTAAGTCGTAAGAGTTGTTAGACTAACTGATTGTGAGTACGGTTTATCCTAATCCAGAAGTCACGCCCCGTCCGAGCGTAGACACGCCGAAAGTCCTCTGCGCCATGTCGGGCGGCGTGGATTCGTCGGTTGCGACCTCTTTATTACAAGAACAAGGCTTCGAGGTCGTTGGCTCCATGCTGCGCTTCTGGCCCGATGACCGCCCGAGGGGGTCCTTCGACCTCTGCTGCAGCCCCGGCGCAGCCTACGACGCGCGGCGCATCGCGGATAAAATAGACGTACCCTTCTACCTCTTGGACTACCGCGACAAGTTCGACGAAATCGTCGTGGACCCCTTTATCCCGACCTATCAAAAAGGCGAAACGCCCAACCCCTGTGTCTGGTGCAACCGCGACATCAAGTTCGGCTCGTTTGTGAAGCGCGCGCAGATGCTCGGCTGCGAGTTCATGGCGACGGGTCACTACGTGCGCCGCGTGGATGGACCGGACGGTGTAGAGCTTCATAGAGGGCGCGACGACTCCAAAGACCAAACCTATTTTTTGTGGGCGTTGCCTCGAGACATCCTCCCATACCTCCTCTTCCCGCTAGGCGAACTGACCAAAGATGAGGTGCGCGACATGGCTTCCGAGCGCGATTTCATGGTGGCGGAGAAGCCTTCCTCGAGCGGCTTATGCTTCATCACCTCGTCGGTCAAGAACTACCTGTCTGAGTTTAGCGAGCCCAACCCCGGTCCGATTTTGGATGCGTTAGATGATTACAAAGAGATTGGACAGCATAACGGCGTTCAGTTTTATACGATTGGACAGCGCAAGGGGCTAGGGCTCTATCACTCGCATTTAGAGCGTTTCGTCACCGATATTCGCGGTGAGGATAACGCCATCGTCGTCGGCAGCAGAGAGATGTGCTACGCCGACACGCTCCGCGCTAAGAACGCGAGCTTTCTTACCGACATAGATAAACTCCCGCAAGAGGTCATGGCGCAGACGCGCTACCGCCAGAAGCCTGTGCAGGCGAGGCTCGAGCTGACTAGCGACACCTCGTTTGACCTTCACTTTGAGGAGCCCGTCTTTGCGATTACGAAGGGGCAGTCGGCGGTGATGTATGACGGGGAGCGGTTGTTGGGTGGCGGGGTGATTCAGGGGCAGCTACATCTTTAGGGAACTGACACAGTCCCCTAAAGATGTAGGCTTCTTGTGCCAAGATAAGATCACCCCGCGCTTGGTGTGGGAGCAGGTCAAAGGCGACATCGTACTGAGCGAACAGGGCTATGTGCTGTTTGATGATGTGGTGCTGGACGAACGCCATAGCCGCAAAGTTGATGATAGTGAAGGCGCACAGGGACATAGGCGCGTTGACAACCTCCGCGGGTCAGAAAATGAGATGCAGCGCGGCAAACTCATATAGGTATCGGCTACGTCCAAAAGAGGTCCGTACGAATCACGCCTTTATCCGGTAGGTGGGAAAGCGCGTCGCAAGCGCCCTCTCCGGTAACGGGATGCCGCCACGCCAAGTTCACCTCGCGCACGACTTCACAGAGCGGCCCTAGCACAAAAGCGCGTTCCATCATACGGGGGTGTGGGAGGGTTAGATATTCGCTCTGCGTGACCTCTTCACTGAAGGTGAGCAAGTCGAGGTCTAAAGTGCGCGCGCCCCAGCGGACGCGGCGTTCGCGACCCCTTTGAGCCTCGAGACCCAAAAGCTGCTCCAACAACACCTCGGGTTCAGCCGTCCTAGGTTCCAGGGCAACCACCGCGTTGAGATAGTCCGGCTGACCTTCCGGGCCGCCGACGGGCGCGGTTCGGTAGAGGCTCGAGCTTGCTATCACCTCTCCCAAACGTTCCAAACTCTGCCGAGCCCACCTGAGATGCTCTAAAGGCTCACCTAAGTTACTTCCTAGAGCGATAAATGCGAGCGTTTTAGCGACGGCGCGTGACCTCGACATAGACGCCCCGCACGACGCCGGGCAGCGGCGCGTTAGGTTTGCGGACGCGCACCAGCGCGGCGTGGATGAGCGGCTCTTCGCTGAGTAGCTGCGTAGCGATGTGGTGCGCCAACGCCTCGATGAGCTTAAAGCGCTCGCCCTGCACGGTGCGCTGCACGAGGTCGTAGACCGCGCCGTAATCCACCGTTCGGCTGAGCATGTCCACCTCGGGCAGCGGCAAGGAGAGTTCGACGTCCACTACAAAGCGCGCGCCTAGCGTATTCTCCTCGTCGAAGACGCCGTGGTAGGCGTAGAACTCCATGCCGGAGAGGACGATTTTATCCATCTTGTCCCAATTCATCCTGGATATTCGAATCCTGAGCTAGGGCGTTCCAGACCTTGAGCGCCTGCGCGTGCGCCGGAACGTTATGGACGCGCAGGAGCGCCGCGCCGCGCCCTGCCGCGAAGAGGTGAAAGGCGACGGAGCCGGGGTCGCGTAGGGCGGCGTTTTGTACACCTGTCAACGCTCCGATGGTCCCTTTGCGTGACGCGCCTAAAAGGACCGGGTAGGGGCAAGCGGTGAGGGTGCCGAGGCGGCGGGTTAGCTCGAGGTTATGCGCTAACGTCTTGCCGAAGCCGATACCGGGGTCGAGAAGGGCGCTCGGCACGCCTGCGCCGAGCGCACGCTGCGCCTTCTCCGTCAGGTACGTAAAGACCTCTTCGCTCACGTTCTCGTATAGAGGGTCGCGCTGCATCGTCTGCGGACTTCCCTGCATGTGCATAATGACGGCGGGGACGCCCTCCTCGGCGCAGACTTTCACCATCGCCGCGTCGCGTAGTCCGCGCACGTCGTTCACCATGTTCGCGCCGGCGCGAACCGCCTCTAGCGCCACTTCGGGCTTATACGTATCCACGCTGATGAGCGCGTCCGTCTCCTCGCGCAACGCTCGGATGACGGGGCGCACGCGGTCTAATTCTTCTGCTGCGCCTACAGGCTCAGCGCCGGGGCGCGTCGATTCGCCGCCGACGTCGAGGATGAGCGCACCCGCCGCCAGCATCTGCGCCGCTTGCGCGCGCGCCGCCTCTAACGCCGTGAACGCGCCGCCGTCGCTGAAGCTGTCCGGCGTCACGTTCAAGATACCCATGAGCGCCGCGCCCTGCCAGCGGAGCGCGTAGCCCTGGGCGTCCCGTTCGGTCCGCGGGGTTGGTTTCGTAAAGCGTAGTTCGTGCGTCACGCGGGCTATCGTAGCACGTGGGGCGTCCGGTGCCGGACGCCCTTTAGCGAGCGTCAGGTCGCCTGGACGGTGTCGCGAGAGGCGCTCTCTTTAAGCGGTACGTTCACCCTGAGCGTCGTACCCTCGCCCGGCTCCGAATGCACCTCTAAGTTGCCCGCTAAGAGCCCGACGACTTGCTCCTCTAAACCGACCAAGCCGAAGTGCCGGTCGCGAGCGAACAAGCTGAGACGCTCGGGCACCTCGAAACCCGCGCCGTCATCGGAAACGCTCAGCGCCGCGTGCGTTTGCTCGGTGCTGAGTGTGATGCAGACCTCGCTGGCGTCGGCGTGTTTAAGCGTATTGCGCAGCGCCTCTTGCACCACGCGGAAAAGGATTTGCGCGACGACGAGGGGCAAGCGCTGTTTGAGCGAGATGTCGAGCGAGATATCGGGACCTTTCGGGCTCGCCTCCTCGACCTGCTTGGCGTAGATTTCCAGGGTGTTTTTAAGCCCTAGCTCCTCCAACCCGGGCGTGCGCAGCTCGCCGATGGTGTGGCGCAAGCGGCTCACGAGCCGCAGCACGCCGTCGCGGTGCACCTGTATCTCGTCCGCGAACGCCGCGTCTTTGCCGCGCTTCGAGAGCGCCAAGCCCTGCGCGATGCCGATGAGTTCTTGGATGGCGTCGTCGTGGAGGTCGCGGGCTAAAGCGATGCGCTCCTCTTCGCGGATTTCGCCCAGCTTGCGGCGCACGGTGGCGAGTTCTTCCTCGACGCGCCGCCGCTCGGTCACGTCCTCCAAGATGAGCAGCGCGTGCCCTTCGCCGCCGAACTCGATGATCTCTAATGAAGCGTGTAAAAAGCGCTCGCCGCCGTTCTTCTTGTCGATCGTCAGCTCTAAGAGCCGCGCTTTTTGTTGCGCCTCGAGCATCTTTTTGAGCGACGCGGGCGCGGCTTCGTCTTGCCAGATATCTAGCTCGAAGATGGACGCTTCCATCAGCTCGCCCCGCGCGTAGCCCAAGACCGCCTCGCACTGCGCGTTCACGTCGGTGACGACGCCTCTGTCCAAGATGAGCAAACATGTCGCGCTCGACCCCTGCTCGAAGACCGCTCGGAAACGCTCCTCGGAGGCGCGGAGTTCGTCCTCCGCCTCTTTGCGCGCCGTCGTGTCGCGCACCATCGCCAAGCCGCCGACTATACCGCCCGCGTCGTCGTGGAGCGGCGCGTAATTCGCGGAGAAAAACCCCTCTTGCCCCGTCGCCAAGACGGTGTAGGGCTGGTCTTGCGTCCTGGGGCGCTCACCCGCCAAGGTCGCGCGCTGCACATCCATCTCGCCTATCTCTTCTAAAAAGGGAAAGACCTCGTGCGCCTTTTCGCCGAGGACACCTGCCGCCGCCATCCCCGTCATACGCTCCATGCCGGGGTTCCAGACCGTGTAGCGGTGTTCAAAGTCGAAGGCGAGAACGCCGTCCACGCTGCTGCTGATGAGTTGCTCGGTGAACTCTTTTTCGCGCTGCAAGGCGAGTTCAGCCTCTTTGCGCTCGGTGATAGGCAGGGCGGTGCCGATAATCCTATAGACCTTGCCTGCGGCGTCCGCCACCGGGTTAAGGGTAACGAACCACCACATGTCTTCGTCGGTCAGAGAGACGTTGGTTTCAAACTCGAGCCGCTGGTTCGTCTCGGCGCACGTTCGGTGCTTGCGCTTATGCCGCTCTAGCGTCCCGATAGGCGAACGCTTGAGAAGTTCTTCTAAAGTTTTACCCTCGACATCGCTCGCGCCCACCCCCGCGAAGCGCTCAAAAGCAGGGTTGACGTCCATATAGGTCATCGTTTCGGCGTCCATCACGTAGACCGCCAGGCTGACCTCGTTATAGATACTCTGCAAGAACGCGCGCTGCTCCCTGAGTTGCGTGTTCGCGGTCTGAAGTTCCTCGGTGCGCTCGGCGACGCGCCTCTCTAGCCCTTCATTCGCCCTCTGCAAGTCGCGCTCGGCGTTGTGACGAATGACCGCCTGAGCTAGCACGTTGGCGACGGCTCGGACGAAGGTCACGTCGTCTTGGGAAAAGACGCGCTGCGTTTTGGTGTGCACGCCTAGTACGCCGTAAGGTCTCCCTTGCCCCTCGATGATGACGCTGATACCGCTGACCACGCGATGCTCGCTGAGGAGCGCGGAACCCGAAAAGCGCGTCTCTTCAGCGAACGTTTCAACGACAACGGGTTCTTCCGAATGGAGCGTATACCCCGCCTGCGAGTCTAAGTCGTCACTGACTTTCGCAGTGCCCGCGAGCCCCTCGCGCCAGCCGACGCCCGCGCGTAGCAGAAGGGCTCCCTCGCCTGGCAGGTGCTTTAAGACCTTACAGAAGTCCGCGTCCAAGGTCTCGGCGACGCGCGTTGCGGCGCTGTCCATGAGCACCTGCGCGTCTACGCCCGCTAGCGCCTGCTGTCCGAGCCTCGCGACGACGTCTTGCTGCTGGGCGCGGCGCTCGGCTTGGCGCTGCGCCGCCTCCAACTCGGTCACGTCGAAGAGCGTCACCACCACGCCGTCGATGCGGTTGTCGACGGTGCGGTACGGCAGGAGCTTGACGATGTAAAACGCGCCGTCCTTGCTCTCTAGCTCGAGTTCTTGCGCGTGGAGCGTCTCTAAAACCTCGGTTACGTCTTCCTCCAAGGTGTTGTATCTGAGGTTGTGCGACACGTGACCAAAAGGTCTGCCGACATCCTCGGAGATGAGGTTAAAGACCTCTGTCGCACGCGGCGTGTAGCGCTTGAGACGCAGGTTGCTGTCCAGAAAGAGCGTGCCGATGTCGGTGCTGGCGATCAAGTTTTCCAGGTCGCTGTTCGACTGGTTGAGTTCTTCTATCTTGTTGCGCAGTTCCTGGTTGACCGTGACCAGCTCTTCGTTGGTGGACTGAAGCTCCTCGCGCGAGGTCTCTAGCTCCTCGGCGGTGGACTTCGTCTCCTCGTTCATCGACTGCAGCTCCTCGTTCGAGGCGCGCAGCTCCTCGTTGGAGGTCTCCAACTCTTCGATAGTGGTCTGCAGCGACTCGCGGGTGCTCCTCAGTTCGTCCTCTAACTGACGGGCGAGTTCGCCCTGCGCCTCACCGGTGTTCGTGCTGGTTACGTCGGCAAGTTCGCTGGGGGCTCGCTCTTCTAATACGATAATCGCAAAGCGCGTCTCATCCTCTAGCGGGCGTACGGTGAGGCTGAGCGTCAGTGTATCGCCCTCATCTTGAAAGGAGACGCGCTTGTCCTCGGTGATTTTATCTCGGCGAAAAAGGCGGTAGAGCGCGCTGCGCAGCTCGAGGCTCAAGTTGCCCCGCGCGAGCTGCACGACGTTTTGCGTCGGCTCCCCCTCGGGCTGCTCCAGATACTTGCCCGTGCGCCCCGAGGTGTAGGCAATGTCATGGGCGTCGTTGACGACGATATAGGTAGGCGCGTAGTGCTTTAAGACAAAGCGCTTGGCGAGGCTGCCGGGGTCGTCCTCTTTCTTGTCTTTGGATTCGGACGTATCCTTCGTCGGCAGCGTAAAGGGGTAGCTCGCTTGCGCCTGCGCCGCATCTCGGCGCACGAAGAGCTTCGCCTTACGGTCCACCTCGCCAAAGAGGTTGGACGCTTTGCCGAGCGACTCGGACGCGCCCAAAAAGAGGTAGCCGTTCTCTTTGAGCGCGTAGTGAAAGAGGTTGAACACGCGCTCTTGGAGTGGATTGTCCAGGTAGATGAGCAGGTTGCGGCAGGTGACGAGGTCAAGCCGGGAAAAGGGCGGGTCTTTGATGAGGTTGTGCGCGGTGAAGAGCACGTTTTCACGTAAGTCCTGGTTGACGCGGTAGTGGTCGCCTTCGGAGGTGAAAAAGCGCTTCAAGCGCTCTTTCGATACGTCCGTGGCGACCGAGTTAGGGTAGACGCCGCGCCGCGCGAATTCGAGTGCGCGCTCGTCGATATCCGAGGCGAACACCTGCAGCGTTTTGCGTTTCGGCTGCCGCGCGTTCGCCTCACTAAGGAGCATGGCCACCGAATACGCCTCCTCGCCCGTCGCGCAGCCCGTGACCCACACGCGCACACTCTCCCCCTCGCCCCCAAAGAGCTTGGGGATGATGCGGCGCTCGAACGTCTCGAACGCCTGCTTGTCCCGGAAAAAGTTCGTCACGCTGATTAAGAGTTCGCGGAAGAGGTTGTCCACCTCCGCCGAATTGTCGCGCAAGTAGGCTAGGTAGTCGCTCAGCTCACCCAGCTCCAAGACCTGCAGCCGCCGCCCGATGCGCCGGAAGACCGTGTTGCGCTTGTAGTACGAGAAGTCGTGACCCGTTTTGCTGCGCAGTTGCCCGAAAATTTTCTGCAGGGTCTCCGAATCGTCTTCGGGCAGCTTGCTCTCGCCGTCGGGTAGGTCCAGCGTCTCGGCGTGGCTTTTAACCTGAACGAGCTTGCCTGGTATCTGCGCGACGTCCAAGACAAAGTCCACGAGCCCCGTCGCCGCTGCGCTGCGGGGCATCCCGTCGTATTCGGCGTCCTCTTCGCGCTGTGCGAAGGTGAGCCCGCCCTTTTCCTTGATAGCTTTGAGCCCCTGCGTGCCGTCGGTGCCCGTACCCGACAAAATGACGCAGACCGCATTCGCACCCTGGTCTTCGGCTAAGGAGCGGAAGAAGAGGTCGATCATCGCGTGTGAACCGCGCTGTTCGCGCTCCGAGAGGCGAAGTTTGCCGCCGCTGATCTCCAGGTGCTTGTTCGGCGGGATGATGTAGACGCAGTTCGGCTCGACTTTGGGGCTGTCCTCGACTTGCGTGACCGGCATTGAGGTGTGGTTTTGGAGGAGTCCAGCCAACTCGCTGCGGTGGTTGGGGTCTAAGTGCTGCACCAACACGAACGCCATGCCGCTCTCCGCGTCTAAGTTCTTAAAAAACGTCTCGAACGCCTTTAAGCCGCCCGCCGACGCGCCGATGCCGACGATAGGAAAGGTGTTTTGCGCGTTCGAATTCTCAGATGGTTTAGCCATGTCGTGGAGCCTCACTCTTGCGGGTCATTGGGTGCACGTTGGGCAAGGTTGCAATAACGTACTTTAACGTATTTTGCTCATAAAACCCCTTTGTGAGAACTACACTCAGGGCTCAGCGAACGTTCGAAAGCGTATGTAAATTTTGTCACAAAATTAAATCTGAACCGACACACAACGCTTTCAGGACGGCGTCCTCGGACGAAACCTCTTTCGCTAAGCGGGTCGCCTTCAAAACGGTGCGAGTTACAATTCCGGGTCCTGATTGACCGAAGGCGCGGTAGCCCAGGGTGCAGCCGTAGGAGGCTGCGTGTTGTACACTGCTGAGAACACCAAACGTTGCGTATTCCGCCTCTTCACATTTCGTCTCTTCACTGTGAAAAAGACTCGAGCTTACCAGAATCACCGTCCCATAAGCCGCAAAAGTTCGGATAACGTGTAAAACATACCGAGATGAAGTGTCGCAGGTATCATCTTTATAATGTGCATGTCAACTGATGTTCTTCTGACTGGTGGTGTTTGTGACCAGATGATACCTGCTGGGGTGTAATATTTCACTTTTACCCCTCTTTATATCGATCAGTATCTTGCTAGGATGTTCAAAATGTCTCGAGACCGTTTGGGGCGCGGTTTCGGGTTTCTACGTAGCCTCGAGAGGATGGCAGCCAGACCCTGCTATGCGTGAACCAGTATGAGTGAACCAGCATGAGTGACACCGCGTTACCCAACCCCACCAACCTAGCCTTCGTCGAAGACCTCTACGAGGCGTATTTAGACGATCCCCAGTCGGTTGACGCCGACTGGCGGTCCTACTTTGAAAACTACAAAAACGGCGGGCAGACCTCATTTAGCCCCTCGTTTAAGCCTAAGAGCCTCTTTAACGGAACCTCCGCGAATGGGCACGCCGCCACTGGAACAGTTCAGGGCGAAGACGCCACTCAAGGCGACGCCGCCCTGCAGCAGATCGTCGGGCGCTTGGTGCGCAACTACCGCGTGCGCGGGCACATCATGGCGGACGTGGACCCCTTAGGGATGCCCAAAGAGCAGCCCCCCGAACTCGACCCGGCGTACTACAACCTCGCCGAGTCGGACATGAAGCGCAAGCTCGCGCCCGAGACGATTCCGGGCACGGGCACGCAGACCGTGCGCGAAATCATCGACCGCTTGCAGAATACCTACTGCCGCTCCATCGGCGCGCAGTTCATGCATATCGACGACCTGCAGGTGCGCAAGTGGCTCCAGCGCCGCATGGAGAACTCGGAGAACCACTTAGACCTCACCCATGACCAACAGACGCGCATCCTCACCAAGCTGACTGACGCCGTAATCTTCGAGGAGTTCATCCAGAAGAAGTACCTGGGCGCGAAGAGCTTCTCGCTCGAGGGTGGCGAGAGCTTGATTCCCCTCTTGGAGCTTGCCATCGACAAGGCGGGCTCGCAAGGTGTCGAGGACGTCGTCTTAGGCATGGCGCATCGGGGTCGCTTAAACGTCTTAGCCAACATCATGGACAAGAGCCCCAAGCAGATTTTCCGGGAGTTCGAGGACAAAGACCCCGAGATGCACCGGGGGCGCGGCGACGTGAAGTACCACTTGGGGTACTCGAGCGACTGGGTCACGGACACGGGCGAAGAGGTCCACCTCTCGCTCTGCTTCAACCCGTCGCACTTGGAGTTCGTGAACCCCGTCGCGATGGGGCGCGTCCGCGCCAAGCAAGACCGCATGGGCGACGCGGAGCGCGAGCGCGGCTTGGCCATCCTCATCCACGGCGACGCCGCCTTTATCGGCGAGGGCGTGGTGCAAGAGACCTTGAACATGAGCGAGCTGCCCGGCTACCACATCGGCGGAGCGCTCCACATCATCGTCAACAATCAGCTCGGTTTCACCACCGGACCCAAGGACAGCCGCAGCACACCCTACGCCTCGGACGTCGCCAAGATGCTGCAAATCCCGATTTTCCACGTGAACGGCGAAGACCCCGAGGCGGTGGCGCAGGTCGTCAACTTAGCGATGGACTTTCGCCGCGAGTTCTCCCGCGACGTAGTCATCGACATGTACTGCTACCGCAAGCACGGTCATAATGAAGGCGACGAACCCTCCTTCACGCAACCGCTCATGTACGAAACGATTCGCAACCGCAAAGGCGTGCGCGAGGCCTACTCGGAGCGTCTCTTAAAGCTCGGTCAGGTCACGCAGGAGGAGATCGACAAAATCGCCGAGCAGCGCCGCCAAGACCTAGAGGAGCACCTCTCCGCCGCCCGCAGCGACGCCTATACGCCCTACTATCAGGCGGGCGAGGGTTTGTGGAAGGACTACGTCGGCGGCAAGGACAAAGAGGTCGACGACGCACCGACGGGCGTCGAGAAAGAGACACTCGCCAAACTCTTGAGGTCCCAAACGCAGTTCCCCGAGGACTTCCATCCGCACGCCAAAATCGAGCGGGCGACCCAGAACCGCGAGAAGATGGCGCAGGGCGAGCGCCCTATCGACTGGGCGTCGGCGGAATTTTTAGCCTTCGCGAGCCTCCTAACCGAAGGCTACCGCGTGCGCATGAGCGGTCAGGACTCGGTGCGCGGCACCTTTAGCCAGCGGCACGCCGCGCTGTACGACGTGGAGGACGGGCACGCCTACATGCCTCTACGTCACTTAGACCCATCAGACAGAGAGCAAGCGCCCATCGAAATCTACAACTCCCCTCTTTCCGAGGCGGGCGTTTTGGGCTTCGAATACGGCTACAGCTTGGACTGGCCCGACGGGCTCACCATCTGGGAGGCCCAATACGGCGACTTTAACAACGCCGCACAGGTCATCATCGACCAGTTCATCGCCTCGGCAGAGGACAAGTGGCGCAGGCTCTCCGGTTTGGTCATGCTCCTCCCACACGGCTTCGAAGGCTCGGGACCGGAGCACTCCTCAGCACGATTGGAGCGCTTTTTGATGCTCTGCGCCGAGGACAACATGCAGGTCATGTACCCGACCACCGCCGCGCAGTACTTCCACCTCTTGCGCCGCCAAGTGCTGCGCCGCTGGCGCAAGCCCTTAGTGATGATGGCTCCCAAGAGCCTCCTACGTAACCAGAGCGTCAGCGCGTCACTCGATGAACTCGAGAACGGCGAATTCCAGCGCGTCATCCCCGACGCCGACGTAGACCCACAAAAGGTCCAGCGCGTGCTCTTATGTTCCGGTAAGGTCTACTACGACTTAATGGCGGAACGCGAGAAGTTAGAGCGTTACGACGTGGCGATCGTGCGGCTCGAGCAGATCTACCCCTTATCCGACGAGGACTTACAGTCCGCTTTAGCCCACTACGCCGACGGCGTTCACGTCGTCTGGGTCCAGGAGGAGCCCGCGAATATGGGCGCGTGGCAGTTCTTGCGCGTCCGCTTTGGCGACCACCTCTTCGGACGCTCGCCCTTTTCCGGCGTGACCCGCCCCGCTTCGGCGAGCCCCGCGACGGGCTCCGGGAGCGCGCACAAGTTGGAGCAAGCCGAACTCCTCAAAGAAGCCTTCACTCGCAGTTAGGTGATTAGGCGAAATTCAGTGTAGAGGTAACGTCGCTCTGAAAGGGCGGCGTTACCTCTTTTGGTATAGAATGACGACATTTCACGCAGCAGGGAGATTCTCATGGCAGTAGAACTCAAAGTTCCCGAAGTCGGCGAGTCGATTACCGAAGTCTTTATCGGCGAGTGGCTCAAGTCCGAGGGCGACACGGTTGAAAAGGATGAAGCATTAGTTGAAGTCGAGACCGATAAAGCGACGCTCGAGGTGCCCGCCTCAGTCGGTGGCACACTTACTAAAGTCTTGAAGCAGCAGGGCGACACCGCCGAAGTCGGCGAGGTCATCGCGCACATTTCTGAAGAGGGTGCCGAAGAGGGCGAGGACGCGGATTCAGGTTCGGATGACGCGCAAGCGGCTGAAGAGGACTCAGGTGAAGACGCTGAACAAGCGGAAGCGTCGGATTCAGATGAGCCCGAAGCCTCCGAGGTCGCTGACCAAGACGACGAAGCGGGCGTGAGCCCCGAGCAAGACGCCGAAGAGGGCGAGCCCGAAAAGCGCGGTTACGAATCGGACGAGGAAGCTGATTCGGGGGACGAACAGCCTCGCATCATGCCCGCCGCAAGACGCCTTTTAGAAGAGAACGGCGTCAGCGCCGAAGAGGTCGAGGGAACGGGTCCGGGCGGACGCCTGCTCAAAGAGGACGTGCAGAAGTATCTGGACAAACAGGGCGACCAAGGTTCCAAGCAGGAACAAGAGGGTCAGCAGAAGGAAACGCAGAAGAGCCAGCAGAAAGAGGCTCCTAAGCAGGAGAAGCAAGAAGCTCCCGCCCAGTCCACCGGCGAGCGCGAAGAAGAAGCCGTCGCCATGAGCCCCCTGCGCCGCCGCATCGCCGAGCGCTTGGTCGAGGCGCAGCAGAACGCCGCGCTTTTAACGACCTTCAACGAGATCGACATGAGCGAAGTGATGGCGCTGCGGAGTGAATACAAAGAAGCCTTCACCGAGCGTTACGAGGGCGTGCGCTTAGGCTTCATGTCCTTCTTCGTCAAAGCGGTCATCGACGCCTTGAAGCAGTTCCCGCAGCTCAACGCCGAAATTCAGGGTACCGACATTATCTACAAGAACTACTACGACATCGGCGTGGCGGTCTCCTCGAAAAAAGGGCTGCTCGTACCCATCGTTCGCAACGCGGACCGCATGAGCTTTGCCGAGTTGGAGGGGACCATCAGCGACTTCGGCAAACGCGCCCAGAACAACAGAATTTCGCCCGAAGAGTTGCAAGGCGGCACCTTCACCATCTCGAACGGCGGCGTGTTCGGCTCGCTGATGTCCACACCCATTGTCAACCCGCCACAGTCGGGCGTGCTGGGAATGCACTCCATTCAGCAGCGCCCCGTGGCAGTGGACGGTCAAGTGGTGATTAAGCCCATGATGTACATTGCGCTGACCTATGACCACCGGATTGTGGATGGGCGTGAGGCGGTGACGTTTTTGCGAAGAGTGAAAGAGGCGGTGGAGCGTCCGGCGCGGATGTTATTGGAGGTTTGAGGTAGAAGAGGTTGATGGAGGGGTAAGTTTTAGGCTTGCCCCTTTTTGCATTGGTGCTCAAAAACAAAAAATAGCATTACTGTTTAGAAACTAGGCTTGACATATTTGAGGTAAATCTCACATCGTATTTGGTTCGTTAGAGATAAACTTCACATCAATGTAATTGTGATTTGATTGGTCAATTTGTGAGATTGGGCAGTAGTTGCTTCGTAGCTACTCATTATCTTTCGTCTTAATTCAACGCTGTACTTAACAAGGTTGTTAATGATCAAAGAAGATGTAATCCAAGAATTATTAAGAACTAAAGATGAACACCTTTTTCATAGAGAAGGACAGGAACTCGAGTTCAAAGAACAATTTAACTTGTCAGGTTTAGCAGATTATTTCCGCGATTTTGCAGCATTCTCAAACAATAAAGGCGGTTATTTAATATTTGGTGTAACAGACTCGCCCCGGACTCCTCAAGGTCTTAGTGAATCTTCGCTAAAACAGTTCAACAAGGTCGATCCAGAGAAAATAAGCGGTTATTTACTCGAGATTTTCTCTGCCAATATCTCTTGGGAACAAGCGACTATCGCTCTAAATTCTAAATCTTTTGGTGTGTTCAGGATTTATGAAGCAGCTATGAAGCCAGTTATCGCAAAGAAGGATGAAGGTAAAGATCAAACAATTAAGAGTGGCGAAATTTACTACCGCTACGGAGGTAGAACGCAGAAAATACGTTACGCTGAACTCGAAAGCATCATAGATCGTAGAGTTGAGCAAAATAACAAAGAATGGCTGGATTTGATGGCGAAAATTGGAAAGGCAGGTCCGCAAAACGCTGCTATTCTGGATACCAAAAAGGCATTAATTGAAAAAGATGAATCTCAGGTCTTAGTCCTTGACGAAGACTTGGCTCAAAAGCTCAAGTTTGTCAAAGAAGGTCAGTTTATCGAAAAAGACGGAGCGCCTACTCTCAAACTTGTTGGAGATGTTGTACCGATCGATAACATCGAAGTAATCAAAAAAGTTAAAGAAAATCTGCTGAAAAATTATCCATTTTCAGCTATGGAACTTGTAGAAGAAGTCAAAAAAGTGCTTCCCAGTGCCAGTCAAAACGACATTTGGCGAACCATAAAAGAAAATGACCTGAAAAGCAATCCTGATTATTCGGTGTATAACTTTAGAAACAAAAGGCAAGAGGATAACTTTAAGGCGACGGGTACAATTCCATCAGTTACTCCTAGTATTTTCAACGTTAAGGCTATTGATTTTATTGTAAATGTCCTGCGATCAAGTTCTTAACAGTTTTTCCAAAGCAAAGCTAAAGCTGTAACCGAAGGAAAGGAGATAGAGGATGAAAAAGTTTCCTCCCGGTTGGGATAAAACTAAAATAGAGCGCGCAATCGATCACTACGAAGCGCAGAGCGAAGATGAAGCCGTTAGCGAAGACGAGGCTGCTTTTGCGAACGAGGAAACTCTCGTGCAGGTTCCTTTAGCACTCGTTGCAGATGTTAGGGCTTTGATTGCCAAGCAAAAAGCGAAGCACTGAGGAGAGTCGAGCCACCCCCAACCTCTCACCCGTAGGCATCCACGTAGTCTCGAGCCCTTAATCACGCTATACTCTCCCCATGTTCGAACTTATCCCAGCCGTAGACATCCAAAAAGGACGGGCGGTGAGGCTTTTCGAGGGCAAGTCTGACCAGGAAACCGTCTATTTCGAAAGCCCCGTCGAAGCCGCGCAGTACTGGGCGGGCAAGGGCGCGACCTGGCTTCACGTCGTCGATTTAGACGCCGCTTTCGGCACAGGCGACAACCGCGAGCTAGTGCGTGAAATTGCCAACACGACCAAGTGCAAAGTCGAGGTGGGAGGCGGCATCCGTGACGTAGAAACAGCGCGGAAATGGTTAGATATCGCTGACCGCGTCATTATTGGTACCTCCGCTATCGACCACCCGGAGATGCTGGACGAGCTCGTCGCTGACTACGAGCCAGGTCGCGTCGCCGTCTCCATTGACGCGAAAAATGGACAGGTGGCGGTCAAAGGCTGGACCGAGATTACGGACTTGGCAGCGCGGGAACTCGCCCGCCGCGTCGCGGCGCAGGGCATCGAGCACGTGATTTACACGGATATTTCAAGGGACGGCACCATGAAAGGCATCGACCCTGAACCTGTCAGCTTGATGCGCCAATCCTTCCCCCACACGCTCGTGGCGGGCGGCGGCGTCGCAAGCGACAAAGATTTAGAGCTTTACGAGAGTTTGGACCTCAACGGCGCGATTGTGGGTACGGCGCTTTATGAGGGGAAAATCAGTTATCCGAGGGACTAAATGCAGCAATGAGGAACCCAGTCGAGCTGGGCGAACGGCGAGCAATCCAGTCGAGCTGGACGAACGGTAAGCAAAGAGTGAAAATCTTCTCAACTCGTTGCTCATTGCTTTTCACTCATTGCTTCGATAAACAAAGCTGTGATTCAGCTAAGACTAATTTGTACCCCAAATATATCCTTCAGCACCGTCTTCGCCGCGTTATATCCGCCCATCCCGTGAACCCCGCCCGAAGGCGGCGTGCTCGCGGAGCAGAGGTACACACCCTTTAACCCTGTGCGGTAAGGAAGTAAACGCGGCGCGGGTCTCGCGACGAGTTGCCACAAGCTCGCCGCGCCGCCGTTGATGTCGCCGCCGACGTAGTTGGGGTTGTAGCGCTCCATGTCGGGGGCGCTCATGGCGTGCTTGGCTAAGACGCGCTCTTTGAAACCAGGGGCGAAACGCTCCAACTGCGCCTCGATTTTTTCGGTCATGTCACCTTCAAAGCCGTTCGGCACGTGACAATACGCCCACAAAGTCTCTTTGCCCCCCGGCGCTCTCGTTTCGTCGAAGGGGCTATGCTGCGCGACGAGAACGTACGGATTTGTCGGCGGCTTGCCGCGCCCGACCTCGCGCTCGGACTCAGCGATCTCTTCGAAGGTTCCGCCTAAGTGGACGGTGCTCGCCCGCAAACACGCCTCCTCTTTCCAGGGAACCGGGCCGTCTAGCGCGTAATCTAACTTGAAAATCCCTGCGCCGAGGCGGTAGCGCTCCAACCAACCTCTATACTGTGACGGAAATTCGTCCCCAGCAACTTTCAAAAGCTGCTTCGCCGAGAGGTCGAAAATCACCGCTTTCGCTTCGGGTACATCTTTAAGTGAGTTGACCTTGACGCCCGTATGCACCTCGCCGCCGAGCGAGCAGAAGAGGCTCGTTAGCGCCTCCGCTAAGGACGCCGCGCCGCCTTTGGGGAAGGGCCAGCCGACGGTGTGAGCGAGCATGGAAAAAACTAGACCAATCGCGGAGGTGGCGGGCGACTCGAGCGGCAAAATCGCGTGCGCCGCCGCGCCTGCAAAGAGCGCTTTGGTGCGCTCTTCTCGAAACAACTTACTGAGGAGCGTCGCAGGGGGCAACGCTCGCACGCCGAACCGCGCTAAGACGATAGGATGATCTGGAATACGCACCAGCGGACCCATAAAGTCGCTCATGAGCTTGTCCCAGTCGCGCACGAGCGGGCGCAAAAGGGCGTCATAAACTTCGGCGTCTACGCCGAGCCCTGCTTTGGTCGCTTCGAAGGAGCGCTCGAGCACCCCCACCCCGTCATCCAGCGGATGCGCCAGCGGCGCGCTGCTATGAACCCAGGTCAGCCCATGTTCGTCAAGAGGCAGCGTGCGAAAAAAGGGTGAGCCGACGCCGAAGGGGTGAATTGCCGAGCCCGTGTCGTGCCTAAAACCGGGCAGCGTCAGTTCTTCGGTGCGCATCCCGCCGCCCGTTTTGTCTTTCGCTTCTAAGAGCGCAACTTTGAGACCCTGCTGCGCGAGGGCAATAGCAGCGGCGAGCCCGTTAGGACCGGAGCCGACGACCACTACATCTTTGGGGGCGTCGTAGGACATGGGGACAGCGTACCGCAAGTTGTCAGCAAATAACGTCGGGAATGAGCTTACTGGAGCACTTCAGCACAGGTAATACCGTTTCAGGGTAATCTCCATAAGAATGACTCGGAAACGGTATAAGCAGGCCTCCCTCGGCGGTAGAGGGGGTAAGCCGGGACCTCAGCGCCTTCTCCCCAGCGAATAGTTCGGCGCGTCTTTCGTGATGGTTACGTCGTGTGGATGTGACTCCTGCAAGCTCGCCTGCGTAATCTTCACGAACTGCGTCTGTGTTTGCATCGTTCTGATGTCGGGCGTGCCGCAGTAGCCCATCGCGCTCTTTAAGCCGCCGACCATCTGGTAGAGCACGTCGCCCACCGGTCCCTTGTAGGCGACCATCCCTTCGATGCCTTCGGGCACGAGTTTCTTGGCGTCCTCTTGGAAGTACCTGTCGGCACTCGAGTCCGACCCGTCGCCCGCCATCGCGCCTAAGCTACCCATACCCCGGTACGCTTTGTAGCGCCGGCCGTCCCTTAAAATGTTCTCGCCAGGCGACTCAGAGGTTCCCGCCAACATCGAGCCGACCATGACCGAACTCGCGCCCGCCGCGACCGCTTTGGGTACGTCGCCTGTCATCTTGATGCCGCCGTCCGCGATGAGGGGCACGCCCGCGACGTTCGCAATCTGCGCTACATCCATAATCGCCGTGAGCTGCGGCATCCCGACGCCCGTCACGACGCGCGTCGTGCAGATGCTCCCCGGACCGATGCCGACTTTGACCGCGTCCGCGCCACGTTCAATCAGCGCTTCCGCCGCCTCTGCCGTGGCGATATTGCCCGCCACCACGTCCACTTTGTAGCTCTCTTTGAGGTACTCCAAAGCGTCTAAAATCCCCTGTGAATGCCCGTGCGCGCTGTCTAATACGAGCGCGTCCACGCCCGCTTTGACTAAAGCCGCCGCCCTCGCCTCGAAGTCCTGCGACACGCCCACCGCCGCTGCCACGCGCAGACGTCCTAAGGAGTCTTTAGCAGCATTGGGATACTCGAGCTTCTTCGTAATATCTTTGATGGTAATAAGCCCCTGCAACATAAAGCTGTCGTCCACCACGAGGAGCTTCTCGACTTTATGCTGTTTCAAGATTTCCCGAGCTTCCTCTAAGGTCGTCCCGACCGGAACCGTCACGAGGTCTTCCTTCGTCATCAAATCCTCGACGCGCTTGCCGTAGTCCTCTTCAAAGCGCAGGTCGCGGTTCGTGAGGATGCCCACCAAGCGCCCGCCCTCTTCGACGATCGGCACGCCCGAGATGCGGTACTCCGCCATGAGCGCGTCCGCCTGGGCCAAGCTCGCGTCGCGGGTCAGCGTGATGGGGTCGACGATCATCCCCGCTTCGGAGCGCTTGACCTTCGTCACCATCTCCGCTTGCTGCTCTAAGGGCATCTTTTTATGAATCACGCCGACGCCGCCCTGCCGCGCCATCCCGATCGCCATCTGCGTCTCGGTTACGGTGTCCATCGCCGACGAGCTGACGGGAATGTTGAGGGGTACGTTGCGAGAGAAGAGAGAGGTCGTATCTACGTCTCTAGGCAAAACCTGTGAGTGGGCGGGGACCAAGAGGACGTCGTCGAAAGTCAGAGCTTCGCTGCGGAACTTGTCGGTGAGTTTGTGCGGGGTCTCGGAGACCTCGCGCATCAGTTTTGTCGCCATAAATGACTCCTCGTCTTGTGTAGTGGAAGGTGCAGAAGGTCAACGGGCTACTCGCCCTAGTAGAGATAATTATAGCGCTCCTACTCAAAGCGTTTGTAGGTGAGGCTCGAGCTTCTCCAACCAATCTCGCGAAAGCCTGATCGCTCTACCCGAACGGTCAACAGGGGTGTGCGTGGTTTCGCCTGTCGCTAAAAGCGCACCGTCAGCCGTTCTCGTCAGCTTGTACACATACCGAAAACGCCGACTCTTCCCCTCTACAAGTTTCGTCTCTATCTCGACCTCGTCGTCAAAGTGCGCCGCGGCTCGGTAGTCGATCTTCACGCCACTCACCGCTAAAGAAACGCCTGAACGTTCCATCTTGGCGTAGCTGATTCCCCTCTCGCGCAACCACTCGACCCGCGCCGCTTCCAGCCACAAAACGTAGCTGCTGTGATGCGCAACGCCCATCTGGTCGGTTTCGGCAAATCTTACGCGGAGTCTCATGGCGCGCTTTCTGAGAGGGATTGAAGTTGCTTGTAGTAGCAATGAGCAATGAGCAACGAGCAATGAGTACAAAAGCTTTCTACTTTCAACTCATTGCTCATTGCTTTCAACTGTCTCATAGCACCTGCGACGGGTCCGTCGTGAAGGTCAGTTTAGGTGTGTTGCGAGCGCGCATCTCCCTCGCGAGTTCGCGCTGCAAATAGCCGCTCGCACGGTTCAGAGCGGTCTCCATATGTTCCAGTTCGCGTTCGTCGCCCAGGGCGCTCACCAACACCTTCGCTTGGGAGAGGTCCGCGTTAAACCGCGCCCGCTCGACGGTGACGACGATGGGAATGCGCGGGTCTTGAAGTTCGGGGATCAGCTCAGAAAGCGTTCGTGTGAGGGTGCGCTCTAAGGTTTTGCGTCGTTCGCTCATGGTTCAGGGTAACAATTTGAGGTGACAGGGGCGCTTTTTGAGATACTGGTTTTGGGATACTGGGCTGCGTTGACATTCGCTCGGTTAGAATAGCCACGCTATATAGAGGGCGTAAGCGAGGACGAGCACGCCGCCTTCCCAGCGCTCGAGCAAACGCTGCGTCAGCAAAAAAACAAAGGTGAGCGCGGCGAACGCGAGCATCACCGAGAGGTCGAGGCGGAGCGCGGCGAAGGGCAGCGCTAAAGGCGTGACCACGCTTGTAATGCCTAGGATGCACAGGATATTGAAGATGTTCGAGCCGATGATGTTGCCCAAAACCATGTCGGTCTCGCGGCGCAAAACCGCCACGAGCGAGCTGGCGAGTTCGGGCAAACTCGTACCCACCGCCACGAGTGTCAGACCGATGACGCGCTCCGGCACGCCGAAAGCGCGAGCTAACGAGGTCGCCCCTTCGATGAGCACTTGCGCGCCCAAAACGAGCAGCACAAGCCCGCCGACGATGCCCGCAAGCGTGAGCCAGAGCGGATAGAGGTCGGGCGAATCCGACACCTCATCTTCGTTCGGCGTGCGGAGCGTCCACACGAGGTAGGCTAAGAGCAGCGCGAAGAGCGTCGCCCCCTCGAGCCGCCCCAGCCTGCCGTCCGCGAAGAAAAGTAAGGGCGAGAGGCTCACGCCGATCATGACGGGCATCTCGCGCCGGAGCACGCTCCTTTGAATGGCGATAGGCAAAAGGAGCGCGGCTAACCCTAAGATGAGCCCCACGTTGGCGATGTTCGAGCCGACGACGTTGCCGACTGCGATCGCCTCTGCGCCGCTAAGTGACGCGGTGAGCGTCGCGGCGAGTTCGGGCGCACTCGTTCCGAACGCGACCACGGTCAAGCCGATGACCAAAGGGCTGAGCCGGAAACGGAGTGCCAGGCTCGAGGCGAAGCGCACCAACAGCTCGCCGCCGCCGTAGAGCAGGGCGACACCTAAAACGATAAAGACAAGGTCCAACACGCAATATCCCTCTCACTGTGCCAGGTCTTGTTATGCGCGTCACCGAATGACTCGCTGTTTAGCCACCGTCTTGACGATAACGCGCCCCTATGTCGCTGCCGTAGGCGGCTACTCCCCTGTAAAGACAGTTATACGCTAAACGGCGTGAAAAACGCATGAGGGAAAGATTTTAAGTACAGCGTTAAATAAAATATAAGTCATGTCATTCTGAGCGGAACGAAGTGGAGAGAAAGAATCTCCTCATTTGCCTCCTTGCCTGATAGAGAGTGAAGGGCGAGACCCCTCGACTGCGCTGCACTCTTCTACGAAGGTGCTGACGCGAACCGCTCGGGGTGACAACGGTGTCGCAAAACCTACTTAACGGTGTATTGAGTCTCGAGCTGAGCGTTTCTCTCTCTCAATGTATCTAAGATTTTGTGGTCGAGTTTGGAGAGCGCAAGCTCGGGCAAAGAGGTTGGCGAGATAGCTTCGCTCTGCTCCGGTTCGTCCTCCACTAAAACAGGCGTCACCGTGATTTTGAAGTGCGTGTAAGCGTGCTGCACCTCTTCCAATCTCTCACCAGTGGGCGCATCGTCAACAAGCGGAAAGCCCCACAGTCCCCCCAACATCTCATCCTGACTTCGCTGACGCAGACAGAGCGAATCACCTCTTTCATAAACGAGCGCGTACCTCTTCACGTGAGGCACCTTCTTTTTCTTCTTCGGCTCAGGAAAGCTCGAGACGTCACCTCTTTGAAAGGCGAGGCAATCCTTTGAAATCGGACAGTTTGAACAGAGAGGTGACTTCGGTGTGCAGACTGTCGCGCCGAGTTCCATCAGCGCTTCGTTGAACGCGCCCGCCTGACCTCTCGGTAAATGCGGAAGCAGGGTTTTTTTCGCTTCCTTTTCTGCGACGACGCCGGGAAGGGCAAAGAGCCGCGCGGCGACCCTCTTGACGTTGCCGTCTACGGCTAAAACGTCCTCACCGAACGCTAAAGACGCGATGGCGGCGGCGGTGTACGTGCCGACGCCGGGGAGCCCCAGCAACTCCTCATACCTCTCCGGCAAATGTCCCTCGTAATCCTTGGCGACCTCTTGGGCCCCCGCGTGCAGAAGCCTCGCGCGGCGGTAGTACCCTAAGCCCTCCCACGCTTTGAGCACCTCGTCTAGGGGAGCTTCCGCCAGCGCACTGACGTGGGGAAAGCGCTTCAGCCACCGCTCGAAGAAAGGAATCACTGTTCTCACCTGCGTCTGTTGCAGCATCACTTCAGAAACCCACACGCGGTAGGGCGTGCGCTCGCGTCGCCACGGGAGGTCGCGTTGATGTTGATAAAACCACCTGAGCAGTGTGCCGGTCATCACCCTTACGCTAACCCACCAGCGTCCATGATGGTACACTCCTGTAAACGTAAGGCAGTGGTCGGTGAGATGCGGCGAAGAGGTCGGGGGTGGCTCCTAAAAGCTCGCTATCAGGAGGTTTGTGACGCGGTTGCGGCTGTCTCCGCGAGAGTACAGGCTGAGAACCTAATACAATTTGAGACCCTATCCGTTTAGGAGTAGAGCGTGCAGAAAGACAAGACCATAGGCGAGAGCTTTCAGTCCCAGACCAAGTACCGCCGGGGCTCCTTGCCGAACAAAACGGGCAAGCACATCTCCGCGTACAAGGTCTACGCCAACCCCCTAGAGGTCGCCTCGCTGCCCGTACCCGACCTCAAGAACGGTCAAGGACTCTGGAAGACGCTCTCGACTACGCGCGAGAGCATCCCCGAAGGCGGACGGTTGCGCCAGCACGACGTCTCGCAAATTTTGTGGGCGACGGCGGGCTTTACCTACGGCGGCCAGCGCACGCACGCCACCGCTGTACCGCTGGCGGGTTTGGAGTGCTACCTCATCGTCCGGCAGATCGAGGACGTCTTCTCCGGCGTCTACCACTACAACCCGCGCGAACACGCCCTGGAGCACCTCATTCAGACCGAGCCCAGCCTAGACCTCGCGGACGCCCTTTTGGGCGACGCCGACATCAGCGCGTGCGCCGCCGTGATCGCCTACACCGGGATACCCAGCCGCATCGACGACGGTTCGAAGAGCCGGGCGTACCGCTACCTCTACCTCGAGGCGGGGGCGGCGGCGCAGTGCGCCGTATTGGGCGCGGTCTCACTAGGGCTCGCCTCGACGGTGCGCGCCGAGTTCTATGACGACGAACTCTCGAGGCTTTTGCAAGTGGACGGCGCTCATGAAATCCCGCTCTGTGTGGTGACGCTAGGGACGTAGGTTTTTGGTGTTTGGTTGAGGGAGGTGAGGAAGACTCGAATAGGAATTTTTAGCTACTGCTATTAGTTGCGCGCATATAAACTACACTATCTCTTTAGCTTGGATATCTCTGTTTAATTCGTTGACAATTGTTAGGATTACCGTGCTCAAAGAAGCACATCCCTTCCGGTAGCTCAAAAGATTCAGGAAAAACTGATTTTCCGTCATATGCTGTGCCTTGGAAATTCGCTCCATTAAGTACCGCTTCGCTAAAGTCAGTGCCGACAGTGCTATCCTCATAAAGTTGCGCGCTGCTGAAGTTCGCATGATGAAGCTCTGCTTCGCTAAAATCTACTCCATCAAGAATTGCTCTGGAGAAGTCTGCTCCGATAAGAAACGCTCCGCTTAAAGTTGTGACGTAAAGTTCTGCTCCACGAAAACTTGCTTTCTGAAGGTCTGTACGCTCAAGGTTCGAAAAGTAAAAAAACGCCTCGTCAAAGCTCGCATACTCGAGTATTGACCTAGAAAGGTTTGCTTCGGAGAGGTCTGCTCCGCGAAAGTTTGCTCCCCCAAGGTTTCCACTTAGGTTTGCTCCGTTGAGATTCGCTTCACTTAAATCTGCTCCAGCAAGGTTTACTCCTCTAAAATCTACTTTCTGGAGGTCGGTGTTTGAGAGCAAGCTTCGAGATAAATCAGGTCTTTCTACCCCCGCGTCACGCTCGAGAGCTATAAAAACTTTAGCTGCTTCAGCCCTAGACCTAGTATCTGATACAGGAGTACAGACCTCTACCGTAACCTCTTTAACTTCACCATTGTTATTCTTTCGTTGCTGAACTTCGTCAACACAAGTTTTGTCGTAAAGAATTTGTACGAGTTGAGCGCGGCGTGTAAGCGTATCTTGAAATCTTTGTTGCTCGAGTTGCCGCTGAAAAAGAGTGTTCTGCCAAATCAGTAAACCCGTAGTCGAGAGTGCCCCGAGGGTTCCGAGAATAGCGATGATATAAAAGCCCATGCTTCGCCTGATAATGGCAGCTAAGACGTTAGCAGTTTCTTCAGTTGGAACTAAATTTCCCGTCTTTGCTGCGGCGAGCCACTTTTTGAGTCCATCATCTAAATCTCGTCCAAGGAAAATTGTCTTTCCGAAAGAGAACAAACGCTTAGATACCCAGTTACGCACTTTAGCATTGCGCTTGTAGTGCTTGACCTCTTGCTTGAGGGATTTATTCTCTCTAAGTAGTTCCTCGTAAGCCCTCTGATCATCTGCCATTTTCTAATTTTACTATTAAGCACGCAAACTCAGCAAAGTTTTGCGAACAACGAATATAAAAGAATGCTCAGTTCGGCCTTTAGAAAATATTCGCTATCATAAAAATACCGCTGGCGACACACCAAACCGCTCAGCCAGTAGGCGCATATGCCGTACATTCAGCTCACGCTTCCCGCTCAGCAGCTCAGACACCACCCCTTGCGAACCAATTTCAGGCAAGTCAGACTGAGTGAGATTGTGCTCTTCCATAAAATACCGGAGCATCTCTCGCTCAGAAACATTGGGGATTTGGTAATGCACCTCTTCATAGCTGTGCATAACTGTGCCAAGCGTATCGAGCAGGTCGTAGAGAGGATGGGTCTCATTTGTACCAACTTCGTCAATAAGTTCGTTGAGGTAAACAACCGCTCTGTCGTAATCTTCCTCAGACTGAATAGAAAGAATAGGTCGAACGGCTGACCAGTGGGTTTCCAACTCTTTAATGCTCATTCCTTCCACCCTTCTTTGTCGTATTCTTTGTGCGTCAAAATGTGCCGAATAAAGACTTTGCTGTGATTGAAGTGTATTGCCGCGATGAGCCGATAGTTATTCCCACCGAGGTTGAAGACGTATAAGTTTCCTACCTTGTCTGCGCTAGGGAACACTCTATAGCAAGTATCATTTGGTTTGAGCCAATCCGAGAAGAGGGAACGCAGTCTAGCGCGCACGTTTGGAAATGATACTTGCGTGATTCAAGCTCAGTGCTTATGTGAACTGCTCTACGTAATTCAGCAAACGTCTTGAAGTCGGTCTTTTTGACAACCTTATACCACCGCTCAAGCGGGGCTTCGCTCTCAGGATGCTTCTTCCGGAAGGCGATGAGTGCGCTTTTGCTAATTTTGTAGGAGCACGTGCTTCAATTATTTCTAGCCTTTAGTATCTCATCAGCGGTTTGCCACTCTCACCCCCGCCAAGATAGACGTTGCCACAACCTCTTGTACCGCGACAGATAGGAGCATGAGCGGCACCTGGGGTCCTTGACCCGTGCTGAGCGCGAAGGTCGTGTCGCCATCTAAAACGGTGTGTGAAGGGCGCGTGACGCGGATGATGCCGACGTGGGCGCTCTGCGCGAGGGCTTTGGCTTCGGCTTTGCTGATGGGGGCGTCCGTCGCGACGACGACGAGGGTAGTGTTCGTGCCGAGGAGGGCGCTCGAGAGACGTTCCAGTCGTTGCGCCGGGGTGGGTCTCGAGCCCCCCTCCAACCTCGCGCCCGCTACGACCTCGCCGGTACCAGAGTCCACGATGTCCCCCACTGGGTTCGACACGCTGAGCGCCGCGACGGTCGCACCGCCGACCTTCACCGCCGCGCTGCCTAAGCCGCCCCACTCTGACCTTTCGAACCCTAAGTATTTGCCGCAAGTCGCCCCTGCGCCGACGCCGACACGTCCGAGTGACACGGGCGCGTCGCTCGCCCCTTCTGCTGCGCGGTAGCCTGCTTCTGCTATCGGACGCACCGACGCATCGCCCGCGCCGAGGTCGTAGATGACGGCGGCTGGTACAAGCGGTATTCTTGCAAAGGGCGTCTCGTAGCCCAGACCTCTTTCGGCTAAGAACCGCATCACCCCGTCTGCGGCTGCTAAACCAAAGGCGCTGCCGCCCGCGAGCGTCACCGCGTGAATGCGCTGAACGCTCTTTTCGGGCGCTAGAAAGGCGGTCTCGCGCGACCCTGGCGCGCTGCCTAAGACCTCGCCCGAGGCGACGCATCCCTCGTCCGGGCAGAGGACGACGGTGCAGCCTGTCGCGGCGTCCTCGTCCGACCAGTGCCCGACCCGTAGACCGGGCACGGCGGTGATGGTTTCATTCATTAGGCACTACTGAGCTTGGCTCAAGTCGTCGCTCGAGCGCGGCGCAGGCCGCGTATACTGCTCGATCTCGGCGGGCGAAATCTCTTTCCAGTAGATGAAGTTGCGCGGCGTGGTCTCGTCCGCGCGGGTCTCGGTGCGGCGGTCTACGGGGATGGTGATGGTGATGGGGCTGCCGATGCGCTGGCGCTGCGCGCCCGGTTGGTTGCTATCTACAAAAGCAACCCGCATACCGTTAGGCGAAGGCGCACCCGTCGCTAAATTGACGTTTCTAAAGACGATATTTTCAGGTGGTGTAAAGGAGCCTGCAGGCGTGCCCGTCAGCGCAGCCTGCGTGTAGCTTTGCCACAAGCGTACGGGCTGGCGAGAACTGTTTAAGCTCTCGCCGTCTGGCATGTTCTTCGCTAAGCTCCGGTTGTCGTCGTAGCCTATCCACACCGTCGTGGTCATCTCCGGTGTGGTGCCGACAAACCAGATGTCGCGGTCGCTGTTCGTGGTGCCGGTCTTACCGCCGACCCAACGCCCATCAATGACAGCGCGGTTAGAGAAGCCGTAAGGGGCGGTATCGGTCACGTTGCCGCGCAACATATCGAGCATGATGTACGCGGTCTCTTCGCTCCACACCTGCGCCTCGCGCGGCTCCGCCTCATAAAGTACGTTGTCCTCTGCGTCGGTCACTTTGGCGATGAGGTGCGGTTCGACGTGGACGCCGCCGTTGGCAAAAGCGCTAATCGCACTCGTATGTTGAAGTGGCGTCACTTCGAAAGAACCCAGGGCGATAGACGGATAGGGCTTCAAGTTTTCGTAGCCGAGTTCGGTGGCGCGCGCCACGACCTCTTCGGGTGTCACCGCCTCGACGAGCTTGGCGATCGGGATGTTGCGCGAGATATCGAGGTGATGACGCAGCGTCTTCACGCCGACAAACTTCTCGTCGTGGTTTTTCGGCTCCCAGTCGGGGCGCCCCTTCTGCTTGAAGGTGGTCGGCTCGTCGCTGATGACGCTCGCTTGGGTGTAGTTGCCCTGCTCGATGGCGGTGGCGACGATGATCGGCTTAAAGGAACTGCCGGGCTGACGCCGCGCGTCGGTGGCGCGGTTGAAGTTGTCGTTGCCGCTCCCCTGCGGCGTGCCGCCGACCATCGCGAGGATGCGCCCGGAGGAGGGCTCCACGCTGACGATGGCGAGTTCCGCTTCTGGAGGCAAGTTGCCGCCGGGGTTCTCGGCCGTCCGGTTCGCCGCTTCTTGCTTCTGCACGTCGATGGTCGTGTAAATCTTTAAGCCGCCCGCGCCGAAGAGTCGGTTCTGACCCAAACGCTGCGAAATCTCGTTGCGCACAGCGTACGCGACGTAGGGGTTGAGGTCGGACGAGACGCTCCGCGCCACCCGCGGCTGCGCGTCGGTGCGACGGGGTTCGCCGACGATGTTGCCCGCTTCGTCGTACGCGACGTCCCAGCCGGTCGGCTCCAAGGGGTAGCGCCACGCTTGCTCCGCGATCTGGCTGCTCACGACGCCCTGCTCGACCATGGTGTCGAGCACGACGCGCATGGCGCGGCGCGTAGCGGTGAAGTCGCCGTAGTTCGCCGACGGGGTTGGGATGAGCCGCGCGAGGTAGAGCGATTCGGCGAGGTTGAGTTCGATGGGGTCCTTGTCGAAGTAGGCTTTCGCGGCGGCGTGCACGCCGTAGAGGTTGCCGCCCCAATAGACCAAGTTGAGGTACTGCTGCAGGATTTCAGGCTTGGTCAAGCGGCGCTCGAGTTCCGTCGCCAACATGATCTCTTTCGCCTTGCGCTCCAGCGAACGCTCGTCCGAAATCCCTCTTAGCAAGGTGTTCTTGATGACCTGCGTGGAGATCGTCGAGCCGCCGCGCCCGCCGTCGCCTAAAAACTCCAAGTACGTCGCCTTGGCGATGCCGGGAATGTCGAAGCCGTAGTGCTCGAAAAACTGGTCGTCTTCGGAGGCGACCACCGCCCAGATCACAGCTGGCGAGACCTCATCTAAGGACACGTTCACGCGGTTGGTCAGCTCCCTGTCCTCGCCGATGTAGGGCAAAATCTCGCCGATGGGCTCGCCGTTGGCGGCGAAAATCTGCGAGGTGGCGGTGAACTCGAGCCCCTCGACTTCACTGATAGAGGGCAGCTCTTCCGCCCACTTAAACGCGGAGGCGGCTAGGAGCGCGGTAACGGACAGAACACCCGTCAAGATGACGAGGAAGATTCCCTGGAGTACTTTCACGCGACTATTGTAGCAAAGAGAACGGTGAGGTGGGGTTGCGGGGCGTCAAGAAAACTCACCTTTTCGTCTCTCTCCTACTGAAGCGTTAAGTAAAAAATGAGTTGTGTCATTCTGAACCAGGTTAGAGCACCGTTCGTTCCTGCGGAAGCTAAAGCCACCAGCTTGACTGGAAAGCTCAGAGGCTCTTATAGGTTACGGTTGAAAACCGGACACTTTCAGTGTTTACCTGTGCCTTCACCTATGAAGCGAAGCGGAATGAAGAATCTCTGCATTTGCCTCTTCCCTGACAGAGATTGTGATGCGAGACCCCTCGGCTGCGCAAGGCTACGCCCGACTACGTGAACGGGGTGGCATTCGCGGATGCCGCAAACTTAACTAACAGTGTACTACCTGTAAATTCTAAAAGATAAGGCTATACTGGCACGATGACTGACATTCACATGCAGACCCTCCCCAACGGCTTGACCTTAGTCGCCGAGCCGATGCCCTGGCTTCCCTCGGCGAGTTTTAGCCTCTTGATGCCGGTGGGCGCGGCGGGCGACCCGGCAGGACAAGAGGGCAGCGCGACGGTGCTCAACGACTGGCTCTACCGGGGCGCAGGCGAGCGAGATTCGCGCGAATTCTCGGACGCTTTGGACGACCTGGGCGTGCGGCGCGGCGGCGGCGCGGGCACGGAGTACGCCACGCTCTCCGCGTCGCTCTTGGCGGACGCGCTGCCCGAAACGCTGAAGCTCTACGCGGACATGGTGCGCCGTCCGCGCTTAGAGGACGAGACCTTCGAGTCGGCGCGGACCTTGGCTCTACAAGAGCTGTGGTCGCTGGACGACAACCCGACGCAGCGGCTCTTTATCGCGCTCTCGAAGTCCTACTTCGCGTCGGGGCAAGGGCGCAGCGCATACGGGACGGAAGAGGGACTCAAAGGCTTGAGCGCCGAGAGCGTCCGGCAGGATTACGCGCGCCGCGTCGCGCCCAAAGGCGCTATCTTGAGCGTCGCGGGCGGCGTCCGTTGGGAGGACCTCTTGTCACAAGTGCAAGAGGTCTTCGGCGACTGGCAGGGCGACGGCACCCCGCTACCCGAAGCGGAACTCGCGCCGCAGCATTCTGAACATATCCAAGCGGACACCTCGCAGACGCAGATCGGCGTGGCGTTCGCGGGGGTCGCGCCCGGCTCGGACGACTGGTACAAGCACGCGCTCGCGACGGGCGTGCTGAGCGGGGGGATGGGCTCTCGGCTCTTCACCGAAGTGCGCGAAAAGCGCGGCTTGGTCTATAGCGTCGCCGCGGTCAACCGCGCCGTGCGCGGCTTCGGCTACACGCTAGGCTACGCCGGGACGACGCCCGAGCGCGCCGACGAAACCCTGCGCGTCCTCCTAAACGAACTCTCCAAACTCCGTAAAGGCGTCTCCGAGGACGAGTTGGAGCGTTCGCGCAGCGGGCTCTTATCCAACCTCGTCATGCAGGGCGAGTCGAGCGGCGCGCGCGCGTCGGCGATGGCTCGAGACACCTTTCTCCTAGGCGAGCCGCGCCCCGTGAGCGAGGTCAAGGAGGGCGTGCAAGGGACCTCTTTAGACGAGGTCAACCTCTTTCTAGGTGAGCGCCCCGAGCCCGACTTCACCGTCTTGACCCTCGGACCCCAAGAGGTCACGGACGTAACGACAGAAGAGGTATCCGCATGAGCTTGACCTTTCAGAAGACCACCCTGGACAACGGGCTCACCATCGTCGGTGAGCACAACCCGCGAGCGCAGTCCTTCGCGGCGGGCTACTTCGTCAAGACGGGCTCGCGCGACGAAACCGAAGAGGTCTCGGGCGTCTCGCACTTTTTAGAGCACATGATGTTTAAGGGGACAGAAAGACGCAGCCCCGCCGACATCAACCGCGAATTCGACGAACTCGGCGCGAACTACAACGCTTATACCAGCGACGAGCGCACGGTCTACTACGGCGCGGTCTTGCCCGAACGCGCGCCCAAGCTCCTCGACCTGCTCTCGGACATGATGCGCCCCGCCTTGCGCCAAGAGGACTTCGACCTGGAGAAGAACGTAATTTTAGAGGAGATCGCCATGTACGAAGACCGCCCCGGCTTCAAGGTCTTCGAGGAGGGCAACGCGCGCTACTACAACGGGCATCCGCTGGGCAACTCCGTTTTAGGCTCCACCGACTCGATCCGCGCCTTGGAGCGCGAGCAGATGCTGCGCTACTTTGAGGAGCGCTACGCGGCGGACAACCTCATCTTGACGGTGGCGGGCAACTACGACTGGGACGCGCTCACCTCGCAAGTGAGCACCCTGACCTCAGCTTGGGAGCCGAGCAACCCGACGCGGAGCCACCCGGACCTCGAGCCCAACACCGAGAACGTCACCCTGGAGAACGCCCGTTTGAAGCGCGTCCACGTCGCGAGCTACGCGCCCGGCGTGAGCGCCCAAGACGAGCTGCGCTACGCGGCGAGCGTGCTGGCGAGCTGCGTCGGCGACTCGAGCGGCTCCAGGCTCTACTGGTCTCTAGTGGACAACGGCCTCGCCGAGAGCGCCAGCCTCTCGCACGACAGCGCCGACGGCGCGGGCGTCTTCATCGGCTACCTCTCGACCGGACCAGGCGAGTTGGACAAGGTTCTGGGGATTTACCGCGACGTGCTTAAAGAGGTGCAAGAGGGGGGCGTGAACGAGAACGAGTGGAGCCGAGCGCAGCGCAAGCTCGCCACCGGGCTCACCTTGCGCGGCGAGACGCCCTTCGGCCGGCTCATGTCGCTGGGCTCGAGCTACCAGTACTTGGGCGAATACTACGCCGTCCAGGACGTGGTGGACGCCATCATGAACACGTCCACCGAGGACGCGCAGCGCCTCCTGGCGCGGAGACCTTTCGACAACCTCTTTACGCTCACCTTAAAGCCAGCGCAGAACTAGACGTCGCGGAGCAGCGCGGTCGCAGATATGGACGTGTGCGCTGCTCCTTAGAGATTTACGCAGTTACCGCGTTGTTCCCCCTGAATTCTCACGACCGAGCTAAGTACACCGTCAACTAAAGAATGAGTGATGTCATTCTGAACGTAGCGGTAGCGAAGTGAAAGAATCTCGTCTTCCATTCCCAACTAACCGAGATTGCGGGACGAGACCCTTACGCATTCGCTCAGGGTGACATCAGTAGGAAAGTATTAATACTTAGTTGACAGTGTACTAAGAAGATGACCTCAGGCGGAAGCGTCGGCTTCCGCCTCCAACTTCTCCCCGCAATACTTGCAGTGCGCCGCGTCCTCGTCGTGTCCAGTGTGCCCGCAGTTGGGACACTGTGAGCCCTTACTTTCCTTGTCGGCTCTCGAGAGTTCCGAGGTCACAATCCCAGTTGGCACCGCGATAATCCCATAGCCGATGATCATCACGAACGCCGAGAGCGTCTGTCCGAGCGGCGTCTGCGGCGAGATGTCGCCGTAGCCTACCGTCGTCAGCGTGACTATAGCCCAGTAGATGCTCTTGGGAATGCTCGTAAAGCCGTTCTCCGCCCCCTCGACCACGTACATGAGCGCCCCGATGATCATCACGATCGTCACGACGGTTCCCAAAAAGACCGTGATTTTAGGCGTGCTGGCTTGGAGCGCCCGCCTGAGCACGCTCGCCTCGCCTAGAAACCGCGCCAGCTTGAGGATGCGAAAGACGCGCAAGAGCCGCAAGGAGCGCACCACGATGAGGTACTGCGAGCCCAAAAGAAAGAGGCTCAAGTAGCCGGGCAAAATCGCCAAGAGGTCCACGACGCCGAAAAAGCTCGTGACGTAGCGTAAACGCTTGCGCGCCGTATAGATGCGGAGCGCGTACTCGACCGTAAAAAGAATCGTAAATGTCCACTCCGCCACGCGCAACGCGCCGCCGTAGGCTTCGCGAATCCAAGGCACGCTCTCCAACATCACCAAGATGATGCTCAGCACGATGAGGATGAGAATCACGATATCGAAGAGCTTGTCGGGCGGGCGCTCGTGCTCGAAGATGATGTCGCCTAAGCGCCGCCTGACCTTTTGCCGGGACTCCATAACGCCCCATTCTACCGCCCCGGTCGGGGTGGTAGAGTGTCGGTGCGACCTACCTCATGGACGCCCAAACGCTGGAGAGACCTCTATGTCCGACACCGATACCGAAGCGCAAAGCGAACCCGAAACCGAGTCGGAAAGCCCGGTCGCCGTCCTCGCGGCGATCGCGGCGAACTTGACCATCGCCATTGCCAAATTCGTCGCTGCCGCCATCTCCGGCTCTTCGGCGATGATCGCCGAGGCGATCCACTCGCTCGTGGATACGGGCAACCAGCTCCTGCTTCTTCTAGGCATCCGCCGCAGCAAAAAGCCCGCCGACGAGCGTCACCCCTTCGGCTACGGCAAAGAACTCTACTTCTGGAGCCTCATCGTCTCGGTCCTCCTCTTCGGGCTCGGCGCGGGCATCTCCATCTACGAAGGCGTCAAGCACATTTTAGAGCCGCACCCCATCGGCGACATCAAAGCGACCGCGTTCGTCCTCGCCATCGCCTTTTTCGCGGAAGGGTTCTCGCTGCTGACCGCCCTTAAAGAGTTGCGCAAAGAGAACCCGGACAGGGGCTTTTGGGAGGCGATGGAGAAGAGCAAGAACCCGGCCGTTTTCGTCGTCGTGGCGGAGGACTCGGCGGCGCTTATCGGCATTGCGCTAGCGGCCCTCGGCGTGGGGCTCGGCTACGTCCTGGAAAACCCGATCATCGACGGTGTCGCCACCATCCTCATCGGGGTGGTGCTAGGCACGGTGGCCGTCTTCCTCGTCTACGAGAGTAAAAAGCTCTTGGTCGGGGAGGGCGCGGACCAAGAGACGATTGACGGGCTCAAAGAGATTTTGGAGGCGGACGAGTCCACCGAACGGTTCAACCCGCCCTTCACCATGCACTTAGCGCCTAAAGAGGTCTTGCTGACGCTCGAGGTAGACTTCAAATCGTCCTTCTCTGCAGACGAGGCGGAGGAGGCGATCGACAGGCTCGAGCGTAAAATCAGAGACAAATATCCGGAGATGAAGCACATCTTCGTCGAGGTGGAGTCGCGCAGGCGGGGTGCGTTGCAATCCTGAAGGTAGCATCACGTTAAGCTGTAACAAAATTTAGGGATACCAAAGGGGTCATCATGGCTGGAGAGAAACCGATCGCCGTCTACGGAGCGGCAGCCGCCAACGGCATCATCGCCATCACCAAGTTCGTCGCCGCAGGCTTCACCGGCTCCTCCGCGATGGCGGCGGAGGGCATCCACTCGGTGGTGGACACGGGCAACCAACTCCTCATCTTGTTCGGCATCAAGCGCAGCAAGACGCCCGCCGACGAGCGCCACCCCTTCGGCTACGGCAAAGAACTCTACTTCTGGAGCCTCATCGTCGCCATGCTGCTCTTCGGCATCGGCGGCGGCATGTCGATGTACGAAGGCATCAGGCATTTTCGGCACCCGTCCGAACTGGGCGACCCGACCTGGAATTACTGGGTTTTGGGTATCGCTTTGGTGGTTGAGTCCGTCGCGTGGTGGCTCGCGCTCAAAGAACTTCTTAAGTCTCAGGGCGAGCGTTCGCTCTGGCAAGCCTTACGTGAGAGTAAGGACCCAGCGGTCTTTATCGTTTTAGGCGAAGATACGGCGGCGATGCTCGGGCTCATCGTCGCGTTTTTCGGTGTTTACTTGGGACACCGTTTCGACAACCCTGCCTTCGACGGTATCGCCTCGATCATCATCGGCTTTATTCTCGCGGCGGTGGCGGTCTTTTTAGCGTACGAGAGCAAGGGTCTCCTCATTGGGGAGAGCGCCGACCTCAAAGTCGTAAGAGGGATTCAAGAGATCGGCATGCAGGACGAAGCGGTCGCGGAGGTCGCGCCGCCCCTGACCATGTACCTCGCGCCCAGAGAGGTCTTGCTGACGCTCGAGGTCGACTTCAAGAACAACCTCTCCGCCGAAGAGGTCGAGCAAGCAATAGATAGGCTAGAAAAGCGCATCCGCGAGCAGTACCCACAAGTCAAACGCATCTTCATCGAAGCGGAATCGCTCAAACGTAAGAGCGACCCGGATAATATCTCCACCTCCGCAGAAGTGTAGACCCTTTTCATGCCCCTCCTGGTTGCTCTATTCTGTCTCCTAACAGGAGGGGTTATGGCTCAGATCGACTTTAGTAACTACAAGTGGCAAAACCGCTTGCTGCTCATCTTCGCGCCTTCACCGGAATATGAGGAGGCACGGGCGCAGCAACGTCTTTTTGAGGGTCAGGAGGCGGAGCTTAGAGACCGCGATCTGCTCGTCGCTTACCTCTTTCAAGAAGAAGGGCGCATAGAAGATGAAATGTTATCCGCCGAAGACGTGACCTCTTTGCGCGAGCGCTACGGCGTGGCGGAGGATGACTTTATCGTCCTCTTGATTGGCAAAGACGGCACGGCGAAAGAGCGCTTGGAGGAGCCGGTGGAGCCCGCCGACCTCTTTGAGACGATTGACGCGATGCCGATGCGACAAAGGGAGATGGAGGAGGGGGAGTAGGTTGGTTTCTCGAGCCTTCTACACGTAAAAATCAGCGCTTACCAACTCGAGCCCTTGCTTTCGGCTTCTGCCCCGGCACCTCCACCAGCGCCACCTCACGCCCTTGCAGCTTCGCCTCCACCTCACGAATGCGGTCTCGAATCGCCGCCGCCCGCTCGAAATCGAGGTCTTCGGACGCCTGCCACATCTCGTTCTCCAAGAGGGCAAGTTCTTGCTTCATATCGTCCTGAGCTAACTCGCGCTCCCAGGGGGCGAGCTTCTCGGGCGGCGCTTCGCCTTCGTCGCTCTCGCCGCGAATGACGTTGCGGATGTTTTTGCGGATGCTTTCAGGGGTGATGCCGTGCTCGGCGTTATAGGCGAGCTGTTTGTTGCGGCGGCGCTCGGTCTCGTCCATCGCGTCGCGCATGGCGTCAGAAATCACATCGGCGTACAAGAAGACCTCGCCGCGCACATTGCGAGCGGCGCGTCCGATGGTTTGGATGAGGGAACGTTCGGAACGCAGAAAGCCCGTCTTATCCGCGTCCAAAATCGCCACGAGCGAGACCTCGGGCAGGTCGAGCCCTTCGCGCAAGAGGTTGATGCCAATGAGCACGTCGAAGTGACCTAAACGCAAATCGCGGATGATGACTTGGCGCTCCACCGCGTCGATATCCGAGTGCATGTAGCGCACCCGAACGCCTTGCTGCGCGAAGTATTCGGTCAAATCTTCGGACATCTTCTTAGTGAGCGTGGTAACGAGGACGCGCTCACCCTTTTCGGCGCGGTCGCGGATGGCGAAGACGAGGTCGTCGATCTGTCCGCGTGAGGGCTTCACCGTGATCGCAGGGTCTACGAGTCCGGTAGGACGGATGATCTGCTCGACCACCTTGTCCGACAGTTCTTTTTCGGCGTTGCTGGGCGTCGCGGAGACGAAGATGACCTGCCCAACCCTGGTCTTAAACTCGTCCTCCTTGAGGGGGCGGTTATCCAGGGCGGCGGGCAAGCGGAAGCCGTAATCCACCAGCGTCTGCTTGCGGGCGCGGTCGCCATTATACATGCCGCGAATCTGCGGGAGCATCACGTGGGACTCGTCCAAAAAGGTGATGAAGTCGTCGGGGAAGTAATCCAAGAGCGTGTGGGGCGGTGCGCCGGGCTGCCGCCCGTCCAGGTAACGCGAGTAGTTCTCGATGCCGGAGCAGTAGCCCAAGGTTTTGAGCATCTCGAGGTCGTACATGGTGCGCTCTTTGAGCCGCTGCTTCTCTAAAAGTTTTTCGGACTTCTCGAAGAATTTAAGGCGGTCCTCGAGGTCGTATTCGATGTGTTTAACGGCGGGCTCGAGCTGGTCATAAGGTGTGACGTAATGCTTCGCTGGGAAGATGGTCGTGGACTCTAACTCCGCAAGCTCGTTGCCCGTAACCGGGTCGGTCATCACGAGGCGGTCAATCTCGTCGCCCCAGAGTTCGATGCGTAAAGGAGCCTCGTCGTACGCCGCCCAAATCTCGATAACGTCGCCCTTGACCCGGAAGCGCCCGTTGGCGAGTTCGATATCGTTGCGTTCGTACTGCTGGGTGATAAAGCGCTCTAGGATTTCGTCCCTGGACAAGGTCATGCCGACCTTCAAGATGAGGTTGAGCTGCTTATACGTGTCGGGCGAGCCCAAACCGTAGATCGCGGAGACCGACGCGACGACGATGGTGTCGTTTCTCGTCAAGAGGTTGCGCGTCGAGGAGTGGCGGAGCCGCTCTAACTCCATGTTGATGTTCGCGTCTTTTTCGATGAAGAGGTCTCGAGCCGGAACATAGGCCTCGGGCTGATAATAGTCGTAGTACGAGATGAAGAACTCGACCGCCGCGCCCGGAAAGAAGTCGCGGAACTCCGCGGCGAGCTGCGCGGTTAAGATTTTGTTCGGCGCTAAGATTAGAGCGGGGCGCTGCACCTCTTCGATAATCTTCGCCATCGTGAAGGTTTTACCCGTGCCCGTCGCGCCTAGAAGCGTCTGGTAGCGCAGCCCATCCTCCAAGCCTTCGACTAAGCCTTTGATGGCGGTGGGTTGGTCACCTCTCGGGCTGAACGGGGAACTTACAGTGAGCGCCATAAGGTCTATTGTACGTCCGCAGCCCTGCTATTACTGTTGCTTACGAGGAAAAAGGGTGAAAGGACTGAGAGGAAAGTAAAGGCTTTAGACTCAGTCCTCAGTCCTTTTCTCTACAAAAAGAAGCTTGGCCAACGTTCCCTTTTGGGTACAACGTTAAACTATCTGTCGAAACGGGTATTATCTGTCCACAGGCGCACGCAACCAGTATTTCTTTATCTCAGACTGTCTGTACAGATGACACGATTTGTCAACATTCAAGGAGGTCAACTATGCCAGTACGTTCAGCAGATGCACAGTGGAAAGGCTCTTTGCAAGGAGGCGAGGGCAGCATGAAGCTCGGCAGCGGCGCGTTCGAGGGGTCTTACTCCTTTCGCTCGCGCTTCGAAGCGGGCGACGGGACGAACCCCGAAGAGTTAGTTGGCGCGGCGCACGCGGGCTGCTTCTCGATGCAGCTCTCCGCGCTCCTAGCCGAAGCGGGTCACGAGCCGGACAGCGTCCATACCGAAGCGCGGGTTCACTTAGAGAAGGACAACGGCGGTTTTAAGATCAGCAAGATCGAACTGCATACAGAGGGCAATGTACCGGGGATCGACGAGGACACGTTTAAGCAGCACGCGGATCAGGCGAAGGAGATTTGCCCCGTGTCTAAAGCGCTTGCGGGTACGGAGATTACGCTCGAGGCGACCCTCAAGAGCTAGCCACGCTAAAACTTAGATTAGACGGAGCCCTCACCGTAGGTGGGGGCTTTTCTATGTGCTCGGCGCACTCTCCCTTGACTTTATCCGGCATAAAGGTATAAGCTAACACCTATATACCATCTGTGTAGATGGTATATAGATTCCAGAAAGGACACAATGATGACCGACCTGCAACCCAGAGCGGGCACGACGGAGAAGATTACGATTAACCTAGGCGTCGTAGATTTAGGGCAAATCGACCTCGTGGTGCAAGAGGGTTTCTACTCCAACCGCACCGACTTTATCCGCACGGCGGTTCGCAACCAACTTCAGGAACACGCTGACGTGGTGAAGCAAACCGTGAGCCGCAAGACGCTGGACCTCGGGTTGCGTCACTATACCCGCGCTGATTTGGAAAGGGTTCGTAATGCGGGGGAGAGGCTCGAGATTCAAGTTTTAGGACTCGTAAGCATCGCGCCCGATGTGAACGTAGAATTAGCGCTAGAAACCATCCAGTCCATCACGGTGCTCGGTGCGCTGCACGCGAGTTCGGCGGTTAAAAAAGCGCTAGCGGATAGGATTCGCTAAGTGTCCATCAAGGGGGGAAATATGAATATGAACGAAAAGATGAAGGCGGCACTTAAAGAGGCTACTAAACTCACCCGTACAGGCGACGTGCAAGCCGCGACGGAGAAACTTCAGCGAACGCTGCAAGGCTCTTACGGGAAACCGGGCGGCGCGGACAAGGTGCGCGTCGTGGTGGAGAAGTTGGCGCACGCGCTACCTAAAGCGGCGCGTCAGAAGGTCTCGCAGGGCGCTCAGTCTTTCGGCGACTTCATGCCCGACCTGGGAGGGTTTCAGCCACAGACTAGGAACGTCTCGCCCGCCGCTCTAGGTCAGGGTCAATTTCTCACCGACACCTATTCGAATAGCGCGGGCACGCGCCCCTATAAGCTTTACATCCCTAAGGGTGCGAAAGAGGGTCAACCCTTACCTCTCGTCGTCATGCTCCACGGCTGCACCCAAGACCCTGACGACTTCGCCGCAGGCACGCAGATGAACCTTCGCGCCGACGAGGAGCCGTGCTTGGTGCTCTACCCGGCGCAGACGAAGGGCGCGAACGCGAACGGGTGCTGGAACTGGTTCCAGGAGAGTGACCAACGCTGCGACGCGGGCGAGCCTTCGATCATCGCAGGCATGACGCGCGAGGTGATGCGCCGCTATCCAGTCAACGCTAAGCGCGTTTACGTGGCGGGGCTCTCAGCGGGCGGCGCGATGGCGGCGATTTTGGGCGCGACCTATCCTGAGCTGTTCGCTGCTGTTTGTGTTCACTCTGGTCTGCCGCACGGCGCGGCTAAAGACCTCCCCTCGGCGCTCATGGCGATGCAGCGGGGGTGCGGCGCAGGCGTCGCGGCACCGAATTCGGTACCGACCATCGTCTTCCACGGCGACCGCGACAGCACGGTGAGCCCGCGCAACGGTGAAGAGGTCGTTTCGAGACTCTCCGCCAACAAACGCTATAAAAAAGAGGTCGAGAAGGGACAAGCCCAAGGTGGACGCCCCTATACCCGCACGCGCTATGTAGATAGCAGGGGAAAGACGAGGCTCGAGGACTGGCGCGTCCACGGCGCGGGGCACGCTTGGGCGGGCGGCAGCTCGGCGGGAAGTTTTACCGACCCTAAAGGACCGGACGCGACGCAGGCGATGCTCGAGTTTTTTTACGGCTCGAGCCGCTGAATAGTTGGGAGTACGAGTCAGAATACGGGGTGGAATACCGAGCGACGCGCCGGGCTAAAGGCTTTCAAGCTACGCTGGGGCCACCTCGTCCTCTTCCCGGAACTGCTTCTCGTAGAGGTCGCGGTAGAGCCCGCCTTGCGCCATCAGCGCCCCGTGCGTCCCACTCTGAATAATTTGACCTCTTTCTAACACGAGGATGCGGTCCGCATTTCGAATCGTGGATAAGCGGTGCGCGATGACGAACACCGTGCGCCCCTGCATGAGCGTGTCTAGCGCCGCCTGAACGAGCGCTTCGGATTCGGAGTCTAAAGAACTCGTCGCTTCATCTAAGATGAGGATTTTCGGGTTTTTAAGGAGAGCCCTCGCGATGGCGACGCGCTGGCGCTGTCCGCCCGAGAGCTTGACGCCGCGCTCACCGACGATGGTTTCGTAACCGTTCGGAAACTCCTCGATGAAGTCGTGCGCGTTGGCTGCCTTCGCCGCGTCCTTAACCTCGTCGTCCGACGCCTCCGGCTTGCCGTAGCGAATATTCTCCGCTACCGTTCCCGAAAAGAGCTGCGTCTCTTGCGGCACGATGCCGATATGTGCCCTCAGCGCGTGCGTGTCCAGGTGGCGCAAGTCCACGCCGTCTAAAGTCACGCGCCCTTGGCTGGGGTCGTAAAACCTCGGGATGAGCGTAATCAGCGTGCTCTTACCCGCGCCGCTCGGTCCGACCAAGGCGACGACTTCGCCGGGGTTGGCGCTGAGCGAGAGGTTTTTCAAGACGAGCGCGTCGCCTCTGTCGTTGACGGACGTGTCCCCATTGTCCCCGTAGCGAAAGGAAACGTCTTCGAAGGCGAGCTGACCTCGCACGGTGTCTAAGGCTCGAGGGTTGTCCGAGTTGGGCAAATCGCTCTCTTCGTCCAAGAGGTCGAAAATCCGCTTTGACGCGCCTAAAGCCTCTTGAAACTGGCTGTAGAGCGCCGGAAAGGTCGCGATCGAGCCCGCGACGAAGAGCGTCAGGAGCAAAAAGGCGATGAGGTCGCCCGCCGCGAGTTGGTCGTTCAAAACTAGGCGTCCGCCGTACCAGAACACGACGGCGATGGCGCTAAAGGTCGCGAAGATGATGCTCGGGATGAACGCCGCCCGCACCCGTGCGCGGCGCAGCGCGACGTTATAAGAATCGCGGATAAGGCTGCCGTAACGCTCGCGCTCCAAGCCTTCCGCTGTGAACGACTTGACCACGCGGATGCCCGTGATGGCCTCCTCCGCCGAGGCGTTCGCGTTCGCTACGCGGTCTTGAAACTCGGTGCTGATGCGCCGCAGCTTGCGCCCGAAGTAAGCGCCCGCGAGGACGACGGCGGGCACGATGGAGAGCATCACAAGCGTGAGCTTCACGTCTAAGTAGAAGAGAATTGCAACGCCGCCGACGAGCGTGATGAGCTGGTTGACGAACTGCGCGAGCGCCTGCGAGACGACGCTCTGCACGGTGGCGATGTCCGAGGTGAGGCGCGAGGTGATCTCGCCCGTTTTGCGCTCCTCGAAAAACCTCACCGAGAGCCCGATGAGGTGGTTGTACAAGGTGCGGCGCAAGTCCGCGACGACGCCCTCGCCGACGAGCGCGAGAAAGTAAACGCGCAGATAGTTAAAGGCGGCTTGCACGACGAAGATACCGACCAGGATGAAGGTGATGGTGTTGAGACCTAGCCCAGCGGTCGGACCGTCCGAGTCCGAGAACGCCGTGTCGAACAGCTCGCGCGCCATGAGCGGAAAGGCGAAGCCCAAGACGCTCGCCACGATAACGGCGAGGATGCCGGTGATGAGGGGCGTGCGGTAGGGCTTCGTGTAGGTGAAAAGCCGCCGAAGTTGCGACAGGTCAGCGGAGCGCTCAGAGGATACGTCCTCTTGCCCCCTTTGTCGTGTGGACGGTTGAGTTGCCTGAGCCATAGCCTACAGTCTACGCCCTAGCTCGAGATTCAGGGGTAGTGAACAGCGTTTTGACAGAGGATGGACAGGGCGCGAGCAGGCAAGAGGTTGCAGCGCTACACCTCCGGCTCTTCCCCGTGCGGCAGCGGCGTGGACTGGTCCGCTGTGCCCCACTGGTCCCTCGTTTTAACGTCTTGCTTGTAGCTATTCCAAGCTTTCTGTTTGTAGTCTTCTAGCTCCGCTTCACTCGCGTTGTCGGGCGCTTGAATGCCGGTGCGCGCCTGCATCTCTTCGGGTGAGAGCGCTAGAAATTCCTCATGAGTGAGCTGTTCCACGGTCTTGACTCTCCTCTCCCGTGTAAGCGCATAGCTGGTCTAAAATGACCTCGACCTCTTCGGCGTCAAAGATGAATTTAGGGCGCATGAGCGAGCCAGAATCGACGCCTTCTGTGACCTCTTCAGCCGAGAGGATTTTGTAGCTGTTGTCGTCCTCGCTATCAAAATGTACGGGCGTGACGAGCAGGCGGTCCGCGAACTCGGAGCCAGGCGGCTCATTGTAGACGATCGCGCCGTAGTCGTTCGCGCAGCGGTAGATGCGTTCGATACCGGACAAGTTGCCGGACATGATGTGGTTTTCCTTGACGAGTTGATGGGTCATAGGCTCAGTTTAGGCGCGGAATGAGGCTCGAGACTGCGCTCTAAAGACAGTTGAAAGTAGCGAGCAATGAGCTGAAAGTAAAGAACAAAGGTTTTCACCTCATTGCTCATTGCTCGGAACTCATTGCTCCGTGAGCTTTACCCTTTTGCGAAAAGCGCCGCCACCACGAACACCGCTGCTTGCGTCAAGATGATGGTGCTGCCGCTGGGTACATCCAGAAAGAACGACAAGATGAGCCCAAACGCTGTACTCACTAAACCGATGAGGATACTCAGCAGCGTCATAGAGAAGAGTGAGCGCGAGAGGAGGCGGGCACTCGCAGCGGGAATAACAAGGTACGAGGCGATGAGAATCACACCGACGACTTTCACGCTCACGACGATAATGACGGCGGCGAGGGCGAATAAGAGGTACTCGAGCCCCCTCACCTTCACCCCGTCCGTCTGTGCCAACTCCGCGTCCAGGGTGGCGTAGGCAAGCTGTCCCCAAAGCGGCACGAAGAGCGACACGCTGAGGAGCGCTACCCCTGTGACCACCCAGAGGTCACCCTGAGTAATTCCTAGAATCGAGCCGAATAGGAGTTGCCAGGCGTCTACGGTGTAACCCTCTTGCAGACTGATAAAAAGGACACCCAAAGCCACCGACACAGCGAAGAAAATGCCGATAGCGGTATCCGACGAGAGTTGCGTGCGCTCGCGCACCCACGCGATGCCGAGTGACGCGCCTAGCGTGAAGGGTAGCGCCACCCAAAGCGGTTGGCTCACGCCGATGAGGAGCCCTAAGGCGACGCCGCCGAAGGAAGCGTGCGCGAGCCCGTCCCCTAAAAAGGACAAGCCGCGCTGCACGACGAAGACGCCTAAAAGGGCTGCGGAAACCGCGACCAAAAGCCCTGCTAGGAGTGCCCGCTGCATAAAGGGATACTGAAAGACCTCTATAAGCCCGTCCATCAAACCACCGTCACGACTGAATCACGGCGCGGTTCATAAAGTAATAACCTCGTGCGCGTGCCCCAGATGACCATAAGCATCCTTGAGACAGCGTTCGCAGAGCACCTCTTGGGGAGAGCCGAAACCGTGCAAACGGCGGTTCAAGACGACGACTTTCGAGGCGTGGTAGCGGGCGGCGGAGAGGTCGTGGGTGATCATAGCGATGGTTGCGCCCGTTTCGGTCTGATAGCGCTCCAAGAGGTCGTAGAGGTCGTGCTCGGCTAAAAAGTCCACGCCCGTCGCGGGCTCGTCCAGGAGGACGATGTCGGGTTTCCTTACTAACGCGCGCGCCAAAAATGCCCGCTGCAACTCGCCGCCGGAGAGCTTGGCTAAGGGACGCGAGAGGAGCGCCTCCGCGCCGACTTGGGCGAGGGCGGCTCGCGCTTTCTCCCGCTCCTCTCGCTTGATTCGCGCAGGCCAGCGCCGCCGCAGTCCTGACACGACGAGTTCCAAGGCCGTCGCCGGAAAGGAGCGGTCAAAGGTCTTGAGCTGCGGCACGTAGCCGATGCGCTCGGGGTGACGGCCCGCATCCGCGCCGAAGAGCGCCGCGTGACCTTTAGCTGGTTTAATAAGCCCGAGCGCAACCTTGATGAGCGTGGACTTACCCGCCCCGTTCGGTCCGACGACGGCGAGAAATTCGCCTTTGGAGAGGTCGAACGAGACATCTTGCAACGCTTCAACCTCACCGAAGCGCACACTGACGTGGTGGATGTGGAGGGCGGGAGGGTCGCTCATCGGTCTAACCATACCAAACGCCCTCTAGTCACCACCTAAAGCCTCTTGCACGACGCCCACGTTATAGCGCATCAGTTCGGCGTACGTTTCAGTCTCCGCTGCGCCGCCTAGCGGGTCGAGCAAGTAAAGAGGTAAGCCAGCACTCTCCGCCACCACCTCGGCCGGGCGGGCGGGCAGTTGTAACTCGCTAAAAATCGCTTTCGCGCCGCTGTCCTGGATCAGCTCTAACGCTTCAGCGATGTAGGCCGGGCTCGGCTCGCGCCCCGGCGCAGGCTCGATCTCGACTACGAGGTCCAACCCGTAGTGACGGGCAAAGTAGGGCCAGGCGTCGTGAAAGGGGACGAAGGCGGCTCCTTGAACGGGCGCTAGCCTCTCGCTAAGCTCCGCGTCCAGATCATTCAAACTTGCCGTGACGCGTTCGCCGTTAGCTGCGTAGCGCTCGGCGTTCTCGGGGTCGATCTCGGCGAGGCGCTCAACGAACATAGGCACAACTTCCGCCATCAGCGTCGGATCGAGCCAGACGTGCGGGTTGGCGCCGCTGTGATCATGGGCGTGCTCTTCTTCCGCGTCTCCTTCTGCGCCCTCTTCCCCACCTTCTTCGGCGTGCTCTTCGCCGCTATGCTCGCTCTCACCTTCGGCGTGCTCCTCCCCCGCCACCGGCTCGAAGTCGAGTTCGGCGATGACCTCGAAGACAGGGGCGTCCGTACCGCTCGCCTCGACGATGTCGAGGAGCCATTCGTCCAATACGCCATTTAAGACAACCAGGTCGGCGTCCGAAATCTGCGCCACGTCGCGCGGCGTCGGGTCGAAGGTGTGGGGCGACGCGCCGGGCGGGAGGAGGCGCACGACGTTGGCGCTATCACCTGCGACCTCTTGCACGAGCGCGTAGTAGGGGTGAATAGACGTGACGACGGTCGGTTTCTCCGAAGCTTGTGCCGAGGTGCTGACGAGCAGTCCGAGCAGCAAGCTGAGTAAGAAAGTTTTCAAAGCGTTACCTCTTAACGAGAAAGAATTATCAACAAGCTACTTTAAGAGTTCGGATAGCCCTTTGTCAAGGCTCGCTGAGACTCGAGAAGATTTGACTTTGGCTTGAGGAATAAGAACCGTTCTCAAGAAGGGGTCTTAACAAGAGGTAATTTGCTAAA
This sequence comes from Trueperaceae bacterium, assembly GCA_965213925.1. Taxonomy (GTDB): domain Bacteria; phylum Deinococcota; class Deinococci; order Deinococcales; family Trueperaceae; genus CBDBZX01. Next base: position 4,156,842 of record OZ243927.1, read on the forward strand.
CTGTACGGATGAAACGCCAAACCTCACAGCGCCGCGCCATTTTGCAGGCGCTAGAAAACGCGCCCGGACCGCTCACCCCGCAAGAGGTCTTGGAGAGCGCCAGCCAAGACAAAGAGGGGTTGGGGCTCGCTACCGTCTACCGCAACCTGAGCAGCTTAGCAGAAGAGGGGGACATAGTCGCGGTGCACCTGCCGGGTGAAAGCGCCCGCTTCGAACTCGCGGGCAGAGGTCATCATCACCACTTCCGCTGCGACTCCTGCGAAGGCGTCTTCGAACTCGACGCAACCTGTCCGGTGGCGGTCTTGGAGGGCGTCACACTGCCCGGCGGTTTTCAGGTCAAAGACCATGAGCTGACGCTTTACGGACTCTGTCCGGGGTGTCAGGGGGAAGCTGTTAGCGTTTAAGTGCTTCGGCTTCAATAATTTTAGGTCATCTCGAGAAAGTTTTTGCGCTCAGAACGGACTTCGTTGACATTCTCTAGTTCAGGTTATTTCGACGCACCTGCTTGGCACTTACGATTAGCCAAAGCTAACAGTCCTCGAGGAGAAACCCGTTGCACTACCAATCCTTAACGCGCTGTCTTCCCTTGCTATGCCTACTCACCCTGCTCGGTTCAACGTTGGCTCAACCAGGTACGCAGCAAACGACCTCTGAAGTGGGGTACCTCGAGGGGCGCATCCTCTCCGTAGACCCGGAGACGCGCTTTGCCCAGGTGCGCCTCTCTAGCGGTGAGGTCGTTCTGGCGGATATGGGACAGCCCCTCCCCGAAGAAATCAGCCTGCCCTCTGACTTGCCCGAGTTCGAGCCGGGCGAGCGCGTCGAAATCTACTACGCGCCAGGACCGGAGGGGACGCGCCAATACGTCGTGTCGGATTGGATACGACGTCCTGCGCTGTTCTGGCTCGTCCTCCTCTTTCTGGGCGTCTCAGTCGCGGTCGCGCGGGGCAAGGGGCTCAGGGCGTTTCTCGCGACGGCCTCGAGCTTAGCCATCGTCATCGGCTTCGTCGTGCCGAGCATCTTGGGCGGCTGGAACCCCATTCTCGTGTCGCTTTTGGGCGTCGGCGGCATCCTCATCTTAGCGATTTACTTCGTGCACGGGCTCTCGTGGAGCACCACGGCGGCGCTCATCGGCACCTTCGCGGCGGTACTCGCGACGATGGGCTTAGGACTCTTTTTCACCGAGGCGGCGCACCTCACGGGCTTCGGCAGCGACGAGGCGGCGTTTATCTCGTACGGCGCGAGTCAAGTCAACCTCAAGGGGCTGCTCTTAGCGGGGCTCCTCATCGGCGCACTCGGGGCGCTGACCGATATCACCATCGTGCAGGCGAGTGTGATTCGCGAGCTGGCGCACGTCAACCCGAACTTCGGACTGGCGGAACTCTACCGGCGCGGCATGAACGTCGGGCTCGACCACATCGGCTCGCTCGTGAACACGCTTGTATTGGCGTATACGGGCGCAGCCTTGCCGCTTTTGGTCCTTCTGACGCTCAGCGACTTCACGCTCATGCGGGCGCTGAACTTAGAACTCGTCGCCTCCGAGGTGGTGCATACGCTCGTCGGCTCGGTGGGTCTGATTCTGGCAGTGCCCTTTACGACGCTCATTGCCGCCTTGATGTTTCGTGGGGACCGTTTAGTGCTCAAAGAGGGGGAGTTGGAGCACGCGCACCATCACTAAGAGCGTGCTCGTAAACTCTCATGTGCTTCGTGCTGACACGCAGTTGACAATGACTTCTTATTCTCATCAAGAAGCTCGAGAATTTTGCTAGATTAGCTTCTATAGGTAAAACACGGTATGTCGAACCACAAAGGAGAGGTCAGTAATGAAAAAGGTTCTCATTATCACAGGTATCGTGCTCTTTCCGCTTACCTCTTTCGGGGCGGCTCAGACGGGCGGCTTCGTACAGGAGGAACCCCACGAGCACGGCGCGGCGGCGCTCTCCGTGGTGTTAGACGGCGAGACGCTCAACATGGAATTCGTGAGCCCAGCGGTGAACCTCGTCGGCTTCGAGTACGAGCCCGCCACTCCCGAAGAGGAAGCGGCAGTCGAGGACGCGCTAGCGCAGTTAGAGGACGGTGGGACACTCTTTAGCCCCGCTGAGGCTGCGGGCTGTGAACTGTCGAGCCAAGAGGTCGAGCGGGAGGTCACGAGCGAGGGCGAGGAGCACGGCGAAGAGGACCACGGTGACGAGGAGCATAGTAGTGAAGAGACCGGGGGCGCGGAGGAAGACCACAGCGAAGAAGAAGGTAGCGAAGGCGAAGAAGGCGCAGTCCACAGCGAATTCCACGCCACCTACACCTTTACCTGCGCCCAGCCAAACAGCTTGGACAGCGTCAGCTTGCGTGAGCTTTTCGCGCTCTATCCGGGCATCGAGGATTTAGACGTGCAGTATGTCCTCCCGAGTGGGCAGGGCGCAGCAGAGCTAAGCCCGACGACGGACACGCAGCTTACGTTCTAAAACCGAGCGTTGGCAAAGCCAATTCACAGATGTGAAAGACGGTAAGGAAAAGGTAGCAATGAGTTGAAAGCAGTGAGCAATGAGTTTTGCTTTTTCACTTTCAACTCGTTGCTCATTGCTTGCTTCTGAGAGATTTTTCTCTGTCTCGAGCGGACTGGATGAGGATACACTAGCGTTGTGACGGTGACGGACCCAACTTCAATATCGGTGGCAGAGACGCTTTCTCGAGCCGCTTTGGTGAAGCTCGAGGGGGTACGCTTCCGCTGGAAGCCGGGCGCACCCTCAGTGCTCGACATTGAGGCGTTCGCCGTCAAACAAGGCGAGAAGGTCTTCCTCAAAGGACCCTCGGGCAGCGGTAAGAGCACGCTCCTCAATTTGGTTGCAGGCGTCATCGTCCCGCAAGAAGGCACCGTCACGGTGGGCGATACGGCAGTTTCCACCCTGCGCGGAGCGCGGCGCGACGCATTCCGGGCGGACCACATCGGCTTCATCTTCCAGATGTTTAACCTCATCGCGTACCTCTCGGTGCTGGAAAACGTGACGCTGGCGCTGACCTTTTCAAAACGCCGCGAGGCGCGTACAAAGGCGTCGGGCGCGGCGAACGAGGAGGCGGCGCGGCTGCTGAGCCGCTTAGGATTAGACGACGCGCTCGGGTCGCGCCGCGTGACCGAGCTGAGCATCGGGCAGCAGCAGCGCGTGGCGGCGGCGCGCTCTCTCATCGGCAGCCCCGACTTGCTCATCGCCGACGAGCCTACCTCTGCGCTCGACGCCGACACCCGCGAGAGTTTTATCCGTTTACTCTTCGAAGAGTGTGACCGCGCCGGAATGACGCTCCTGTTCGTGAGCCACGACGGGAGCTTGGAAGGGCTCTTCGACCGCAGCGTGGACCTGCGGGCGCTCAACCGCGCACTGGAAGCTGCATGACTGGGAACGACACGATTGGGAACAGGACGAGGACCGACTGATGCTCGTCAAGCTCCTCCGTTTGACCGTTAAGAGTATGCTCAACCGCGCGGGCACGACGCTCCTCACGGTTTTGGTCATCGCCATCAGCGTGACGCTCCTTTTAGGCGTCGAGAAGGTGCGCACAGAAGCACGCTCGAGCTTCGCCAACACCATCTCGGGGACCGACCTCGTGGTGGGCGCACGGAGCGGCGGGATGCAGCTCCTCTTGTACAGCGTGTTCCGCATCGGCGACGCGACGAACAACATCACCTGGGCGAGCTACCAGCAAGTCGCTACGCATCCCAACGTCGCCTGGACCGTGCCCATCTCGCTCGGCGACTCGCACCGGGGCTTCCGCGTGGTCGGTACGAGCGAGGCGTACTTCGAGCACTACCGCTACGGGCGAGAGCGTCCTTTACGCTTCACGGCGGGCGAGCCCTTCGGCGGCGTCTACGACGCGGTGCTCGGCGCGGACGTGGCAGAAACACTCGGTTACACCGTCGGGCAGGAGATCGTCATCGCTCACGGTACGGGCGACACGACCCTGCTCGACCACCGCGATAAGCCCTTTAAGGTGGTGGGCATCCTGGCGAAGACAGGCACGCCCGTGGACCGCTCCGTCCACGTGAGCTTGGCGGGCATCGAGGCGATGCATATCGACTGGCGCAGCGGCGTGCCCGTTCCCAGCCAGCGCGTGAGCGCGGAGGAGGCGCGGACGCGCGACCTGACCCCGAACGCCATCACCGCTTTTCTAGTCGGCGTGGAGCCGAAAACGGCGATTTTCAGGCTCCAGCGCGACATCAACGACTATAGGCGTGAGCCGCTCTTAGCCGTGCTGCCTGGCGTCGCCTTGCAGGAACTGTGGAACCTCTTGGGGGCGGCGGAGCGGGCGCTGCTGATCGTCTCGGGCTTCGTGGTGCTGAGCGGGCTCATCGGGATGCTGAGCGCAATTCTCTCGAGCCTCAGCGAGCGGCGGCGCGAGATGGCGATTTTGCGCTCTGTGGGCGCACGTCCCTGGCACGTCTTCATGCTGCTCAGCGCCGAAGCGGTACTCTTCACGGTGGTCGGCTGCGCCTTGGGCGTCGCGCTGCTCTACGCCGCCCTCGCCGGGCTGCGCCCTTGGATAGCCAACGAGTACGGTCTCTACATCGCCATCACGCCGCCCGGTCCCTTCAACCTCACCCTTCTCGCTGTCGTCATCGGCGCGGGCGTCCTCACCGGGCTCATCCCCGCGTACCGCGCCTACCGCAATTCGCTCGCGGACGGCTTGACGGTGCGGGTGTGAGGGGAGTGGCGTGAAGAGGTCAGTTGGACGAAGAGGTAGGAAAGAGAATGCATCAGAATAGAGATTGCTTAATACTCTGTTAAGTAAATTCTGCGACGTTGTTGTCACCCTGTTCACGCAGTCAGACGAAGTCCGGCGAAGGCGTAAGGGTCTCGTCTTTCAATCTCAGCAAGAGGAGTCAGCAAGGTCAGAGATTCTTACGCTCCACTGCGTTCCGCAAGGCTCCGCCCGACTACGTGAACAGAATGACATCACTCGTTTTTTAGCTAACAGTGTACTTAATCTTATGTTCTGAATTCTTGCTCGAGAACTCAACCGACCCACATGACTTCGGAGCAGAGGATTTGAGCCACGTCAAGCACAAAGACATAACAGCAAGAGAAGAGACGAGCGTCTATACTCAGGGCGTGGAGAGGATGATGAACGTGAAATGGACGGTTACTGTACTCACAAGCCTGACGCTCCTGCTCGCCGCGTGTGGCAGCGAACCCGAAGCGGGCACGCCGCTCGGCTTGGCGCAGCAGGTCGCGACGAGGGCGTTCGAGACGTTGGAGCCCACCGCGCTCGCCTGGGGCAGCCTCATGCCTGCGGGTTACGAGCCTTCCTATCAGGCTTTCCCCTGGGAGGCTGAGGACAGCGAGGCGATGATGCGAGAGACCCTGCAGCGCACCCCGCTCGTCGAGGCGTTGGACGGGCAAGAGGTCAAGGTGTCGGGCTACGTCGTGCCGCTCTCGAGCGACGAGGAGGCGGTCAGCGAGTTTTTGCTCGTGCCCTTTTTAGGCGCGTGTATCCACGTGCCGCCGCCGCCCGCCAACCAGATCGTCTACGTCAAACCGACCTACCCACTGCCCCATGACGACGCGCAGGATGTCGTCTCGGTCGCAGGCACGCTCCAGGCACAGGGCCGCACCAGCGAGTTCGGCGCGGCAGGCTACGAGATGACGAACGCGCTGCTCGTCCCCTTCGACGAGGAGGAGTACGCGGGCGTCGCGCAGGGTCCGGTTGTTATTGACGGGGACGGAGCGCAAGGCGACCCTGCGTTCAGGTGACGGGCAAGCAAACAGCATGTTGATAGTGAAGTCCGGGGAAAAATCGCACCAAGGAGATAGGCGCGCGCTCCTCTTCTTTATATTCTTTGTAAGAATCAAAAACCTCGAGCCCACTTCAAATCCTCGAGCACGAACCTCATAGCCGGTCTGCATTAACTCTGCACATAAATAAAGAGGTGGAAAAGGCGTAAACTTGAAGGTGTGTTTACGCCTTTCTCATGTACCCTTTGCGTCGTGTGCGACCTCAAGCGTTTCTTCATACAAGGGTTTGCAACGTGCGAAACGCCACATTTGTACCTTAAAAAGCGAGCTTCGTGGTTTACCCTAACCTCATAGTCGTTCTTGCTACTGCGCTACCGCCTCTTACCGACATTCCCTTTCTCGAGGTGGTGAGGCGCTCTTTGACGCTCGAGCGGGAGGTTTTCTTGCTAGTCCAGAGTGAAACGTGGGGTCTACTCGCGGTCGTCTTCGTCGTCTTTTTCGCGGGCTTTTCCGAGTCGTTGGGGCAGAGCGTCGTGCTCTTTGCTAACCGCGTCAAGCCTAGGCGCTTTGTGGCGTCGCTGGCGCTTTCAGCGGCTATTTTCCTCTTCAGTTACCTCTTCTGGACGCTGAGCATCTGGTTTGTCGGCACCTACCTCTACGGGCGCGACGTGCACTTCAACGTGATCGCAAAAGCGGTAGGGCTCGGCTACGCGCCCTACCTCTTCTCCTTTTTCGCGCTCGCACCGTACTTCGGCGTACCGATCTTCGCGCTCCTGTCGCTCTGGAGCCTGCTCGCGGTTATCGTAGCGGTGTCGGCAACGTTAGAGCTGACCCTCATACAAGCCCTCGTGTGTAGCGCCCTGGGCTGGCTCCTCTGGCAAGCCCTGCAGCGCACTGTCGGACGCCCCATTATCGCCCTCTCCAAACGGCTCAAGCGGCTCACGGCAGGCGTCCCGCTCACGACAACACGTCAAGAACTCCGCGATTTGTACAAAGAGAATAGCGGAAAGGATAAGTGATGCCCTTTCCAGACCTCCTCACCCTCCTCGCCGTCCTCGTCGTCGGCTTCTTGATCGCGGGCATCCTCTCCCCTTTCGAGGCACTCGGCTGGTGGGCGGGTTGGTACGGGCGGCACCCCGAAGAGGAGGAGCACGTTGCAGCGCTCTATAGAGCAGATAACGCCGAAGGGTTCGTCGTCTTTTTGTCAGGTATTCACAGCGTCTCGGGCGAGGCGTACGCCGAGCGTGAAGTCGTCTTCTTAGAGCGTTTGCGGGAGAGGTTGACGGATAAAGTCGTCGTAGTAGACGATATCTTTCCCTACTCGGTGACGAACCGCGCCCTGACCGGAGGGCGCATCTTCGCTAAGTTCTGGCGCTGGGCGTTAAAGCGCAAGCTGAGCGGACCCGGACTCGCCGGGGCGCTCATCAACTTTCGCAACATCTGGCAGGTTGCGGTTTCCGCCGACAGCCGCTACGGACCGATTTACAACCAGGGCTCTGCCGAGATGATCTCAAGAGGTCTAGAGTTGCACGGTTACGAACCCGCTAGCGGCGTCCCGGTGACGCTCATCGGCTATAGTGGCGGCGGGCAGATTGCGGTAGGCGCAGCGCCGCATTTGCGCTCGATGTTGGGCGCACCCATCAGCGTGGTCTCGCTCGGCGGCGTCATAAGTTCGGACCCCGGACTGCTCGCTTTGGAGCACGTCTATCACCTCTACGGGCGGCGCGACATGGTGCAGCGCACGGGTAATTTTCTCTTTCCAGGGCGGTGGCCTATCCTGCCCTATTCGGCGTGGAACCAGGCGAAGCAGCAGGGCGTCATCAAGCTCATCTCGATGGGACCGGCGGACCACACGGGACCTAAGGGCTACTTGGACGCGGAGGCTTTTCTGCCGAACGGACAGAGCTACTTAGATGCGACTGTGGAGACGATAGCGCGGATTGTGGAGTCGGAAGAGGTCATGGCGGAGGAGCTGGGGTCCGTCGTGAGTTTTAGTTAGAGCAAGGAAGGCTTAAAAGGGCGATTCATGAATCGCCCCTACACGTAACTCAAACCTCTTTACCCCTCCACCGACATCAAGAACGGGTCTTCGATAATATCGCAAAGGAGGCGCATAAACCGCGCCGCGTCCGCCCCGTCAATCAAGCGGTGGTCGTACGTCACGGACATCGGCATCATCATCTTGGGCTCGAAGGTCTCTTTCTCCTTGTTCCACACGGGCTCGACGCTGCCGCGTGACACGCCGATAATCGCCACATCGGGCGGATTCACGATGGGCGTGAAGTTCGTGCCGCCGATGCCGCCCAGGTTGGAGATGCTTAAATTTCCGCCTTTCATGTCGTCGGGACCTAATTTACGGGCTCGAGCTTTCTCCGCCATTTCATCTAAATCTAATGCGAGTTGAATGATGCCCTTCTTGTTCACGTCGCGAATGACGGGGACGAGCAGACCTTGTTCCGTGTCCACCGCCACGCCGATGTTGACGTAGTGCTTGTAGACGACCTCGTTGTTTTCGGTGTCTAAGCTCGCGTTGAACTTGGGATACTTCTTCACTGCGCCCGCGACCATTTTGAGGAGGAGCGCGGTCGGCGTCAGCTTGACGCCCGACTCTTGCGCCCGCTCCTGGTACTTCTTGCGCATGGCGTTGAACTGGGTGATGTCCGCCTTGTCGAAGTGCGTGACCATCGGCACGACCGACCACGCCGTGCTCATCGAGCGCACCGTCGCCTTGCGGATGCCGCTCATGGGCTCGCGCGAGGTCTCGCCGAATTTGCTGAAGTCGGGCAGGGGCGGCGCGGAGGGAGCCTGCTGCTGCCCTTGCGAGGGCTGCTTCTGCGAGGGCTTTTCTGCCTCTTCTTTCGTCGTACCGTCTTCGGCGTAGCGCTTCACGTCCTCAGCGGAGATGCGCCCCGCGACGCCCGAGCCCGAGACCTCTCGCAGACTGACGCCTAGCTCCCGCGCCAAACGCCGCACGGAGGGGGCAGCAGGGATGGACTGCTTGTCCTCTTCGGGAACTTCGTAGGAGTCGGGGGCTTCCTGGGCTTCCTCGGCGTCGTCGGCGTCAGATGCCTGTTGAATGTCCTTCTCTTCCTCGTCCACGCTCTCGGAGGTTTCGTCGTCTGAGGTGCTATCATCGGCGCTCTCGTCACTCGAGGCTTCCTGCGTGTCCGAACCTTCGTCGCCAGAAGCTTCCTGCGTGTCCGAGCTGTCCTCCTCGTCCGCGTCGCCGTCATCGGCGCTCTTGTCGCTCGAGGCTTCCTGCGTGTCCGAGCTGTCCTCTTCGTCCGCGTCGCCGTCATCGGCGCTCTTGTCGCTCAGCGCTCGTCCTCTTCGTCCGCGTCGCCTCATCAGCGCTCGCCTCAGCTCCACTCTCATCTCCGTCGGCGTCCCCGTCCTCGTCGGGCTCGCCGATGGTGAGCACCACGTCACCTATCGCGACCTCGTCGTTCTCGGAGACCTTGATCTCTTTGACCGTGCCGCTGACCGACGAGGGAACCTCGACCACCGCTTTATCGGTCTCTAACTCCAAAACAGGTTGGTCCTCTTCGATCGTATCGCCTACCGACACCAGCACACCGACGACAGTGCCCGATTCGATGCCTTCGCCGACGTCGGGTAGTTTGAATTCAGTAGCCACGTATACCCCTCTCAAGCAGGTATCATCTGGTCACAACCGCGCTCCGCTAAGATAGAAAGAGTCTAACGCGCACGTTGAGGGATGATACTTACGCACTTTAATGTGACACTACTAACATAAAGAGGTAGACATTGTGGCGTCTACCTCTTTTCATAGGGTCAAGCGATATGCGGGTTGCGCTTGTCCGGGTCGATGCCCAAGTCCTCGATGGCTTTGGCGACGTCTTCGGCGTCGTAGTCGCCCTCTTGCGCCAACGCCTGCAGGGTCGCTACCACGATGTGCCGCGCGTCCACCTCGAAGTGGTCGCGGAGTTCTTCACGCGCCTCACTGCGCCCGAAGCCGTCCGTGCCGAGCGAGACCATCGGCTTGGGCAGGTGCTTGGCTAAAGCGTCGGGAAGAATTTTCATGTAGTCCGAGGCGGCGACGAACACGCCCTTGGCGTCCTTGAGTTTGTCGTAGACGTAAGAAGTGCGGGGCTCTTCGTCGGGATGGAGGCGGTTGTAGCGCTCGACTTGCAGGGCATCTTCGTGAAGCTCTTTGTAAGAGGTCACGCTCCACACGTCGGCGGCGACTTTATAGTCTTCCGCCAACATCTCCTGCGCCTTTAAGACCTCGTTCATGATCGCGCCGCTGCCGAAGAGTTGCGCTTTGAGCTTTGAACGCTTGCGCTCGGAAGGCTTGAATTTGTACATCCCTTTGAGGATGCCCTCCTCGAGTTCTTCGCGCTCCAGGTGCTCCGGCGCGGCGGGCATCGCGTAATTCTCGTTGCCCACGGTGAGGTAGTAGAAGAGGTCCTCTTGCTCCTCGTACATGCGGCGGATGCCCTCACGGACGACCGTGGCGAGTTCGTACGCGAACGCCGGGTCGTACGCCTTCACGTTCGGTACGACGTACATCAGCACGTGCGAGTGACCGTCCTGGTGCTGCAAGCCTTCGCCCGCAAGAGTGGTGCGCCCCGCCGTGCCGCCGACCATGAACCCCTTCGCCTTCATGTCGCCGGCTGCCCAGATGAAGTCGCCGACGCGCTGATAGCCGAACATCGAGTAGTAGATGTAGAAGGGAATCGTGTTGATACCGTGCGTGGCGTACGCCGTGCCCGCCGCCAAGAACGACGACATCGAGCCCGCCTCGGTGATGCCCTCCTCTAAAATCTGCCCGTCCTGCGACTCCTTGTAGTACAAGAGGTTGTCGGCGTCTACAGGCTCGTAAAGCTGCCCGGCGTGCGCGTAGATGCCGATTTGACGGAAAAGGGCGTCCATCCCGAAGGTGCGCGCCTCGTCCGGGATGATCGGGACGATGAGCTTGCCGATCTCCTTGTCGCGGAGGAACTTGCCCAGGACGCGCACCATGACCATCGTGGTAGAAACCGGGCGTCCGTCGGTGCCCTTCATGAACTCGTCCAAAATCTTCTTGTCGGGCGTTTGGATGGGCTCGCTCTTCACGGAGCGCGCGGGCAAGCCGCCGCCCAACTTGCCGCGCTGCTCGGTCAGGTACTCGTATAACTCCGAGTCCTTCTCGGGTCGGTGGAAGGGGTACTTGCCGATCTCGTCGTCGTCGATGGGGATGTTGAAGCGGTCACGGAAGGCTTTCATCTCCTCCTCGTTGAGCTTCTTTTGATTGTGGGTGATGTTCATACCTTCACCCGCTTCACCCAAGCCGTAACCTTTGACGGTCCGCGCCAGGATAACGGTGGGCTTACCCTTGGTCTCCGTCGCCGCTTTATACGCCGCGTAGACCTTGCGGGGGTCGTGTCCGCCGCGGTTGAGCTTGCCCAACTTCTCGTCGTCCCAGTCTTCGATGAGCTTTTTCAGCTCGGGGGTGTTGAAGAAGTTTTCGCGCAACTCTTCTGCGCCGTAGGCGGCGTAGCGTTGCGACTCGCCGTCCACGAGCTGCTCGAAGCGCTTTAAGAGGACGCCCTCTTTGTCCTTCTCTAGAAGCTCGTCCCACTTGCCGCCCCAGGTGACTTTGATGACGTTCCAGCCTGCGCCCCTAAAGGACGCCTCGAGTTCCTGAATCACTTTGCTGTTACCGCGCACGGGTCCGTCTAAGCGCTGCAAGTTGCAGTTGATGACCCAGATGAGGTTGTCGAGTTTTTCCCGCGACGCTAAGCCGATCGCACCCAAAGTTTCGGGCTCGTCGGTCTCGCCGTCCCCTAAAAACGCCCACACCTTCGCGTCGTTTTCCTCCTGCAGACCTCTATCCACCAGGTAGTTGTTGAACCGCGCCTGATAGATGGACATGATCGGCGCTAAGCCCATCGAGACGGTCGGGAACTGCCAGAAGTTCGGCATGAGCCACGGGTGCGGATACGACGAGAGCCCCGGTTCGTCCTGGAGTTCGCGGCGGAAGTTGCGCAAGCGCTCCACGTCGTAACGGTGCTCTAGGTACGCCCTAGCGTAGATGCCTGGGCTCGCGTGCCCTTGAATGTAGACCATGTCCGCGTCTAAACCCGCGTCGGGCCCACGGAAGAAGTGGTTGAAGCCGACTTCGTAGAGCGTCGCTGCTGAGGCGTACGTCGAGATGTGCCCGCCGATGCCGTCCGACATCTTGTTCGCCCGCACAACCATCGCCATCGCGTTCCAGCGCAAGAGGTTGCGAATCAGGCGCTCTTTTTCCAAGTCGCCCGGATACTCGGGCTGCTCCTCCACCGGAATCGTATTGATGTAGGGCGTATTCGCCGTAAAAGGGATGTCTACCCCGAAGCGGTGCGCGTGGGTCTCCAAGCGCTCCAAAATCTCCTGGACGCGCTCCTTGCCGGCGCTCTCCAACACGTAATCTAGGGACTCGAGCCACTCGCGCATCTCGACATCGTTGAGCTTTTCGTGCTCTTCCGGGTCTAGCTCGTCGCTTCTTTTCGTTACGTCAGCCACTTGCGTCTCCTCTTCTGCTCGTTTCGGTTTGTCATCTTGACTTCGCTTGTTCAGTCCATCTGTAACGTCGGTTCAGCTCAATTCAATCTTACAGCCAGTTGTGTCTACTCTACGCCCCACTATGACACAAAACCTTTGTCCTAAGCTGTAATCACGCGGTTGGCGAGTCTCTAAAGAACTCCATAAGAATAGTAAGGGGAGAATGAGGAGATAAACTAGCGTGTGTCTCTAATTTTTAGCTTACACCTCGCCGCGACGCTCTTCATGACGGGCGTCATCTGGTTCGTGCAAATCGTCCACTACCCTCTCTTTGGTGGCGTGGGCGAAGCGAACTTTGCCGCCTATGAGGGGCGGCATACGTGGCTGACGGGTTTAGTCGTCGCGCCGCCGATGCTCTTGGAGCTTGCAACGGGCGCGGCACTTCTTTGGCGTCGTCCCGAAGAGGTCTCCCTACAAGAGGTCATCGTCGGACTCGCCCTACTAGGCGTCATCTGGTTTTCTACGTACCTCTTACAGATTCCGCGCCACACGGTTTTAGGTGAAGGCTTCGACGTAACGGCGCACCGCGAACTCGTTTTAACGAATTGGGTGCGCACCGCCGCTTGGAGCCTCCGCGCAGGACTGGTGCTCTGGTGGGTGAACCGGCTTTTGTAGAACAGCTCACGTGAAACACGTGGAAACGAAAGGTGTCCCGTTTTGTGTACATGTGAACATGCATCTCTTTCGCTCGCAGTCTTCGCCTAATCCCCTACACAAAACGTGGTACACCGCCAAAAATAAAAGGAGGGTTTCCCCTCCTCAGCAGACTCTTACGAAACTGGAGCTACGTTCGGCTCGTCACAGCCTTGACGATGAGTAGTAGCACCACTGCGCCGACAATCGCCACGAGGATGCTATAGATGTTGAAACCTGTTACACCCGACGCGCCGAATGTTTGAAAGATAAAGCCACCGATGAACGCGCCTACGATGCCTACAACGATGTCGAGCAAGATGCCCTGATTCGACTTGACGATGAGACTGGCAATCCAACCTGCAATTGCGCCTAAGATGATCCACAGCAGAATATTCATGTTTCTCCTTCATGAGGTCGAGAGGTATTCGGAGTTTAAGATATTATATGCTTAGAGCCTTCCCCCTTTGATTATTGGATTGATAGATGTCCTAATGTTACCCTCAGCATTCTATTGATACTGTAATGTGAGAAAAACAACATTAGCTTAGCGTACAGATATCCTTTCATTAACTCAGCTTGCGCACGAGCCACGCGAGTCCGTTGAGAACGAAGGTTAGTGCAGCGCTGACGACGAGCATAGACGTTAGCGGGATGAAGAGGGAAAAGCCTTCGCGTTGGACGCGGATGTCGCCAGGCAGATGACCGAACCAACTGAGCGCTTTAGGGAAGATCAGCCGGAGAACGCCTGCTGCGACGAAGACCAGACCGATGAGGATGAGAACTCGAGCCACCTCTTAACCCCCTTTTGAGCGGACGACCTCACCCCGCTCTAACGCCTCTTGCGCCATGAACGCGGGGAGGAGTCCCTCTAGCCCCATTCTCGCGTCGCAGTAAACGTCTTCCTCGCCGCGCACCGCCCTGATAAACGACTCGTGCTGCGCTACGCTGCCGTGATGGACGGGTTCCTCTACGCCCTCGGGATGGGTCATCTCAAAGGTTTGGACCTTATCTTCCGTCTGTAACTCCAACACCTTACGGTCTTCGTGTGCGATGAGCAAGCCTCCGTCGCCGAAGACACCAACCTCTAAGCGGTGGCGAAAGGGCGCGGTGAAGGAGATGCTTAGGGTGGCTTGTGCGCCGCGAGTGAACTCGAGCCCCACCACCGCGTTGTCAGGAACGTCCGTTTGGTCCACGCGCCACCTTTTGCCGATGATGTCGGTCACGGTCGCCCCATCCTTAATAAGCGCCTGCGTGCCGAACGCCGCCGCCACCACCACGCGCTGACCCAAAAACCAGTTGAACAGGTCGAAGTGGTGGCAGTTTTTCTCGGCGAAGACGCCGCCTGTTCTCGAGGAGAGGTAGCGCCAGGCAGCAGGAAGAGGTCGCCGGAACTCGTGGCAGTACGCCATGCGCGGCGTGCCAACTGCGCCTTCGTCAATCATCGTTTTCATCCGCCAAAAGAGGTGCGAGTAGCGAAAGACGTAGCCGACTTGCAGCGCTAAATCCGTTTCCGCTTGCACGCCCACGAGGTCTTCGGCTTCTCTTCGGGTTGTCGCCATCGGCTTTTCCAAAAAGACGTGTTTGCCCGCGCGGAGTGCCGCCGCCGCAAACTTTGCGTGGCTGTCGTTGGGCGTAGCGATGAGTACGGCGTCTAGGTCGGCTCGAGCGAGCACCTCATCCACTTCACTGTGAAAGTCAACTGGATACCCTAAGACCTCTTCAGCCAACGGTTTCTGAGAGGGCAAGAGGTCGGCGACGGCGACGACTTTCGCGCCGGGGAGCGAGCGAAGGACGGGCAGATGTTCGCGCAGCACGATATCGCCGCAACCGATGACGCCGTAACGGATAGGCTTCGTGGAGGACATGAGCACAGTGTATCGGAGTTGCTGGGTATCGGAGTTGCTAATTACGGATTCCGATGATTACGGAATCCGTAATTCTTTCTACTCGCTACACTCGGGGTAATTCCTGCGGGAACTACCCGGAAACCGTATAACGCGGTCTCAATTAGGAAAAATGAGGGGATGGCGAGAGGAGAAGCGCCGCCTCTGTTCTCATCCCCTTCTCGCCTTATCTCTTTTGGATGTGAACTTCGTTAAACCCGCCATGTTTCGCGCCGCTTAGCTTTGAACCTCAGAGTTTTGTATCGTACATTATATGAGGTTGCATGACTCAGTTCGCAAAACTAAGTCATGCCTGTCACGGATGGTAAGCTCAGATGCTCTCAGTAAGGATAAGTAAGCTATGCAATTCCGTATTGAAGGTTAGAGGCGCTGAGGCGTCAAGCTGGAGTTAAAGAGAGACATTTGCCACTAGAGAATTTTTAACGCACGCTTTAGCGTGTTGTCTAAGAGGAGAACCTACCCATGAACTCATCCACGCAGAAACTCACCGCTTACACCGCCATCGGGCTTATCGTTTTAATCGTCGCCGCTATCGTCTACGTTCAGTTCGGCAGCGGACAGAGCAGCGAGATAAGCGCCAACGGCGAGCTTGACCTCTCCAACCAGCCGAGCTTAGGCGAAGAGGGTGCGCCCGTCCAAATCGCGCTCTTCGAAGACTTCAAGTGCCCCGCCTGCGGTAGCTTCACGCAGACCGTCTTTCCGCAGATCGAGCGCCAGTTCGTCGAGAGCGGTCAGGCGGAAGTCTTCTTTGTCAACTACCCCTTCTTAGGTCCGGACTCCACGACCGCCGCGATCGCCACTGAATGTGTTTACGAGCAGGACGAGGCTGCGTTTTGGGACTACAAAAAGTTCATCTTCCGCTCGCAGGGTCCAGAGAGCCAAGAGTGGGCGACGCCCGAGCTTCTCACGAACTTGGCGAGGCAGAACCTGCCGAGCATCGACGCGGACAGGCTCCGTACCTGCATCGACGAGCGGCAGTTTGCGGACCGCGTCGAGGCGGAGTCGCAGATGGGTTCGGCGGCGGGCGTGAACAGCACACCGTCCGTATACGTCAACGGCACGAGGGTCGAAAGACCCGACTTTGCCTCGGTCAACGCAGCGGTTCAGAGTGCCTTAGAGCAGGCTAACTAAGGTTAGTTAGGTGACGCTGACACGCTTTCTCCGAGACTTCGGGCTTTACGCTGCCTGGCTGGTCGCCATCGTCGCGATGGCAGGCAGCTTATATTTCAGTGAGGTGCGCGCGTTTGTGCCCTGCAACTTCTGCTGGTATCAGCGCATCTTGATGTACCCGCTCGTCATCCTCTTAGGTATCGCTAGCTACCGCCAAGACCGTAACGTTATCCCTTACGCGCTACCCTTCACGATTCTCGGAGGCGGTGTGGCGCTCTTTCACTATATGGAGCAAAAGATTCCCGGCTTCGGTGCGCCCGAGCTGTGCCGCGTCGGGGTGCCCTGCAACGTCGCCTACATCAACTGGCTCGGTTTCATCACCATCCCCTTCTTGGCCCTGATCGCCTTCGTTCTCATTACAACGATTCTCGCCGGGGTTCTTTTCACCTCACGCGGACCTCAGAAAGGGTACACTTCGGGGAAGGACGCTTTGGACACCCAGAGCGCCATTTAGTACGTTACTTCCGGTTGAGATATGAGGGATTTTTTAAAGTTGCTAGGTTTGTATCACGCAGATTGCACAGCTTTGCTGTAACGGAACTTCATCACTTGATGTGAGTGCTCATTAGCCTCGCTCAAAGTGAAAGTGTCGCCGACCACCATCGCTGCGCGAGTACTAACGTGAACCGAGCGAAGTGAGACGGACTTCGATACCTGCTATAAACCGTGAGCCCCGCCACAGCAACCCACCTCAAGAGCACCATTGAATAGAGAAAGAGGAGGCGTTATGCCACACATCATCTGCGAGCCCTGCATTGGCGTGAAAGACCAGTCCTGCGTGGACGTCTGCCCCGTCGAGTGCATCTACGAAGCCGACGACCAGTTCTACATCCACCCCGAAGAGTGCATCGATTGCGGCGCGTGCGTGCCCGCGTGTCCGGTGTCGGCCATCTACCCCGAAGAGGACGTGCCCGAGGAGTGGGAGTCGTTCATCCCGCTCAACTACGAGCTTTCAGGTTTATAAGAGGTTGGCTCGAGCTAGGAGCCACAAGTGACGAAGAGGTGGTCTGCAAAGAAGTTTGCAGACCATTTTCTATTTGAAGAGGCTAAAGTTAGTGCTTCAAAAGACGCTCTACTGCATCTCTGTAGGTATTGCTCCGCTGTTCTCTAAACGTTCACATCGAGGGCAGATCGCTCGAATAAGCTCAGACGTGGACGCCATTCAAACTGCGCTCGATGCCAACCTACTCGCCTTCTTCCTCATTGCGCTAGAATAACTCCCGAACTAAACTTACCTACCCTCACCCGCTACGAGTTTTTTCGGTGACATAGGAAATATGGGGCTGCCGATTACACGCTCTACTTGTGTATGGGGAGGCGAGGCTCGAGCAACCTGACACACAGCACAACCTTTCAAGTATTCACTGCGAATATCGGTAAGATATACATGAGGTAAGGCTACGGTTTGAGAGGACTCCCCATGAACATCACCATTTTGACCAACGAATACCCTCCCAACATCTACGGCGGCGCGGGCGTCCACGTCGAGTATCTGACGAAAGAGTTGGTGGGGTTAGAGAACGGTTCTCACACCATCCGAGTCCTCTCCTTCGGCGAGCAAAACGAGCAGAGAGATAATTTGAGCGTACAAGGAATCAAGCCCGACTTCACCCCGCCCTCGAAAGACCCGCGCCACGCGAAGTTCATGGACACCTTGCAGCGTGACCTCGTGATGGCGGGCAGCGTTCAAAATGCCGACATCGTTCACTGCCACACCTGGTACGCGCACTTCGCGGGCTGTTTGGTCAAGCAACTCACGGGCGCGAAGCTCGTCCTTACGACGCATTCCCTAGAACCCCACCGCCCCTGGAAAGTCGAACAACTCGGCAGCGCCTACTTCGCGAGCACCTGGATCGAACGCACGGCATATGAGAACGCGGACGGCGTCGTCGCCGTTTCAGAATCCATGAAGCGCGATGTGAACGAGCTTTACGGCGTCCCCTTTGAGCGCACCCGCGTCATCCCTAATGGCATCGACTTGGACGAATACAAACCCAAACCGGACGAAGCGGTCTTAGACCGCTACGGCATCGACCCGAACACCCCTTACGTCCTCTTCGTCGGACGCATCACGCGGCAAAAAGGCATTTTGCACCTCGTCAACGCGATTAAAGACTTTCGCCCTGGCACGCAAGTCGTCCTTTGTGCGGGCGCACCCGACACGAAAGAGATCGAGGCGGAGATGACGGAGCGCGTCGAGACAGCGCGGGCGGAGGGCGACCAGAACATCCTTTGGGTTCGGCAGATGGTCCCGCGTGAGGACATCATCACGCTCTACACGCACGCGGCGCTCTTCGTCTGCCCATCCGTCTACGAACCCTTCGGCATCATCAACCTAGAGGCGATGGCGTGCGAAACGCCCGTGGTGGCGTCTGCGGTGGGCGGCATCCCGGAAATCATCGTGGACGGCGGGACGGGTTTGCTCGTTCCTTTCGAGCAAGTAGGGGAGAACAACTTTGAGCCGAAAGCGCCAGAGAAGTTCTCTAAAGATTTGGCGAAAGCGGTGAACGAATTGCTCGAGAACCCTGAGAGGTTGGAGGCGATGGGGCGAGCCTCGAGGGAGCGTGTGGAGGAGAAGTTTAGTTGGGGTGCGGTGGCGGCTGAGACGCTAGAGTTCTATAAATCACTCTTATGAGGTGACTGCGCCACAACCTCTTCGGTAAAACGCTAGAATAGAGTCGAGATGTCAGATTATCAAGCCCTGAGAGATGAGGTAGACACGCTCAAGCGTAGCGTGCAAAGCCTGGAGCAAGGTGAACGTTTTGCCATGCTTGAGAAAATCATCGACGCGAATACCAGAGCGGTGCAGGAATTCACTGAGTCGAGCCGTTTTCAGCTCAGTGAGCAGAACCGGCGGATTGAGTCACTCGAGGCCAACCTTAGTGCAGAACTCAGTAGAATGGACGCGAGAATTGACGCATTAGACGCCAAAATCGAGAGGTTTAGAACGAACTTAGAGAACAAAATTGCTCACTCGCAAACTGTGATTTTGAGCGCGATTGCAGCGGTGGGAGTGATACTAGCAGCGATTCAGATTATTACAGCGTAAGAGGGTTGAAGGTGAGAGGCTCGAGTTCTACAAGTCGCTTCTGCAACGTAATTTGGCTCTAAAACCCAAGCTAGATGCGCCTAAATCTGCTCGAGCAAAAACCGAGCCGGAAGCAACAATAAACTTGGCGACAAAAATAGAAAAAATGAGGTTAGTTTACCCTTTTCGAACAGCTCACTGAGCATTAAAACCAATACGATAAACGACCAGATTGCTAAAACGCCTCCAAGAACTGAAGCGAAAAAGGAGAAAAATATTAAAGAGTCAGTATCGAGGTTGAAAACGTAGAGGAAATCTGCAGGGATGAACAGCAAATCAGTAGAGGTCTCGATAAGTAGAATACCGTGTATGAGAGTAATTCGACTTTGCTTAGTGAAGCGATGTGTAAACTCACTTGTCATCAATGGTGCTATAGCGCTTACTATTAAAAGCCAAAAGACATCGAAAAAGCTCTGCTCGGGGTAAGCGAAAAAACTGGTTGCCGTGTATAAGAAAGTGGTGAACGTATAAAGAACTATCGTCGTACGGAGGTTAATTTGTTCAAGAAGCTGATGAAACGTTTGACGAGGTGTTCGCCAGGCATGATAAGTAAGGAGCAGAAAGGCGTTCATAATGACATCTCGAACTTCAGCCTATCTGCGATCAATCACAAAGTTGGTGCGAATCTCACTTAGCTTCTAATTCAGCCGCACCTCTTCTTCCACCTCATCCAAGTGAGACACGTCGTTGCTAAACGCCACTCGCCACTCGCCATTTTCCTTCTCGAGCTTGGTCAAGCTACACAAAGGCGCGGAGTCCTCTTGATTGCCCGTGAGCGCCTGCACTACGCCACTGACCGTCGCACCGTGTCCGACGAAAAGGAGCGTCCCTTTGTACTTCTCAACGATGAGTTCGGTGGCTTCGCCCATGCGCGACACGTTGGCCTCGTCGTCTTCGGGGAAAACAGGGTGCAAAAGAGGTTCGTGACCTAATTCGACGTTGGGAAAGTCTTCGGATAGGCGTTCATGGGAAAGGATTTCAGGCTCGCCGGAGAAGTAGGTCTCGCTCAGCTTCTCGCCTAAACCGGGCTCTAAAAACACCCGCTTGTTGAGCTTCTCCGCGATAAGCTGCGCAGTCTGCACCGTGCGCAGATAGGGCGAGGCGAAAATTGTGTCGATAGGGATGTCTTTAAGACGCTCGGCGAGCTGCTCGGCTTGCTCTAAGCCATCGGGCGAGAGTCCGGGGTCGTCGGGGCGTTCGGCGGTGTCGCGCCAGGTGTCGTCCACAAAGTCTTCGCGGTTGCCGTGGCGGGCGAGCCAGAGGGTACGGCTCATGCGGGTCTTCCTGCTGAGTTTAGAAGGGGATTCGTAGCGGAAAAAGAGGGTACAGATATAGGTCTTATCACGCTCTTTACCCTACGTCTAAAGTGCGAGTTTGACCGTAAGAGAGGCTCAGGTGAGCGTTTCAACTCGAGGTTAGCAGACCTCTGGGGGTGCGGCGAGCCCCGAATTTCGCCGTCTTCCCCTTGTAGTACCGCCTATCTCGGAGCAGGTCGGCCGCTTCTCTCAGCGTCTGGACCTCTTCTTGGTGCAGGCCGAGCAACCCTTTCAAAACAACCTCATCCGCCACCTCTCTCGCTCTTTTGACCTGTTCGCCTCGCAACAGTGTATCCACCTCTTGAAAAGCTGCCTCAAATGAGTCGGTTCGTTCAGGATGGGCGACGAGGACGCTTCTGGCTTCACTGGGCTCGAGCTTGAGCATTCCCCCGCCGAGCGCGTGACCCTCGAGTTCGGCGCTTAGAGAGGTCAAAGAGGTTTGCCAGAGAAGGGCGAGGTCTCGAGCCGAAAGTGAGGTCTGCGGGCGTAGCCGGACGACGTGGAGGCTGTTTGGTGCAGCCGCGCCCGCATCATTAACGACGAGCGAGGGTCTTAGTCCGCTCATGTAAGTTAGAAAGGCGTTAGGCTTGTACACGTGAGGAACGTGATACCAAGGTGAGCGAACGCGGCATTTATAGGCTTGGTGGACGCCCCTAGCTTCTCCCTCTGAGATATAAGCGTTGACTGGCTCGGGAAGACGCTTTTTTGGAAACACGTTGAAAAGATAGCCTGCTTCACCAACCTCTTTGGCTTCGGTCCAATCAGACTTTGAGAAGTGCAAACCGCTGAGAGCGCGTCCCCTGTAAACCGTAGGTGCGAGGTAGTGATGCGTGATACCTCTCGCTTTTACCTCTTCTTGACTCAGGTGAAAAAAGCGGTTTGCCCCAGTGACATAGCCTATTCCTACCTCTGCAAGCTCACCGAGGCGTCTAGTTTGCTCGCTTTGCACAAGGTGTTCACATAAATCCCTTGCTTCCTTAGAAATCCAGTACGAGGCGAGAGTGCGGCGTCCGCTTATGATAACTTCGGCATCTATTTCTTCAGCGTGCGTGAGGTTTTGCGTAGCGCTAGACTCGAGGTCAGCTACGCTCGTTAAATCTCTTAGGAACAACCTACCCGGCTCGCCCTTGCCTCCAGCCAAAAGCAGCAGTGTGTCTTGGCTCAATTCTGGAAAGAGGCGTTCTTGGAAGGTTAATAATGTCGTACGTTCGAAATTCTCTACCAGATAATTCAAGACGGGTCTCGCATAAGCAGCGTGACCAAGCTCAGTCGGAATCACTATCGCAAGACGCCCGCCCCGTCTAAGAAACGCGCAGCTGTGAATGAGGAAAGGAGCCCAAGAGCTGACAAGTTTACTGAGCTTAACGCCTTGTTCCGCTGCTTTAAGGAGCGCGAGTTGGCGGTCCTCACCGCTGAAGCTTTGGTAGCGGATAAAGGGGGGATTGCCGACAACAGCGTCAAGCGGCTTCAAACGTTTCTTGTCTACTTTGAAGAAGTCCGAGCGGATGAGGTTCTTTATCTTGACACCGTAGAGAAGAGAAAGTTCGTAAGCTATCTGTTCGTGAGCCTGTTTGTCGATTTCGACGCCGTGAATTTGATGCGAATCTCCGCCGAGAGCTGTCAAGCGTTGGAGGGTGGACTCGAGAAAAACCCCGCCCCCGAAGCTGGGGTCTAAAACGGTATCTGAAGGGGTGCGAACCGCCCACCTAACGAGGAAGTCTGCAATTCTGCGATCTGTGTAGTAGGCACCAAACGCTTTAGCGCGTTCACCTGTCGGTGCGGTCCGAATGTCACTCACTAGGCTGAGTCTACCAGGTCTGTGAAGGTTGGAAAGGGGGCTCGAGCCTCACTACCAAAGACGGCGCGACATGAAGAATTTGACACATTTTCCCATTCGCGTGATGACGCTCACATCTTTCTAATAAACGTTAAAGTTTCAACTGGGCTCGAGCCTACAGTGTGGCGTTATAGGGGTATGTCAGAGACCCCCTCACGCCGCGACGTCTTGCGTTTACTCGCAAGTGTCGGTGCGGGCGCAGTTCTCGCGGGTTGCGCCCCCGAAGCGAAAGCGAAAACTGCGCCTCCTCCGCGCAAAGCCCCTACGGGCTCACCCAACATCATCTTCATCCTCGTGGACGACTTGGGCGAGCACGAGCTGTCTTGCGCGGGCAACACCTTCAACGAGACGCCGCACATCGACGCGTTGGCACGGGGCGGCATGACCTTCTCGCAAGCCTACGCCGCCGCGCCCGTCTGCTCGCCGACGCGGGCAGCGCTGATGACGGGTCTCGCGCCCGCTCGTACGGGCATCACCGACTTCTTAAAAGAGGACGACGAGAAGTATTTAGACCCTAAGCACCTCACGCTCAACGAAGCCTTAAAGTCGGCGGGTTACGCGACGGGCATGGTGGGCAAGTGGCACCTCACGGGCGACTACGACAAGAAGCGCGGCGAGCCCTCCAAACACGGTTGGGATGAGGTGCACCTCTCTGAAACGCGCTACATCGCGCACGGCGACTACTTTGCGCCTTACGACTTCATGCCGGAGGTCAGAGCGCCCGAGGGCGAACACTTGACCGACGCCTTGCACCGTGAAGCGCTCAGCTTTATCGAGCGGCATCAAAACGAGCCCTTCTTCTTGTACCTCTCACACTACGCGGTCCACACGCTCTTGGAGGGCAAGCCCGAAAAAGTCGCGAAGTATAAGCGCAAGCGTGGCGCGAGAAAGCACAAGCCGCACCTCGCTGCGATGCTAGAAAGTATCGACGAAGGCGTCGGGCAGATTATGCAGACGCTTAAAAGCACTGGGCTCTTAGATAACACGCTCGTCGTCTTTACCTCGGACAACGGCGGCGATCACCTCACGATGTCGCCCTCAGACTCGCGCGGCGCGAAGTCGCACCTCTACGAAGCGGGCATCCGCGTGCCTTTGATCGCGCATTGGCCCGCGCAGATTACGCCGGGAGCGCGCTCGGACGTGGCGACGACGACGATGGACTTTTACCCGACCTTTACGGAACTGTCTTCTGCTACGGAGGTGCCGCGCTCGCTCGACGGCTCGAGCCTCCTCCCGCTCTTCAGGGGCGAAACCCCTGAGCGCAGCGCCCTCTACTGGCACTACCCGCGCAGCCGCCCCCACCCGGACGGCGGACGCTCCTCGGGCGCGATCCGCAAGGGCGAGTATAAGCTCGTCGAGTTTTTTGACACGGGCGAGGTGGAGCTTTACAACCTCAGCGGCGACGCAGGCGAAACGTACAACCTGGCAACCGTCCAGCCCGAAAAAGTCCTGGAACTCAAGGCGCAACTGAACGGCTGGCGAGCAGGTGTAGGTGCAGGGACTGTCGCGACGTAAGTAGATGACTTACATCCTTTCCGTCAAACTTCTCTTAGGTGCTTTGCTCACTCTCGCCGTACTTACAGGTTGTCAATCGTCCGTTCCGCAGGGGGAGACCGTGTTTACCTGGCACAACCCTATTCGCCAAGGACCCGACTGGATTCGCGACCCGACGATTTTGAACGTCGAGGGCACCTACTACATGACGGGCACGTACATGAAAGAGGGGATTTCTGAAACGGACCCCGAAGCGTGGCCCGGCATCAAACTCTGGTCCTCTGCTGACCTGAAGCGGTGGCGGGAGGTGCCCGGCTTTTTGGTGCGCAACGCGCAGTTCACCTGGGCGGATACGCTCCTCTGGGCTCCCGAAATCTTCGCGCATGAGGGCAAGTTTTACCTGACCTTTTCGGCGCAAGATACGAGCGGTGCGTGCGACAAGCAGAGCCTCGCGGTAGCCGTCGCGGAGACCGTCACCGGACCTTATGAAGTGCTGACGCCTGACGCGCCTCTACTCTGCGGCAACGACACGAGCCTCTTTGCGGACGACGGGCGTGTCTACGCCTTGCAGACGGGCATCACCGTAACGGAGATCAGCTTAGAGCCGCTAGTGGTTATCGGCGAGCAAACCCAGGTCATTGTGGATTCCGAAACGCCCGGCGACTGGGACAGCGCCATCAATGAAGGACCGTTTATGGTTAAAAGGGACGGCACCTATTACCTCTTTTGGTCTGGAACGGCGAGAGGGTACGAAGTCGGCTACGCTACCGCCGAACACGTGCAAGGACCGTACACGAAGTACGAGAATAACCCGGTTTATGGCGCGTGCCGCGCTGAGTTTGAGAAAGCGTGCGCTCAGTCCGCCGATAATCCTTTCCGCGAGGTCGGACACGGCAACCCCTTCACCGGACCGGACGGAGCGCTGTGGCTCTCGTCGCACGGCATCGGGGGCGGGCGGAGGCACGAAAAGCCGAAGCTTGTCCTCGATCCGCTCCATTTCGACGAGGCGACAAAACAGTTTTCAGGTGAGGTCAGCTACGTTCCACGTGCGGTTACACTTCCTCAGAATCCTATCGACGACATCCCTACCCCAACACGAGTCGCATCAACCACACCGTAATGGCGTTGATGAAGCCGAAAACTTGGTCATCAAAAAAGACGACGAGCGCGATCACGATAAAGAAGCCGTAGCGCTCCAACTGCCACATCGCGCGCTGCCAACTCGCGGGCGCAAAGGCTTGAAGCACTTTCGAGCCGTCGAGGGGCGGAATAGGAAAGAGGTTAAAAACCGCTAAGAGGATATTGATCTGAGCAGCGAAGAAGAGCCCGTAGGCTAAGGGGTTCGTCAGGGTGCCGTTCTGCGGAAAAATCTGCTGAACGTTGTTCAGGTTGACGCCCAGCGCCCGGAGCGTGAAGAGGCAGAGCAAAGCGATGAGCACGTTGATAACCACGCCCGCAATAGAGACCAGAAACATCCCCACGCGGTAGTTTTTGAAGTTGTCCGGGCGGATCGGTACGGGCTTCGCCCAGCCGAAGCCGACGACTAAGATGAGCAGCGTGCCGACAGGGTCTAGGTGTTTAAGCGGATTGAGCGTGACGCGCCCTAAGTTGCGCGCGGTCTTGTCGCCGACTCTATCCGCGACCCAAGCGTGACCGAGTTCGTGGAGCGCTAAGCTGTAGAGCAAGATCACCGCGATGATGGCGAAGACGAGCGGGGCGCTCTGGAGAAGACCTAGCAGCATCGAGTCAGCGTTTAGAGGCCAGGAATGAGGCTCACAAGGCGGAGGATACCCGCTTGGAAGAGCGCTTGCAAGCCGCCTAAGATGCCCGTGTAGCTGAGCAGCAAAAAGATCACGATAAAGCCGATAAAACCGTACGAAGCGATCTGCTGAACCACGCGGCGCACGTCTGCGTTACCCCAAGCGAGGGCAGCCTTTGCGCCGTCTAGGGGAAAGACCGGAAAGAGGTTGATCACGGCGTGGATGATGGCGGTGGAGGAGGCTAAGATAAACGACCGCGCCAAAATCGTGCTGCCTAAAGCCGCGATAATAGCCGCGAGGAGCGTCGCGGCGAACGCGACGATGAGGTACGCCACCGGACCGCTGTACCAAACGATCGCCTCTTGCTGACCGCGCCCTTTATAGTTGCGGCTGTTCGTCGGGATAGCTTTAGGCCAGCCGAAGCCCAGCAAAAAGAGGAAAACGACGCCGATAGGTTCTAGGTGCTGCTGCAAGTCGAAGCTCAAAAAGCCTGCGAAGCGGGGGCTCGAGTCGCCGTAACGCGACGCTATCCACGCCTGAAAGTAGTTGTGAAATACGAAAGCGAAGATCATAACGATCGCCACGATGATGAGGTCGTTGGCGCTGTAGGTGCCGCGTAGTAAATAGTCGAGAATCATAGGGTCTCCTGGTCGTCGTTCGTAGCGCGGAGGCGCTGCTCGACAAGTGCTTTGGCGAAATCTCGCTCCGCTTGAAAAGAATGGAGGCGTCCGTCGGCTCGCGCTCTGGCTACTTCTAAGAGCACTTTACCAACCGCCGGACCCTCGGGTAAGCCCAACTCTAACACGTCTTTGCCGCTCAGCTTAGGGCGTCTAGCGAGGTTCTCTAAACGCTCTAAATGCCCCTTCAGCTCAGGGTGCCGCGCCCTGAGCGCGGCGCTGACTGCGGGGTCCAAAGCGCGCTCGTCTAACCCGTCTCGCCCCGCATCTAAAAGCGCGCGCCGTTTCAGAAGCTGCTTAGACCAGCCGAACGTGGCGGCGTGCGCCGCGAGGTTATCTTCGCGCACGCCCGTTAAGAGGAGGAGAAGATAGCTTTCGTCCGGTACGCCCTCTACGCGCCGCCGCTCATCCAGACGCTCCAACTGCTCTAAGTGCGCAGCGCCGAGATGAAACCCGAACATCTGGGCGAGGACGCCGTAACGCGCCATTATTTCCAACGCCGGCGCGACCTGCGGCTCGGCGAGCGTGAGCAAGAGTTCGTTTTTGAGGCGTGCGGCGCTTACCGTGTGCGCGGCTCCTGCGGCTAGCGCGGAGGTCAGTTCCTCAGCCGTGTCAGGGTGAAAGGAGAAGCCTAAGCGCCCCGCGAGCCGCGCCCCGCGCACAATGCGTGTAGGGTCGTCGGTGAACGAATTCGGGTGGAGGGTACGAAGCTGCCTGTGTTTTAGGTCTTGTGCGCCGCCGAAGAGGTCGATGAGAACAGGCGTAGAGACGCGCACGGCGAGCGCGTTGAGCGTGAAGTCGCGCCGGAAGAGGTCCCTGTCCAAGGTGCTCCGCTTAACCACGGGCAGTGAGCCGGGAAAAGGGTAGATTTCTTCTCTCGCCGTCGCAATATCGACCTCTAAGTTCGGTAGGCTAAGCGTGCAGGTCATAAACGTTTCGTGACAGGTGAGAGAGCCGCCGAAGACCGCTTGGAGCGTCTCGCCCAACGCTCGCGCATGTCCCTCGGTGACGAGGTCTAAGTCTCGAGCCGCCGGTATCTCCTCGGAGGCGTGAAGCGAGAGGGAGGCGTGAAGCGAGAGGAGCGCGTCGCGCACGTTGCCGCCTACGAGATAAAGAGGGTTCTGCAAAGATGCGGCGCGCTGCAAGACGTTCGCCGCATCAGGGGACAGATGCTCGAGAATAGCTCGAGCCTCGAGGCTGTTTACGCGCGCACTCATACGCCCAGTTTACCTAGCGGGTCCAAGCGGATAAAGTCGCGGGGTGTAAGATGTCTCACTTTGCGTCCACTAAGCCTATGAAATGGTGAACAGGTCTTTGAAAAGGGGGGCACGATGAAAGTAACGTTTGGACTTGTACTCGCACTGCTGCTCGTCTCGGTCTCTGCTCAGAAAGCCGAGTGGAGCTACCGGGGTGAAGATGGACCGCAGAATTGGGGCGAGCTTGACGAAGCGTACGCGCTTTGCGCGGTCGGGCAAGCGCAGTCACCTATCGACATCAGCGCAGATGCTGTTACCGAAGAGAACATAGCCGACCTTCAAATCAGCTATGAAGATTCGCTCCTAGATATCGTCAACAACGGTCACACGGTCGAAGTGAAGTACGAGCCGGGCAGCACCATCACGCTGGACGACACGCGCTACGACCTCCTACAGTTTCACTTTCACACGCCGAGCGAACACGCGCTCGGCGGCGACCTAGCCGAGGCGGAGATTCACCTCGTCCACAGCAACCCTAACGCCGAAGGGGACTTGGCGGTCATCGGCATCCTCGTGCAAGAGGGCGCAGAGAACGAGGCGCTGCGCGAGGTGCTAGCCAACGCGCCGGAGGAAGAGGGAGAAGAGACGGTGCTAGAACTCGTCGAAGCCGAAGCCCTCCTACCCGAAAGCCGCCTCACCTACCGCTATAGCGGCTCACTCACCACGCCGCCCTGCAGCCAAGGCGTCGCGTGGAGCGTGATGATCGAACCCGTCACCATGTCGGCTGAGCAGATCGAAACGCTTTCTAACCTCATCGGCGAGAGCAACCGCCCCGTACAACCTTTGAATGACCGCACCGTTAGACAAGACACGCAAAGCGGAAACTAGCGTAACGCAGTGGTTCACGTCGCCCTCTTCGAACCCGAAATCGCGGGCAACGCCGGCAACGTCGCCCGCTCCGCTCTGGCGGTCGGCGCGACGCTCCACCTCATTCGCCCGCTAGGATTTCGCATCAGCGACGAGGCGATTCGCCGCGCCGGGATGGACTACTGGTTCGAAGCGGACATCACGCTGCACGCCTCTTTCTCCGCCTTTCGGGACGTGTTCGCGACCTCTTTCGAAGAGAACCGCGTTTTTTCTTTCACGACCAAAGCGACGCAGCCCTACACCGATGTTACGTATAGAACGGGCGACGTCCTCCTCTTCGGACCAGAGTCTAGGGGACTGCCCGAGGTGGTGAGGGGGCAGACGGCGCAAGTTCGCATCCCGATGCGGCAAGCGGCGCGCTCCTTGAATCTCAGCGTGAGCGTCGGCGTGGCGCTTTATGAGGCGTGGCGGCAGATAGGGTTTGGTACGTAGAACGGGGCAAGGGGTTGTGGCCCTTTGCCCCGGCTGGATAGTTACGGCTGCACAAACGCCGTCTCGCCATCCAATCCCTCAACGAATTTAGCCAGAAGCTTGATCACGTTTTCCAAATCTTCCGGGTCGATCATCTCGTTGGGCGAGTGCATGTAGCGGTTGGGGATGGAGACGACGGCGGTCGGCACACCGCCCCGGTTTTTGGCGAGGTCGTCAGCGTCGGTGCCGGTACCGCGCGGCGAGATGCCGATGCTGTACGAGATGTTTTCGCGCTCGGCGGTCGCCCTAAGCATCTCCAACACGCCCCGGTGTACGTACGAGCCCACGGTGAGTTCAGGACCTGAGCCGAACGAGGTCTCGCCCTCTTGCTTCTTGTTGACGTTCGGGATGTCGGTGGCGTGGGTTACGTCGATAGCGATGGCGACGTCGGGTTGCACAGCGTTCGAGGCGACGTACGCGCCGATGCCGCCTATTTCCTCTTGGACGGTGGCCACAGCGACGACTTCTGCACCTGACTCGCCCTTCGTTTCTGCGGCGCGGCGGGCTGCCTCTAAAACGATAAACGCCCCTATCCGGTTGTCAATCGCCTTGGAGACGATGCGTCCGTTGAGGAGTTCTAAGACGGGCTGCTCGATGACCGCGAAGTCGCCCGCTCTGACATGCTCTTTCGCCTCGTCGCCGTCTTTCGCGCCGATGTCGATCCACATATCCTCTAGTTTCGAGACCTTGCGCCTATCGTCCGCGCTCATGAGGTGAATAGGTTTTTTACCGATCACGCCCAAAAGCTCGCCCTTATAGCCCACCACGCGCACGCGCTGACCCACGAGCTGCTGCGAGTCCCAGCCGCCCACGCCCTTGAAGTAGAGCCGACCCTCGTCGTCGATATAGGTAATCAGAAGTCCAATCTCGTCCACGTGACCCGCTAGGAGAACCTTGGGCGAGCCGCCCTTGCCGAAGGTCGCAAAGGTGTTGCCGTACGAGTCGGTATGTACTTCTGCGCCGCGCTCACTTGCCGCTTCGCGCCACACGGCGGCGGGTTTCGATTCGAAGGAACTGGTGCCAGGGGCGGCGAGGAGGGCTTTGAGAAAATCTTTGTCGGTGTCGTCCATTAGCAAAATGTACCACGCATATGTGGTCAGCAACGCTGTTCTAAACCCCTTGCGGCGAACTATGAAGAGAGTGAGCTAAGCGCTTGCGGTCTCCCAAAACCTAGGCGGCGTCAGCATCTAAAATCAGGCGCGGCTTAAAAGCTAAAGCGTCCGCCGCGACGAAGTGGATAGCAATTTCGCTGAGTTCTTCGATCACCCTCGTGCTCCCGTGCAGATGTCCGAAGACTAGAGCGTCGGGTGCGTAGCCCAGCAAGAGGTCCGTGAAACCGGAGGGCTCGAGCTTCAGATTCGTCGGCGGATAGTGGAGCATGACGACGGTTTTTGTACCCTCGTCGGAGAGCTTTTTCGCCGCATCTAGCGAGAGCTTGAGCCGCTCTAGTTCGCGCTGATACACCTTCTCGTCCTGTGTGCTAAAGTCCGTGCTACCTGGCGTCGTCCAGCCGCGCGTGCCCGCCACGACAACGTTTTCAAAGCGCAAGGCGTCGTTCTGAACGGCGTACATCCCCTCGGGTAGCGCGCGGCGCAGCTTGCTGATGGAGGGCCACCAATAGTCGTGGTTGCCGCGCAGCAAAACCTTCTTGCCGGGCAAAGCGGCGATGTCGCGCAGGTCCTCTAAAGCGCCCTCTAAGCGCATCGCCCACGAGATGTCACCGGGGATAAGCACGAGGTCGCCCGCGCAGACGGTTTCACGCCACCTTTCGAAAAACGCTTCGGGATGACTCGCCCAGTTCTCACCGAATACCGTCATCGGTTTGGGCTCGGCTTTGGAGAGGTGGGGGTCGGCGATGGCGAAGACGCGCATGAGACGCTAGTCTAACAAACGAGGTTGAGGCGGAGTATGAAGTCAGTCGCACGAGATAAGGAGGGAGCACGCTGTTTTGAGACGACTCTCTCGAGATAAACGTAGGGGAAGTTGAAGTTTACCGCTCTGTTACTCGTGGTACTCGTCGGTTGTCAAACAAGCCCAGACGCTCCAAGTTCGGGTTCTGGCGAGCAAGAGGGCAGTCACTACGGCTTTCATGAGGTTCACGTCAACACGGTTGAAGGGTTCTGGTCGCTGCTCAGGTCGTGGCTTCGTCCACACCAGGGGGTCTCGCAAGAAAAGTTGCCGCTCTACTTGAGCTTCTTCGAGTTCGTTCACAACGCCCGGGCTAGAGGTAATACGAGGTTGCACGGCTTAGTTTTGCAAACTAAGCCGTGCCCATCTGTGATGGGACGTAAACTCGGCGCTCCGCTGAAAAGCTCTAACGCCCTCAGTTAGGGTAAGTAAACTGTGCAATTCCGTATAAGACGCTGCTGCCTTCGCTACTCGAAGTTCTGCTAGCCCCTTGAAACGCAGATAGAGCCTAACTCAAGTAGGTACGAGCGCTTACCCAACAGCTTCTTGTTCCTCCCGCTTTCTCTCCGACCCCGCTTCATGACAAGATAGAGCTATGGCAGATAGACCCCCGGATAAACCTCTCGTCGGCGTGCTCGCCCTCCAAGGCGCGTTCCGCGAACACAGATGGGCGCTGGAGCGTCTGGGGAGCGAGGTGAGAGAGGTGCGGTTGCCGAGTCACCTGCTGGGGCTCGCTGGCGTCGTCATCCCCGGCGGCGAGTCCACGACGATGGCGAAGCTCATGGCGGCGTATGGTCTGGGCGAAGCGCTCAAAGCGTTTTACGACCAGGGCGGCGCGATCTGGGGAACGTGCGCGGGCGCGATCGCCGTCGCGACCGATATTGCGGGGCACCCCGAACAGCCCCGCTTGGGGCTCTTAGAGATGAGCGTCGAGCGCAACGCCTACGGACGTCAGGTCGCCTCGTTCGAAGCGGACGTGAGCGTGACCTCTTTCGCCGAGCCTTTCCGCGCTATCTTCATCCGTGCGCCGCGCATCGCGTCCGTCGGCGAAGACATAGAGGTGCTGGCGCAACACGGAGACGACCCGATTATGGTCTCAAAGGGACGCCTCATGGCGACGGTCTTTCACCCCGAACTCGCTCTGGACGACCGCGTGCACGAGTATTTTTTAGAAGAAGTTCTCCCCCGCGCCAGCTCAGACGTTAGCGCAAACCTCCCTACAATAAACGCTGCACTACGAGGCGACCCAACAGAATAGCCGCAAACCCTAAGAGTAAGTTCCCAAAGAGGTACATACCGACCCAGCCCCACTGACCCGCCTGCACGAGCCGGTAGTTGTCCAGTTCGAAGGTCGAGAAGGTCGTGAACGAGCCAAGAAAGCCCGTACCGATAGCGAGCTGCAAGGCGGGAGAGAGGTGGGACGTATTGGCGTGAAAGAGCGCGGAGAGTAGAAACGAGCCGAGGACGTTGACGAGCAGCGTGGCGAGGGGGAAGCTCGAGTACGCCGTCCCCTGCGTCATTACCTGCACCAGCAAAGAGGTGAGGTAGCGGCAGAGCGCGCCCAACGCGCCGCCTGTCATCACGCCGATAAGTGCAGAGACGGACATGCGCGTCCCAACCTACCACGTCTCACGTCACCGAGAAGGTCGGGGGGTAGCGTGTACAATACCCTCAGCTCGAGGAGCAGCGTTTCTATAGTCAACGTAAAGCAGAATCCACCCTCACGAAAAGGAGAACCATGAATTTATTCCACCTACCCGTCGGCGAAAAAGCGCCTGATATCGTTCAAGCGGTGATCGAAGTGCCGATGAACAGCGCGAACAAGTACGAGTACGACCCTAAGCAGGGCATCTTCAGGCTCGACCGCGTGCTTTACAGCCCGCTCCACTACCCCGGCGACTACGGTTTTATTCCAAGCACTCTAGCCGAAGACGGCGACCCAATCGACGTGATCGTTTTGGTCAACGCGCCGACCTTTCCCGGTGCGGTGTTGCAGGTGCGCCCGTTAGGATACCTGGAGATGAGCGACGAAAAGGGCGGCGACCAGAAGCTTTTAGCCGTCCCCGCCGACGACCCCCGCTTCGACGGCAACCGCCATCTGGACAGCATCTCGCGCCACCGCCTGCGCGAAATCGAGCACTTCTTTAATATCTATAAAGAGTTAGAGGGTAAAGAGACCAAAGTAGACGGCTGGCGCGGCGAAAAAGAGATGCACAAGCTCATCCAGGATGGTATCGAGACCTTTAAGGAAACGAGTGACGAGGTGATTCATCAAGGAGCGGCGGCACCGGACGAGCAGCCAGAGGTCGAGACGGCAAGCTAAAGTTTAGCTCGTGTCTTCTACCCGCATCCATATCTTTGGCGCATCGGGTTCCGGCACGACGACGTTAGGGAAAGCCTTAGCAGAAAAGTTATCCGTCAAGCACCTCGACGCTGACGACTACTACTGGCAGCAGTCCAACCCGCCCTATACGCTTAAACGTCCACCGGAGGAGCGGGTTCGCCTGTTGCTGAGTGATATGACGAATGCAGGTGAATGGGTTTTGTCGGGTTCGGTGGTGAGTTGGGGCGAGACCTTCATCCCGCTCTTCTCGCTCGCTGTTTTCGTGACACTTTCCCAAGAGGTCCGTATGCAGCGCTTAGAGCGTAGAGAAAGAGCGCGTTACGGCTCCCGCATTGAAGCCGGTGGCGATATGCACGCACAGAGTCAGGCGTTTTTGGCGTGGGCGGCTCAATATGACACAGCGGATATGAACATGCGGAGTAGAGAGATGCATGAACGGTGGCTCGAGAAGTTGCCCTGCCCGGTCGTCCGCGTTCAAACGTCCAAATCGCCAGAAGAGATAGCGGACGACCTCTTACTTTGAATTTAACCGCTAGTACACCGTTAATTAAGTATCGATACTCTCTTACTGATGTCACCCTGTTCACGCAGTAGAGCGAAGCTTCGGCGAAGGCGTAAGGGTCTCGGTTGACTACGTCAAAACTTCGTAACTTTCAATCTCAGCAAGTGGAGTCAGCAAGGGCAGAGATTCTTACGCTCCACGGAGCCTGCCCTGGTGAGGGTTCCGCTCAGAATGACATGCTTTATTTTTAACTTAACGCTGTACTAGTGCAAAAAGAAGAGGTGATAGATAGACGCTATCACCTCTTCTTTTTTACTCGACTCCTAACTCAAACCGACGTTGTTCTTCTCCAACGCCCGCTCCGCTCGGTACGACGAACGCACTAGCGGTCCCGACACGACCTCGACGAAACCTTTAGCGAGTCCTAGCTCGCGGTAGCGGTTGAAGTCTTCGGGTGGAACAAAGCGTTCGACAGGGAGGTGGCTCGAGGTGGGGCGGAGGTACTGCCCGAAGGTCACGATGTCCACGCCGACCTCGCGCAAGTCGTCCATCGTCTGGACGATCTCCTCGTCCGTCTCGCCGAGCCCGAGCATCAGGCTGGTTTTAG
This sequence comes from Trueperaceae bacterium, assembly GCA_965213925.1. Classification (GTDB taxonomy): domain Bacteria; phylum Deinococcota; class Deinococci; order Deinococcales; family Trueperaceae; genus CBDBZX01. The sequence goes on from OZ243927.1 coordinate 4,190,942, forward strand.
TGAGCACGTCAGGGCGGGAGAGTTTGGCGTACTCCAAAACTCGCAGGGTTTGCTCGTAGCTCGCGCGGGGGTCGCGAACGGGGTGAGTGAGGCGTTTGACGGTCTCCAAGTTTTGCGCGTAGACCTCAACACCGGAGTCTAAGACGAGTTGCACGTGCTCGGTTTTCCCCTGAAAGTCAGGTGTCAACGCTTCTACGGCGGTCTCGGGGTTGACCTTTTTAATTTCGCGCACGGCGCTCGCGTAATGCGCCGCGCCGCCGTCCGGTAAGTCGTCGCGGTCGACCGAGGTCAAGACGACGTACTTTAAGCCCATCAGCTTGACCGAGTCAGCAGCTAAGCGCGGCTCGTCGGGGTCCAGGCGTCCTCTTGGGTTGCCTGTATCTACCGCGCAGAAGCGGCACGCCCGCGTGCAGACCGAGCCCATCAGCATGATCGTCGCGGTGCCCGCGCTCCAGCACTCCGCGATATTAGGGCACATCGCCTCTTCGCAAACAGTGGAGAGTCCGTGCTCGCGCACCGTTTTCTTGACCTCGCCGTAGCCTTCGCCGTTTGGCAGTTTAACCTTGAGCCAGTCCGGTTTGCGCTCGCGCGGCAACTTTTCGGCGTCTTTGCGTTGAATACCGTTTTTGATGACTTTAATGTCGTCTAACTTGATCACGAAAGAACCTCCTTGCAGGTATCATCTGGTCATCGACGCACTCAGTTGAAAAGCGTTGTCTAGCGCGTACGTTATGGGATGATCCTGCATAATCCAAGTTTTTTGGTGCTAGACAATCTACGTTCTGCACTTGGACGTCAAATACATGCTTGAATTCTCTTATGAGCTTCGGCTTGACCTCTTCGAGCGGCACGTGTCGTCCGGCGAGCTTCGAAAGGCTCGTCACGCCTTTGTCCGCTAAGCCGCATGGCACGATATAGGTGAAATGCTCCAAATCCGTGTGGACGTTCATCGCGAAACCATGAAACGAGACGTTGCGCTTGATCGCCACGCCTATCGCCACGACCTTCTCATCACCGACCCACACGCCCGCGTAGCCAGGGCTGCCTTCGCTCTCGAACCCGTATTCTGCTAACACGTTCACCATCACCGCTTCTAAGTTGCGCAAGTAGTTGCGCACTTTTCGACCAATCGGCAAAATCGGATAGCCCACGAGCTGCCCCGGTCCGTGGTAGGTCACATCGCCGCCGCGCTCGATGTCGTAGAGCGAAAAGCCCTGCGAAGCTAAGAAAGCTTCGTCCGCCAAGAGGTTGCTGCGCCCGCCCTTCTTGCCGAAGGTGATAACGGGTGGATGCTCGACCAAGAGGAGCGTCGGCGGCGCGTCGCCGCTCGCAACGGCGGCGTGCGTTTGGAGCTGCACGCCCCACGCTTCCTTGTAGTCTAAGCGTCCTAAGTCGCGTACGACGAGCGTTTTCACCCCTTCATCATAGCACTTCAAGCCTCTTTTTCAGATGCGCCGCGTTGCATTGACTAGGGTGCGGCTCGGCGAAAATCTCACTTCAGTAAGTAAAGAGTGAAGCCCTTATGAAGACCTGCTCATAAGCGCTTGTATTTTTTGTGGTTATGGCTTACACTATCTTTACTGCGAGAGAGCAAATTTCAGAGCTTTTCGTAGCTCGAGCCCAAGCTCGAGAAGTGTTTAGTGATTGAGTGCGCGATATTGAGATGCAGTATCCAAAAAGCGCTCAGTCAGTTAGGAAGATAGGTAAAACATGGCAACAGGTAAAGTAAAATGGTTCAGTAACGAAAAAGGCTTCGGCTTCATCGAGCAAGACGACGGCAGCGCCGATGTCTTCTGCCACTTCTCAGCGATCAGCGGCAACGGCTACCGTAGCCTCAACGAAGGCGACGAAGTAGAGTTCGACGTCGAGCAGGGTCAGAAGGGTCTCCAGGCGAAAAACGTCACCGTGACGAACGCCGCACCCGCGCCTGCACGTCAGCGCTACTAAGCTTTTTCAACGCAACAACAAAAGCGCTCGAGTCTCTCGAGCGCTTTTTCCTTTGGGCTTTTCTCGAACTTCTAGCAGCCACGAGAGGTCGCGACCTCTCGTGGCTGCTGTGTCAGTCTGCTTGCGCCGCCTCAGCGCCGCCCGTAATCCGGTAAAGCGTCCCCGAAAAGTCCGCGACGTAAACCTCGCCCGCTTCGTCCTCGCCAAACGCGACGAGGTTTCGCCCGGTCTCTAAAAGCTTCTCGCTCGACCACGCGCCGTCCTCGCCCTGGGTCGCGCCCCAGAGGTTGCCGCTCACAAAGTCGCCGAAGAGGTAGACGCCCTCCAAGCTCGGCGCTGCTTCGCCTCGGTAGCGGTAGCCGCCTGTGATGGAGCGCCCCTCGCCCGAAGCGTGGCTATATTCCAGAATAGGCAGCGTGTAGGGTTCCAACTCGCAACCCGAAAGGTAACAGTGCGCCCCCTCGGTGGGGTTCCAGCCGTAGTTCTCGCCGCCCGCGCTCGAGGCGGGCTGAAAGTCGATCTCCTCGTAAGCGTTCTGCCCCACATCCCCGATAAAGAGGTCGCCCGTTTCACGGTCGAAGGAGAAGCGCCACGGGTTGCGCAGCCCATACGCCCAAATCTCCGGCCTCGCGTTCTCGTCGTCCACAAAAGGATTGTCTTCAGGAACGCCGTAGGGGTCATCACCTGTTGCGTCAACGTCGATGCGCAAAATTGCGCCTAAGAGCGTACCGGGGTCTTGCCCGTTATTCTCTGGGTCGCCGCTCGAGCCGCCGTCGCCTAGCCCGATATAGAGGTAGCCGTCCGGTCCGAACGCCAACTCGCCGCCGTTATGGTTCGAGTAGGGTTGCTCAGCGGTGAGGAGCACGCGCTCGGAGTCTGCGTCGGCCACATTCGGGTCGTCCGAGACGCTGTATTCGGCGATGACGGTATCGCCGCTCGTATCCGAATAATGGACGAAAAAGCGCCCGTTCTCCTCGTAGTTCGGGTGAAAGGCGACATCTAAAAACCCGCGCTCGCTGTTCGTAGCGACCATGTCGCTGAGGTCTAGGAAGGACTCGGGCAAGACTTCGCCGTCTTGAACGATAGCGAGTTCGCCCCCTTTCTGGGTGACGAAAAGCCGCCCCGAGCCGTCGCCCGCGTGCGTGATGGCGGTGGGTTGGGAGAGGTCGCTGGTTTGGGGCTCGAGCCCAACGCCCTCGCTCACTTGCGCGTTAGCCGAGGAGTCACACGCCACCAGAACGAATAGAGAGGCGAGTAAAAGGGTCATTTTCCAAGCTGAAAAGTTCATAGCTCAGTCTAGCAAGCGTTTGTGAAACAAAATGCAATGTGGAATCTGGAAGGAGGCGATTGGCTTTTAGCCGTTAGCGATTAGCTAAATTCGCTGGTCGCTAAGCGCTAATGACTTGCGGTTTTTTGAAAGGGTATCCCCTCTTCATCTAGTTCGGGAAAAGGCTCACCTCTTTCCTCTAAAAGCGCCGCTTGGCGCGGGTAGAGCCACCGAAACGCCTGGTTGTTCATCGCCTCGTCCGAGAGCTTGGGCGCGTCGTAGAGACCTGCTGCCAGCCGCTGCCGCTGCGCCTCGAAGAGAATCACCGCCGTCGCTACCGATACATTTAAGGAGGGCACCATGCCGAGCATCGGGATGACGATATGCGCGTCGGCGAGTTCGGCAGCCTCTGCCGACACGCCCTCCTTCTCGTTGCCGAAGAGGACGCAGGTCGGCTTTGTATAGTCCACCTTGCGGTAGTCCACCGCCTCGTTTGACAGGTGCGCCGCCAGAAGTTGCATCCCGCCAAGTTCACGCTCGACCTCTTGCAAGGACGAGAAGACGCGCAAGTTGACCCACTTGTTCGCGCTCGCGCTCGTCTCGTTATAGGTCGGCACGCCGCCCGTCGGGTTGAGCGCGTGCACCGTGCCGATGCCCACCGCGTCGCCCGTGCGGATCATCGCCGAGAGGTTATGCGGCTTGTAGACGTTCTCCGCTAGAATCGTTAAGTCGGGCTGGCGTTTACGCAAGACCGCCATGATTTTTTGATACCGCTCTTTCGTCACACGTTGTAGCATAGCGGAGAGAAGCGTGTCAGCCAGTCAGCCAGTCAGCTTACGCAAGTTTTGACTTTGTCAAACCGTTCGTTCCTGCGGAAGCTAAAGCCACCAGCTTGACTGGATTTCAGGGTTCGCGATTGTCAGGTTACTACACCGTTAATTAAGTTCTGCAACACTGTTGTCACCCTGTTCACGCAGTTAGACGAAGTCCGGCGAAGGCGTAAGGGTCTCGTTTGGCTGCGCCAAAACTTAGTAACTCGCAATCTCGGCAAGAGGAGTCAGCAAGGTCAGAGATTCTTTCATCAGGCGAAGCCCATCCTGTAAAGGGCTCCACTTCGTGGAGTCTATCCTATAGCTCGCTGTAGGGTTCAGAATGACACGAGTCATTTTTTACTTGACAATACATTGCGGTTGAACGTTCACCTATGCTGACTCGCTGAGATGCTGCGCGCCCAATATCTCAACAACGTCTGACAACGCACTTTGTAAAACGCTCATCATGCTACGTTGCATTTTATGGCTTCAACCGAAAAACCTCTCTACACCGAACTCATCTGCCCTGTACGCACCTACGATATCGACTCGGCGGGAATCGTCAGCAACATCGTCTACGTGCGTTGGTTGGAGGATTTGCGCTCGGAACTTTTCAAGGACGTGTACTCCTTGGAGGAGATGGAGCGTACAGGCGTCGTACCTGTCGTTGCCGCGACGAACGTCAACTACAAGCGCTCCGTCACGCTCCTAGAAGAGGTTCATAGTGCGATGTGGGTTGCGAAGGCGGGACGCAGCAGCCTAACTTTAGATGCAGAGTTCAAGGTAGACGACACGCTCGCCGTGCAAGCGACGCAGACGTGTGTTTTCGTCAACTTGCGAGAGAAAAGGGCGACGCCGATTCCTAATAAGGTGCGCGAGAGGCTCGAGCCCGTCGGTGAAGTCTGAGATGGATGAGGTCTGAAATGGACAAGAGCAGAACGTGTCCGTAAGTGAAGTTATCGTCGCCTCGGACGTTGAAGGCACGCTCACGACCGGCGAAACCTGGCGCGCCCTCGGACGCTACTATCAGCAGAACGAGCAAAGGGGAGCGTACCGCCGCTTCTTCGCCGGGCGAATGCCGGGCTTCGCGCTCATGAAACTCGGTTTGATGGACGAAACGGCGTATAAAACGCGCTGGATTGAAGACCTAACCCGGTTCTTCGCCAGCATGAACGAGCGTGAACTGGCGCGGGTCGCCGCTTGGGTCGTCGAGCACGAGCTGTGGGCGAAGCGCCGCCCAGAGGTGGTCGCGGAGCTAGAGCGCCACCGCCAAGCGGGACACACACTCGTCTTAGCGTCGGGTGTGTATCAGCCTATCTTGGAGGTGCTAGCCGAGAGGTTGGGCGCAGTCGCGGTCGGCACGCCTTTAGAAATGACGCCTGAAGGCGCGGCGACCGGGCGGCTCGTCAGCGAGGTCAATACGGGCGAAGCGAAGCGGGTGAGGCTCGCGACTTGGCTGGGCAGGCGCACTTTGAGCGTCGCTTACGGTGACACCGAAGCGGACGTGCCGATGCTCGAGGCTGCACAAGAAGCCGTCGCCGTGCACCCTGACGCCGAACTTGAGGAGGTCGCCAAGGCGAGAGGATGGCGCGTACTGGGCGCGACTTGAGAGCGGCACGAACAGTCTTTGAGATACCTCAAAAAGTTATATGGGTGAGGAAACAGGGGTAGGTTGAGGTGTGAGGATTCATAAGAGTTCAGGGTTCTCGAGCCCCGAGTCAGCAAACCCACTGCCGCTGCGGGTCGCCTAAGCACCTCGCTCTTTGTCCACCTTTGGCAGCCTCCTTCGCGATTCTCGAGCAGGCGCATGTTTGGCACATCCGAATCCCAGCACAAAAATACAGACCTCCAAAGAGGTCCGTATTAGTAGCGTTGGTCTCTATTTTTTACGGCGCGGCGCTTACCACGTCCGCTTCGGAGGTCGAGATTTCCACGTTCGCTTCGCGCTCCGCTAAGTAGCGCTCCGCCGCCATCGCCGCCCGCGTGCCTGCGCCGACGCTCGTGCCGAGCTGACGGTACACCTCGTCCGCCACGTCGCCCGCGGCAAAGAGCCCTTCGACGTTCGTGTAGATTTCGTCTCGCACGTCGATGTAGCCGCTCTCGCGCAGTTGCACCAAATCCTCTAAATACTTGGTGTTCGGCACGTGACCGATATAGATAAAGACGCCGTCCGCGCTCAGGACGCTCTCTTCGCCCGTCTCGACGTTCGTCGCACGCACGCCCGTCACTTGGTCGTCACCTAAGACCTCTTCGACCACCGTGTTCCAAACCCAGTGCATCTTAGGGTTGGCGAAAGCCCGCTTTTGCGCTTCGCCGTTCGCGCGGAGTTCGCCCCGGCGGTGCACGATGGTGACTTTGTCCGCGAACTTAGTTAGAAACATGCCCTCTTCAACGGCGGCGTCGCCGCCGCCCACCACGATGACCTCTTTGCCGCGGTAGAAAAAGCCGTCGCAGGTCGCGCAGGTCGAGACGCCGCGCCCGTAAAACTCGTCCTCGCCCGGCACGCCCAAGCGACGCGGGTTCGCGCCCGTCGCGATAATGACCGCTTTAGCACGGTAGGTCTTGTCGTACCCCTTCACTAAGAAGTCCGCGCCCTGCCGCTCGACGCCCAAAACCTCTTCCATCGCGATTTTCGCGCCGAACTTCTCCGCTTGGCGCACCATGCGCTGAGACAGCTCGGGACCGCTCACGACCTCGTCGAAACCGGGGTAGTTCTCGACCTCTTGCGTCTGCGCAATCTGGCCGCCCGGGAGCCCTTTTTCTAAGATGATGGTGTCTAGCTGACCGCGCCCCGCGTAGATGCCCGCCGTGAGCCCCGCTGGACCGCCACCGACGATAACGACATCCACGTGTTCATATTGTGTTTGACTCATGAAAATCCTCCTACACTATTCCGATAGTAGCATCCTGCGACGGCGGAGACTGTACAATAAAATACCTATAGGGGGTATATTTGGTGCGGTTCACACCTTTACTATTTCAGGGTTCGTGTCGTTTCAAGGACAGACTTTCTTGCGACTGGAACGAACTCCCGTTCCTCCCTCCTACTTTAGCAGCATCGCCGAGAGGTCTTGCTAAGTTTTAGCGTTTAACGTCGCGACGAAGTCCGCTACTTGCTGAGGATTCTCGAGGTGGATGACGGTCTTGCCCTCCAACCGCTTCAGCTTCTCCAAGATGAGGGGTCGCCGCGTCTTGGGGTAGTTCCAGATGTAGCGGAAGAAGTCTGGGTCGAGTTTCTCGGGGTTGCCAGGAGCCATGTCGGGGCGCGTGGTGTTGCGGTAGGTGATACGAATTCCGATTGATTCGCTATGTTAGCGAATCAATCCGAGCGGATGCGAGAAGGAAAGAACATACGGATGGAGTGTATGGACTATCACCGAGGCTTTTTCTCGGTGATAGGGAATGAAGCGGAATCCGTATGAGCCAGCGTTTGAGAACGCGGTAGACGCAAAAAAACCTCGGTAGGTCGAGAAAGATCACCGTGTCAGCAGCCCCTATCCGCTCGTTCATGGTGCTGCTGTAGTTACCGTCCATCACCCAGCGTTCTCGCGCTAACAACGCTTCATGACGCGCCTCCCATTCGGACGTGGGCGTTTCCGTCCACCCGGCGTTCCAGAAGTGCTGGTCTAGGTGGATGACAGGTAGGCTGAGCTTCTTGCCGACCTCTTTAGCCAAGGTGGACTTACCCGCGCCACCTGAACCGATGATGGCTACACGCTTCATGCTAAAAATCAACCTCTTGTCCCCGCCCTGTCTCGAGCGCGCGCTCATACACCTGCCACGCTGCCACCAAATCCATCCAAGCGAGCCCTACCCCACCATAAATTGTGATTTGCGACGCCCGTTCGCGCCCCGCTTTCGTCCCCGCGATGACCTCACCGAGTTCAGCGTGAACAGCGGTCTCACCGAGCCCGACATTGCCGAGCGCGCCCATCTCCACCGCTGAGCCTCTATCATCACAGACGAACACGCTCTCTTCGATGAGGTCCGCCGAAACCTCCGCTTTGCCGGGCTCATCCGCACCGAGCGTCGCAACGTGCGCTCCCGCTGAAACCATACCCGAGGTAAGAAAAGGACGTTGCGCCCAGGTTGCACAAACAATTATATCCGCGTCCGAGACGGCTTCGGCGAGCGAATCAGCGGCGGTGACGCTTGCGCCCGTCACTTCGGCGACGCGCCGTACGAACAGACCCGTCTTAAAGGGAGCCGTGTCGAAAACCCTGACCTGTTCAACGCGCCGCACCTCTTTAAGCAATCTCACCCCCTGTTCGCCCTGCGTTCCTGCGCCGATGATGGCGAGGCGGTTCGCGTCGGGTCTCGCCAACACGTCCGCCGCCACCGTCGCGGCAACTGCCGTGCGCACAGCGGTAAGGTAACTCGACTCCAGCACCGCTAAAAGCTCTCCCGTAGAGAGGTCGTGTAGGTGGACGAGCCCCCGAATCGCCGGACTTTGCCCTGGGAACTTCGCGTGGACTTTAACGGTGTAGGCGGGAATATCGGGAACGAGACCGGGAAAGAGGACGGTTGCGCTCGAGCCCTCTTGCGGCAGCGACGACCGCGCTCTTTGGGCGGGCAGGTTACGGCTTAGTGAGTAGGATTTAAACGCCTCTTTCATGGGCCCCAGGAGTGCGGGAGGCTCGAGCAGCGCCTGCACCTCTTGACGGTTAAGTAGTAAGGTAGACATAGCCCCGAGTTTACCCGCCACACTACGCCAAGCACCGCATCAGCCTCTGCATTGCCTTCCCCACCAAACTTCTCTCACCTTACATGAGGTAATATCCTCCGAATAGCTCGACCAGCAGAAGGGGGCGTCATGAACCGAAACAGCGAAACAACCTACCAGCGGCGGCTACTCTACACCGTTTTAGTCGTCGGGCTTTTTGTCGGGCTTGTCCTCTTTGTCTGGCGTGTCGCCGACATCCTTTTGCTCCTCTTTGTCGGGCTCCTACTCGCCATCTTGCTGCGCACGCTCGCCCGCCCCCTTACGCGCCGCACGCCACTACCAGCGGCCGCGTCACTCGCAGCGGTGATTTTCTCGCTCGTCGCCCTCTTCGGCGCGGGCGGCTACTTTCTCGCGCCGCAACTCGCGAACCAGATTAGCGGACTCGTACAACAACTTCCCGAGGCGGTGAACGAGGTGCAGCGCACAATCAACCAGTACGACTGGGCGGAGCCAGTCCTGAACCGCTTACAGTCCGTGCGGGAGGGAAGCAACTTTCTTTCGCGCATCACCGGCACCTTTTCCACCACGCTCAACGCGCTTACGCACACGATTTTCATCCTCTTCGTCGGCGTGTTTTTGGCGAGCAACCCCGCGCTCTACCGCGCCGGTTTCCTCAAGCTCGTTCCCCCGCAAAGGCGCGAACGCGCGGCGGAGGTGACGGATGAGGTCGTGCAGACGCTCCGCGAGTGGCTCTTGGGTCGCTTCGTCTCGATGGCGGTCATCGGCGTGGTAGCGACGGTCGGGCTGTGGCTCATCGGCGTGCCTTTAGCGCCTTCGCTCGGTATTCTGACCGGGCTTCTGGAATTCATTCCCGTCATCGGACCCTTCTTCGCCGCCGTGCCCGCGATTCTACTCGCCTTTACGAACGGGTACGGGCAGGTGCTCTGGGTCATCGGGCTCTTTATCGCCATCGAGCAGTTGGAGGGCAACCTCTTGGTCCCCTTGGTTCAGCAGCGCACCGTCTCGCTCCCGCCCGCCGTGACGCTCACTTCGGTACTCATCTTCGGGGTGCTCTTCGGCTTTTTGGGTTTGCTCGTCGCGACGCCTCTCGCAGCCGTGATTCTGGTGCTGGTGAGAAGGCTTTATGTCGAGGATACGTTAGGAGACACACCCGAAATAGAAGCGTGAGCCTTACGCATATTCGTTCAGTCACGCACCCAATACCAAATACCTTGCGCGTCACGAACCGGTCCCCCCCAATTCCCTTCGCCGTAGCCGTGTGCGACGAGTGACCTCTTGACCGGGCTCGGCGCTCGCTCGGCGTGAACGCTGCCGGGAAAGGTCATGCGGACGCAAGTACACGCATAGCCCCGTTCGTGACCGGGGAAAAAAGCGACGGGCTCAAAGCCCACCGCCTGATAGAAGCGAAACCCTGCCGCGTTCTCCTGAGCGCAGAGCACGTAGCCGTTCGGCTCGAGCTGCGGGCGAACGTGAGCGACGAGCTTAGCGCCGATTCCTCTCCTGTGATGGTCAGGGTCTACGAACATCCAGGTGATTTCTTCGGCTCGCACGCCGATGAACCCGACGACCTCTTCGCCGTCAGCAAGCGCAACGAAGATATCGCTCTCGAAAAACGCGCCGTCCTCGTTCACGGCCTGCACCATCTTCAAGCTGGGGTCGTTCTTGATGAATTCTTCAGGCATAAAGTGCTGAACCTCGAGCGGACGCGCCCCATCGTGAACGCGGCAGACACCCTCCCAATCGCTCTCTCGGTACGCGCGAATCCGTATTCCGTTCATACGTTCCATCCTAAACGTTCCAGCGACCCCCTACAGAAGCTTCGCCATGCTGTACTCGTGGACGTAGCGCCCGTTCACCTTGAGACTATTGCGCAGCAATCCTTCAACTACGAAATCCCGCTTGTGATAGAGCGCTAAGCCTGCGCGGTTGTGGGTCATGACGGTGAGTTCTAGGCGAGTGATATCACGCTCCTGCGCCCACACCTCCGCCTTCTCGAAGAGTGTCGTGCCGACGCCTCGAGCCGCGTAAGCTTGCAAAATCCCGATAACGATGTAGGCGCAGTGGCGTTTGCGCCGAGGCTGATAGCCGCGACACGCAAGAAAACCGATGAGCGCTTCATCCTCCTCAGCTACGAAAATCGTTTCGTTCTCCCCCAAGCTCTCGAGTCTACTGCGCTGCTCCTCTACGTCTAAAGTGCGCTCGCCGGGCTCCAACATCATCAGCGTCGTCTCTTCATCCAACCTCTTACAGAGCGCTAGAAACGCCTCGGCGTCGTCCGGTTCAATACGCCGAATGGTCACACCCAGCCCTGTTCACGCGCGTAGCGCTGCAAGACCTCTTCCGCCTCGTCTCGGTTTCGCACGTCCCCTACCGCCTCCGCTTCTTGTACCAGGCGTACCGCCTCGCCAACCCTTGGACCCGGCTCGAGACCTAAAAGCGCCATCACGTCGCGCCCGTCTAAAAGAGGTCTGTCAGGCGCAGGTTCGGCGAGGATTTCTAAAACGCGCCCTAATGCTAAGCGGTACGCCTGCCGCCCTGCCGCCGACGCTCTGCGCCCCCGCGCCGCCTCGCGGTCGGCGATCATCAGCTTTAAGAGGTCGGGCAGCAGCTCGCGGCGGCGGTGGACGAACCTTCGCGCCTCCTTCTGATTTTTGGGCAGCGGCAGCATGTGGTAGCGCACGAGCGCGCCCACGCGCTCGGCAAGCTCGCCCGGCTGACGCAAGCGGCGCAGCATCCTCTTGGCGATGTCGCTGCCGACCTTATCGTGCGCGTAGAAGGTCATGCGGTTCCTAAACTCGTCGTAGTCTCTCGTCGGCGGCTTGCCGATGTCGTGCAGGAGCGTCCCCCAGCGCAGCGCGAGGTCGGCGTCGGGGAAGCCGTTCAGAAGTTGATTAAGCGCCTCTATAGAATGGTCCAGCACGTCCAGGTGATGCAAGCTGCCCTGTTCGGTTCCTTCAGCGTCGGCGAGTTCGGGGAGGTAGACGTTCATAAGCCCCAGTTCGTGAAGCAGCTTGACGCCCCGCGCGGCGCGCGCGCTCGACATGAGCTGGTTTAACTCTTCGCCTACGCGCTCCCAGGCGGGAAGAGGTTCGCCTCCGGTGAGCTGCGCGGCGGCGTGTCGGCGAATCGCCGCCAGCGTCTCCCCTTCTAGCGCAAACCCTAACGTCGCCGTAAAGCGCACCCCGCGAAGTGGGCGCAAGGGGTCGCTGTAGAGGTTCTCCCGGCTCACCATCCTGAGCGTCTGCGCTCGCAAGTCTTCACGTCCGCCTGTCGGGTCGATGAGGTCGCCTGCTAAATCCAACGCTAGGGCGTTGACGGTGAAGTCTCGAGCCTCCAAATTCTCCTCGATGTCACCCACCAGCGGCGCGTAGTCCCGCGTTTCACCCCCCGCCACAACCCGCCAATGCCCCCTCGCTTCGTCCAACACGAAGGCGCTGCCACCAAGCGCATCCCCCGCCTCTTTCGCGCTCCGCTCGGGGTTAGGGACGACCCAATCGAGGTCGTTCGTCTTTCGCCCCAAGAGCGTGTCGCGCACCGCGCCGCCGACCAAATAACCGCCCCCAGAATTCGGTGCGGGCAGTGGCGTAAACTGATGCATGTCCACTTTAGGGTCCGGCTCTGTTTTCGTTTTGAATAGCCTCGAGAAAAGCTTCATCAAGGTCATTATATGAAACCCAAGCGCACCGGGCTCACGGGCAACATCGGCTCGGGCAAGTCCACCGTCGCGCAGATGCTCGTAGAGAAAGGCGCGGCGCTCATCGACTCGGACGCACTCGCGAGAGAAGCGACCAAAGACCCGGATATTTTGCGAAGAATCGCGGACGCGCTAGGCGACGACCTCATCCGAGAGGGCGAACTCGACCGACCTAGGGCGGCGGAGCGCGTGTTCGGCGACAAGGAAGCGAGGGAGGCGCTGAACGGAATTATTCACCCGTGGGTGCGGCGTAAGAGCGAAGAACGCGCAGAAGAACTAGAGAGGCGAGCCTCTCCACCCGAAGTGATTTTACTGGACATTCCGCTGCTCTACGAAAACGGTTTAGAAGAGGGTCTGGACGCGGTCATCGTGGTGGACGCACCCTTGGAGACTCGTGTAGCGCGCGTGCAGGAGCGCAGCGGCTTGAGCGAGCAAGAGGTCAGGGCGAGAGACGACGCGCAGATGCCGCTAGAAGAGAAGGTCGCGCGGGCGGACTATGTGGTGGATAACAGCGGAGATAAAGAGGCGCTCGAGCCGCAGCTCGAGCGCCTTTGGTCGCAACTCACCGCTTGATTAGGGGTGAATGTTGTAGCCAAAGCGCAGCTTTACGCCAAAGGCATTGGCTTCGCTCGAGCTGGACGAACCGCCCAATCCACTTGCAATGTAGTAACCAGGGTTAAGCTCAGTGAAAAAGCTAAAGTGCGAGGTAAGACGGAGTTGAACACCGCCGACACCATAAAGATTCAATACCGTACCGTTACCAGCAGCCAGTCCCGCTCCCACGCCAAGATAAAAAAGTGGACGTTTCGATAAGGGGAAGAGGAGGTCGCCGCTCAGCTCGAGCGAAGCAAAGTCGGTGCTAATCACCTCTCTAAATCCAAAGGGTCCGAATAGGTTGTAGTCACCTGCGTGGATTTCAGCCGCAATGGGAGGAAGAACGATGAGATCATTATAAAAATCCGCTGCTGGACCTAGCTCGAGTTTAAGACCCGTTCCAATAAACTCACTCGACTGCGCCGAAGCGCCACCCGAAACCATTAAAACGAAAAGTAAAAGAATCTGTTTCATCTGTCTCCTTAAAGGCTCCTTGAGCCCTGGGGAAACGTACCACGCGCATTTTTAAGCCTCCGCGCATTTTTGCACAAGAAAGCAAAAGGGTGCTCGGAGTTTCACTCAGTACACTGTTAGCTAAAAAATGAAGCATGTCATTCTGAACGCAACGAAGTGGAGTGAAAGAATCTCTGACCTTGCTGACTCCTCTGACAGAGAACGAAAGGCGAGACCCTTACGCCTTCGGCTCAGGGTGACATCAGCAATAAGTAGCAAAACTTAATTAACGGTGTACTCAGTTTTATAAACGTAAAAGAGGGCTGAGACGCGCCCAGCCCTCTTCGGGTTATTGCGTGTAAGCCTAGTAAGCCTAAAGGTCGAAGTTCACCCCGAAGCGGAGCGCCGCGCCGAACTCGCTGTCGCCGTCACCGATGTAGATGCCGGGGGCAACTTCGGCGAAGATGGAGAGCTGGTCAGAAGCTAAGAAGTCAACCCCGCCCACACTGCGGATGTTAAAGAACGCGCCGTCACCGATATAAATTCCTAAGCCGCCGCCTACATATGGCGTCAGTTCAGCGTTGCTGGTCTGGAAGGGAAAAAGGGCGTCGCCTGCTAGCTTGATGTAAACGTCCGGGCTGAGCCCTAACCCTAACGTTCCTCTGCCGCCGAACGACCCGAATAGTCCGTAATCGCCTACGTGACCATCTAAAGAAACGAACGTCGGACCGACAAACTCGAGTTCGATACTGCCCCCGGCGAAGAGGTCCGACTGAGCCGAGGCGCTGCTCAGCCCGATGACGACCAACAGTACGATAAGAATACGCTTCATAGTTCTCCTCCAAAGATGATGTGGACCCGAAAGTGTTGTGGATAGGGAGCCCGAAGGGAGTATAGCTTATTTCACACGTAAGGTCATCTATCTCATGATGAGGGCTGCTGGGCGGCGTATTGTACAGAATTACATAGCTTACTTATCCTAACTGAGGGCGTCTGAGCTTACTATCACAGATAGGCATGGCTTCGTTTGAAAGAACGAAGCCATGCAACCTCGTATTAGCAGCACGAAAAAAGGCTGAGGATAGCCCTCAGCCTCATCGGATTTTACGTCCCGCTCGAGCCTTACTCCCAGTCCACCTCGGTCTCGCTGTACGAGGTGACGCCCTCCTCAGAGCGCTCGCTGTAGCTGACGCTGTCGCCGAGCCTCGAGGCGACGAAGCTGAGAAACTCCTCTAAAACGCTGCTCGCGTTCTCCACCTCGTCGAAGTTGAGACCCGACGCGCCGCCTAAACCGGCGGCAAGCTCCAACTGAGACCCGATCTGCTGCGCCGAGCCTTCGAGCGTTGCCTGGGCGTCCGAGTAGGCGGCGCTACTGGCACCTTCTGGCACGACGCCGAAGTCGACGTCCAAGGGCTCCTCCGCCTCTAAAACGCTCCGCATGGCGTCCTCTGTCGTGGCGATGAGCGCGTAGCCGTCCGTGACGGCGTAGGAGAGGCTGACGCCGTCGGTGACGTCGTATTGCGTGACCTCCACGTCACCGATTTGCGCCGTGCTCGACGTTGCGCCGCCCGAGCCGCCCATCGGATCGCTAAAGGCGGCGATGGACCGGCTGAGACTTTCGAAGAGCACGGCTAAGCCCTCCTCAGCCTCACTTTCGTCGCTCGCCCGGATGAGGTAGACGGCTTCGCCCAAAAGGTTCTCGCTCGGCACACCCGGCTCAGCGACCTCGCTCAAGCCCGTCGTCACGGTAACGACTTGTCCGTCTGACCAGTCGAAGAAGCTTTGACGCAAGTTGACGCCCGTGAAGGATAAAAGGAGGCTGTCCAGATCGCCGCCCAACTCGGGCACGCTCGTCGCTAAGCTATTGAGGTAGTCGTACCAGCCGGAGAGGTCCGTGGCGCTGACGCTGTAGCCGAGCGCGTCCTCGGGGGCGAAACGTTGCGTGTCTAAGTCCGCCGCCTCGCCGCTCGTCAAGAGGTCGTACAGCCCGCTGTCGCCACCCGCCTCGTTCACCGCTTGAAAGCCCTCTGTGACGACGCCCTCGTCCGTGAGCCGCGCCACGCCGCCTGTCACGCCCGCCGTCTGAAACGCTGAGCTAAGCCTCGAGATGAACTGGTCGAAACCGAGCCCTTGCGAGAAAGGTTGAGCGACGTCAGCGATGCCTGCGTAGTCTAAGTAGCCGTAGAACGTGCCGCCTGAGAGCGTGCCGAGCGTCTGCGCGTAGCCCTCGCTCTCCGCGAAGTTGGGCTCGCTCGCGCCGCCCAAGCGCCGCAGTACGCCGCGCAGCACCTCGGGGTTGGTCGAGATCATCAAGAGGTCGTCGGCTTGCGCGTAGGCGACGACCTGGATGGGGTCGGCGTCGGGGGTGGGAAGTTGGTAGAAGGTGTAGTCACCTTCGGTGAAACTCTCGGGGTTCTCTTGAGCGTTGGCTTGCTCGAGCAGCGGACCGACCTGCTCCACCGCTTCGGGCGTAAGCTGCGTGACGAGCGTCGCCGCAGGTAGTGGGCTAAAGGACGAGGCGGATAGCGCGATCCACGCCTCTTGCCCCAGCACCTCTAAGCTGAGGAGCGCGCCCAGCTCGTCGGATTCCGCCATCTCGCCCATGCCGCCGGTCGCGCCCACGTCCTGCGACTCGAATAATGTCGTAAGCGCCTCGCCGACTTCCAAACGCTCGAATTCAGCCTGGAAGGGCTCCAACCGCTCTTCCGCTTCGCTGAGCCCCTGCATCCCGAGCGCGAAGATGGTGTCTTCGGGCAACAGCTCGGCTAAGTCTTGCGCGGCGGCGAAGCTGCCAAAAACAAGCCCCAAGGTGAGTGAGAGTAGAATGGTGAATTTTCGTAATGCCATGAACGCCTCCTGGTATCTACTATTTTGCATCTACTACCTTACAAAGAATACCGCCCCTCACCAGTTTAGAGAGGGACGGTTTAGATTTAATGAAGCTGGCTAAAGGTAAGGTGGTCTCGAGCCTCTAGCCTAGAAGCCCTTGCGCTACTTTCGCGATGTTATCGGGCGTGAAGCCGAGCTTCTCCATCACGACGTCGCCGTCTGCTGACGCGCCGAAGCGGTCTAGGGTCACGGTCGCGCCGTCCAAGCCGACGTACTTGTGCCAGCCGAGCGTCGCGCCCGCTTCGACTGCGACTCTCGCCCGCACCGACGAGGGCAAAATGGACTCGCGGTAAGACTCGTCTTGCGCGTCGAAGAGTTCGAAGCACGGCATACTCACCACGCGGACGTTCGCGCCTGACATCTGCTCTTTCGCCTCCAGGCACTTGTGCACCTCTGAGCCCGTCGCGATCAAGATGACGTCGGGCGAGCCGTCCGAATCCGAGATGATGTAGCCGCCTTTCTCAACGCTGCTTTTAGGCACGTCCAAGTTGGGCACATCTTGCCGCGTGAAAACCAGGGCTACGGGATGCTTGCTGCCCACCGCGTACGCCCACGCCTGCGCCGCTTCGTTGCCGTCAGCGGGACGAATCACGTTCATGTGAGGGATGGCCCTAAGCGCCATGAGTTGTGCAATCGGCTGGTGCGTCGGTCCGTCGCCGCCAAGTCCGATGGAATCGTGCGTGAAGACGTAGATGACGGGCTGCTCCATCAATGCCGCCAAGCGCAAGCTCGGGCGCAAGTAGTCCGAGAAGATGAGGAACGTGCCGACAAAAGGTTTGACACCGCCGTGCAGCGACATGCCGTTCGCCGCCGCCGCCATCGCGTGCTCGCGCACCCCGAAGTAGATGTTGCGCCCCGCGTACTCACCGCGCTTGATAATCTCCGTATCGTCAATGTCGGTTTTAGTGGAGCCTGCAAGGTCCGCTGAGCCGCCCAAAAGCTGCGGTACGTGCTTCGCTAAAGCGTTCAGCGCCGCATTTGAGGCTTTGCGCGTCGCGGTCTCCTCGCCCGTCTCGAATTTGGGGAGGTACTGCTCCAAGTCGTCTGGCAACTCGTCCGCCATGACCGCTTCGAACTGCTTGGCTAAGTCGGGAAACTCATTCTTGTAGTTCTCAAAGCGCTCCTGCCACTCCTGCTCGGCTTTTTCGCCCCGCTCGACCGCCTCCAAGTAGTGCTCCTTCACGTCGTCCGGTACGGTAAAAGGCTCCCAGTCGATCTTTAAGTTCTCTTTCGCCTCTTTTGCGCCCTCATCACCTAAGGGTGAACCGTGAACCTCGTGCGTATCCTCATTTGGCGCACCGAAACCAATAATCGAGCGCACTGCGATGATGCTGGGCTTGCCCGTCTCGTCCTTGGCGTTTTGAACGGCTTCTTCAATCGCCGCGACATCGTTGCCGTCCGTCACGCGCTGGGTGTGCCAGCCGTACGCCTCGTAGCGCTTCATTACATCTTCGCTAAAGGAGACGTTCGAGTCTGCGTCCAGCGTGATTTCGTTCGCGTCATAAAGCACGATGAGTTTGCCCAAACCCAAGTGACCCGCTAAGGAGCCCGACTCCGCCGTGACCCCTTCCATGATGTCGCCATCCGAGGCGATCACGTAGGTGTAGTGGTCCACAATCTCGTGACCGGGGCGATTATAAATTGCCGCTAGGTGCGCCTCCGCGAGCGCCATCCCCGCCGCTGTTGCGAGACCTTGTCCGAGCGGTCCCGTCGTGGTCTCAACGCCTGGCGTCAGAAAGTGCTCGGGATGCCCCGGCGTCTTGCTCTCCCACTGGCGGTAGCCCTTGAGGTCCTCCATCGAGAGGTCGAAGCCCGTGAGGTGCAAGAGGCTGTACTGGAGCATCGAGCCGTGCCCGGCTGACTGAATATAGCGGTCCCGGTTTGCCCACTGCGGGTTTTTCGGGTTGAAGTTCATCGTCTCTTTGAACAATACGTAGCCCATCGGCGCTGCGCCCATCGGCATTCCGGGGTGCCCCGAGCCCGCTGCCTGCGTTGCGTCTATGGTGAGGGCGCGAATCGTATTGATGGCGCGTTGCTGAAGTTCGCTGACGTTTTTCTCTATCGTCTGTGGCATGTTCTCCTCCTGTGAGATACTTTACGCTTTTCGAGCGGCGGTGTTTCGTCTCACCTTGTACTGACCCGATTTGTGAGCTAACCCCCTTATATGCTTACCTTAATCGCGGCTCGCCCCTCAGACGTTTCGTCAGCTTGCAAAGTGACAGGAGTATCTGGGTGTCAAGGAAGATGGAGATGAAGCCTCGCGAAGCTCTGTCTAAAATAGTTAGTAGAACAGCGAACCTTCTACGCAATACGGATTCCGGGTGAATCCACTACAAAATACATTCGTATTTTTCCGTTACTCACTTCGTGGAGCTGCGCGATCACCGGAATCCGTAGCTGTTTATACTCGCTACGCTCCGGTTAATTCCTAAAAGAATTAACCGGAATAGGGTACAACACCGGAGCCGCTAAACTTCTTCTAAAGGATGGCCCGTAAGGGGGCTTCTAGCGCCCTCCTTAAAGTCCTCGAGGAGTTCGGGAAAAACGTATACGACGCCGCCCGAGTCAGTAATCCAGATATCTGCTACCCCCTCTTTGATGAGCCCTTTGAGTACCTGATGACTCTCAGCGACGCTTAGCTTCGTCGCTGCCGCCACCTCAGAAGCGCTCAGCCGCCCTTTCGCCGAACGAGCGAGCAACATGACATGTCCCTTAACTGATGAAGACGGCCTAGGGTCGGGGTGCTCCTTTGCCGGAGGCTCATCGGCTAAAGCGCGTAGGGTGTAGCGCGTTACGAGTCCGCTAGCCCAAGCTGCTGCGACGAAGCCGAACAGATAAAGAACGCGAAGTTCGCCTTGCGTCAACGCTTTGGTGAGAAGCGCAAGTGCAAATACGGAGCTAAACAGCGCGGCGCTTAACCCCGAGCCTGCTATCAGGGAGAGATAACTTTTTCTATCCATAGATGTCCGAAATCCTATTCTCCAAACGTTAGCTCTAGCCTAAACTAACGTGAGAGATGGAGAGTCTAAAAAATTCTCTTTGGAAGGCTTAGGCGCGTGCATCGTCAATTTCATCCTCTTCAACTCAGCGTTGTCGGTCTTATGGCTACGGTCTGGCTCCTTCACGTTCTACGGCCTGGTACGCAACCCTTCGTGCCATTTCAGGTTATCGACTTGCTGCCTAACCAACTCGGGCATATGCTGTTCGCATCCTTCGGTGAACTCCTCGGATACCTCGGCGGTCCGGTCGTGCAGGTTGCGTTCCCGCTCAGTTTGTCTTGTTACCTGTTTGCCTCGAGAAAGCTCTTTTTCGTCTCGCTAGCGCTCTTCTGGGCGGCGCAAAGCCTCTTCGACGTGGCGCTTTACGCCAAGGACGCCCGCGCGCTCACCTTCGTTCTCATAGGGGGTCCGGACCATACCTGGAACATGATTCTGAGCCGCTTAGACCTCTTAGAACTCGACCAGTTTATAGGTACGCTCATCTACCTGGGCGGCGTTTTCACGCTTTTTGTCGCGCTGCTGGTGGGCTTACTCGCCGCAAGAAAGTCCGCGCCATGAGCATGTCGATGTGGGCGAGTGAGACGCGGACGATGGGCACGCTGAGAGGCGTTCAAAAATGACGCTTGCCGCCAGAGTGTGGCGTCTCGCGCGTGCACAGCTCGGTACTTACCTAAACGAGCCGGAAGCGGACACAACTTACCGAACTGGCAAAAACACGCCCTACGCAGCGGAATACAGCACGCTTCTCGCTGAGTATTACGCAAACTTAGAACTTCCCTACGGCGCACCCGCTGAGGCTGTCAAAACGGCGCGGCGGAGGCTCCTAAAGGCTTACCACCCGGACCGCTTCGCCTGCGATTCTGAAAAAGCCGACGTAGCAGAGCAGCTTGTTAAGACGCTCAACCGTGCGCATGACGAACTGCTTCGCCACCTCGAAGGGGAGCGCCATGCTTGAGGCTGGGATGGCAACGTCTGCGCGGCGTGGTGTGTGCACCTTACGCGCAGAGGTTCGTAACCCAAACGCTAAATTTACACTCGCCCACATTTTTAATCTCAACGAACTCAACGCTTTCAGTTCTATCCAAAAGGAGTTATCGCTATGTTCAACCTCTTTATGCGTCTCGCCAAGATATTCCAAGTTCAAGCGGACACAGCGCTGTCTCGGCTCGAGGACCCCGTCAAGCTGAGCGAGCAGGGCGTACGCGACCTCAAAAGTAGTTTGTCAGAGGCAGTCGTCAGCCTTGCCCAAGTCAAAAGTGTCGCGATCCGGGTGCGTAAAGAAGCCGAGGATGAAAAACGTCGGTCTGAAGCATACGAACAGAAGGCTGTCGCGCTTCTCACTCGGGCTCAAAGAGGCGAGCTTGCCCTCGCCGAGTCCGACCGACTCGCCTCGGAGGTGCTCCGCCTTAAAAGTGTCGCCGACGCACGCCGCGGTACGCTCGAGGCGAATGCCAAGCAGCAGGAACAACTCGCCGCGCAACTGCAGAGCCGAATCGAGCGCCTACGCCACGACATCAGCGGTTATGAGGACGAACTCGTCACGCTCCGGGCACGCGCCGCAACAGCGCGTTCGGTCAAGCAGATTAACCAACATCTTGCTGAAGCGGAGGGCTCAGGCACGGTAGCGATGTTGGAAAGGATGCGTGAAAAAGTCGTCTACGAAGAAGCCCTAGCCGAAGCTTACGAGCAGCTTGGTGGTACGCCCGACCTTGAACGTGAAGTTGACAACGCTCTGTCTCAAAACTCGGCGAGCGGCTTGCAGGTTGCGGACTCG
This sequence comes from Trueperaceae bacterium, assembly GCA_965213925.1. Classification (GTDB taxonomy): domain Bacteria; phylum Deinococcota; class Deinococci; order Deinococcales; family Trueperaceae; genus CBDBZX01. The sequence goes on from OZ243927.1 coordinate 4,212,055, forward strand.
CTCGCCGAGCTTAAAGCTCGGTTAGATACGAAACACAACACCTAAACGCTACTTTAACGGCGCGACCATCATCCTAAGCCAGCGGCTGCGCTCGCCTCTTTGCGATTCCCTCTTTGACCTCTTTCGCGATTTCAAAGTGACGGCGCTCGGCGTCCGTCTCGACGCGCAGGTTCGGCACGGGGCGCGGCTTCTTGTCCTCGCCGATCGCTACGAAGCTCATGTGCCCGATCGTGCAGAGCTTGCGCTCACCTTCTGACGGGTTCTCGCTGTAGACCTCAGTTCTAACGATCATGCTGCTGCGCCCCGCATACGCCACGCGGCTCTTCACCTCGATGATGTCGCCTACATAAATCGGACTGCGAAAGTCTACGGGCTCCGTCGAGGCGGTCACAGCGGGCATCCGGCAGAAGCGCCAACAGGCGATGCTCGAGTTGATATCCATCAGCTCCAGCACTCGCCCGCCGAAGAGCGTGCCGAGCGGGTTCACCTGATTGGGAAAGACGAGGTCCACCGTGCTGACCCATTCGGAGATACATACTTTTGAGTTTGAGGGCTCTGACATGCGGTTAGTATAGTCAGGGAGATTCCGCCGGGATGTAAGGAGAATCGGGCGTATCGAAGTAAGGCGGCGCGACCTCACCTCTCACTAGTTCGAACACGAAAGGAACCCAGTGGCGGTGCCCGTAATGAAGCTCAGGTAGGTCATTTTCAGCGAAGTAGTCTATCTCGAGCGCCTCAGCGCTCACCTGCGGCTCGCCGTTCACGATTCTCGCCTCGAACATCACGTGGTAGAGCTGCGACTTGACGAGGCTGTGCCAGAGCCGCGAGTCAAACACCGCCAAGAGCCGCGTCACTTCGACCTCGCAGCCAATCTCCTCTCGCGCCTCGCGAACCGCACCTTCCGCGAGCGTCTCGCCCACGTCGGACGCGCCGCCGGGCGTCGCCCAAAGTTTCGTATCGTGGCGCTTAATAAGGAGTAAGCGGTCTTCTCTAAAAATTGCCACGTCTGTACCGGCTAGGGGAGTCTCTTGAGCGAGGTTGCCTCTAAACTGGGCTAAGACCTCTTCGGCGTCTCGGTTCTCAGCGTTGGCGATGAGCCTCGAGCCGAGTGCCAGAACGCGCTCATACCGCTCTCTGTCGTAGTCGTCTCTCGCGTAGGTCAAGCCTTGCGACGCCAGGGCGCGGAGTTCATCAACGATTTCGTAGATCGTTTTCAGCGTAGCCATAACGCACGATGCACCATAGACCGACGTCACAACTGTGTATCCTCCTGCAAAAAGTCCGCCAACCATACTTTACGTTTGAAACTATCTCACAGAAACATCAAGGTGCTCTCGTGCTTGATGTCATCATCTAAAGGAGGAACTGTGTATAAACATCTCTTTCTCGCAGTCCTGGCGTGCGCTCTAAGTGTAAGCGCCGCGCAGAGCGAACCCACGACGTACAGCTTCGACACAAACGTGGGGACGCTCGAGGTCACGCCGATAGGTCACGGGTCGTTGCGGCTCGAGCTAAGCGAGACCGTCATCCACGTGGACCCTTACAGCGGGGTCGCCGACTACAGCCAGCAGCCCGACGCGGATTGGGTTTGGATTACCCACGAGCACGGCGACCACCTAGACCCTGCCGCCTTGCAAGAGGTCGTCACAGAGACGCGTTTCGTGATGGACAGCCGCTCGGCGGAGCAGTATAGCTCAGGCAGCAACGCGGAAACGGGCGGCGCACAGAGCCGCGTCACCGTCATGGCGAACGGCGACAGCTTAGAGCTAGATGGTTTCACACTGCAAGCCGTACCCGCCTAAAACATCGTGCGCGAGCCTGACGGCAGGCAAAAGTATCACCCCGAAGGCTGGTACAACGGCTACGTCTTGGAAATTGGCGACTTCCGGTTGCATATCGGTGGTGACACCGAGTGCGTGCCCGAGGTTGCCGCGTTGGAGGATATTACGGTCTCCTTCTTGCCTACGAACTTGCCCTACACGGTGCCGCCCGAAGAGGCCGCCACATGCTACAAAGTGATGCAGCCCGAGATTGCGGTGCCCTATCACCAGGGGGAATCGAACCCGCAAATTGTCGCCGACCTGCTTACCCCTTCAGATGTCGAGGTGCGCGTGCTGGAGTTGCCCTAGACTCGAGCTTTACGAAGTCCTTTGATCGTATTGAACGTAGTTTTTAAGTGAGACGAGCGACGCATTCAAATGGGATGCGTCGCTCTTTTGTACCTTCTGCTATGTTGTGCTTCGCTCTATAGCAGTTCCATTATTCACGGCTACACCATGGATTGCGTCTGTTTCTATAAGGCTCCGCGTTTCGCAAAAGCGAAAACTACGTAGCGCGCGGGCCGCTCCCGCTAGAGACTTCGTAACCGCATCCGCTCACACGAGAAGCTGCTACCTACAGCAGCTTCTCGTGGAAATGCTATTAGTTGCCGCTCGCGTTGATGTCTCCGCGCATACTCCCCGTATGCACGCCGCAGTTGTAGCGCTGCAATTCGTCCGCGAGTTCAGGGGTCAGTGTAAAGATGATGGCGTCGTCGCTGGTTTCAAAATTCACCGCGTCGTCGTCTTCGAAGCTGCCTGTCAGCGCATTTTGAGCGAGCAAGAGGTTCTCGTCCCCTTCACCGTTCAGTTCAAAGGGATGCACGTCGCTGTTGACGCTGCTCAGATCGAACTTGTAGCGCGTGCCGACCTCGAGCTGCAATGCCGCGTTCTCCTCACCCGTCTCAGCAAAGTCGTCCGCCCCCTCAGCCGAGGTCACTTGCCACGCGGTCGTCCCGACGTTGGTGAATTTAGCGGTGACGTCCGGTTCTTCATTCTCACCGTCACCCGGTTCGCTCGGCTCTTCCGGTTCACTCGGCTGTTCACCGCTCAGTTGAGCACGCAACTCCCCGTCCTGGTAGGTCTCGCTGTGGATATTGATGTAGTAGCCGCCCGCTCTAAAGACCGCTTGCTCGTCGGTGGAGAGCCGCTGGGTGAGCGAGAAGCTGCCACCTTGCGCGTCGTCATCGGCAGAAACCTCCAAAGGAAAGGCGATAGGACCGTTTTCGCCTGCGTCGCCTACATGAATATGTGCGGGGCTGCCGTCTACGTCGTAGAGGTCGCCCTCGAGGTCGTCAAAGTCACCCGTCACACTGAGGGTGTTCCCTGCTAAAGTTACCGTCGCGCTGCCGCTCGCGCCCGTGTCCACCGGGGGAACTTCGGAGCTGCCCGCCAGTTCGACCTCGTAGGTCACATCGTCTTCGCTCGGCTGCTCGTCGCTCAGTTGCCCGCGCAGTTCGCCGCCGTTAAAGGCGTCCGTGTGGAAGTTGATGTAGCAGCCGCCCGCCTCGAGCGTGGCAATCTCGTCCACGGTGAGGGTCTGTTCGCCCGTAAACGAACCGCTGCGCCGACCCTCGTCCAGTTTGACATTCAGCGCGAAGAAGATGTCGCCGTTCTTGCCCGCTTTGCCAAAATGGATGTGTGAGGGGCTGCCGTTAATGGGGAAGGGGTCGCCCTCAAGGTCGTAAAAGTTGCCGTTCACGGTGAGGACGTCGCCGATGAGCGTGGCGCTCGCCGTGCCGTAAGCGTCCGTCTCGATGGGCGGCACTTCGTTCTCGCCTGAGAGGACGATATTTTTGTACGTGAGCGTCTTCTCGGCGGGCGCTTCACTCGTCCCGCTCACCTCGATGACCAAGGAGCGGTTGCGCGTGCCCCGGTTGTTGTTGGCGATGAGCATGTATTCGGTGGTCTCGGTTGGGTTTACGGTGACACTGCTGCGCCCCGTCACGTCGCCGATGCCCGGTAAAAGGGTCAAGGTGATGGGGCTCGAGCCGCTCACCTGCCAGTTCAAAGTCGTGTTTTCACCCGCGCTGATGGTGTTCTCCAAGGCGGTAAAGGTCGCAATCGTCGGCGCGGTAAAGCGTGGCAGGGCGTCGCCGAGACCCAAATCACAGGCGGTCAGTAAGAGCGTAAGTAAGACAGTACTATAGAGTGCTCGTTTCATCTTTTCTCCTTCTTGTTAGCTAGAACGACAAAGAGGCAGAGGGCACGGGGAGGCCGTGCGCCCTCTGCCTTGCTATTTAACGTTTAGTCGTCGTCTTCAGCCGTTATCGTGACCGTAACCTTCGCAGTCGCGCTGTAATTGCCGTAGTAGAAGGTGTACTCATATTCGTCTTGCGGATAGTAAACGTCGTCATTAGGCTCGTACTCGATGTAATCGTAGTCGTCCGACACTTCAACCTTGCCGTAGAGCGGCGCTTTAGTAATCTCTACGCGAAGCTGGTCTTTAGAAACGTAGTACATGTCGTTTGCCAGTACGTCGGTCTCGACAGATTCGCCCTGTTCGGTCTGAGCGCTGTCGTCGTTCGCCTGAGGCTTTTTCTCCTCGTCAGCTTGGTTGATTTTGACCGTCACTCTTGCTGTCGCGCTGTACTCGCCATAGTAGAGGGTGTACTCGTAATAATCTTCTTGGTAGTAGGTCTCACTCGGCGTGTAGGTGATGTACTGGTAGGAGTTGAAGACCTCGGCTTTGCCGTATAGGGGCGCTTTCGTGACCTCTAAGCGAATCTCGCTCTTGTCCACGTAGTACTCGTCGTTCTCGAGCACGTCCGTATTGACTGATTCACCTTGCTTGGTCTCAGCGTTGTCGTCGTTCGCCTTGGGCTCTTTCTCCTCCTCGACCTTGTTGATGACAACAGTCACGGTCGCCGTCGCGCTATACTCACCGTAGTAGAAAGTGTACTCGAACGAATCCTCTGGGTAGTACGTCTCAGCGGGCGTGTAGGTCACGTACTCGTAGGCGTTGAAAACCTCCACCTTGCCGTACTGAGGCGCTTTGGTGATTTCGATGCGAATCTCTTCTTTGGGGACGTAGTAGCTGTCGTTGGAGAGCACGTCGATGTTAATAGGCTCGCCCTGATCGGTGGTGGCGCGGTAGTCGCGGGCTTCGGGCTTTTGCTCCTCGCCCTGCCGGTTGATGGTTATGGTGACGGTAGCGCTGACGGCGTATTCGCCGTAGTAGAGCGTGTATTCGTAGGAGTCTTGCGGCTGATAGTCGCCGCTCGGCGTGTAGGTGATGTACTCGTAGCCGCCCACGACCTCGGTGCTGCCGTACTGCGGCGCTTTGGTGACCTCTAAGCGGACTTGGCTCTTATCGACGTAGTACTCGTCGTTCGCGAGCACGTCCGTGTTGACGGGGCTGTCCTCCTGGGTGGTGGCGGTGTCGTCAACAGCTTGCGGCTCTCTTTCAGGCTCCGGCTGCTGGTTCTCTCCGCTCACGGTGATGGTGATGCTCTGCTCGCGCGTGCCCCGGTTGTTGTTCGCGGTGAGCTTGTAGGTCGTCGTCTCGGTTGGGCTGACCGTCACGCTACTGCGTCCGGTTACGTCGCCGGGCTCGGGCGTGAGGGTGAGGGTGACGGGACTCGAGCCGCTCACCTGCCAGGTCAGTACGGTGCTCTCGCCAGCGGCGATAGTCTCCTCCGAGGCGGTCAAGGTCGCAATCGTAGGCGCTTCGAAGCGGGGCAGGGCGTCGCCGAGACCCAGGTCGCAAGCGGTTAATAAAAGTAGCAGGGCGGGTGTAAGGAAGCTAAGGGTGCGTTTCATTCAATCTCCTCTTTTGGAATCGGTATGCGTTTACAAAACATCTTCTTTTTTAGGCGTGACAATGCTCACATCAAACCTCTCGCCCCCTTTCATATGAAGAAACGCACAAAAGCGCCAGGCATATGCATCCGTCACCGCGGCGCGGCGAGATTTGTGCATATCAATAGGAAAAGTGCGTCAGGAACGAAAATTTTAACGATATGTTCACTGACAAGGGTTTGAGGCTGTTAGCATTTAGCTGAAAATTCGGTGCTGATGGCGAACCGTTGAGAGCTTTATTTGCTCTTTGTGTGGTTTCTTCAGCGTGGTCTACCAGTACTAGCTGAACATTCACTTAGCGCTATAAGCCAAAAAAGAACGCCGCAGATAGAGTTTGCGGCGTCTCCACTCGAAAGGCGGCACTTTAGGGCGTCTCATCTAGCATCAGCAAGGATTCGGGCTTGATGACGGTGAGTGCGCCCGACGGTGCGGGGTCAACGGCTCCTGTGAGGCTCAGCACGTCGTCGAAGCGCAGCACCGCGTCGAGCACCTTGTCACCGACGTAGAGCGCCGACCCGTCGAAGACCAGGTCGGACGGGTTGCCAAACCCCGTGTTCGGTCCGGCGAGCTGCGCCTTGACCTCCGTCTCGCCGTCAGCGCGGCTGGCGTTCTCGATGACGAAGAGCTTGCCGTCGGTATCGAACCCTGGCTCGTCAGAATCTTTAGCAGGACCGAAGTCCGCTGCGAAGAGCGTGTCTTGCTCAGGTAGATAGAGCAGCCCATGTAGGTTGGCGGAAGCAAGCTCCCCCTCCAGCGTCGGAACGATGATGCGGTCAGGTCCGCCTCGTCCGCGCGTCAGCAGATAGTCGTCGTAGACGAGGATAGCTCCGTCGGTTGCGGCGACGTAGAGACGCTGCTGCGCCGAATCAACCTCGACAGCCCAGGGCTGGCGCTCGTTCGCTGCGCCAGGGGTGGGTTGCCCCAAGTCGGTGATGTTGAAGAGCGGAGCCACGTTGCCACTCGCTTGCGTATCGAAGCCTTTGACAGTATTCGTCGCGAAGTCCGCCACGATGACCACGCCGAGTCCGCTGTCCACCGCCAAACCTTTGGGTTCGTCCAGTCCCGTCGCCGCGCCGCTGATGCGCCGGTCGCGCTCGGGGTCGAAGCCGTCAGGTTGCTCCGTGAAGTGTGGCATCGCGAGGATGCCACCGGGAGCGTCGGCGTCCGCGCCCACGTCGAAGCTGAGAAAGGCGGTGTCGGTGTCGGCGAGGCGCAGGTATTCAAAGCTCAGCACCTCACCGTCAGCGCTAAAGAGGTCGCTGCTGGTCGAGAGATCGGGCTCGAGCCTCACCACGGCAGAAGCGGGGTCAGACTCTAAAACGGCTAAGGGCGGTTTGCTCACAGCGAGAATCGTTCCTGAATCCAAGCTCGAGGCGCTCGCGCCGCCCGTATCTGCTCCCCCCGTACCCTGCGCCCAAGCACAGCTCAGGGTTAGAAGTAGCAAAAGTCCGCTCAGAAGCGGTAGAGTCGAAAACGGTAGCGTGAAGTGCGGGGCGAAGCGGTTGTGTGGAAACATAAATTCCCCCTTAGTTGATTTGTAACGGGCTCATTCTATCCGCTCAAATCTGTGAAGACTATGAGCGTCACTGCGTGTTGGCTATCCTTTCTCTTCATCTCCTCGCCACAGCGTCCCCTATCGACCTCACTCGCTTGGCGCGTAGTTCAGCGTGAGCGAGTCCGTCACAACCTCGTCGCTCGCCGTCGTTGCTTGCACCTCCAGACGGTTCTCCCCACGCTCCAGCCCCGACACTGTGAACATGAAGCGCCCGCTCGAGAAGGGTGCAGTGGTGAAGCCTTGGTCGTTAAGGCGGTAACGTAGCTCGCGCACTTCGCTCCCTACGTTGCCACGCACCACCGTGCTGTCTGCGCTCAGCGTCGCGCCGTCTTCTGGGCTCGAGACCTCGATAGGGCTCGCCGCCTGGTCGCCGCTAAGCGGAACGCTGCTTAGTGGGTCCGTGGGCTGGGGGCTGCCGCCGGGGGGCTCCACGCTCAGATAGAGGGACGCGAAGCCTTCAGTGGACACCTGAAATACGGTGCCCTGCGAAACCTCTAAAGAGGTCAATTGCTCACCGCTCTGCGGGCTCCAGTCGTCGCTGGTGTGTCCCCAGGCTTGATAAACGCGCCCGGCTGGGGGCGGCTCCGCAAGCACGAAGAGTGCGTCGCCAGGGCGCGTGAGCGCCGCGCCGAGGCGTGCATCGGCTTCGTCGTAGAGCGTCACGCTCTGCACGTTAGGCGCAGTGAGAAAGCGCGTGAGGAGGTCTTGCTCGGCTCTCACCTGTTCCAGCGCGAGCTGCGTGCGGTAACCTTGAAACAGCCCTGCACCCGCTAACACGAGACACGCGGCGCACGCGGCGACAAGCCAGCGTGGAAGGCGGGGTGGGCGGTCCTGAATGACTTTGGGTAAAGAGGTTGAGGGCAAAGAGGTAGAGGGCGCTGCTTGGCGCGGAGCCGCAGGGATTGAGGGTGCGGGTAAAAGGGCCACCCTTTCTCCATCTTGTACAAAATCGGCATTGTCGGAGTCTCGAGCCTCACTCAGTCCCCCCGCCTGCTCAGTGGTCTCAGGTGTTTCAGCCCGCGCCTCGCCTTTGATGCGGCTCATTAGCCTAGCTTTCGCACCTTCAGGCGGCGCGACTTCGGGCAGCGCGTCCACCCAATCCGTCAAGACATTATCGAACTGACGCACCTCTTCGCGGCACGCTTCGCACTCCTTGAGGTGCGCCTCGACCGCCGCCGCCTCATCGGGGTCTAAGAGCCCCAAGGCGTAGTCGGGTAGCTGCGCTTTAGGGTGCTTCATGATGCTCCATGACCTCTCGTAATTTGAGGAGTGCCCGTCTAATCTTACTCCGCACTGTGCCCAGCGGTTTTTCTTTAAGTTCGGCGATTTCCGCGTAGCTGTAGCCTAAGAAGTAGGCGTGCTCGAGGAGGTCGCGCTCCTCGTCGCTTAGGCGGGCTAAACCGCGCTCGAGCCAGAGCCGCGTCGTCACATCCGCCTCCGCCACCTCGAAAGGCACGCTCGGGTCATGAACGTCCCAGGCGTCCGCCTTGAGGGGTCGGGACTGCCGCTTGCGCAGCTTTGAAAGCGCCTCGTTACGCGCCAGCGTGTAGATAAACGCCCTCGGCGAACGCTCCCAGGTGTGATAGCCCGTCTTCATGTTGAAAAGTTTGTAAAAGGTCTCTTGCAAGACCTCTTCAGCCTCCTCACGGCTGCCGATAAGCTGAAACGCCAAGGTGAATACCTTGGTGCTCAAACGGTCATAAAGTTCACTTAGGGCTGCTTCGTCACCTTGAGAGACGCGGGCGAGCAGCGCGGCTTCGGGGTCCATGAGCCTCGCTTAGGGATAAGGTCTATAAGCTGAGCATAGCAAGAGACGGCTTTAAGTCGCTTCTCAAGGGTCAGGTGCGAGAGGCGAGTGGCGGGATGCGCAGCACATCGGGCGGATGGAGTTGGATATATTGAGGTAAGAGCGTGTAGTATGCAAGGTGACCTCCTGAGCCGTGGCTCACCTAAAGAAACGCGAGTTGTGAATGGTTGTATGCAGAAAGAAGCCTATACTACATTGCTGCGCATCATCAACGTGAATGAGTGCTCGTCATCAGCGAAAAGCCTCTGCTAATTGCTAACGACCCTAAGAACCCTTCTTTTACGCGCTATAGATGCACACGATGCGTTGAACCATCGTTAGAAAGCCTGAACTGAAAACTTAACGGTCTACCAGGAGCGGCAGCGGGTCGATGACCTCTCGGTTACAGGTGCGCCTCGAGCCGCTATACACCCCGAAATGCAGGTGCGGCGGTGTAGTCGCAGCGTTACCGCTGTTGCCCACGAAACCCAGCACCGTATCCGTCGTGACGTACATCCCCTCTGCGATATCCGCCCAGTCCTCTAGGTGCGCGTAGTAGTAGCGCCTGCCGCCCGCCCCGGCGACGAACACGAGCTTACCGCCCAAGCTGCCTGTACCGATGCGGTAGATGTAGCCGGGCGTGGCGGCGTAAATCGGCGTGCCGCGCGGCGCGAAGATGTCCTGACCCTTGTGCGTTCTGCCGCCCCCTCTCGGTGCGCCCCACGTGTCCGCAACCTCGGCGACGCGCACGCCCGCGACGGGCATGAGGAGTTGCGCCACCGGCGTGTTCGGAAGCATCGCCTGGTACACCAAAAGCCGCTCGCGGTAGCGCTGGCGGCGGGCAGCCTCTTCGCGCTCTTCGGCGGTCTGCGGGACGGACGGCTGATAGTCACAGGTTTGAGCAAGGGCGTGAGGGATGAACATGAGCAGAGTAACGGTGGCGAAAACAAGAGGTGTATTCATCTGTGTGAATCATAACAAGGCTGCTTTTTTGACGAGACTGATACGTCACCGAAAACTTTACGACACGCTATGTGTTGCACCTCAACAGAACGGGCTTAGACGACGACGCACTTTGACGTTATACTAGCTCTCGCTTTATAGCAGGTATCATCTGGTCAGCGACGCGCTTACTCGAGAAGACACTGACCTAAATTCACTTTATTAAGATGATTTCTGCGTGATACAAGCTCAGTTTTGAAAGGCTTTGTAAAACAGACTTTAGGAGGTCTTTATGACAAGCCCAACCCTCACCCGTCCCCTTATCCACCGCCTCATCCCCATTCGTCAAGACGCCTTGCGCATCCCCTTACAACTCGCGCTCGGTGTGGCGCTGATGGCGCTACTCGCGCAAATTGAATTCATGATTGGTCCCATACCTGTGACCGGACAGACCTTTGGCGTGCTTCTTATCGGCGCGGCGTATGGACTTGGGCTCGGCAGCTTGACGATGGTGATTTACCTCTTGCTGGGCGGCTTCGGGCTTAGTATCTTTTCGGGTGGTGGCGCAGGTTGGGCGCATTTCACGGGGGCAACAGCAGGCTACCTCGTGGGCTTTCTCCTTGCAGCCGCTTTGGTCGGCTACTTGGCACAAAGAGGTTGGGATAAGCGTTTTTCCACCACCGCGCTTGCGATGCTCTTAGGGAACATCATCATCTACATTCCCGGACTTCTGTGGCTCTCTCAGCTTATGCCAAACGCGCAAGCAACGCTGCAAGCCGGACTGTATCCTTTCATCCCCGGGGACGTGCTCAAGCTGCTCTTAGCCTCGAGCCTCCTACCCACCGCCTGGCACTTTTTAGGACGACAAAATAAGCGTGGCTGACTCGGACCTAAAGGTCGTCCAAGCCGGACTCCAACACTTAGACGAACTCACACAACTCTTCGACGGTTACAGGCAGTTCTACCGCCAAGCCTCCGATGTATCAGGGGCAAAGGCGTTTTTGCACGAGCGGCTCTCGCAGGGGGATTCGGTTGTCTTCATCGCGTTTTTAGACGGTAAACCCGCAGGCTTTACGCAGCTCTACCCGTCTTTCTCATCCGTCTCTATGGCGCAGATTTGGATACTGAATGACCTCTTCGTAGCGCAACACGCGCGGCGGAGCGGCGTGGCGAAGGCGCTCATGGAACAAGCCGCAACCTTTGGCAAGGAGACGGGCGCGGCGCGGCTCACGCTTACAACTGAGGTCACAAACGAAAACGCCCAATCGCTCTATGAGGCGCTCGGGTGGGAGAAAGACACGTCGTTCTATACCTATACATTCGCCGTTTGACTTAGGAACTGAATGGGCATTGAATACGCGCTGAAGCTGAGCAAGGTTGATAGAGACCGGCTTGACAGATTGCTCAGAACGCACCCTCAGTTTGCATCTTTTCTACCAGAGTTCGACCTTTATGAGTTCAGAGGGGTGGCGAATGCTGGTGGGATGCCGGACGCGGACGCAGCGTTGCAGGCTTATGGACTCTACTTCTGCGACAAGGGTGGAGAGGGTCAAAAGATTCTCGAGCGTCTTATCACCAAAATAGAAAACGAATATGGACAGGTCACGCTCGAAGATTTAGAGTAATTCCAAAAAACCAAAAGGAAACAGCCTCGAGACGATCTCGAGGCTGTCGGTGCCCGCCTGGTACTGAGGATAAACAACTCTTACGAAAGTCCCTCAGTCCGGGACATGGTCAGTTACCCTCGGCGGGTACCTCCACTGGTCATGTCATTTTGTAAAATTCGGACCACCTCCTTTCTGTGGTAGGAAAAGTATACAACAGATTTTTAAGGCGTATGTGTATTTCGCTACTAAAGGCGTGCAGACGGGGAGAACTCGTGTTCTTTCTCAGCGCATAAAGAGGTCAACTTCACCTACGCAAACTCTATAAAAACGCCGCCGCGTAGTCCCCGAAGCGGCGCTGAATATCTCTAGCGCTGAGCCCGAAGTCTTCCAAGCTGTACTTATGCTTGCCGTGCTTGTGCTGCGGATTCTCCCTGACGTAGCGCTCTAGCGAGTCGCTTAGCTCAGAGGTGTATTCAAGTTCGTAGTGCCCGTAAATCCCTTTGACGACCCCAACAGGGTCACTCACCAAGTCGGCGTAGCGGACGTCGTAGACGCGCCCCGGATGGCGCGCTCTCGCTCGCAAGTTTTGCTCAACCGTCGTCTCTAACAGGTCGAGGTTCGCCTGCGTGCCAGCGTCTCGTTCTAGGTCGTCCGTCCCGATCTGCCGCGTCTTGTGGTTCAAACTGCACCAGCTCGCGCATTGGTCTGCGGGGTCGCGGTGCGTCTGGACGATGAGGGCGTCGGGGACAACCTCTAAAAGGGCGTCCAGCGCGTCCGTGTGCGCGGGTTCTTTTAAGACTAAGCGCTTGTCGGGCTTGCGCCGCTGCAAGGCTCTAAGCATGTAGGCGTATTCCCGGTACTTCTCTCGCCTGTCTTGCGCCCTGTACCACTCGAGATACCCATACACCGAAGCCACATCCCAGAAGAGCACGCTCTCAAAGGTCATGCTCAACATGTGGCGGCACTCTTCGGGCAGGTCGGCTTCGACGTGGTGAGCGGCGCTAATTTCAGACCAGCCGAGCAAATCTAGGAATTCATTTGCCCTTTGCTCTCTGCGCGCGGGCGTGTCTTGGCTGCCTCTAGGCAGCGGCGAGACGACCTCCCAAAAGGGCGCGGCGCGGTGGCGCGAATCCGACGCGAGGAGCCTATGCAGATGCGTCGTACCGGTGCGCGGCAAACCGATCACGATAAGGGGTGGTCGTAGAGATTCGGCGAAACGTTCGGGCAACCCCTTCTGCGCGTGAATGAAGGTGAGACGGTTCTCTAAAGCGTTCAAGACCAGACGGCTCAAAACCATCTCGCCGTAAGCGTTGAGGTCCGCGTCCTTTCGGACCGACGAGAGAAGCTTTTCTAAACCCACGCGGTAGTAGCTAGAGCCGAAGTCAGCGACGCCTATGCGCGCTGCGGCGGCAGCTTCTAAAGCGTCTATCTCTAAACTCAGCTTTGCACCTTCGATCATACCTGCGCATCCATGAGCGACTATACCTCCTTGCGCTGATAAATTTTTGCCACCATCCGGGACGGCTAAAAAAGGGACGGCTCATGAGCCGTCCCTGCACGTTCTCACTCCTGCGTCAATTCGACGCGACGATGTAGACCTTTTCCATCTTGTCGGGCTGCGCGCCCCCTGGTCGGGTCGGGTCTACGCGGGTCAACTCGTCTAAGACCTCGAGCCCCTCGACTACTTTTCCAAAGACCGCGTGCCTGCCGTTTAAGTGCGGCGTCGGTCCGAAGGTGATAAAGAACTGCGAGCCGTTGGTGTTGGGCCCGGCGTTCGCCATCGAGAGCGTGCCCTTCTCGTCGTGCTCGAGGTCCGAGTCGAACTCATCTTCGAAGCGGTAGCCCGGACCGCCGCGCCCCGTGCCCGTCGGGTCGCCGGTTTGCGCCATGAAATCCTCTAACACGCGGTGAAAGACGACGCCGTCGTAGAAGTGATTGCGCGCCAAGAAGACGAAGTTGTTGACGGTTTTAGGCGTTTCATCCTGAAAGAGGTCGACGACGATGCGCCCTTTACTCGTTTCGATGACAGCCTGGTAGTCGTGACCCTCTTCTAAGACCTCTTCGGCGTGATCGAATTCGGTTTTACGACCTTCGTTTAGCGGCTCTAAAATTTCGTAGCCTTCGGGTGAGTAGCGGTTTTCCATGTACGGCTCCTTTGAAATGCTGCAACGTAGGGGTCGGGCAGCAGAGATCAGCGTAGCGAGACCAACTGCTAAATTCTGACTGACTACTTTATCTTCCTCCGCTGCTTCACGCTATCTTGCTGCTTAGTTGCCCTCAGCCGGACGCTGAATGATCGTTACAGTTTCCATCACGTCGGGCTTGGGGAAAAACCCTATCACAGTATCTTGCCCGCTGCGCCCGATGACACCTGTGTAGCCCGCAATCTGAAAGGTCTGTCCAAAGGCGGGCATCGCGCCGAGCGTCTCAGAAAGGGCGGCTTCGGCGCTCATGTCGGGCGTACCGGGAATGTTGATGCCTTGGGCGCTCAAGTCAGCGAGCTTGATGTCTAAAGGAACCACCACTTCCGGGTTTTGCGGGTTGATGCGCTGGATATTGTCTAGCACGTCGATCCCTTCGGTGACGTTCCCAAAAACGGTGTACTCTCCGTTCAGGTGCGGCGCTCCCGTCAAGGTGATGAAGAACTGCGAGCCGTTCGAGTCGGGGTCGGCGGTGCGCGCCATACCCAACACGCCCGCCTCGTCAAAGCCTAAGTCCTCTTGCACCTCTAAGCCGAATTCGTAGCCGGGACCACCCGTGCCCGTGCCCGTCGGGTCGCCCGTCTGCGCCATAAAGTCCTCCAGGACGCGGTGGAAGACGACGCCGTCGTAGTAGCGGTTGCGCGCCAAGAAGATGAAGTTGTTGACGGTTTCGGGCGTTCTATCCTCGTACAAGTCGGCGATGAGCGTGCCCTCGTTCGTTTGGATGACGGCGGCGTAGTCGGTGTTCTCCTCTAAAACCTCTTGCGGCTCGGCGAAGGTGCGCTGCTGCTCGTTGGAGAGATACGGTGTGAGGGTGTAGCCTTCCGGGATTTCGACTTGCGTGCCGCTGGAGACCTCGCTCGAGCCTCCCGTTGCCTCTCCGCCGGTCATAGCCCCGCCGGTCATGTCTCCACCAGTCACCACGCCACCCGTAGCTTCACTGTCAACGTCAGCTTGCGCGCCGCCTGTCTGTACCTCACTGGACTCGGCGCTTGTCTCAGTCGCCTCGCTCGAGTCTTGGTTTGTGCCGCTTGAGGCGGATACCCCCGACCCCGGCTGCACGAAAAGCCAGATACCCACGGATATAAGGAGTACGGCGGCTAAAGCGAGTAAAAGCGTTCGGTTCATGATTCAACCTCTTTAATGTGTTGGGTTTGAATAGGATTCACGAGAGGCATTGTACCTAGCTCGTCCACTCGCGCACCTCTTCACACTTTACGAAAGGAGGGGTGCGTGAAGTTTTTGACTCGAGTGCAACCCCTCGCTACGAATCTATACACCCCTATTCGGTATTCTTAACGTATGAATCTACGCTCAACTTGGTGGACCGTCCCGTTCCTTTTCGCCCTCCTCACCGCTTGCGCTCCAACCGTTTACGACGAACCTTATCCGGTGGAAGAGGTCGTTTTACCTCGAGACGACGCCGCGCACCCCGCGCCTATCGAATGGTGGTACTACACGGGGCACCTAGACGCCGAGAGCGGCGAAGAGTACGGCTTCGAGCTAACCTTCTTCAAAGCGTATACGCCGCCGCAAATCCAACTCTTCGGCTTCTACCCCGCGCACTGGCTCGTCGACAGAGGTCACGTCGGGCACTTCGCCGTGACGGACAAGTCCGAGGAGACCTTCACGATGGGCGAACGCGCCGACTTTTGGGGCTATGAGGCGGGCGCGAGCAGCGACGAGTTGGATGTTTATGTCGCAGAATGGAGCGCCGAACGCGCCGAGGACGGCGTGAGCCACCGCATCCAAGCGAAGGAAGGCGGCTACGAAATCGACCTCGTCCTGACCCCGATGAAACCTGCCGCGCTGCACGGTGACCCGCCCGGCATCCAGTCGATGGGACCGGGCGGCACGAGCTACTACGTCTCGTACACGCGCATGGCAGTCTCGGGCACCATCAAAACAGGCTGCGACTTCACGGGTTTCGCATGTAAGACGCAAGAGGTCTCCGGCACCGCTTGGCACGACCATCAGTGGGGCGACTTCGACGTGAGCAGCTATGCGGGCTGGGACTGGTTCAGTATGCAGTTCGAGGACAACACCGAGCTGATGGTCTACCTCATCCGTATGCCGGACGGCGAATACATCGCGCAGGCAGGCTCATTCATCACCGAAGGCGGGCGTACGTTGGAGCTAACTGAAGAGGATTTAGAGATCATCGAGACGGGCGAAACCTGGACGAGCGAGGCGACGGGCGCGGTCTACCCTATCGAATGGCGGGTGCGCGTGCCGAAGCACAGTATCGACGTAAACGTCGTCCCTGTGATTAAAAATCAAGAGATGGACACGCGGGCGTCCACGGGCATCGTGTATTGGGAGGGTGCGGTGGACCTCACGGGCTCGCATACAGGCGACGGCTTTGTCGAACTGACGAACTACGACCTCTATCCGTATGGGATGACCGATGAGAACACGCCGTTGCAACCGCTGAGGGGACCGTTTGGCGGAGGGTAAAGCAGGTGAAAGAGAATAAGGACTGTTACGGAGTTTTTGCCAGAGGCAAAAGGACTGAGTAAAAGCCTTTCTTCTTCAGCCCTCAGTCCTTTCACCTTTTCTCTTCGAAGTAGCGCCGCATCACTCGAAACGATATGCAGACCGCACATACTCCACCTTTTTCCCTTACAATACTCCGGTGACGAGCCTACGCGAGAGCGCCGCAACTTTTGGACTGTCTGACGAAGAATTTAGTGGCGTTATCGAAGCACTAGGACGCGAGCCGAACGCGCTCGAGGCCGCCATGTTCGGCGCACTCTGGAGCGAGCACTGCGGCTATAAGAACTCGAGACCTCTTCTTAAACGTCTACCCACCGAAGGTCCGCAAGTTTTACAGGGTCCGGGCGAGAACGCGGGCGTGGTCGATATCGGCGAGGGGTACGCCGTCGCCTTCAAGATGGAGTCGCACAACCACCCCTCCGCTGTAGAACCCGTGCAGGGCGCGGCGACGGGCGTGGGCGGAATTTTGCGCGACATCTTCGCGATGGGGGCGCGTCCGGTGGCGGTCTTGGACTCGCTCCGCTTCGGTGATTTAGATAATGACCGTACCAAATACCTCTTGAACGGCGTCGTCCACGGCATCTCGCTCTACGGCAACGCGATTGGCGTGCCGACGGTCGGCGGCGACATCGCCTTTCACCCTTGCTATCAGGAAAACCCTTTAGTCAATGTGATGGCAGTTGGGCTCATGCGCCACGAGCAGCTTCAGTCGGGGACGGTAGGCGAAGTCGGCAACACGCTCGTCTATGTGGGTTCCAAAACAGGGCGTGATGGGCTCGGCGGCGCGGTTTTCGCCTCGGCGGACCTCTCGGAGCAGAGCGACGCGGATAGACCGGCCGTACAAGTGGGCGACCCATTTATGGAGAAGTTGCTGCTAGAGGCGTGCCTAGAAGCCATAGAGCAAGACCTCGTCATCGGCGTGCAAGATATGGGCGCGGCGGGGCTGACCTCGTCGGTGGCGGAGATGGCGTACCGGGCAGGTCGAGGCATCGACTTTTATGTGGACAAGGTGCCGCGCCGTGAGACGGGGATGACACCTCTTGAAGTCCTCCTCTCCGAATCGCAAGAGCGCATGGTGCTCGTTCCCAAACCGGGCAAAGAGGCTGAACTCCTGAAGTTGCTGGGAAGGTGGGAACTCGAAGCCGTCATCGTTGGTGAGGTCGCGAGCCACGGGATGTTTCGGATTGTAGAAAACGGTGAGGTTGTCGGCGACATGCCCGTCGTCGCCCTGAATGAAGCGCCGACCTATACTCGAGAAGGCGTCGAGGACGAAGAGGTCCGCGCTAAGCGTGAACAGTCTATAGAGGTGGACGTTCCCGATAATTTGGAAGAGGTCTTGCTTAGGCTTCTCAGTAGCCCCACCATCGCTTCCAAGCGACCTGTTTTCGAGCAGTACGACCACCAAGTGATGACCAATACGGTGGTTCTGCCCGGTCAGGCTGACGCCGCCGTGTTGCGCGTCAAGGGAACCTCTCGCGGGATTGCCATGACCGTAGACTGCAACCCGCGCTACTGCTACTTAGACCCTTACGAGGGCGCGAAACTCGCCGTCGCCGAAGCCGCGCGCAACCTCGCGTGCGTGGGCGCGACGCCGCTGGCGATCACAGATAACCTCAACTTCGGGAATCCGACACGCTTAGATGTTTACTATCAGATGGAACGCGCCGTCGAAGGGTTAAAAGATGCGTGTCTCGCGTTAGGAACCCCTGTCACAGGCGGCAACGTCAGCCTCTACAACCAGTACCGCACAACTCAAAGTCAGGCTGATGGACTGCGCGCCGTTCACCCCACGCCGAATGTCGGCATGGTCGGCGTCGTGCCCGATATTTCCAAACGAGCGACGCAAGACTTCAAGCGAGATGGCGATATCATGATTCTCATTGGTGAAAGTACGGGCGACGGTACAGATGCGTTGGGCGCGTCGGAATACTTGGCGAGGTGGCACGCTCTAGAAATCGGGCGTCCGCCTGAGTTGGATTTGGAGCGTGCCAAAGCCCTCCAGGATGCGGTTTCTTCTGTAATTCAACAAGGCTTATGCGACACCGCGCACGACCTCTCCGAAGGCGGGCTCGCCGTGGCGCTCGCTGAGATGGTCATCTCCGGGCAAAAGGGTGTTAAAGTATCTCTGAAAGATGGCGTGAGGGCGGACGCGCTACTTTTCGGTGAGGGTCAGTCTAGAGTTCTCCTCGCATTAAGACCCGAAGTTGTCATCCCGGTGGAAACCCTCCTGACAAGCTACAAACTCCCCTTTCAAACGCTTGGTAAAGTTGGCGGCAAGGGGCTCGAGCTAGAGCTACCAGATCAAACCGTAACCCTATCCCTAAAGACCCTGACCGAAACCTTTGAACAACCCTTGAGAGAGGCACTTGCATGATTCCTTTGGACGTTTACGGTGACGTTGATGGTGACAAACCCCGCGAAGAGTGCGGCGTCTTCGCCGTGCACCTCCCTGAACCTGCAGATATCGCCGCGCTCTGCCATCTAGGGGTTTTCGCCCTCCAACATAGAGGTCAGGAGTCGTGCGGCATCTGCGTGTCGAACGGTGAGGACATCGTCATCGAGAAGGACATGGGGCTCGTCGCGGAGGTCTTTACCGAGGAGCGTATCGAGAAGTTGCGCCTACCCAACATGCGTACGGGCATCGGTCACACGCGCTACTCCACGACAGGCTCATCCTTACGCTTCAACGCCCAACCGCTGACGGTGCGCTCGAACAAAGGGCTCTTAGCGCTCGCTCATAACGGCAACTTCACCAATGCTAAAGCGATTCGCGTTGAGATGCTGGGCAACGGCGCAGTCTTTCAAACCACCAACGACAGTGAAGTCATGATCAACCTCATCGCCCGCTACAGCCAACTCTCCTTAGAGGACGCCACCGCGCAGGTGATGAGCGAACTCGAGGGTGGCTTCGCCGTCGTCATCATGGACAAGACCAAGATCATCGGGCTGCGCGACGCCAACGGGGTGCGACCTCTCGTCATTGGCGGATTAGAGGGCGGCTACGTCTTCGCCTCGGAGGTTTCTGCTCTCCATGTCATTGGCGCGTCATACCTGCGCGACGTGAAACCGGGCGAACTCGTCGTGGCGGATGACGCGGGCTTGCACTCGAGGCAAGTTTTAGAGCCTATCCCGACCCCCTGCGCCTTTGAGTGGATTTACTTTGCGAGAGGGGATGGGACGTTGGACGGGGCGGACGTGCACGCCTCGAGAATCCGCATGGGCGAAGTTTTAGCGGAAGAATCTCCGACCGACGCCGACGTGATTGTTGGCGTGCCCGAGTCCGGCTTACCTGCTGCGATTGGGTACGCAAGGGCCTCGGGTATCCCCTTCGACTTAGGGCTTTATAAATCCCCTTACGCCGGGCGCACCTTCATCAACCCTACCCAAAGGCTGCGCGATCTCAAAGTCAAGCTCAAGCTCGCGCCCACCGCCGCTGTTAAGGGCAAGCGCGTCGTCTTAGTTGACGACTCCATCGTGCGCGGCACGACCTCGGGGCGCATCGTGCAGCTTCTCCGGGACGCCGGAGCTAAAGAGGTTCACTTTCGCGTCTCCTCGCCACCCATTAAATACCCCTGTTACTACGGCATCGACACGGCGGCGCGTAAAGAACTCGCGGCGGCGACGATGAGTGTGGAGGAAATCTGTGAGCGCATCGGGGCGGATTCGCTCTCCTTTATCTCCGAAGCGGGGCTTTCAAAGGCGATTGGGCTGACGCGGACCTGTTTAGCTTGTTTTGATGGAGCGTATCCGGCGGGGGTGCCGGAGGAGGAGCAAGAGGAGAGTTTGGTGGCGGTTTGAAGGCTGCTAACTCTCCATCCTCAAATTGTAGAATATTTCTAGTTGGGTTTTAACTTTCTCTCTTAGGTCATTCGTGTCATCTGCCGTTAGAACCTGAAATGACTTGATGTTGAAACCCACGTCCTTTGAGAAATCGCTGCCCGAAATTGACTTGTTGTGAACCAGTATAAAGTTGTCTTGGCTCAAGCCAGCCCCTTTATTGGCACCCATTAGGTAGCCGATTTCATGATAGACATTTTTGTTTCCGAGAGAGAGGTCAGCAATAAGTAAGCCGCTGTCGTAAATTAGTTGCAGTATCTCACTATCAATCTCGTAAGAATGCCCTTTAAGATACTCATCAATTCGTATCTCCCGAAGTTCCAGGTCGAGCTTATGCTCCGTGTTTACGTCATTGACAGCATTCATGATTGCTGTATGGTTCGACTTCGTTTCGGAGCTAAACTGCATTGAAACGAAAATGGTTCTTTTCTTCGCCTCGAGCACACAATTGAAGATTTTGATGAGTTCTTTAGCGTCGGTGTTTTTGGTTTGATAAAGATGATTTTTGAGCACCCAGTTTGTAAAAACATTCAAGGTCAACTTAGATTTGAAAGCGTAGTAGATGAACGCAGTGAGTAGCCCCTCGTTAGGGTTCCGATAGAG
Organism: Trueperaceae bacterium; assembly: GCA_965213925.1. GTDB lineage: Bacteria > Deinococcota > Deinococci > Deinococcales > Trueperaceae > CBDBZX01. The sequence continues at coordinate 4,232,700 of OZ243927.1, forward strand.
TCTTTCGTCGCTATAAATTTCGTTGACCGCAGCCAAATGTTTCTTGAAAACATCCAGCTCATCACCTACCTGTAATAAACCACCGTCTAGCAGAAGTTGAAACGAGTTGAGCAGGAAGGTGCGCTTAATGCACGCGCTCTCCTGTGGGTCAAGCACTGCCTTAATGTTTTGCAACATTGATAAATTCCAGCTCAGCAGCATCTTTCGCGCTAAGACGTAAGATTCACCGAAGGATTTTCTGAGAACATCGTCAGAGAAAAGCGCTTCGTCTTCGAGAATCAGTTTAAGGCTTTGCTCCATCGTCAGGGCGATTTGGCGAAAGTTGATGTTGTGAAATAGTGCCCGGCTATACCTCTTCAACTCATCGTCTGACCGAAAAAGAACTAAGCAAAACGGCACGTTGTAGTTGCTGAACTTCTGACGTAACTCTTCGTCTAAACTGTCGCCATGATTCGTGAGAACGCTTAAACGGTGATTGCCGTCTATACGGTGAAACTTGGAGAAGTTGCTACTCTCCTCGAGCAGCGCATCATCAATCATCAGCCTTGTCCTTCGAAAGTAAATCTTTGAGCGCAATTCGTTAGGGCTTGAACGGCTTGTGATGTAGTCCCTGAGCGTGAACTCAGTAAATTCATGTTTTGCGCCTTTGTCACCCTGCAGCGCTAAAATAAAGTCATTTACTCCGCCCAGATTACTACCGTCATCTAGGCTTGCTCCTAAGATGACCTCGGGAAAGAAAAGGAAACGCTCCTCATTCAAAAAATCAATCATCTCCTGACGATGCTCCGTAATCAGGTCGCGCTGATAGCTCTCGTCAGGCGCTGAGATTTTGTCCAAATCCCCCAATGACGCAAAGCCGCGCAAGCAGATGAAGTTACCCAGCGAGTTATCTAAGACCCCTTCTAAAATCACGCCGCCTCACCTAAGATCATGGCTTCAACTTCACGCTTAGCTTGCTCTAAAGTATTACTTGCTTCGCCTCGTAACTGCTTTGCCTTGAGTCTAATTGAAGCTATCTCTTGCGCAATAGTTTGCTGTTCCATAAGAGAGGGTAAAGGAATATTTACCTGCGCAAGCGCATCATTGTTGACACCCGATTGGTTGTTCCAGTTTGTGCAAATTTTGAAGAAAACTTTTCGCCGCTGATACATATTGAGCAAAGCTGTCAGGTAACGAGGTGAAACTACGTTCTCATTGAGACTAATGCGCGTGATGTGATTGGAGCAGAAATAATCACCGTCTAAGTCAAATAGTACAGTTTTTCCCACCAGCTCTTGACTGTTAGTGTTGTTGAAAAGCACCTCATTTCGTCTCAGTAAATCGTTTTCATGATGTTCTTTTTGCACGTAGTCAATTAGTACGTTCTTTTCAAATATTAACTCTCTCGCGGGACTGATGTTTGTAGGACGTATCTGAACAATGCCTTCAGATTGCCTTGCCTGGTCTTGCTTCCCGGCAGCAAAGCCCGTCTGAAGGTGTTGTACAACGTCTTTCAATCGCTCCATAGGATAAGTCGAGCCTTCAAGCATCTTATAAACACCTTGCGTATGAAATAGCGGGTCTAATCTACTACCCGTAACATCGCTGAGTTTCCGGTAAAAGACTCGATTCTGCAAATCGTTTTTTTCCTCGAGCGGCTTTTCGATACCTAGAGCCTCGAGCAGGTAATCATCTATCCCATCTAAAAGCTGCTGAGCGGCGGCTTCTTTTTGTTTTTTCAACTCGTAGGCAGCGTTAATCTTAGCTACTACATTCTCTTGTACCTCTTTTGATGGCAAAGGGATAGGTAGACTTTTATATTCTTCTGCGTTTATGTTTGGCTGTCCTGCTGCACGTTGCACTGCTTGAACCCACTTCTGATATACGCCAAGCTGAGTGAATGCAAAGAGGTAGTCTGGGCTTATCAGCTCAGAATTCACAACGAGACGAATCATATAACCAGCAAAAAAACATGGGTAGTCAACTGATTCAGTTTTATGTATGTACGCTTTGCCTACTGTGGCACCACTCCGAGCGAACAGAAGATCGTTGTTTTCGAGTAGATACTGATCTTCTATAACGTCTGCTGTAACACCAACTTCGTTTCTCAAAAGACCATATTCATCAACATCCGTAATCCTGATATATCTCGGTTCGTCTAAACTCAATCTTTCTTTCCCCGGCTCATTGGCTCCATACTGAGGTTTCTTCTGTAAAAGCGTCCCGAGTTTTCTGGGCTCGAACTTGTAGTGCGTAATAGTTCTGTTGTATAGAACCATTAAAGGGTCAAATCTAGCTTGAAGCTCGCTGAGATTAGCTATAAAAATTTTCGGCTCGTCTGTACTTATTGAAAGCTCAAAACTCACGCTTGCCCCTGCTCAACAGCCCGAATGAACCTGCTCAACTCCTCACCTATCGCCCCAAGCTCACTGTTATGCGTCTCTTTACCCGTCGCGTCATAACCGATGTCTTCGGCTATCGCCATGAGTATCGGGTAATCGTCTAAGACCTCTTGTTTGCGCTCGTCGTAGCTTTCTAGTAGCTCTTCTTTTAGCGCATCTACCTGCTGCCTGTAATATTCGCTCACCTCTTTGCGCCAGTCCTTGTAAGCTTGGTTGTCGCGTAACGCCTTGCCGCTCAAATCTTGCGCGTTGTCAAAGCCGCGCAGCTCGGCGAGGTGCTGCTTTTTCGCGTCGTCAATCTCTTGTAATCGTTGCAAATAGTCGTGGTCAGTGAGGATGTCACTCTGCAGGGAGGCTTTTTGCTGTTTGATGCGTTCGGTGGCCGCCTCGTCGTGCTTTCTCAGGAAAAGCACGGAGCTTTTGACGCCTGCGCCCGTCGCGGTAAAGGCGGTCTGGGGCATACTGACAACGGCTACGACGCGGTACATCTCTTCGATATTGTCGCGTACGTATTGGAGGCTCGAGTTCGTCAGGATGCCGTCGGGCACGACCATTGCTAAGTAACCGCCCGCTTTTAAGAAGTTGTGACACTGTTCTATAAAGAGAACTTCGGTGCTTTGGTTGGGGCGCTCGCTGCGCTTGCTCTTGGGGTCGAGCCAGCTCCCTTCTTTGTAGGCAAAGCCGTAGTTGCCCATGTAAGCCTGCTCGGTTTGTTTAACAACGGAGCCAAAAGGCGGATTGGTGATGACAAAGTCAAAGGTCCCGTAGGTGAAGCCTTGATTTTTAGTACGGTTGTAGATGTCCTCACCGCTGATGAGCCCGTCTGCTGCGATGACGTTGGTGTGTCCGTCGTCGTGAATGATCATGTTCATCTTAGCAACCCTAGCGATTTGCTCGTTGATTTCAATACCGAAGAGGTTTTTCTCGGCGAACGTGTGCCAATGTCGGTAGTGATTTCTACCTTCAGGCGTTTTCTCGTCTCCGATTTCATTAGGGTAGTAATCATCTGCTTCACGTCTTACTTTGTCTAGCGCATGAAGTAAAAAACCACCACTACCGCAGGAGGTGTCTAATACTTTTGACGTATGAGTTATAGGTAGCACATCAACAATGAACCTAACAATAGGGCGTGGTGTGAAGTACTGTCCAAAATCTCCCCTGAAAAATGACCCCATAAATGTTTCAAAGGCTCGCCCTTTGCTATCTAAGTCAGTTTCTCCTAAATTTACACTCTGTAAGTACCCCACGACTGTACGTAATTTGTCAGCGCTCAAACGTATGTCTTCCTTAAAGACCTCAGTGTCCCTCTTGCGACCTTCTTGGTAAAGGGATTCAATCCGTTTAAGTAGCTCTTGATTTGTCTTCCCCTCAGTGTCTTCTTGAAAAATTTGGAACTTATAGGGCTCACCTGATTTACAGTTTCGCTCATCCCAGATTTTGCAGAAGATGAGTTTATCTAGCTCATCAAAGGCTGACGAAGGGTTGAGTTCGCCGCCACCCCATAAAGCTTGATGTGCTTGCTTGAAGCACCTAGTTAATTCACCTTCTTCAACCACTTCTAAGTCAAAAAACCTTTGACCGTTCGGAGTTGTACCACCACCCTTGACGTATTTGTACTTCGCAATATTGGTGACACCGTACTGGGGAATGTCAGGGATGGTCAGACGGTCTTTAGGCTTCTTTTTGGGGACTTCGTAGTAAACATCTTTGATTCCTGACGTAACCCACACGTACCTAGCGCCCTCAGCTACGGCGTAGCTAAACGCTTGTTCAACGGCTTGCTTGAACTCGAGTTCTGAAACGTCTTCCTTTTTGCACTCCACAACGATATGAGGAGAAAGGTGCTGGTCATCGTTGTAGACGATGATGTCGGCTTCGCGTTGGCTCGAGCCCATCGTCACGCTCACGAAAGAGCGTATCCTGTTAGGCGAATATCCGTAGGTGAGAATAAGCTTTAAGAAGGTTTCTGCTTGTACCTTCTCTTCCGGGTTAGCGTAGTTGCGGCGTCTGTTCTCATTCAGATAAACAACGTTTTTCTTGTCGTTGTCAATTAGAATAAAATTTTGCTTCACACCGTGTTCTATTAGGTTCATTAGCTTGTAATAATAACGTTTTTGAGCAGTCCTGGTATCATCTCAAAGATGAAGCAACCATGTTCCTCTCACTATTCCAAGAGTCTCCTACCGTATCTCCCGCGCCAGCAACCCTATTCCTGAAAGGACCTCATGACCCGCCAACAGGTCCTCGAGAAAACCAAACACCTCCACGCTTTAGATGACGAGGCGCTCGAGCCAACCAACGCCATCCTCTAAAAAGGCTACACTAAGGGCTACAAATACTACCTTCAAGGAGGTCACGGTGAAGCGTGTCGGTATCCGCGAATTCAAAGACAAAGCCACACCGCCCTGATTGCCGAAGAGAAGGGTTTGGTTATCGAGAAGCACGGCAAACCTGTCGGGTTTTATATTCCGCTTCCCAAAAAGGACAAGGTAAAGACGAAAGAGGCGGCGCGGAGGCTCGAGCACACCATCGAAGGTATTTTAGAGCGCACGGGCATGAACCGCGCCGAACTCGAGGCGGCTTGGGACGAGGCGGAGCGCGTCTCGAGTCTTCAATAAAGTAGAATGAACTCTATGGTAGCAGGCGCACCCAAACACACCTTCACAGCAGATGAATTTCTGCGGCTCGCCGAGCTTAACTTCTTCGGTGAGGGCGAGCGCGTCGAGCTTTTAGAGGGGGAAATCTACCACATGTCGCCTACCGGTCCTTCTCACGGCGCGGCAGTAGCTCGCCTTCACGAGCGTTTACTCCTTGCCCTTGTCGGGCGTACCATCCTCTGGAACCAGTCCTCGGTACGTTTGGGTATATCTATGCCAGAACCCGACTTAGCGCTTCTAGTACCTAAAGCTGACTACTACGCAAGCGCAAATCCTGAACCGGAGGACATTTTGCTTGTAATTGAGGTGGCGCAAACCTCTTTAGCCTACGACCGCGCTAAGCTCGCTATTTACGCTCGTAACGGCGTGCAAGAGGTGTGGATTGCTGACCTTGATGGTGAGTTGCTCGAGGTCTACCGAGAACCGGGCGCGGGTACGTATAGAACTTCGTTCGCCCTGAACTTCAACGAACCGCTGAGTCCGCTCGCGTTTCCTGATGAAGCTGGGGTGTGGTTGGGTCAATAGCGGCTACTGCATCTCCCGCGCCAAGAGCCCCGTCGTCGAAACCAGCACCGCGTAACGCTTAGGTTCCCTCGCCGGCACGAATGTCGCGGAGCCGTAGCGGGCGTCCACGAGGGTTTCTAAGGGCTCGTAGCGCTGCACCATCCTGAACATGTCTAGCTCGAGCGGCTTCTCCTGCGCCAACGAATACACCGTGCGCGGACGGGTCTGCTCGTCGTCCAAAAGGTCATAGCGCCCTGCCACCCGGTCGAGTTCGTACATCGTGCGCAAGCCTAAAAGGTTCGCCCTCGGATGCCACTTGAGGATGTGCGCGTCAACGAAGAGAGCGTCGCCTGCAAGCTCAAACGTCTCGGTTCTGCCGTCTGGAAATTCGAACACGGCGCGGTAGCGCTGCGTACCAAGAGGTTCGATGGAAACCGTCGCCGCTACCGTCTCCTGGATGAGCGACTGATACCCTCTCGTCGCGACGCTCACCAAGCCCGAAGCCGCCGCGATGACGAAGAGGGCAAGGCTGAGAAACCCTCTAAAGGTTGCGCTTCCCCAGTGCCGTTTCCGGGAGGCGAGCACCGCGTAAACCAGCAGCACGAGCGCGAGCAGCGCGGGTACCCAGGTGAGCAGCGTGAGCATCACACTGTGAATTTTACAGTATGAAGATTAGAGCGCGTCTTCCGCCTCTTCGGTGGGCGGCCACGACCCGCCGAGTCTGAGCCACGCCTCGACCATATCGGTAGGCACTTGCGCGGAGAAGGTGATGGCGTGATTGTCCTGCGGGTGCGGCAGCGTGAGGCGGTGGGCGTGCAGCGCGTGGCGGGAGATGGTTGAGGAGCCTTTGCCGTAAACGCCGTCCCCTAAGATGGGTGCGCCCAAATGCGCCAGATGCACGCGAATCTGATGCGTTCGCCCCGTGTGCGGCTTCGCTCTGACCAAAAGGTAGCCGTTCGCCCGCGCCAACACCCGGAAGTACGTCGTCGCGCTCCTCGGGTTGTTGCCGCCGACCATCATCTTGCGCCCGTGGACGGGGTGCCGCCCGATGGGTCCGTCCATATAGAGGTCGTCATCTAGCTTGCCCACGGCAATGGCGATGTACTCCTTTTCCGTGAGGCGCTTTTTGAACGACTTGGAGATGTGGCGGTGCGCCTCGTCGCGCTTGGCGACGACCATCACGCCGGAGGTCTCCTTGTCTAAACGGTGGACGATGCCGGGGCGGTAGTCTTCGGCTTCGGGGTCAAAGGCTTTATCTTTGGCGAGTTCGACGCGGCCTAGAAGGGCGTTCACGACGGTGCCTGTTCGCAAGGAGGCGGTAGGGTGCGCCGTCATGCCGGGCGGCTTGTTGATAGCGATGAGGTCGTCGTCTTCGTAGATGATGTTCAAAGGGACCTCTTCGGGCTCGACCATCATCGGCTTAGGGGGCGGCAGCATCACCGAGACGAGTTCGGCTCCTGAGAGCTTGGTGGCGGGTTTGGCGACGGGTTGCCCGTTCAGTTGCACGTAGCCCTCGCTCACGAGTTCTTTGGCGTAGGTGCGACTGGTCTCCAGCTCTAAAGAAATCGCCACGTCCAACCGTTCGCCTGCAGGCGCTTCGAAAACACGAAAATCCATTGGGTCTAGTCTACCGCGAGAGTATGAAAAGTGGGGCAAAGTGGTCCTTGAAAAGGCGTAGTCAGTAACCAGTAGTCAGAATTCAGCACGAAATCCTCCTGACTACTGAATTCTAACTACTGACTACTGCTCCCCCGAATAGCCAAACCCCACCCTCTCATTTATAATGCTCCCAATGAAACCGATAGCGTTAGATGCGATGGGCGGGGACGCGATGCCGGAGGCGGCTGTGGAGGGAGCTTTGCAGGCGCAAGAGGCGGGCATCCCCATCGTTTTGGTAGGCAATGAAAATAAACTTCAAGAAACGATAGGTGGGCGCGGCGAGTTGCAGGTTCACCACGCGGGCGACGTGATGACGATGAACGACGCGGCGTCGGACGTGCGCAGGAGAAGAGACTCGAGCATCATGAAAGCCATGTCTTTAGTGAAAGAGGGCGGCGCGTCGGCGTGCGTCTCGATGGGGCATTCCGGCGCAACGATGGCGGCGGCGCTGCTCGTGTTGGGGCGTCTCAAAGGCGTGGAGCGTCCGGCGATTCTCGCGAATATTCCGGCGGGAAATGGTTTTACGGCGCTCGTAGACGCGGGCGCGAACGCGGACTGCCGACCTGCACATCTTCAACAGTTCGCGGTGATGGGCTCGGTTTATGCCCGCGCTTTCTACAGCAAAGCGGAGCCGAGCGTGGGGCTCATGTCCATCGGGGAAGAGGAGGAGAAGGGCAACGAACTCACCCGCGCGGCGCACGGACTCCTCAAAGAAACCCCCAACATCGCCTTTTACGGCAACGTCGAAGGGCGCGACCTCTTGAAAGGTACAACCGATGTCGTTGTGACAGACGGCTTTACGGGCAACGTCATGCTCAAGCTGGCAGAAGGCGAAGCGAAGGCGATTTTCGGCTGGCTGCGCGAGGGGCTCGCGGGCGGCAACCTCTTCACGAAGCTCGGCGCGGCGCTCGTCAAGCCTGCGCTTAAAGGCGTGGCGGCGCGGCTCGACCCCTCGGAGTACGGCGCGCAACCGCTTCTGGGCATCAGCGGTCACGCTTTCATCGGTCACGGCTCTGCCGACGCGAGAGCGGTGCTGAACGCGCTCCACACGGCGCGGCGAGCGGTGGACGCGCAGCTCGCCGAGAGGATTGCTACAGGGCTAGAGGTATTGAGCGCATCTAAACGTGAAGTTGCGCACTCGGAAGAATAAGTGAGGGAAAAGATAGCCCTTTCACAGTGACTCCTCAAAGGCGCATTATACGCTTAACGGGCGAGGGGTAGGGATATGTAGCTATAGCGGTTATCATAATCGCTGAGGTTGAGGTGAAGGCATGTCAGTAACACCGTCCACAACACCAGAGGCGACGACGCCAGATGCGGCGCCAGATGCAGGCTCAGGTGCGGCCAGCTCGGATGCGGCTGGGTCTAGCACGACGGGGACCGACTCAACGGGCTTAGGCTTGCCGGGATTCGGCGGCGAGTCAGCGCCGGAGACAGACCCTACGTCAACCTGGTTCAGCGATCCCACGTGGTTCGACGAGATTGAAGACACCACCTGGCTCACCGAGTTAGGGGCGACGATAAGCAGCGACCCGCTCGCCTTCACCCTACAGGTTTTAGCGGACGCCGGTATCGCTCTGGTGCTCTTCTTGATGCTCTGGTTTATCGTCTCACGCTGGAGCCGCTCGTCGCTGCGCACCATAGAGCAGCGCGAGCTGTGGGACGAGGGCCGCAAGGAAGCTGAGCGCCTCCGCACGGTGCTGTTAAGGCGCTACCTCGCAACGGCGTCAGCAGGACTCGGCACCGCGCTCTTTTTGGGTCTCTTCGCCTTTCGCTACAACGTGCCCATCTTGCGCGGTATGGCGGTCGCCGTGCGCGACTGGCTGGCGGGCGGCGGCATCGGGCGCGTGCTCAGCATCGTCGTCGTCGGGCTTATCATCTGGACGCTGCTGCGCGTGGTGCGCAAAGCGGCGCGGGCGCTCACGCCCACCGAAGGGCAACGCTTCGAGCGGCAGGTGGCGCGGGCGGCCACGATCCGCAGCGTCGTCGAGTCGGCGGCGCGCATCGTCCTCGTTACGCTCTTTATCCTCTTCGTGTTAGGTCAGCTCGGCACGAACATCACTGCGCTTTTAGCGGGTGTGAGTATCCTCGGCTTAGCCGTCTCGTTCGGCGCGCAGTCGCTCGTCAAGGACGTCATCACGGGTTTTTTCATTCTCGTCGAAGACCAGTTCGGCGTGGGCGACGTGGTCACGATCGCGGGGCTCACGGGGCTCGTCGAGCAGATCAACTTGCGCATCACCACCTTGCGCGACCTAGAGGGGCGCGTCCACGTCATCCCGAACGGTCAAGTCGATAAAGTCACCGTGATGAGTAAGGAGTGGTCACGCAGCGTCATCGACCTCGAAGTGGCCTACCGCACCGACCTCGACCACGCGCTCAAGGTCATCGGCGAAGAAGCCGAAGACTTCGCCGACGCGCTCGGCTGGAGCTGGCGCGTGATGGGTTCGCCCGAAGTGCTAGGCGTCGAGCGCTTCGGCGCGTCGGGCATCGCGATTCGCATCCTCTTCAAGACGCTGCCCAAAGAGCAGTGGGGCGTGGGGCGCGAGTTCCGCAAGCGCATCAAAGCCCGCTTTGACCGCGAGGGCATCGAGATTCCCTTTCCGCATACGACGCTCTATTGGGGCGAGGAGCAGATGCCTAAGATACAGGGGGATAGCCGGGCTTCGGGTACGCCGCAGTTGGGGCGGGAAAGCGTGAGTACGGACTAACTTTCGGCTAAAATGTCAGGATGAAGCCAAAATACGTTTACTGGCAAGACGAGGAGATGTGGCTCGGTTATCTCGAGGACTACCCCGACTACTGGACACAAGGCGAGAGCGAAGAGGAACTCAAAGAAAATCTCCTCGACCTCTATCAAGACCTTAGCGGCGGCGAAGTTCCCAATGTTCGCCGCGTCGCTGAACTCGACATTGCGTGAGGCGGCGTGACCTCAGACGATACGGATAAGCGGCGCGTCAAAGAGCTACCTCGAGACTTAGATGAGCGCGTGCGCTTCACGTTAGACCTCTCGCGCAAACAGCACCGATTTTTGAAACGGTTAGCCTTCGAAGAAGAGGTCAATGCGAGCGCGGTGCTGCGGGCGCTGTTGACTAAGCTCGAGGAGGACGAAGCGCTCGCTGAAGAGGTTAAAGCCAAGCTAAGGACTTAGAGTTTTTTCTCTTTAGTTGTTAGGCGCGGTCAGACTTTGTGACTCGAGTTCGCTTCTCAATTTACCTAAGTATATACTTAGATATGCTATACTAAGAGAGGTAGAGGAGAGCAATTCTTGCAAGTCATCAACGCCGAATGAAAGGGGCAAAATGCCACATATTAACGTAAGAATTGGCGAGCACGACTTGGTTTTCAAATACGAGGAGGGCGCAAACGGATTTGTAGAGATTCAAGACGCTAACTCAGATACGTCACTACACGTTCGCGACGAGGACGGAATGCTCATGGCGCTTCATTTCGTAGAAGGCGAGCAAGACCCTACCTCTCAGATTGAGTTGCTAACGGGTGATGTTCATATAGATTGAGATAGCTAAAGCCGCACCGCCTTCTAGCTCGAGAACTCTTTAATGACCTCGAGCAAGAAGGTCGGCTAGTTGGTTTTTGTCTACGAACCCGTGTAAATTTTTTAGGGCAAACTGCCGGAAAGTATCGTTTCCCAGCTCCATCTTTCTGGCTATGCTCAGGTCTAAATACTCTTTTTCCTTGTCTATGCCGAGGAATCTTCGGTTTAGTAAATTTGCGGCAATACCTGTTGTGCTACTTCCGGTAAACGGGTCTAAAATCCACGCTCCTTGTCTGCTCGAGGCGAGAGTGAGACGCGCTAGAACCGCTAGTGGTTTTTGCGTCGGATGCTTGCCGCAGCCTTTCTCCCACTTGGCTAGAGCAGGCATCCTCCACACATCTTTCATCTGCTTTCCGCTGTTCAACTCTTTCATCAAATCGTAGTTGTAGTAGTGCGGTATATCAGCGTGCTTTCTAGCCCAAATAATCTGCTCTGTAGAGTGCGTAAAGTAACGGCAGGAGAAGTTAGGAGGTGGATTGGTTTTTTCCCAAGTTATGACGTTAAGTATTTTGAAATCAAGCTCTCTTAAAACCCGTCCAACTTCAAATATGTTGTGCATCGTTCCGCTGACCCAAAGAGTTGCATCTTCTTTCATCTTTTGGCGGACCAATGAAAGCCAAGTTTTATTGAACTCGTATATCGCTTCGAGACCTGCTGATTTGTCCCAAGCACCTTTATTTACGCTTACGACTTTTCCATTTTTGACAGTTAAACCGTCGTTGGAAAGAAAATAAGGTGGGTCAGCAAATACTAAGTCGAACTTATGGTCGAACCTCTCAAGTAACTCAAAAGAATCTCCATGCAACAGCGTGAAATGTTTGTCCGCCGATTTATAGTAGGCTTCTATCACTACAAATCAATGATCGTTTTTAGGAAGGGTACTCGAGCGTAAAAGGCTCTCGTCGTACTTCCGTGCCCTGTCCCCTTCGTTCTAGGTTGTATATACTTGCCCATTTTCCCGCTTAACTTGTCAAAGCCTTCTTCTGTGATTACTTTTCTGACTAAATCATAGTCTGCTTTCACTTGTGCGTATACTTCAGGATCATCGAGGTCAAAAGTGTGAATGCCGTAGAGAGTAGAGGTTGGCTCATCTACGCTTTCCCAAATTCTCGAAGCTATGAGTCCCTTTTGCATCTTTGCTAATAAGTGGCTCTTTTCAAAAGGGGTATTGCGGACATTGTAAGCATCAATTTTCGTAATGGACAATGTTTCCTTGACGGTCAAAGTGCCTGATTTGAGATACTTTAACGAAGCAGTTTTCAGCTCCCAGGAGCCAAAATTCGGAGATTGAGCCGAGTTTAGCGGAAGCCCTAAATAACGTTCGATAACATGTCCCGCCCAACCCTTATTCTTTTTTCCCTCTTTGAACACAGTGACCTCGTATTTCTCAGCCATTGCTCTCAAATCTCTACCCTTGATCTTGTCAAGCAACACTATTGCTTCTTCCCGCTCCACTAAAACCGCTCTCCAAAATTCGCGATTAGCAGTTCAGATAGTTTCCCTCGACCGGACGCTTTGGAATTGATAGCTCTATTTGCCATAACCCGTGATACGTTATGATTCGAATACAAGCTATCAAAAAATTCATCTTGGGTCTCTTGAGTTTTCACATCTGAGTTGCTAAGCAGCCATTTGCAGCCTTTTGCGTCCAAGAGGTCGCAGAATTCTTTCAAGCGCACTTGCTCACTGTCGTTAAAGACTCCATGAGAGTAAGCGTTGAAACTAGAGGTCTTGCTAATAGGTTTATACGGAGGATCAAGATAAACGAAGGTTTCTTCAGTCACATGCTCTAAGACAATTTCATAGTCCCCATGTAGTATCTCTACGTTTTGCAACCGCTCATGAACAATAAGCAAGTTGGTTTCGTCGCAAATTGTTGGATTCTTGTAGCTACCTATAGGAACATTGAACATATTTTTTCTATTGACTCTGTAAAGTCCATTGAAGCAAGTCTTATTGAGGAAAATAAACAACGCTGCTTGCGTAGTGTTATCAGAGGTGCGCGAATTGTATAACTCTCGTTGTGAGTAATAAAATTTGCTTCGTTCTTTAGGTTTTTCCGAAAGCGTATCGTACAGCTTCTGCCACTTTTTTAGCGGCTCGATAACTGCATCAACATCCTGAGCGATACACCTGTAGGTGTTGATTAAGTCGGCGTTTATGTCGTTAATAACAACGTTTCTAACATTTGGGTAGTTGTTGAGTATCCAAAATAAAACTGAACCTCCGCCAACGAACGGTTCAATATACGTGAAGCTTGCTTGATGAGAATATGGCATTCTGCGAGCGATAGCGTCTAAAAGTTGCGTCTTCCCGCCTGCCCATTTCAAAAAGGGTTTTGCGTTAGCAAAAAGATTGAGCATGTTGCAACTTACCATCTTACGCGGTTAAGACAGCGAGCGGACGTGCGCATACATCAACCTCTCGACTTCCGCGCTATACTTCTCTATCTCGAGCCCCAAGTCGGCTCTTCTTTTTTACCCTTTCTAATCTTGGAGTAACACCTATGTCTGGAAAAGTCGGTTTCGTAAGTTTGGGCTGCCCCAAAGCCTTAGTAGACAGCGAGCGCATCCTCACCCAGCTCCGCGCGGAGGGCTACACGGTCTCGCCGACCTATGACGAGGCAGACGTGGTCGTGGTGAACACCTGCGGCTTCATCACGCCCGCCGTCGAGGAGTCTTTGGGCGCAATCGGCGAAGCGCTAGAGCAAAACGGCAAGGTCATCGTGACGGGTTGCTTGGGTGAGCGACCTGAAGAGATTATGGAGCGCCACCCGAATGTCTTAGCGGTTACAGGGCAAGCCGATGTCGAGGGCGTCATGAAGAACGTCCACAAGGTCGCGCCGCCCGACGAGAACCCCTTTACGAGCCTCGTGCCGCCGCAGGGCGTCAAGCTGACGCCGCGTCACTATGCGTATCTTAAAATTGCGGAGGGGTGTAACCACAAGTGTTCGTTTTGCATCATCCCGCAGATGCGCGGGCTGCAGGTCTCTCGCGATGCGGGCGACGTGCTCTACGAGGCGTACCGGCTGGTCTCGAGCGGCACAAAGGAACTCATGGTCATCGCGCAAGACTCCTCGGCGTACGGTGTGGACATCCGCTACCGTGGGAGTGAATTTCAAGGGCGACAGGTGAAAGCGCACCTCGTCCCCTTGGTCAACGAACTCGCGCAGATGGGCGCGTGGCTGCGGCTGCACTACGTCTATCCGTACCCGCACGTGAGGGGGCTCATTCCGCTGATGGCGGAGGGGAAACTGCTTCCTTACTTAGACGTACCACTTCAACACGCGAGCCCGAAGATTTTACGCGCGATGCGGCGTCCGGGTGGGGCGAAGAGCCACCTGGAGACGATTCGCGAGTGGCGGAGCATCTGCCCCGAACTGGCGATTCGCTCGACCTTTATCGTCGGTTTTCCCGGCGAGGCGGAAGAGGACTTTGAGCTTCTTTTAGACTTTTTGCGAGAGGCGCGGCTCGAGCGCGTCGGCGCGTTCACCTACAGCGAAGTGCCCGGCGCAGCCGCCAACCAGTTCCCCGACCAAGTGCCTGAAGAGGTCAAGGAAGAGCGTTTGGAGCGGCTTATGGCGTTGCAGCAGGAAATCAGTTTGGAGAAGAACCGGGCGAAAGTGGGGCAAGAGGTCGAGATGATTGTTGACGACTACGGCGACTTGCCCGGCGACCTCATCGGGCGCACCAAAGCGGACGCGCCTGGCATTGACGGCACCGTAACCGCCACCTCGGACGGCACGGTTAAAATTGGCGACATTGTCAAGGTTAAAGTGACGGATGCGGATACTTACGACCTCTTCGGTGAGGTCGTCTCGCAAATCGTGTGGCGTCCGAACGTACTCAGCATGGTATAGGCTTTGCGGAAGTTATCCGGTTGCTTTAAGCGAGAAGATGAGTTGAAAGCAACGAGCAATGAGTGAAACCCTTTAGACTCACTGCTCACCGTACCGTTTGCTTCGCAAGATTACATAACCAGCTCGACTGGATTGCTCGGAACTCATTGCTATCCCTAAAATCCCCGTCGGTTCAACAGGCGCTCCGGCTCCTTCTCGCTGCTCGTCTGCACGTCCCCCTTTTTCTGCGTCAGCATCAAACGGAATTCGTGCGAACTGGTCGCCATCGCGAGGGCGTCCTCCATGCTGATCTGCCGCTCTAAGTAGAGGTCAACGAGGTGCTGGTCAAAGGTCTGCATCCCGCGGATGTTGTCGCTCAGCATCGCCTCTTTGATGAGGTGCGTTTTCGTCTCGTCTTTGATGTAGTCGCGAATTAAGGGCGTGTTGACGAGTATTTCTAGTGCGAGTACACGCCCGGTGCTGTCCGCCCGAGGCAGGAGCCGCTGGCTCATGATGCCTAGGAGCGACTCCGCCAACATGATGCGAATCTGGTCACGCTCGTGCGGCGGGAAAAAGTCGATGATGCGGTTGACGCTGCGCACGGCGTCCAAGGTGTGGAGCGTGCTGAAAACGAGGTGCCCCGTTTGTGCCGCTGAAATCGCCGCCTCGACGGTCTCCTTGTCGCGCATCTCGCCGATCATAATGACATCCGGGTCTTGGCGCATGGCGTATTTGAGTGCGTGAACGAAGTTGTCGGTGTCGAGCCCGACCTCGCGCTGGATGACGAGTGAGCGCTGGTTATGGTGCAAGATTTCGATGGGGTCCTCGATGGTGATGATATTGCGCGGGTAGCGGCGGTTGATGAAGTCGACCATCGTGGCGAGCGTCGTGGACTTACCGGAGCCCGTCGGTCCGGTGACGAGAACTAAGCCGCGGGTTTGACTCGAGAACTCCGTCAGCGTCGGCACAGGTAGCCCGAGCGTCTCGAAACTCGGCACGGTGTCACCCACGACGCGCATGACAATCCCCACCGAAGAGCGCTGCATAAAGGCGTTGCAGCGGAAGCGGGCGACTTGCGGGATGGAAAAGGCGAAATCTAACTCGTGATGATGCTTGAAAAGCTCGCGTTGCGGCTCGCTCATCATCGCTAGAGCAATCTGTTCGGTCTGTTGCGGCGTGAGAGGCGGGATGCCCTCTAAAGTCTGCAAGCTTCCGTCCACGCGCATGTGCGGTGGCGCACCCGCTTGCAGGTGAATATCCGAGGCGCGTTGCGCCACCATCGTGTTGAGCATATCGGCAATTTTCATCCCCTTTAGTTTGACGGAGCCGCGCCTCTTGGCGTGTGAAATCTGTCGCCTTTTAGGAGCAATGAGCAACGAGCAATGAGTGAAACCCTTTAGACTCATTGCTCGTTGCTCATTGCTTTCGACTTTCCTTTCCTCGTTGCTCTTGATTCATTACTGTCTTTTACCCATCCATCTTTTTGCAGACTGTGTTACAATTCTCTATGGAACGAAAACCATCTTCATTGCGGATGCTGGAGGCGCTGTTCGAGTGTGAGCAACCCCCTGTGGAGAGCCTTGCCAAGAGGTCACAAGAGAAAGCTCAACACGTTGCGCGACACTCGAGGTGGAACACGAAGGGTCGCTCGCCCGAAGTGTCCACGCGGGACGCGCAAGACGTCGCACAGTAAGAGAGGGGTCAGTGCGCTAAGCCGATGAGATGCGGCGCGGCGGCGCTGTAGCGGCTCTTGTCAAAGTCGCCGTACACTTGAAGCTGCGCGAAGCCCGCTCCATAGAGCATCCTCTCTAACTCAAAGCGTGTAAAGTAGCGCTGCGTAAGCGTGCTTTTCGTGCGCGTTAAGATGCCTTGCTCATCCGTCTGGTCGAGATAGTAGTGCGATGTGATCATCTGCGCGTCCGGGTCGTGGTGCTGCACTAAGAAGAGGTCGCCCTTGTCGCTCACATGAGACCATTCGGGCTCGAGCCTCATCACTCCGAAGTCTCCAAAGTTTTTCTCATTCGGATTGTAGAGGTCAAACGCAAAGCGTCCGCCGAGTTCTAAATGCGCCCTCACCGTTCGCAAAGTCGCATCTTGGTCCGCGAGCGTATAAGCGTGCATCAGCGTATTAAAAGGTGCGATGACGAGCGGGAAGCGCTGCTCTAACCTGACCTCGCGCATGTCACCTTGACGGTACGTCACGTTTTCTTGAAGCCTCGCCTCTACAAGCCGCGCCTGACCTCTTCCGATCATCTCGCCCGAAAGCTCTACCGCCACAACCTTATGCCCTGCTCTCGCCAGCGCCGCGCTCACCCTCGCGCTGCCCGCGCCGAGTTCTAAAACAGGGCTGCCGTAGTCATCCGCTAAACGAGTGTAAAACGAGAGGTCATCGCGGTAGTGGGCGTACTGCAGGTCGTAAAGCTCAGCTAAGGGGTCGTAATTCACGCTTTGCCTCGAGCGTTACTGTGCAAAGACAAAGGCGAGCTGCGCCTCCGCCGCCACCTCGTCACCGACGAGCGCCGCCGCGCTCACCTTGCAGAGCCTGCGCCGAAAGAGGAGAATCTCGCCCGTCAAGCGGAGCTGATCGCCGGGCACGACCTTGCGCTTGAACTTCGCGCCGTCGATACCTGCGAAGTAGCCGACTTGTCCCTCCTGCAGCCCGTCACGCACCGCCAAGCCCACCGCCGCCGCCTGCGCGAGCGCCTCGATGATCATGACACCGGGCATCACGGGCTCTTGCGGAAAGTGTCCTTGGAAAAAGGCTTCGTTGTGCGAGACGTTTTTAATACATTCGAAGTGGTCGCCCTCTTGCGAGACGAAGGCGTCCACCATCAGAAAGGGGTAGCGGTGGGGGAGGATGGCGCGGATATCGACTTTTTGCTGTGTTTCGGAAGTCATAGGCGTAGTTTACCTTTAGAACTTGTGGAAAGGCTTAACGGCTTTAAGGTGACCTTGTCAACTTTGTTACATTCGATTATACTCACCTCACCACTGGTCTAATCCTTCGCCCTAATTCAGTTTGTATACGCAGTTACAAGCTGCTAAGGAGACGTATGTCTGACGTTCGTAGGGAAGATTTTACCGGTAACCTCTTCACCTTTCTCGTCGAGACCTTCGAAGGTCCACCGAAGTCTGCTAGTGCTTACTTAGACCAGAAGGCAGGGCTGTTCGACACGCTCGAGCACCTCTCGGCAGACCGAGCCTCACAACCTGTCACCGAAGGCGCGACAAGTATTGCCGCCCAAGTCGAGCACATACGCTTTTACATGGACGTGCTCGAGCAGTTCATGGATGGACGGACCGAAAAGGTTGATTGGAAAGACAGTTGGGGCGTACAGAAGGTGACGCCCGAAGCGTGGGCGACTTTGAAACGAGACCTAAAAGCCGCGTACGACAGCGTCACCGAGAAGTTCGAAAGCACAAACGAGTGGGGAGATGATGAAGTGGGTGACCGCCTAGCAATCGTTGTTCACACGGCGTACCATCTAGGGGCGATTCGTCAGATGGTTAAGGTGATAACTGCAACTTGAGGTGAGCGAAGCAACTTGGCGCATGGTTGAGAAAACTCCACCTCTTCGTTAGGAGCGAAGAACGTAGGCAGATCGCTTCTGAAAGCGTCCATATAGGGTTTGTCAAAATCTCGGTTGTGAAGTTGCATCACGGTTCAAGGCTTCCCCCAAGCCAATGCACCTCCAACCCAGCAGCCTGAGCAAACCGCGCTTGTTGCTTGTCATTCGTTACAAAGCCGCGTGTTCCGTAGCGCAGACAGCTTGCAACGTGCAGCGCGGCAAGTGTCCTGCTCGGTTGATGAACGTCACCTAAAAGCCGAACTGCTTCGCTCAAAGTATCTTGGCTCAGCTCTAAACGCCGCGGGGTTCTGGAGAGGTCGTAGCGTGCTCTTTCGAAGATACGCGCTGCTTGTTCAGTACTGAGAACGCCCGCTCGCTCATACCTGGCTAGCCCGGAGCGCAGTTCAACGAGGGTTAAAGTGGAGGTGACGAGCTGTCCGAAATCTCGCGACAGAGCGGCTTGCGCAGCCTTGGAGGTTGACTCGCTGAGGTAGAGCGGCAAGATAGCACTTGTATCAAAGTACCTAATAACGCTCGCCTTGCCGCGCTTCTACGATGATGTTCGTTTCAACGTGTACGCCTAAAGACGCTCTAAACGCTTCTAACGCTTCAACGTCAATGGGCTCGGCACTCTCGGTGGACCTGAGTTCTGCGCTCGGCTTACCGCGCCTTGTAATCGTGACCGTTTTGCCACGCTCGACGAGGTCAAGATACGCTGCTAAATTGTCACGAAATTCGGTCATGCTGACCTGAAGAGGTAGATTATCCATACACTAATTGTACATTATGTACAGAAGCGTGATCGTATCTTTTAGGGTATCGTTGTATCAAGTTAAGTGCAATATACCCCTCTTACGAATTGGAGACCATTCAACGCATATCTTGGTCTTCATCCGGCTCACCGGGGAAGGGATCGGGCTCTATAGGCGGCTCCCCCTCCACGGGCGGTTCCACCTCATCATCCGAAGGCGCGTCCTCACCTTCAGCCCCGCCTCCTGCGCCACCACTTTCGTCACCAGTCGCTTCCCCATCTTCACCAGCCACCTCAACCGTGAGGATTTCGCTGCCGCGCACCGGATAAGGGAGCGACAAGCGCGTGAGTTCTCGCAGTTCGTCGTCTACGTACGCTTCGACGATGAGGTCGCTCGAGGGGTCGTTCTGCCGCAACACCTCTAAAAGCTCGTCAAAGGAGAGAAGCGGTTCGCCGTCGCCGGTGGCTTCGCCGGGCTCTAAACCACCTCTTACTGTAAGGTCGAGCGGTCCTGAAAGCTCGTCGGGTAGGGGAATGCGTAACGTTTCCACCTCAGGCTCGGCGCGGTAGGGCTGCAAACGGACGTAAGCGGTGAGCATCTCGCCCGGCAGCACGTCGCCCTCGCCCTCGCGCACCACCTCGACGATGTCGGCGTAGCGCTCCTCTTTCTCGTAACTAACCGTCAAGTTGACGCGCTCGATGTCGGGGTCTTCGAAAACGTTCTGGGCGAGAATCTCCAGAGGCTGCGCCGCCAGTCCTGCACTCGCCGCCGCGATGTCGGCGGGGTCGCTGATTTGCTCCAAAAGGCGCACGGTTTCGCCGCCCGCCAACCTAATCTCCCAAGCGAGGTCGGCGGTTCCTTGGCTCACTTGCTCTAAAACCTCATCAAAGGCTTGCACGCTCGCCGCCGCCAAAAGAGGTGCGTAAAAACGCTCGTCGCTCGTCACTTCGAAGCGCTTCGTCACGCTGCCCGCGTCGCCGTTCAAGGTGAGCGTCACCGGGATGAAGTCGGGCTGCTCGCCCACTAAGCCGCTGATCGCGTAGGGGCGGTCCTGCGTGATCGCGCCTAAAATTCGCTTGCCGTTGTCCGCTAGCTTAAAGGGCACGTCTTTGCTCGGCACGATGTACGAGACGTAGGCGGGCGCGAGCGCCAGCGAGACGCCGCCCTGACCCGACAGCGGATGCCCGAACGCCCATAATTTTCCGTCCTCGATAAGCGTCACCGTGCCGACTGCGCCGATCGTGATGTCGCCGCGCACGAGTTGGACGCTCACGGCGCTGCCCGGTTCTAAGGAATAGTCCGCGTCCTGCTCGCCCTGCTCGGTCCAGCTTCCGCTACTCTGCACGGGAAGTAAAGAGGTCTGACCGCTGGCGAAGAGGTCTTTTAGAGGCTGCGTCGCCCGCTCAGAAAGCCCCGCCATGAGGAGCGGCGTACGTACGGGAACCGCGTCCGCTAAATCCAAAGTTACATCTCCAAAAGGTTCGGGGGAGTCGAGTGACGCTTCGGCTTGCACCCCCGGCTTAGCGCGTCGCATCGTCTCGATGGGCGTGACGAGCCCTAAGCCCACCTCACTATTAGGAAAGGTGAAGCCGATGGCTCCTAAAAGGGCGTCTTCACCGTCCAGGGACAGATAAACAGGACTCCCGCTCATCCCCGCTGCGATGCCGCCCGAACGCTCGATAAAGTCGCCACTTGCGCGGATGAGCACGAGCGGAAAGCCCGTGCCTACGTCATACTGCAGCGCTAAAATCTCGACGGGAAAACGCTCCAAGACGTTGCCCGCCCCCGCCGTAATCGCGTAGCCTGTCTGACCGGGTTCTAAATTTTCTAAAGGATAGGTTTGTGCGTAGACGCTAGATAATCCTGTAAAAAAAATGGTGAGGACACAGAGAAAAAACTTCATTACATCCACTATAAACCGCACGTCTGAGCGTTCGCTGACCTGCCTGGACAAGGGGGAACGAACAAGTTGTGATGAAATATTTCTTACAAAGCTAAAAGTTTGGGGCATTTACGCATGTTGCTTCGACGCCAAGTGCTGCTGACCCCAAGCGTCAATCGCGTCGATGACGTCCTGGAGCGCTAAGCCCGCCTCGGTCAAACGGTAAGAGGTGCGCGGCGGCATGGTGGATTGGATGCGCTTTTGGAGGACGCCAGCGTTTTCTAACCGCTCGAGCCTCTGCGTCAGCGTCGTCGGGTTGCACCCGCCGATGTCGCGCCCTAATTCATTGAACCCTTTCGCACCTTGCAAGAGCGAGCGCACGATGTGGAGCGTCCACTTCTCCTGCAAGAGGTTGATGGATTCGTAAACGGGGCAAAAGTCGTGTTCAGCCATCTCTGCTATCATTCTAACACACAAACTTTGTAAGCTGGAGTAGTTGACAATCTATAGTACTCTATATTATGGTTAAACGAGTCAAACGGACGCACAAAGTTTCAGCCAGTAAGCTTCACCCTTTCAGGAGGTCACACTATGCCAACAAACGTACTCATCCCTTTTTACAGCACCTTCGGTCACACCTACAAGATGGCGCAAGCCGTTCATGAGGGCGCGAGCGGCGTTTCGGACACCGAGGTGAGACTCCGCCGCATCCCTGAACTCGAGCAGGCACGTCAAGCCATGTCCGGCATGGACGCCTACAATCAGGCGCAAGAGGCGATGTCCGAGCACCCCGAAGTTACCCACGACGATTTGCGCTGGGCGGACGGCATCATCTGGGGCTCGCCCACGCGCTACGGCAATATGACCGCGCAGATGAAGCAGTTTATCGACACGACGGGCCCCTTGTGGCAAAACGGCGAGTTGGAAGATAAGGCGACGGGCATGTTCACCAGCACCGCCACAATTCATGGCGGGCAAGAAACCACAATTATTACAAGCCTAGTTCCCTTCTTGCACCTCGGCATGATTTTTGTTGGCACGCCGTACGGTCAAAACCCGCAGATGATGGTGACGGACGGCATCGGCGGCTCCCCCTACGGACCCGCCACCCTCGCAGGCGGTGACGGTTCGCGTCAACCCGTCGAAGACGAGCTGGTGACAGCACGAAATCTGGGCAGCCGCGTCGCTAAGGTGGCGGCGGCGATGAAGCAGGTACGCGCTGATAATCAGCAGGGTCAGCAGGGGGACGCTGACACGTACAGCGAGTAGGTCCAGATTCGGTAATTGTAAAGAGGTTGGCGCTTAGGTGCTGACCTCTTTTTTGTGGCGCTGTCTCTTCGTAAAATAAATGACGTGTCTGTCACCGAGCCTCCCTTTAGCCCGCAACTCTTCTTGCTCATCGTCCTCTTTTTCTTGGCGATTGCAGTGGGTGCGCTGCAACTCGCCGCTGTCATCCTGAAAGCGCCGCACCGCAGCTTTGCGCGGGCGCTCGTCGGGGCGACGGTGGGCGCGATTTTCTATGCGTTCGGTTCGCTGCTTGCGCTCTTCGGTCTCACTATCGCCTTTATCTGCACGTCGATGGCGTACGCCTCGATTTTGGGGACGGCTCTGCCAAGAGGTCTGGCGGCGGCGGCGCTGCAACTTCTCTTTGTAGGTGCGTTGGTGGCGATTTTTCGGTTTTTAGGGCTGTTTCAGCTTTTGCGGGATGTAGCTTGAGGGTTTGGTTTGTTGGTGGAGAATCAGCGGAATTTCTACTGAGATTGTGTCACGCAGGAATCATCCCTAAATGTGGTTACTCAGAAATGCTTTATCCGCTAAGAGTGTTTGTGACCGGATGATACCCGCTGTAAAATTAGAGAAATTTTCACTGAGATTGTCTCACGCTTACGAAGTTTTCGCTCCGCGAAGGGAATCATCTCTGAATGTGATTGCTCGGAGGACGCTTCGTCCACTGGGAGCGTCCCTAGTCAGATGATACCTGCTATAAATTCTGCGTGGGTAGGCTAGCCACGCCTACAGCTACCGAACGTATCGGTCTAAAGTGTCACTCTCCGAAGAGCCACGCAGTACATGAGTTTAGAATGTGAGCCTAAGTTTGTCATGAGAGTGTCAGCCTTAATTAGATTACATAAGATGCTGACCATTGACGTCTAACCCAAACGTACAGCCCAAAAACTCCGAGGCGCTGCGGCACATGACCATGCGGGCTAACGAAATTTCGAAGTAATCCATCACCGAGGCAATGTCGGCATCTATTTCGAGTTCCAACGTGATGCAGCACTTATCTGGCTCCACGCGCAAGAACGATCCTGTCACGGCGTAGTTGACCCGGTCGTGGATGTCGAAGTTCGAGTCTGTGTTGGAGTCTTGGACCCTCGAGCGGTGCACGTCCGCCTTGTCCGCCAAGATGAGCGCCGCTGCGATAGGGCTCGTCGCGTGCCCCCGCGCCTCCTCGTGGTTGCCGATGGCTCCCATAATCAGCGCGATTTCGCCCATGTCCATGCCCAAGTCCAGCAGAATATCCTTCGCCATAAGCGCCCCGATTTGCCCATGTGCGCTGCGGTTCACCACATTGCCGATGTCGTGCAAAAGCCCCGCTATCGCCGCGAGTTCGACCTGCCGCTCTGAGAAACTCAGATGACTCAGCACGTTGCTGGCGATGCTACTCACTAACTTGACGTGCCGCTCGCCGTGCTCGGTAAAACCAAGTAGCTTGAGGTGGCGGTTAGCCGCGCGAATATAGTGCTGCACGTGAGGATGCTCGCGTACTTGCTCTAACCTAACGCGATCTTTGGCGAGAGGTGCATCGCCCGTTACGAGGGCTTCTTGTCGCTCCGCTTTTTGGGGGGGTAGCTCGAGGGTGCCCTGCGCGCTTTTGAGCGACTGAACGACAGATTCATCCGCTTTAGCTTTAATTTGTGTTGAGGTATCTCCCATAGGTTAGCTTAAAGGGCAATTGTCAGAGCTGTTGCAGCCACTTCAGGAAGAGCGCTGGGTCCAAGATGTTGTACATTGTGCGTCGATGCGCGACCCCCTGACGAAAACTACTGCGTCTATCCAATATCGGTTGGCCTTTCTTTGTCGAAACCGACATATAATGCCGAGCGTTCATGTTTAAGCTCGGCCCATATGACTGGTACGTTGACGAATCGGCTGAGGCTAGCGGTGTCAGGGTCGCTGAGCTAACAGGCGAGCTGCTTGTGACCCTACGGGCGCAGCTCTCGCAAACGGACTTTATCGCCGCGCAAAAGGCAGGGTTGCTCTATGACTGGACCGAACCGAGCGACGAAGGCGCGGGAGGGGTCGAGTTGCGCTTCGGCGCGCTAGGCGTGTTACGCGATTCGACCGCGCCGAGAGGTCTGTTGGATATCAAAGACGGCAAGGAGCCGAATACACATAAGTATTGCGACGTGCAGGGCGTCGACAGCAGCCTGCGCTTCAACGGCACGGTGGAATTCAGCGGCGATGAGGTTCGTTTTGCAGGCAGCATGTACGCCAGTTACGCCAAGCAGCGCAGCTTCGAGTTGACGGCGACGGTGCCCATAGACGCGAACAGTTTGGCGCTTGAGCACTACCGCTACACCAGCCTCGAGGAGGTAGCAAGCGCGCCGCCCGAGCGCGTGCGCAAGCTGGACACCGAGCGCGTCAACATCCCCGAGTTACCCGACTGGGTGCGGCGGTTCACCGGGCTGGAGTACCTGCGCCTAGCCTACCGCCATATGAATTCATACGGCAATTTGCGCGCGTTGCCCGATTGGATAGGCGAACTGCGCGAGCTACGCGGTCTGCTCGTTCAGGGATGCAAGCTGCACCATCTACCTGAAAGTATCAGCGCGTTAGAGAACCTCGAAAACGTTGCCGTTCATGCGTGCCAGCTCACCGATACCCCTGCCGGGTTGTGGCGACTTCCCAAGCTCAAATACCTTACGCTCTCGCAAAATCAGCTCACTGCGTTACCAGAAGGCGTCAACCTCCCCGCCCTCGAGACGTTGCAGTTACAGCACAATAAACTCCAAACTTTACCTGTGAGTCTGCTACAGGGCTGCCCACAGCTCGTGCGCCTCAACCTCAACAACAACCCCCTCGAAACCCTTCCCGCAGGGATTGAGCGCATAGAGCACCTCGAGATAGACCTAGCTATTCGGCAGCGGCTCGCTCCTAAGCCGGTTGCGAGCGGCGGCGGTGATTACGACCCGGCGCACTACAAGATAGACGACGACCCCGCACGTAGTGCGATGCTCGAGCAGCTACTCAGCGACCCAGAAGCTGGTCTCGCGGTTCAGACCTTCGTGCGTCTAACGGCGCAAGCGGCGGTAGGCTTTCGCCAGGAGGTTACCCCCGTAGATTACTCGCGCCTGGGCGTTCACCGCTTCGGCGGCTTACCCGACCTGCCCACGGGCGAGGCGTATCCGCGCTTCAAGGCGTCGTGGACGCAAGAGGAGCAACCCGATGACGGATACGCCTACGAATTCATCGCGCAACTCGAGTGCGCGGCGCTCGCGCCGTTGCAGCGGTACTTGCCGCGCACGGGCTATCTCTACTTCTTCCTCTCGACCTTTCACGACCTCTACAACAATGCTGAGGGGTACCGACCCGGTCTGGTGATACACCACGACGTGGGACGCGGAGCGCTACTCAGCGGTGACCGCTTCGAGCTGACGGACGAAGATTTCTTCGAAGCCTACTCGTCTACGGGCGAGGGGTACGCCTACACAGGTTACGACGCTGAGGCTGAAACGACTCTAGGACTGCCCCCTCTCTACCCGCTAGGTCAAAACACCTACCTCTTCCGAGAGGCCCTGCAAGCTGCGGGGCTGACGAATGACCCAGATGACGGTTGGGACGATGACGCGCTCGGCGACCTAGACATCCGCCTAGGGGATGTCGGCTCGAGCTTCGACCACCTTATGGGCGACTACGGCTTCTCACAGCACGAACTGCCTCAAACGGAGGCGGCGCTCGCGCAGGGTGGCGACCCGGCAGATTATCTGGTTTTGCTCACTGTTAAAAGTCGGGGCGATATGCAGTGGAGTGATGCGGGCGACCTGTATTACGTCATCCACAAGGGCGACCTAGCGCGTAGCGACTTCTCGCAGGTGTTCGTGTGTATGTACAGCAGTTGAGGCGTGCTTTTAGAGGTGCGTGGGCTCGAGCCTGAACCCCGGCAGTGAAAGCATAATGACATCAGGCATCTCTAAGTTTTGCCAAAAGGCGAACACGTTTGTCTCGTTGTAATGCGCCACAAAGAGCGACATCACCGAGGCGTGCGTGACGATAGCGAGAGGTTCGTTTGGATATTCGTGGAGAACGTTCCGCACTGCTCCATCAAACCGCTGACGCGCTTGCACTCCTGTTTCGTCTCCGAGAATGAGGTCATCGGGATTGCTGAAGAAGGACTCGAGCCGCTCCAGCCATACCTCTTGCGTTATATAAGGAACGCCCGT
The DNA here is from genome assembly GCA_965213925.1 of Trueperaceae bacterium. Lineage (GTDB taxonomy): Bacteria > Deinococcota > Deinococci > Deinococcales > Trueperaceae > CBDBZX01. Next base: position 4,258,939 of record OZ243927.1, read on the forward strand.
CCGCTCATGTTCGTACAGGTTTGGCGCAGTATTCCAGGGAGTACGGAGATGCTCAGCTAAAACACGCCCCGTCTCTTTCGCCTTGAATTCTTCGCTGGTGATGATGCGGCTTAGCCTGTATTCTCTCAACCTCTTGGCTAAATCTTCACAAGCTGTGTAGGCGCGTTCGGTTAGGTGCCATTGACTCGAGGGGACACTCGGATTTTGCTCTGTCTCCGCATGGCGAATGAGCAAGAGGTTCACTATTCAGAAAGCACGCGGAGCGCCTGCCCAACTGCCTGACCATACGGAACCTCTCGCCCCAACTCGCGCAGCACATCCTCCAAAACCGCTACAATCGTCACCGCGTCATAAGGGTCGGCGTAGCCCATGACCGAAGGGCGGAACAGCACGGGCTTAGCGTGGTCTTGTCCGCCTGCGATGCGCACACCTCTTGCGGCAAAGCCTTTGACGATGGCGGGCGCGTCTACGCCTTCGGGCGCACGGAGCGCCGCGACTGCTGGGCTGACGCGCTCGGCGTAGGCGCAGCAGTCTAAAACTTTTGCCGCCTCGAGAATCGCCCTATTCATCCTTTCGCGCCGCGCCCAAACGTTTTCAATGCCCTCATCTAAAAGCATATTTAGCGCGACGTTCAGTCCGTAAACGAGGCTCACGGCGGGCGTGTAGGCGGTCTGCCCCTGCTGTTGACTCCTGCGCTCTTTATGCAAATCTAAGTAAAAAGTTGGCGTGTCGCCCCCTCGCGCCCAAGCTCGCTTAGAAAGCCACGCGAAGGCGAGACCGGGCGGGGTCATCAAACCTTTCTGGCTACCGGAGAATATACCGTCGAGCTTCCACTCTTTGGGTCTAAGCTCCGTCACACCCAAGCTCGTCACGCAGTCCACCAAAAAAAGGGCGTCTGGCGTGACCTCTTGGATGACCCTGGAGATTGCCTCGATATTATGAAGCGCACCAGTGGACGTTTCCGAGTGCGTGGTCATCACGGCGGCGGTGTCGGGATGTTCTTTTAGGAGGTCGCGGACCGCCTCGGGTTGGGCGACGCTGCCCCACTCGAGCCCATACTCCACTACCTCATACCCGTAGTGCCGCGCCAGCTTCACCCAGCGCTCGCCGAACTTGCCCGCGCTGATGCCGAGCACCTTACTGCCACGCGGTACGGATGCGAGTAGCCCCGCCTCAAAGCCTGCCGTGCCGCTACCTGCGAGAATTAGCACGTCTTCACCAGGTACCTGCGCGAGCTGGGCTAACTTCTCCCGCACCTCTACAAAGAGGTGTTTGAAAACGTCGGTGCGGTGGTGCATCACCTGCCGCGACGACGCTTCTAGGACTTGCGGTGGGACTTCGACGGGTCCGGGGGCGAGAAGGCGGGGTTTATACATCAGAGCCTCACGACGCTCAAGCTCCGCAGCACGTTTGGCAGACTCTGCAGCACCTCTAAGACCTCATCGCTAGGCGCTTGGTCGAGGGTGAGGGCAAAGAGCGCCAGACCGTCTTCACCGACCCTCGAGAGCTGCATCCCCGAGATGTTCACGCCCGCGTCGCCTAAGACCGTGCCGACTTTACCCACCGCGCCGGGGCGGTCGTAGTTCGTGCAAATCAGCATCGTCCCTTCAGGGCGAAGCTCGATGGGAAAGCCGTCAATCGAGACGATGCGCGGGTCCGTGCCTAAAACCGTGCCGCCGACGCTGACGCTATGCCCGTTGGAGGTCGCTGTGACCATCACGTGACTCAGGTAGCCGCGACTGCGCGAGGCGGTCACTTTGGAGACGCGGATGTCGCGCTCTTTGGCGATGGCGGAGGCGTTGATGTAGTTGGGCGGCTCGTCCAGGATGGGCTCTAAGTAGCCTTTCGTCGCCGCCACCGCGATGGGGTCAGGGTCTATTGGGAAGGTTCCTGAAAACTCGATTTGCAGCTCGCGTACGCGCCCTTTGGCGAGTTGGGCGATCATCTTACCCAAGGCTTCGCCGACTTGGAGGTGCGGTCCTAGTGCAGCGACGACTTCGGGTGCTAAGGCGGGCGCGTTGACGACGCCTCTCGAGAGGTCGCCCTGAAGCGCCAACGCCGTGCGCTCCAAAATTTCCGCACCCACTCGCGCTTGCGCCTCTTGCGTGTTCGCGCCTAAGTGCGCGGTTAAGACGACGTCATCACGTTGCAGAAGGGGATGGTCAACCGAAGGGGGCTCTAAGACGTACACGTCCAAGCCTGCGCCGAAGAGTTTGCCGCTCTCGAGGGCTTCTAAAAGCGCCTCTTCTTGAATGATGCCGCCCCGCGCCGCGTTCACCACAATCGCTTTAGCCGGCAAACAGCCGAGTTCCGCCGCGCCGATCATACCCGTGGTCTCGTCGGTCAGCGGTGTATGCACCGTTAAGAAGTCCGACTGAGAGAGCATCTCTTGAAGGTTGTCGAACAGTTTCACCTTGAGGTCGTCCGCGCGGTGGCGCGAGATGTAGGGGTCGTACGCCATCACGTGCATCCCGAGCCCCTGCGCCCGTTTCGACACGAGCGAACCGATGCGCCCGAGCCCTACGATGCCGAGCCGCGCCCCCTTGACCTCTCGCCCTAAGAACTTCCGGTCCCACGTGCCCGCGCGGATGAGCCTATCCGAGCGGCTCACCCCTCTCGCCGCGCTGAGCATGAGCGCGACCGCGAGTTCCGCCGCCGAGACGTTGTTCGCCTCGGGCGCGTTGAGGACCAAAAGACCTTTTCGGCTGGCAGCGTCCAGGTCGATGTTATCCACCCCGACGCCGCCCCGCCCGATCACCTTGAGGTTTTTCGCCGCCTTAATCAGCGCCTCGTCCACCTGCGTGCGGCTCCTCGTGATGATGCCGTCGTAGTCGTGGGCGATGTCTAAGAGGTCTTCTCTCGAAATGCCCGCTTGATAATCCACTTCGATGTCTGGATACGTTTTGTCGCCGAGTTGAATGGTGTCTGTTACGAGTACCTTATACGCCATATGCAGCCAGGATACCGCAAGGAGGCTGTGAAATCTCTCGCTTTGTAACGTAGGGGGAAGGACTGAGGAAAAAGGACTGAGGACTGAGAGAAAGTCTTTAACCTCAGTCCTCAGTCCTTTAACCTTTTCTCTTTTAACTTCCCTACCTTCTCCGCCTCAAGTCTCCCACGCCTGGTAGCCTCGGCGACGGCAGCGCATACGCCCAGAGCGCCGCGCCGAAAAAGAGCGTGCCCCAGGCGAAAGCGACGGACGCTAGGGTGGTGCTGAGGGCGAAGGGGAGCGTGGAGGACCAAACCAGCAAGATAATCCCGTGCAGTATAGCGAGCACCACAGGCACAGCGGCGACGCGCACGTGTTGAGGTCGGTAAAAGCGCGGTGCGATGCGTAGAAGCAGAGTGGCGACGCCGATACTTAAGAGTGCAACGAGGACGACGCCGAAGCCGAAGCCGTCTATCAAACTAACGCGGCGCAAAACGTAGATGAGGTGAACCACCCAGGGAAGTAAGCTAGCGAGCAGCACTTCAGGGATGCGCTGCATCCCTAGAGCGCGGCGTGCGATGAGACCGGCGATAAAGCCGAATAAAAGGGCGAAGATACCGAAGCGGAGGAGGAGGCGCATAGGTTTATCTTAGCTTTAGATAGTATTTTAGGGTGTGGGGCTCGAGATACCTCGTCAGCGCGTAGCCGAAGAGCGCCGCGCTCGCCGTTGAAGAGGTCCAAAAGAGCGTGACATGAGCGGTATTGTCGAACAAGATTTCATGCCTCACAAGTTCTTGAGAAAATTGCTCCAAGGGAATCTCAAAGTACAGAAAACCTAGAACGAGTGGCAAAAGAGGCGCAAGAAGTGGCACGCGCCACGTCGCAAAGAGGCTCGCTAATAGCAAAACACCTGCGAGAAGGGTGCTCGTTATGATAAAAGAGGTCGGATCAACATGAGGAGCACTCGGCCACACCTCATTAATGTCTTTCGCATAGAAGAGGTGGAGCAGCCAGGGCAAAAGGCTCGGTACTAAAAAGATAAGCAGTGTGTGTCGCCAACCGCCTGTAAACTTCATCAAGATGCCAAAGCCAAAACCGAGTAGAAACATGAAAAGTGGGTAGATAACCACGGCGAAGAGAAAAAACATGTACTCAACATTTTAAGCTAGAAACGCACGCTGTGAGGTTCTGTTTTCACGCTCGAGATTCCCTTCGCTGCAACGCTTCGGGAAGGGTGTCTCTCATGTGTTTTAGCAGGTTAGGGAGCGTATAGGCGAGAAGACAAAGGCTAACGAGCAGGTTTCCGAAGAAGGCAGCCCTAGGTCTCTCTCCGCGATCACAAATCCGTCCGAGTGCTTTTCGGTGGCACCTAAGCAGTGTTGTGTCTTCTTGGCGCGGTCCCACGCGACGAGTACGCAGAAGCTCTCATGCTCGTCCCGCCCGCGAAGAAGTTTCTCGCGCTCACCCTTCAAAATCTAGGGTACATGTACTATCTGAGCACCATTTCTTACACTGTGAAAAATCCCCTAAGCGGCGTCACTCAAGCACTTGTGGTTTTTCGAACATTCACGTTCTACACGGTATTTAAGTACAAGTGTATCTATAGCGGGAGAGGGGTTTCGTGCTTCACTAAGTTCATGAACGCGTACCCGTGCTAGCAAGGCAGCGCGCGGTGCACCCACCCATAAGATGAGCAAGCTTGATAAGGAACATAGAGGTTACGATGAGCATAGGGGTAGAATTCAACGAGTTGGAAAGGGCGTTCGACGTCGCGGCTGAGGCGACGGAGCATCTGCTCGGCGAGTACGCGCTTTTCGTGCTCGAGCACGAAGAGGTCACCGCATTCTTGCAAGACCATCTCTGCGCGCTCAAGCATGACTTTGGGCTCGCGCTTTACAATTTCGACAGCAAACGAGCCAAAGAACTTTTAGAAGACGTTCAGACGCTTTTCGGCGAAGCGCAGCTCAAGGTCAACCGGGGCGTCATCCCCTCGCCCCAGCAGGTGAGCCATACCACACTCAGCAAGACGGGCTGGTAGGCTCGGTCCCTAACCTGTCCTCACATACACGAAGCGGCTCAGCAGCGCGCCGAGTAGAAGGCTCGGCAGCGCGATGTAGACGAGCAGCGGGTCGGCTGTCACTTCGGGGCGGAAGAACTTGGCGAGTTCGACACCTAACGAGAGCAAGCCCCCTGTAACGAGCGCGATGACGAACGCTTGCGGCGTTCCCCTACGGAACAGCCAAGAGGTCAAGAAGTAGCCGAACGTCAGGTAGAACATCCCGTGAATCACCTGCGAAAACGTGTCCATCTCCTGCTCGGGTAAGATCGCCTGCAGCGCGATGATGACCACCGTCATCGTCACGTAGATACCTGCCCAACGCTGCTGCCGCCTGGCTTTCTCTGTAGGTTTCCCCGTGGATTTCTCTGTGGCTTTCTCGCTGCGCGGCTCGAGCGACTCGCGTTTTTCTTTCTTAGGCGCGGGTTTAGCGGTCTGCACTCTCTTCGTCTGCCGCGTCCCTCGGCGCTTATCGCGCTCCTTCTCACGCTTTTTATCTGACTTTTCGGTGGCTCTGCGGAGTTGCCTGTTCATAAAGTTACTGTAACAGGTCTAGGGACGCGCTGCCGTTTGCTGGTACGGAACGGATAAGTAATGAGTGAAAATCTTTAGACTCATTGCTCGGTACTCGTTGCTCATTGCTTACTCCCCTGTGCAGTAACTTCCCACCCTATGGGTGACTACCCTAATCCGACAACGCCACGTTCGCCGCCACTAGAAGCGAATCCCACACGCCACTAAAAGGCGGCGCGTACGCCATGTCGAGGTCGGCTAGGTCGGCGAGGGTGCCGCCCTTGAGGAGGAGCGCGGCGATAGCGTCCACGCGCTTGACGGCGTCGCCGTAACCCGCGAGCTGTGCGCCTAAAAGTTTCTGCGAGCCTTTCTCCCAGACGAGCGTGACGGTGAGGGGTGACTTGTCGGGGTAGTAGCCCGCGTGGTCCGTGTCTTCGATGCAGAGGCTTTCCGCGTCGAAGCCCGCCTCCTGCGCGGCTTTCTCGTTGAGACCCGTCGTCGCAAAAGCGCGCTCGAAGACCTTGGTGACGGCGGTGCCTAAAACGCCCTTGAACGACGCCTCTTTGCCCGCGATGACCGTGCCCGCCACGCGCCCCTGCTTGTTCGCGGTGTCGCCTAAGGGCAGCCACGTCGAGTTATCCGTGAGCATATGACGCACTGCCGTCACGTCGCCTACGGCGTAGACGTTCTCGACGTTCGTGCGCAGTTTCTCGTCCGTTAAAACGGCGTCGCTCGGTCCGAGGTCTACGCCTAGCCCCTTTGCCAGCTCGCTGTTAGGTTTCACGCCCGCCGCCATAATCACGAGGTCGGCGTCCAGCGTCTCTTTCTCCTCACCGGCTTTCATGACGACGCGCTCGACTCTGCCGTCCCCTTCGAAGCCGGTGACTTCGGTGCCTAAGTAGACATCCACACCGTTGTCTTTAAGCTCGCAGCGGGCGATTTCGGAGTAGTCGGGCGTGATGGACGCCAAGAGGTGCTCGGACATCTCGACGACGCTCACGTGAAGTCCGGCTAGCGTGAGGGCTTCTGCCATCTCGAGCCCGATATACCCCCCGCCCACGATGACTGCACGCGTCGCGCCCTCGGCGGCTTCGGCAATCGCCGCCGCGTCCTCCATGCGCCGCAAGGTGTAGATATTTTCCAAGGCTATGCCAGGTAAATCCGGTCTGACGGCTTGCGCCCCCGTCGCTAGCACCAAAACGTCGTAGGACGCTTCAAAGGTATCGCCCGACTCCAAGTTCTTGACCTCGAGCGTGCGTTTCTCGTGGTCTATTTCTGTCACCTCGTGGCGCACCTTGACCTCGACGCCCCGCTCCGCCATCTCCTCGGGCGAGCGCGAGACCAGCTTCTCCAGGTCGGGAATCAGCCCGCCGATGACGTAGGGCATCCCGCACGCCCCGTACGAGATGTAGTGGCTCCTTTCGAATACAGTGACCTCGAGTTCAGGATTCTCCCGCTTAGCCTTCGACGCCGCGCTCATTCCCCCCGCGACGCCTCCAACAATGACGACTTTTTTTGCGTTAGACATAGAGATAAGTTTACGCCCGCGCCGAGCCGCGCGCCGTAGCGCGCCCTTTCTTTCGTGCTACACTTCGGGATTGTGACTCAAGATTTCGCGGAAGCTACTACCGAGAGATTGCTCGAGCTAGCCCAGACCTACGGCACGCCGACGTACGTTTATAACTTGGACAAGGTGAGCGCTCAGGTGGACGCACTGCGCGAGGCGTTGCCCGGAGCCGACCTTCATTACGCCGTGAAAGCCAACCCCTGCGGCGCGGTGTTGCGGCATCTGGCAAAAAGAGGGCTCGGCGCAGAGGTCATCACCTTGGGCGAGTTAGAGCGGGCGCTCCGTGCAGGCTTCCCTCCTGAGCATATCCTCTTGGGCGGACCTAAACAAGACGACGCGCTGAGAAGCCGCGCTGTTCAAGCAGGCGTCAAGCAGGTGAGCTTAGACAGTGTTTCGCAGTGGAGAGGGTGGGAGCAGGACTTGCAGCAGGACTTTGTAAGCCAAGAGGTCAAGGTGCGGTTTCTCGTACGCCTTAACCCCGCGCTCGACCCGCGTACACACGAGCATTTGGCGACGGGCGCGGCTGAGTCTAAGTTCGGGATGACGCTGGGCGAGGCGCAAGAGGTCGCCGAGGCGTTGGGCGATAAACTTTCAGGCTTTCACGTCCATGCGGGCTCGCAAATCGCCGACATGGGCGTTTACGACGAGATTTTTTCTACGCTCAGACCGCTTTACGAGCACTTTAAGGGCGCTGACACGCTCGACTTAGGCGGCGGCTTCGTGGTGCCGAACTTTCCTCTGGCGCGGTTCGCGGAGAAGGTTTCGGGGTTTCTCGAGGATTTAGACGTGAAGCTGATTTTAGAGCCCGGACGCTACCTCGTCGCGCAGAGCGGTGTGCTGCTGACAAAAGTCCTCCACGTCAAAGAGGGCGCACGCCGCCACATCATCGCCGACGCAGGCATGGCGGATTTGCTGCGCCCCGCCCTCTACGGCGCGGCGCACCCGATTCGCGTGCTCACTGGCGGACGAAAGGTGAAAGAAGTGGACGTAGACGGACCGCTTTGCGAGAACGCGGACCGTTTGGGACGCAGTGTTTGGCTCCCCGAGGTGAAAAGCGGTGACCTCTTGGCGGTGGAGGAGGCGGGCGCGTACGGCTTCACGATGGCGTCGAACTACGCCTCGTCGCTGCGTACGGCTGAGGTCGTCGTTCAAAACGGTGAGGCGAGGTTGGCGCGGCGGCGCGAAGAGGTGGCGGATTTGTGGCGGCTCGAGTGTGACTAACCCTTCTGACCTAGACGCAACCTTGTCCCCTCTCGTTGACGCTTTCTCAGGGCAGGTCAGTATCGCCTTGCAGCGCAATTTGGACGGCTTCTCCTACACACATAACGCCACCCAGGCGATGAGCGCCGCTAGCCTTATCAAACTGCCCATCCTCGTTGAAACGCTCGGGCAGGTGGCGCAGGGGAGGCTCGAGCTTACAACCCGCTACGAACTCGAGGAGGACGAGAGGGTGAGCGGCTCGGGCGTCCTGCACGCGCTCCAGCCGGGACTACCTCTCACCTTGCGTGACCTCTTGACCCTCATGATCGTCGTCAGCGACAACACCGCGACGAATATGCTCATAGACATTGCGGGGCGGGCGCGCGTGAACGACTTCTGCGGACGCGCTGGGTTGCGCCAGACCTACCTCGTCGGCAAGCTGCAACTCCCAGAGGAGAAGCGCAATGAGGAACAGAGGCGCGGCGGTAACAACGTCACGTGTGCGGCGGACATGCTCGGGCTTTTGACCTCTTTGCAGCGCGGCGACCTCTTGCCGCCAGAGCTTACAGCGTTAGCCGTAGAGATTCTTAAAAAGCAGCAATTCACCGAAGCGTTGGCGCGGTACTTGCCGACGGATGAGGCGCTTCACCCGGACGCTGTAACCGTCGCGTCGAAGAGTGGGTGCGTGCGAGGCGTGTGGCACGACGCGGGCACCGTCTACGACGTTTCGGACCGACCTCTCTACACGCTCGTGGTGATGACTTCGGAATCGGAGGACAGGTCATTTAGCTTCGAGCAAGAGGGGATGCTGCTGATTGCGGAGGTCTCGAGGCGTGTGTTCGAGTTCTTCCGGGAGGACACATGAGCGAACGCCGTTTCATCACCCAGGGTCCGGGCTTGCCCCGCTGGAGCAACCCCATCAGCCACGCGGTTGTCGTCGGAAAGACCTGCTTTGTCAGCGGTCAGTTGTCCGTCAGCGAAGCGGGCGAGTACGTGAGCGGCACGTGCCGCGAAGAAGCCGAACGTGCTTTTGGTAACTTCTTCGCCGTCCTCCATGCGGCTGGATTTTCTCGAGACGAAGTCGTCTTTATCGACATCGCCTTCGCGGACCTTACGCAACTCGGCGAGGTCAATGACCTCTTCATCGACCTCTTCCCCGAAGGACGCCGCCCCGCCAGAACGATTTACGAAGCGGCGGCGCTCCCTTTCGGCGGCAAGGTCAAGGTGACGGGCACGGCGGTCAAAGATTAGCGCGACCAACAACACCGCGTATACGTTATTGAGGTGTAACTGAACAAGTAACGGTAGTGGCTCTATCTGGCATGACGCCAGTGTCAAAGCAAGGGGTTTCAATCCCTTGTTCATCGCATGGAGACGGCAGAAGGAGCGCGCGGCGGCATTCGACTTGGAACCACTACCCAAGTAACAGAAGAACCGTAGACGTGACTAAAGATGAAGAATCGGTGAGTCGCGCGTGCGCTTTGAACAGCCTCAGCGCGTAGCGGCTTGCTAGACTAAAGTTCATGCTCCGACTTATTCTACTTAGCTTCACGCTGCTCGCCGTTCTCGCCGGGTGCGCACCGAGCACGTTTTCTAGCGTGCAGAGCGTTCCACCGCCTCAGGTAGACGCGGACGCCTGGGAGCGCCTTACTTACAGTATGGGGGACGACTTGACCTCCTCGAGCCTGAGCAAAGGCGCACTCAGCCTCCAGCCGGTACGCCGCGCCGATGAGGGCGACTACCGCCTGCGCGTGGACTACTGGGGCGACAACTGGCTCCTGATTCCGCCCGGATCCTCCTTGCGCCTCACTATAGACGGACGCCCGGTCGTGCTCTCGGGTTTAGGCAGCAGCGGCGGGCGGGGCGTGCGGGCAGTCAGCGCGTACGCCAGGCGCTTTGAACGGGCGGAGTATCCGGTTTCGCTGGATTTGCTCAGGCAGCTCAGCCAAGCGAACATCGTGGGCGTGACGGTGTCGGGCTCGAGGGACTTAGAGCGCGTTTTAGATCGGCGCGACCTGGAGCGTTTCGTCACCTTCTACACGCAGACCACCGCGACGCGCCAGCAGAGGTAGCGTTACCGCGTTCTTCGCGCGCGTGGCGGACTTTGAGTACACAGCGGCACGCCCAATTTGCCGAGTTTTTGCTATAGTCAGCTTTACGCGAACGTCTGCGACTAGAACGCATGACTAAAACAGTGCGAAACAGAGTAACGAAGCGAAGTGAGGTAGCCCGATGACCGTAACCGAACCCAAACCCAACACCTTGCATATCAGCACCACAGAGCGCGACGATACGCTCTTCTCTCTCATCGACCAGGAGTTCGAGCGTCAGCGTGACGGCTTGGAACTCATCGCCTCGGAAAACTTCACCTCACAAGCGGTGATGGAAGCCGTCGGCAGCGCCTTAACCAACAAATACGCCGAAGGTTACCCCGGCAAGCGTTACTACGGCGGCTGCGAAGTCGTAGATGAGGTCGAGCGCCTAGCCATCGAACGCGCCAAAGAACTCTTCGGCGCAGCCTGGGCGAACGTGCAGCCGCACTCGGGCTCGACGGCGAACTTCGTTATCTTCCACACCTTTTTGGAGCCCGGCGACACGATGATGGGCATGGACCTCTCGCACGGCGGTCACTTGACGCACGGCAGCCCGGTCAACCTCTCGGGCATCTTGTATAACGTCGTCTCGTACGGCGTGGATGAAGAGACCGAGCAAATTGACTACGAGGCGGCGCGTGAACTCGCCAGAGAACATAAGCCCAAACTCATCATCTGCGGCGCAACCGCGTACAGCCGTGAGATCGATTTCGCCAAGTTCCGCGAAATCGCCGACGAGGTCGGCGCGACCTTACTCGCGGATGTCTCCCACATCTCCGGGCTCATCGCGGGCGGCGTCCACCCGAGCCCCTTGCCGCACGCGCACGTCACCATGACGACCACGCACAAGAGCTTGCGCGGTCCGCGCAGCGCCATCATCCTCTCCAACGACGAGGAGATCGGCAAGCGCATCGACAAGATGATCTTCCCCGGTTCACAGGGTGGACCCTTGGAGCACGTCATCGCGGGCAAAGCTGTGGCGTTCTTCGAAGCCCTCCAGCCCGAATTCAAGACCTACGCGCAGCAGATTGTGAAAAACGCGCAAGCCCTCGCGAGCGCTCTCCAGGAGAGAGGCTACCGCGTCGTCTCGGGCGGCACGGACAACCACAACTTCCTCTTGGACCTCACGCCTAAAGACATGAGCGGTAAAAAAGCGCAGAATATCCTCGACGAAGCGGGCATCACCGTCAACAAAAACACCATCCCCTTCGATACGCGCTCGCCTTTCGTGACCTCCGGCATCCGCATCGGCACGCCCGCCTTGACCACCAGAGGGATGAAAGAGGAGGAGATGCGCACCGTCGCAGACTTTATCGACCGCACACTCCAGGGCGAGAATCCTGAAGAGGTACGCGCCGAGGTTAAAGCGTTTGCGCAGCAGTATCCGATGCCTTAAAGACAGTTAAAAGCAAGGACTGAGGGCTAAGGTCTGAGAGAAAAGATTTTACTTTTACCTCAGTCCTTAGTCCTTTTCTCTCAATCCTTTTACCCCTTTTGTAATTGCTCATTGCTTCTCCTCGTACGGAATGAGGATGTCTGATGTTTGAACTCGACCACCTAGTTATTGCAGCAAGAGACTTGGATGAGGGGTCAACCTTCGTCCAAGACCTTTTAGGTGCGCCGTTAGAGCCCGGCGGCAAACACACCGCGATGGGGACGCACAACCGCTTGCTCAACTTGGGCGAGGGGGTATACTTAGAGGTCATCACCCTAGACCCCGACGCGCCCGCACTCAATCGACCCCGCTGGTTTGGTTTGGATACTAGGGAGGTTCAAGAGAGGTTGGAGCAGGGACCGACGCTCCTACATTGGGTGGCTCGAGCGAAAAAAGGTATCTCTCTTCAAGATACCGACATTTCCGAGGAAGTCTTTGGACACGTCACACCGATGCAGCGCGGCGACCTGAGCTGGCTCATCACGGTTCCAGAAGACGGACACTTGCCCGCTGGTGGCGTCCTCCCAACCCTGATTGATTGGGGCGGTGCGCCGCACCCGACGACGAAGCTGCCGGAGAGAGGCTTGAAGCTCGTCAAGCTGCGCGGCTTTCATCCTGAGCCTCAGAAGACAAGATCAGTGCTTGCTGAGTTGGGTTTGGAAGAGGTCATCGAAATTCAAAAAGGTGAGGTGGGGTTAGGGGCTGAAATCGAAACGCCGCAAGGAGCCGTTACAATCTGAAGTGCGCTGTTCATTAGGGCTACTTACCGGACTTTACAACGCTCCAATACGGGGTCTTCGTCATCACAAAGTGTTCTCGAGAAAATTCGCCGTTCACCTCGTACTCGGCTGAAGCTCTGTACACTTTATCAAGCTCGCAGCGTATCCTGTCGCAAGGTCCCAGGGTTGAGAGGGTTGCGAGATAGTCGGGCTCGAGTTCTACTGCGGTAACCCTCACGTCGTCGTCATGAGTGGGAACAGAAAGATTATCCCAGGGAAATTCGACAACCTGCGAGGAGAAATAGTTCTCTAAGTATACGGCGGCTGAGCTTCGCAAGTCGTCCGTCACTCGCCCGAAACTCAGAATGAAAAAGAGCCACATCAACCCCACGAAGATGCCGACGACGATACAAGAGCACAAGATAAGGTGCAGAATGAATCCGCTACCATTAAAGCTAGGTTGAGGCGTTTTCGTTTGCATGGAGCTTTGCACAAGGTATTGTAGACCTCCACCATTGACATACCGCCGCCAAAGTTCACAGCAAACCGTCCCTAAAATCCAAAAGTTAAAAGCTTGTCATCTGCGTGCCGGAACAGTCTTAACTAAGAAACTTTATACAACCTCTATCAAGGAACCTGCCTTACATCCTTTTACATCCTGCCTGGTACGATTGCAGGATATGGAACGTATGCACGGAACTACTATTGTCGCTGTCCACAAGGACGGCGTTTCAGCCATAGCGGGCGACGGTCAGGTCACGCTCGGCGATACGATTGTAAAGCGCGGCGCAACAAAGGTGCGGAGCCTAATGGACGGGCAAGTTATCGCGGGTTTCGCAGGCGCAGTCGCGGACGCTTTTACGCTCCTAGAAAAGTTCGAAGGCTACCTCTCGTCCGCGAAGGGCAACCTGCTCAAAGCCTCCGTCGAAACAGTTAAAGAGTGGCGTTCTGACAAGATGCTGCGCAACTTAGAGGCGATGCTCATCGTCGCGGATAGCGAGCAAATCCTGACCCTTTCGGGCGTCGGCGATGTCATTGCGCCCGACGAATCAGTGATGGCGACGGGCTCGGGCGGCGCGTACGCACAAGCCGCCGCGATCGCCTTGATGCGCCATAGCGATATGGGCGCGAAAGAGATCGCGGAGACTGCCCTAAAGATCGCCGCCGACATCGACATCTATACGAGCGGTACGGCGACGGTGCTCACGGTAAGTGATAGTGACAAAGAGGAAGGTGACGCATGACCTTAGAACTGAGCAAGCCCGCTTCGGGCATGAACTTGACGCCTTTGGAGATCGTCGCCGAGTTGGACAAGCACATTATCGGACAGCACAAGGCGAAGCGTTCGGTGGCGGTGGCGCTGCGCAACCACTACCGCAGACGGCAACTCTCCGAAGCGATGCAAGCCGAGGTGACGCCCAAAAACATCCTGATGATTGGTCCTACGGGCGTCGGCAAAACCGAAATCGCCCGTCGGCTCGCTAAGCTTGCCAAAGCGCCCTTTATCAAAGTCGAGGCGACGAAGTTCACCGAAGTCGGCTACGTCGGGCGCGACGTCGAGTCGATGGTGCGCGACCTCGTGCAAGCGGCGTACGTGATGATCGAAGAGGAGCAGTTGGAGGGCGTCCAAGAACGCGCGGCAAGAAATGCCGAGGAGAAGCTCCTGGATTACCTCCTGCCCGGCGGCACCGAAGAGGGGCGCGAGAAGATGCGGGCGCTTTTAGAAGCGGGCAAGTTAGAAGACCGCACCATCGAGATCGAAGTCAAGGACGAGCGCCCCAATCAGATGATGATTCCGGGGATGGAAGAGATGGGCATGAACCTGCAGGACATGATGTCGAACCTCATGCCCAAAAAGCGCACGCGCCGCAAGACGAGCGTACGTGACGCTAGGGAAGCCTTGAAAGCCGAAGAAGCCGAGAAGCTTGTGGACTATGACGACGTGTCCCGAGAAGCCATCTGGCGAGCGGAGAACTCAGGCATTATCTTCATAGACGAGTTGGATAAGGTCGCAGGCAACGAGCAGGGCGGCGGCTCGGACGTGTCAGGTGAAGGCGTGCAGCGCGACCTCTTGCCGATTGTTGAAGGCACGCAGGTCAAGACGCGCTACGGACAGGTCAAGACCGACCACACCCTCTTCATCGCGGCGGGCGCGTTTAACGTCTCGAAGCCTTCCGACCTCATCCCCGAACTGCAAGGGCGCTTTCCAATTCGGGTAGAACTAGAAGAACTCTCCGCCAGCGACTTCCAACTCATCTTGACGCAACCGCAGCACTCGCTCACCAAGCAGTACACCGAACTCCTCAAGGTGGACGGCACCCGCGTCCGTTTCGACGAGTCGGGCATCGAGGCGATTGCCGAGTACAGCGCTCAAGTGAATCAAGAGGTCGAGGACATCGGGGCGCGGCGGCTGCATACAGTGTTGGAAACGGTTTTAGAAGACCTCTCCTTTGGGACGCAGCTCGGCGACGTAACTGTGAACGGCGAGTACGTGACGAAGAAGCTCGAGTCTATCGTCGAAGATGAAGACCTGAGCCGTTACGTTCTGTAGAGATGTCTGAGCTAGAACACTACGAAGAGGTCTACGGCGACGCAATCTACTATGCGAGCAATGGTGACGAGGAACTTGCTTTTGTTTTGAGCGAGCAAGAAACGGGCGCGACACTCTTTGGAGGTCGCGCCTTTACATTAGTTACGGCGCAGAATCCGCAGAGCACGCCGCTCTCGGAAGAGGAGAACAGAGAGAGGAATGAGCGGCTCGAGCAACACCTCTTAGCGAAGAACTACGACTACGGACCCAGCCTCGGCAAATCGACTGACGGCAGTTGGGAAGAGGCGGGTTTTACCGTTTTTGACCTCACGTTGGAGGACGCTCTAGCATTAGGGTCTCAGTTCGGGCAACACGCGGTAGTTTATGGCGAAGGTGAGAAGGCCGCGCTCGCTTGGTGTGAGGATAGAAGGCTCGAGTGGTTCTATCCGAAACTCTTACCGCTTCAAGATGAATCCGCGCAACTCGAACGTTGAAGTGCGGCGTGACGCTCTAGCCTTTACGCTCATACCACTTGCCTGCTAAGGTTGACCATGAGTTTATTCCAGCGAGCGACGTTATGAAAAGCATCCTTATAAGCGAGTATGGCGGGTCTGAGGTGCTTACTTATAGAGACCTTCCCATCCCCGAGCCGAGCGTGGGTCAGGTGCGCATTAAAACAGCGTTTACGAGCGTCAACTTTGCGGACATCAAGAGGCGGCGCGGAGGCGCGTCTCAGCTTCCCTTTACGCCGGGGTTGGACGCGAGCGGTGTGGTGGACGCGGTGGGCGATAACGTTGACGATTTTGAGGTCGGGCAGCGCGTCGCGGCGTATGTGGCAGCGGGCTCTTACGCCGAGTACGTTCTCGCGGAGGCTGAGCTGTGCTATCCCTTGCCCGACGCGGTCTCGTTTGAGCAAGGCGCGGGCATCGGCATTTTGATGACCGCCTATAACGTGCTGACGAATGCAGGACGATTTCGAACGGGGGAAAGCGTCCTGGTTCACGCGGGCGCGGGTGGCGTGGGAAGCACATTGGTGCAACTCGCTAGAGCACTAGGCGCTGAGCGTATCTTTGCGACGGTTGGTAGCGATGAAAAAGCAGACATTGCGGCGCGGATGGGCGCGAATGAGGTTATCAACTACCGAGAACGCTCGTTTGATGAGGTCATTAACGAGAAGACGGACGGAGAGGGCGTCGACCTCATCCTCGATTCGGTGGCTGGACCCAACGCCGAACGTGGGCTGAACTGCCTGGCTGACTTTGGGCGCTTGGTTATCTACGGTCATACGGGCGAAGGGGGCGCGGCGTCTATCAGTAGCAAGTTGCTCCATAGGAGCAACCGCGCCGTGATCGGCTACAGCAGCGGTGGTTATAGAAAATCTCGTCCTGAAGTGTTGCGAGGGGTGGCGCGGAAGGGGCTCGAGCTTCTCTCTTCGCGTAACGTCAATATCTTGATTGGGGAGCGCTTCAAGTTAGAGGACGCTGCCGCCGCGCACGACTGGGTGGAGAGTCGGCGGAGCGTGGGGAAGGTGCTACTCGAGCCGTGAGAGATATACCCGCTTCGCAGGGCTTACGTAGTTTTGACCTCCGTCAAACAGGTCATCTCGTTATAAGCCCTAGCGGGTAGTATCCGGTTATCAACGCTCGCTCTGGATGATGCGTTGTGCAACCACAAAGCCTACGTCAAGCGTTGTTTTTTAGCGGTGTAACAGTAAAGGGTGAGATCACAGTGTCACCGAACGGTAACGAAAAGGTCCGCATACCGCTCTCGCAGCACACCCGCGAGCGCCCGAAGCCCCCACCGCTCACAGCGCTCGTGTCCTACCTCTAAAATGTTCATGCTTGTATTGTCCACCGCATCTTGCGCGTGGTCTCTGTATTGCCCCGTAATATAGACGTTCGCGCCGCGTTCACGCGCCTCGCGCACGAGCTTGTCGCGCATCGCGCCGACGACGCAGACTCGCGTGACATGCTCTTCTTCGGGTTCCGTCTTGAGATACGCTCCCTCTAAACCGCCGAAGACCTCTTCGACCTGAACCCGGAACGTCTGCAAATCTGTACGCGGAACGTTGCCAATCATGCCGAGAGGTCTACCCTCTTTGTACCCTAAGACTTCTAACTCACTCACGAGCAGCACGTCCGCTAAACGCGGGTTATAGCCTGTGGTCAGCAGTTCATCGAACGCATAGTGGTACGCTAAAATGCCCACCTCTCCCTCTGGCGCTTTCACCTTCTCTAACTTCCAGGGTCGGTGGATGAAAAGGGCGTCGAGCTTATTCTTCTTCGTCCAGTCGGCGAGTTTAGGGAAAGGCTCGAGCAGGAGCCCCATACGCTTGACAGGTTTCTCCGACTTATCGGGCGCTCGATAAATCCCGTTTTGGTCACTGCCGAAGCGCTCAGCGGAGAAGTAAAGGCTCAAAAAATCATTAAGGTCGCTTAGGGTCGGCATAGTGCTCCAACTTTACGTCGTCAACGCGAATGAATTCGTGAAGCTAAGAGCTATCGCAGGAATGAGGTCTACAAATTCCAAAATTGGAGCTTGACCTCTTCACCTAAGCTCTTTGCCGCAAAGGTCGAGAGCCCGTCGCGGTCAGGCGGCTCTAAGTAGTAGCGGAAATTATTCAGGTAGCGCTGAATGACGAGAGGCGACAACCCAAGGTGGTCGGCTTCGGCTGCTGCAACAGCGGCAAGCTGACCGAGCCCAACCTCTCTCACGCGGCGCAGCTCTGACACGAGCTTTTCCGAGGGCGGATTATCTTTGCGCGACGCCCACACCGCAAAGGTAAAAGGCAAGCGCGTAAGCGCGTACCAGGCTTCGCCTAAGTCGGTGACAAGGGGTCTCCTGCCGCGAATATCTCGAGGCTCCACCGCCTCAATCAGCGCACTATCCCCAATAAGCAATGCCGCGTCGCACTGCTCTAACATCACGTCCAAATTCGGCTCCATCGGTACGAATTCAGCATTGATGCCCGATTCTTTGAGTAAAACTTTAAGAAGCTGCACACTCGTCGCGGAGTCTGTGGTTAAAGCGATGCGCTTGCCCGAGAGGTCGTCCCAGGGTTCCCAATGAAAGAGCATCACGCTGTAGACGGGTCCGAGGGTTGAGATGGAGAAATCCGGTAGGGCTTTGAGTTCGTCGCTATGGCGCAAGAACTCGTAGCTCGAGATAAGCGTCAAATCAATCTCACCGTTTAGGAGCATCCGGTTAAGCTCTGTCGGCACGCCGCGCACGAATTCCGCCCCGCGCCAAGGCTCTAAACCCCAATGCAGCGGCGCGACGTTCGTATACGAGACGATGCCCAAGCGCTCCACGGTCTTACTCGTCTTCTGCGCTTCGGGTAGGAGGTTCGAAAGGTTCACGCGGCGACCTCTCGGATGATTTCATGTCCTGCGGATTCCAAGATGTGGATGGCGGACTCGAGAGACTCCGCTTTAACCAAGAGGTAGTCCGTATCGAAGGTTGATAGCGCAAAGATACTGATACCCACTTCGGCAAGAGGTGAGGCGAGTGAGGCTAGAATTCCAGTGAGGTGAAACTCTAAGGTTCCCGCTACACGTAAACACCGCCAACCTCTTTCAGCTTGAACCTCTTCTGGTACGTCTGCCGCGTTGCAGATGATAGAAAGCTCGCTGCCAGTGCGCGTGACGCTTTGAAAATCGCCAGAAATCCATGTGGGAAGCTCGGCGTCGGCAGGTAGGCGGCAGACGGCGAGAGAGGTGGGGAGAAGCTCGAGGGTCATAACGAAATGTCACCCTGAACCTTTAGGTGAAGGGTCTCGTCTTTCATTCTCTATCAGAGGAGTCAGCAAGGTCAGAGATTCTTTCTCTCCACTTCGTGGAGTCTATCCTATAGCTCGCTGTAGGGTTCAGAATGACATAGTTCATTATTCACCCAGCGCCTAGGCGTGCACCTCTAACTCGTTATAAAGCGCGTCCCGCTTCACCGGCACTCTGCCCGCATCTTTAATGAGCCGAATCAGCTCCCCTTCGGTCATGCCCGTCTCCGTACTCGCCCCCGAAGCGTGCGCGATGCGCTCGTCTTTAATCGTCCCGTCGATATCCGAGACGCCCGCCGAGAGGGTCACTTGGGTCAGCTCGGGCGTGATCATAATCCAGTAGCCTTTGATATGCGGAAAGTTGTCGAGCATGATGCGGGCAACGGCCAAGTTGCGCAGGTCATCTAGTCCGGTGGTGAATTCGCTCTTGTTGAGTTCTTTGGCGAGCGGGTTGTTGTCGGGCTGGAAGGCTAGAGGGATGAAGGAGAAGAAACCGGGCGACTCGTCTTGGAGTTGGCGGAGGCGAATCATGTGGTCCATGCGGTCCTCGAGCGTCTCCACATGCCCGTAGAGCATCGTCGCGTTCGTCGGAATGCCGAGTTCGTGCGCGGTGCGGTGCACCTCTAACCAGCCTTCCGCCGTCACTTTAGCGCGTGCAATCTTCCGCCTGACCTCTTCGGCGAAGATTTCCGCGCCGCCGCCGGGCATCGCCACGAGCCCGACCTCTTTGAGTTCGGACAAGACCTCTCTATACGTCTTGCGCGGGCGCGTGATTTTGGTGAAGTGGTGAATCTCAGCCGCCGTCCACGCCTTGACCTGATAGCCGCGCTCGGTGAGCCCGGCGACGAGGTCTAGGTAGTAGTCCCACTTGCGCTTGGGGTGATGTCCTGAGGAGATATGGATTTCGGTCAGCTCGGGGTGGTGGTGCTCTTCCATGTACGCCCACACGTCCTCTAGGTCCATGTCCCAGACGCCCGCTTCGCCCAACTTGCGCTGGAAGCCGCAGAAGGTGCAGCCGACGTAGCAGATGTTCGTTTGAGAAAGGCGCAAAGAGTGAACGTAGTAGGCTTTATCGCCCACCCTGCGCTCGCGTACGATGTCGGCTAAACGGGCGAGCGTGGGAAAGTCGTGTGTGTGGAAAAGGGTCATCCCCTCGTCGAACGTAAGGCGCTTGCCCTCTAAGACCTTGTCGGCTAGGGGCTCGAGCTTAGGGTCGCTGATGTAGAGGTCTTTAAGCGCGGCAATCATTAACCTCATTATAGTCTTGTGGTGCCAAGTCTGATGGTGCGCAGCTTGCACAACCTTTCACAAATAACGTTATACGGAATTGCACGGTTTACTTATCCTTACCGAAAGCGTCGGAGCTTACCATCACAGATGGGCACGACATAGTTTGCAAACTATGTCGTGCAACCTCGTATTACTTGAAGTCAACAAATGTACAGCTCAGCGCTGAGGTGCCAGGGTAAACTCGACAAATCATCACATCGTTTCAACAACTTGAAGGGGTCAAGCATGGTCGAATCATCATTTAAGGAGTCCAACACGCGCACAGCACAACGCGGAGTTTACTGGAGCTTCCTCGTTTTCAACATCATCACTGCTGTCGTTTTCACACTCTGGGTCATCTTCACCAAAGGACGAATCGTCTTTGAAACGCCCATCATGCGCTATTTCTTCGAAATGCGCGGAGCCACGCTAACCGTATTTATGGAAGCCGTGAGCTTTATCGGCGGCGTACCGATGAGCATTGCCATCGCTGCGGTGGTGCTCCTCTTGCTGTGGCGCTACGCGAAAGACGAACTGCTCTTTTTCTTCGTGAGCTTAGCCGGAGCCTCGGCGATTTCCGCGACGCTGAAGTTTGCCGTGGGTAGAGAGCGCCCGGGTATGTTTCCGGCGCTGCCCGGTCACTCGTCCTCGACGCCCGCGTATCCGAGCGGTCACGCGACGAGCGGGATGGCGCTCTATCTGGCGCTCTACTTCATCGTCGATAGAAAATTGCCGCGCTACCGCGTCGCTTTCGCGATTTTTAGCGTGCTGCTCTTGGCAGGAATTGTGATCTCGAGGCTCTACATCCAGGCGCACTACCCGACGGATATCTTTGGCGGCTTAGCGATGGGGATCGCTTGGGTGATGGCGGTGAACTTGTTTTTACCCAGGGACACGGACTCGCACTGATGCGCGTCGGAATAGAGCGAACACAGCTCGACCGTCTCGAAATCTGCGGCGGCGACCGGTCGCCGCCGCCCACAAATGCTAGTTCTGTTCGCCGCCCGCCCGTTTTGTAGGCTCCGCAATCGCGCCGTAACGCGCCTCGAATTTGCGCACGTTGTCCTCTAAGCTCCGCAAGAGCGCTTTGGCGTGCTGCGGGCTGGTGATGATCCGCGAATTCACCGTGGGCGACTGTCCGGGGTAGGCTAAAGCGAAGTCGAGGATGAATTCATCTTTGGTGTGCGCGATAATTGCGACGTTGGCGTAGCGTCCGAGGGCGGTTTCTTTGTCAACCTCGAGCTTGATCTCTTTTTTCATGCTCTAGTCTAGCGCAGATAGCGAGTACGCTCTGGTTATAGGCACAAGCTATAGGAACGTTGAGCCGTAAAACGCAGCACGGTACCTGCGCCGCTCAACCCTTACGGCGTGCGAGGAGTCGAGCGCAGCCGCGCCCAATCCAACAAGATAGCTTTAGTTTTCACTCCCGCCCGCGCCCTGCTTGTAGCGCTTCGTTAGAGGCGTGGCAGTGACGCCGTGAAGGATAACGGACGTGAAAATGATAAGGCTTGCCGCTGCCCAAACCCGCTCATGCCCCGTCTCGCGAGCAGCGAGTGTCGCGTAGAAGAGCGCGGCGACCCCGATAGGTCCGAACCAGCCGACGAAGAACGTGTCCGCGCGGCTTTGTAGCGGTTTAAGAAGGGGTGCGAGCGCGATGAGGACGGGTGGACGGCGTAACAGGAGCACGAGCAGCGCCAGCGCAACCCCGTTCCAGCCCAGCGTGCCCCACGCAGCCCACGGGAGCGCCAGACCGAAAAAGACGAAGACCGGGAAAGAGGCGAGGCGGTTGACGGCTTCTTGCACGTTCTCCTCTTTGACCTCGTCCTTCTTTTTGACGACGCGGTTGTAGGCGACGCCTGCGGCGAACACCGCCAAAATGCCGTCACTATTCATGAGCTTAACCGTGCCGAGCGTAAAGGCGGAGAGCGCCAGGGTTACGATCAGGAGCGAGGTCTCTTCCAGGAACTGCTGGCGCTGCGACCAGCGTTCGACGCGCCCCGTAACGTGACCGATGAGAAAACCTATGATCACGGCGGCCAAAACTTCCCAGAGGAGCGTCTGGAGGAGCCAAGTACGCCACGCTTGCCCTGCGGGATGCTCGAGCATGAGCACCGCTAGGAAAACCAGCGGATACGCGCCCCCGTCATTCGCGCCCGCCTCGGCGGTAATGAAGTTGCGCAGCCGCGCGGGGATGCTCCGCTCCGCAAGGTCGCCCGTCACGATGGTGCCCGCGAGCACCGGGTCGGTCGGCGTGACAACCGCGCCCAAAAGCATCGCGACCCAGAAGGGGAGCCCGAGCAGCGCATAGGCGAGCAGTCCGCTGACGAGCCACATGCCGAGCATCCCTAGACCGAGAATCACAGTGACCGAACGAAAGTTGGCGCGAAAGTAACCTTCGGGCAGGCGCAGAGCGCTCGCCATCACCGCGACCCCGACGGCGATGCGGGCGACCTGCTCGAGGATAACTTTTGAGTCGCCCCAGTTTTCCAGGCGGAGTAGCCCTAAACCTACCGGTCCGATAAGGACGCCTAGAAGCGTCGCCGCGAGGGGACCGGACATAAAGGCGATCTTGTTGATGAAAAAGCCCGCTAACAGCCCGAAGAGCAGGGTGAAACCGCCGATAAAGAGGAAGGCGAGGTTAAGCTCGGACACGCCGCTATTATATACGCAAAGACCCTCTGACTAAAAAACGCTCACTAAACAGAACACTGACAAACGCACGCGCTGAACGAATGCCGCTAGCTCTAGCGGGCTGGGCGCAGAACTCGGATTTGGTATGACGCTGAACTTGGGTCAGTTCCACGACGTACTGAGACAAATAAGCGCGGGGCTCATCCCTCAACATGTATGTTAAACGGAGTTTTCTATACTAAATGGGTCTCAAACCAGATGATGCCTGCTAAGTTATGTAGCTGAACACCTACATAGAACGTAAAACCCCCTCGTATCGCGAGAGGGTTTCCAGGGATGTGATACCAATTCCGATTGATTCGCTATGTTAGCGAATCAATCCGAGCGAGGGAGTCTTCAACAGCTAGCGGGAGCGGTCCACGCGACTGCGTATCATGCCGTTATTGACGCGCTGGCTCGATGACCAGATGCTACCTGCTGTCAAAGACTCTTCTGCGAGCAGGAACGAATATACGGATGGAGCGGTATGGACTATCACCGAGGCTTTTTCTCAGTGATAGGGAATTAAGCGGAATCCGTATGAGAGGTAACTTAACCTTCGCTACTGTTGCCTTCTGCGTTGCGGTAGACATAGTTCTGGTAGGCGTACTCGCTGATCCGGTGCCAGTCGCGGATGCCGTCGCGGAAGCCTAAGAAGTTTTGGTAGACCTGTCCGTAGAAGTCGTTGCTGGCAGCAGTCTCTTCATGGATGGCGTTCATGGCGTCTTCCAGAGCGACCAAGACCTCGTCGGGGAAGTCGCGGAGCTGCGCGCCCGCCTCGACCAAGCGGTTCAGAGCGGGGCCGTTCTTCGCGTCGTAGTCAGCGAGCATCTGCAAGTTGGCGCGCCCCGAGGCCTTTTGAATCGCTTGCTGGATGTCGGCGGGTAAGCTCTCGTATTCGCTCAGGTTGATGTAGGTGGCGAGCGTCGGACCGGGCTCGTGCCAGCCGGGGGCGTAGTAGAACTGCGCGGCGGTGTTGAGCCCTAAAATCTCGTCGTCATAGGGTCCGATCCACTCGGCGGCGTCAATGACGCCGGTATCGAGCGCTAAGAAAATTTCGCCGCCAGGGATAACTTGAACGTTCGCGCCCGCGCGGGTCATGACTTGACCACCCAAGCCGGGGATGCGCATGGTCAAGCCTTGCAAGTCGGCGGGCGTGTTGATCTCCTTGTTGAACCAGCCGCCCATCTGCACGCCCGTGTTGCCTGCCGGGAACGCGATAAGGCCGTCTCTAGCGTTAAGTTCGTTGAACAGGTCCAGCGCGCCGCCCTGATAGAACCAGGCATTTATCTGCTGCGCGTTGAGGCCAAAAGGCACGGCGGTAAAGAAGGCGTGCGTGGGGTCCTTGCCGACGTAGTAGTACGACGCCGTGTGACCCATTGTGAACGCGCCCGACGAGACCGCGTCGTAGACCTCTAAGCCGCCGACTTGCGCGCCCGCCGGGTACACCTCGACGGTCACGTCGCCGTCGGTCAGTTCCTCTAAATACGCCGCCGTGTTGGTCGCGCCCCCGTAGATCGTGTCGAGCGAGGTGGGCCACGACGTGACCATCTCGAAGCTGAACGATGAATTTTGCGCGTTAGCGAACATGAGGGGCGAGAGTGAGGTGCTAGCAGCGACGACACCCGCTTTCTTTAGAAAATCACGACGTTTCATCCTTACCTCCAAAGTTAGGTTGTGCAAGCAGATACCGAACAAAGCTCGAGCTTGGTTTGAGCCGGTCTGAGAGGTGCGTGCTTACGTGAGCGCACATCCTCGCTACTTGGGATAACTGCTTTTAGAACCGCTCTAGTATACGCGGAATGTGGATTTAATTACAAGCAAGTCGCGTGGAGAACGCCTTCATGAAATTCTCTTAGCCCTGAAGCGGTGTTTTCAGTGGCGTTTTCCCCAGCAGTGACAATTTTCACATCCAAATACGTGAATAAAGCGTTACATCTAGTAGAGAAGGTCTATAAATCCCTCGACTATCCCAACCCCCGGAGCGGATTGTTGTCGGCTAAGACCTATCATTATAGGAGGCAACATGGATATTCAGAAACTTCTCGGAGCCAAACTGAACCGCCGCCGTCTGCTCGGCAACTTGGGCATGATGGGCGCGGGCGCAGTGATTACGGCGTGTGGTGGCGCAGTTGCGCAAGATGACGACCCCGTCGATTACGACGCTGCAATTCTCAACTTCGCGCTGAACTTAGAGTATTTAGAAGCGGCTTTTTATTTGGCAGCAGTTGGACGCATCGGAGAGATTAACACAGTTGGTGGAGACGCAGAAATCCAACTGCCCGACGGGTTTGACGGCTCGAGCGCCATTGAGGGGCTCAGCGAGAGCGTACTCGCTTACGCCAACGAAATCGCTAACGAAGAGCTTGCCCACGTCAACTTCTTGCGTGCAGCGCTCGGTGACGCGGCAGCAACGAGACCCGTTCTCAACCTCAATACCTCATTCCAAGCAGCGGCAACGGCGGCGCTAGCACCTATCCCAGAAGCGGACCGCCCCTTCGCTGGGGAAGACTTCAATCCCTATGCCAATGAAGTATTCTTCCTACACGGTTCGTTTATCTTCGAAGATGTCGGCGTAAGTGCCTACAAGGGCGCAGCGCGTTTCCTCACGAGCAAAGATAACTTAGAGGCAGCGGCGGGCATTTTGGCAGCAGAGGCGTACCACTCGGGCGAAATCCGCACCCTACTCTACGCCGCTGACCAAGCTGACGCTTACGAATTAGGCACAGGCACGATTGCCACTATCGTTCAAGCTATCTCTAACGCAAGAGATTCGCTCGACGGTGAGGGCGAGCAAGATCAAGGGATTGCTGACGTTGACATCGCTACAGGCGGCGATGCGAACATTTCAGTGACTGACGCTAATGGTATCGCTTACAGCCGCACGCCTCGTCAAGTGGCTGCTATCGTCTACCTCAATGCTGAAGTGACACCCGGTGGGTTCTTTCCGAACGGCATCACCATTCCAGAGGACCTCGCAGACCAGTTCGCAGCCCTACTCGACCCTACCTTCCCTGATAACCTCTGACCCTTAGCGTAGTGAGCAGAGGGGTGCACGGCGCACCCCTCACCTATTTAATGAACCCGTCAACAACGCACCGTAACGTTCGTCCTTAACGAAAGGTGCTAGACTTAATAACAAAACAGGAGGTTTCATCATGCCGAACATAGGTCTACCCGAAATCATCATCATTTTGGTCATCGTGCTGCTCGTCTTCGGTCCGCGCCGCCTGCCCGAGATGGCCAAAGGTATCGGTCAATCCGTGCGCGAATTCCGCAAGGGTATCCGCGATATGAAAGACGAAGTCACCAGTGACGACGAGGATAAAAAGCCGAGCAAGGACAGCAATGTGAGCACCGCCAAGAGCGAAGCGGCGGAAACGGATACCTCTTCATCTTCAAAGACTACCGAGAAGACCGAAGTTAAGTCTGCTTAATTTGTATAACTTCTTCAAAGCACCTCTTTGGTGCGTTGATCTAAACTATGAAGGACTCGTAGCGTGACCTTAATCGAACATTTTGAGGAGCTGCGCACCCGGCTTTTTATTGCGCTAGGAAGCTGGGCTGTCGCGGGCGGGGCGGCGTTCTATTTTCGTGACAACCTGCTCGAGTGGCTCAAAGCGCCCTTGCCCCCTACTGTGACGCTCAATGCGTTTCGGCTGCTCGAGGCCATCCTCATCAGCATGCAGATCGCGATTTTTTTTGGGCTCATCTTGGCGGCTCCGGTCATCGTCGGGCAACTCTGGGGCTTTATCGCGCCGGGGCTCTACCCCGAAGAGCGCCGCTGGGCGGTGCCTTTCGTGCTTGGCACTGCGCTCGCGTTTGCGGGTGGCGTCCTGTTCTCTTACTACGCCATTCTGCCCTTTGCCCTGCCCGTGATTATCGGCTTCTTGCCCGACGAAGTGCAGCTTATCTTGAGCATCGGCGACTATATTTCTAAAATTATTCTCTATCTAGCAATCTTCGGCTTTATCTTCGAACTGCCCGTGCTGAGTTTTCTCTTGGCGCGGCTCGGCTTTCTCTACGCGCCGATGCTGAGGCAGTACCGCCGCTACACGTTTGTGGGTTGCTGGGTTGTCGCCGCCGTGATTACGCCGACGCCCGATCCTCTCAACCTTGCCCTCGTCGCTGTGCCACTTGTGCTACTCTATGAGGTTAGTATTATCGTCGTACGTCTATCACAGCGGAAGGTGCCCAGTGAACGAGAAGATTCAGAACTTACGAGACCAAATTGACACGCTCAATTTACAACTTTTAGACCTGCTCTCCAAGCGCGCGGAACTCGCCGAGTCTATCGGCGAGATTCAGACCGAGCAGGGGTTATCGCACTACGATCCTGTTCGTGAAAAAGAGATGTTGGGGAGGTTGACCCAAGCTAACCGAGGACCCTTTCGCGACGCGACGGTCAAAGGGCTTTTCAAGTCCATCTTTCAGGCGAGTATGCACTTGGAACAAGAGGCGGACAAGATAAAATTCCTCACCTCGCGTAAGACTAAAGCGGACGATACCGTCGTGCAGGTTGGCGATATTCCGATTGGCAGCGACCACTCGCCCGTACTCATTGCGGGTCCATGCTCCATCGAATCGAAAGAGCAGATGGACGCCACCGCAGCGTTTGTCGCAGAGCGCGGCGTGCAGCTCTTTCGCGGCGGCGCGTTCAAGCCGCGCAGCAACCCCTACTCATTCCAAGGTTTGGGCGAAGAGGGCCTTCGCATCGGGCGCGAAACCTCGGATAAGCACGGGCTCAAGTTCATCTCTGAAATCATGGACGCCTGCGACCTCGCGATGTTCGAAGAATACGCCGACGTGATGCAAATAGGCGCGCGCAACATGCAGAACTTCACGCTCCTTAAAGCGGTAGGGCGCTCGAACAAACCCGTCCTCTTGAAGCGCGGTCTTTCGGCGACCATCGAAGAGTGGCTCATGGCGGCGGAATACCTCCTCAGCGAGGGTAACAGCAACATCATCCTCTGTGAGCGCGGCATCCGCACCTATGAGACCTATACGCGCAACACGCTCGATGTTTCGGCGGTAGCGCTAGCGAAGCTGGAGACCCACCTCCCCGTCATCGTGGACGTGACCCACTCGGGCGGACGCCGCGACCTCTTGGTCCCGCTGACCAAAGCTGGCTTAGCGACGGGCGCGGACGGCATCATGATCGAGGTGCATCCGAACCCAGCCGTCGCGCTCTCAGATAACAAGCAGCAGGTGGACTTCGAGGCGTTTGATAGCTATTTAGAAGAGACGGGCTACCACAAAAAGCTGTCGCAGAAGCGCCATGAGGTGTACGGGTTCTGATCTAAGGAGAGGTGTATGAAGCGCGCGCTCATCCTCGCAATGCTTTTGTCAGCCTTTGCAAGTGGACACAGAGGGCAGACGGGCGGTGGGGACACGGGTCAAAACACTGCTGAAACGCTCTCGGAAAGTTTGGTACTGCGCCTTCCTGACGAACAGGTGCAGCTCTTTTTCAGCGTCGCGCCAGAGGTCTCTGAAAGCGACTAAGCAAGAATAGCGTTCGAGTAACGTCGTTTGTGACGGGCTCGAGAACTCCCGTAGGGCGTACGCATGTACGCCAATTCTTTGAAAGAAGTCGCTGCGACCCTTTCGAAACGAAAACAGAGTTCGCTCGAAGAGGGTATAAAGCCGAATTCTGTCCCTTAAAAAGTTACATATCGAATGCGAATAGGACGTCACGAATCTACATGCGTAAGCCCTGAAACTCCCGAAGAAGTCGCGCCCCCTCTACGCGCTTGTCTGCTAAACTATAGTTATGGCTACAGTAACGCTCCCTGATGACCTTGCCGAGCGCGTTGAACCTTTTAGACAGTGGCTTCCAGTCGTACTCGAGATAAGCTTGCTGAGTCTCCAAACCTCAGCAAGCCGCACAGCAGGTGAGATTATCGCGTTTTTGAGTACCGGACCTTCACCGAGTGAAGTTGCAGCGTATAGAGCCTCTTCGCGTTCGCAAGAGCGCATGAGCCGCCTGCTCGCGCTTAACCAGGCGGGGCTTCTAGGAGAAGCTGAGACTGCGGAGTTGGACGAACTTTTAAGGCTCGAGGATTTGTTCATTAGCCTCAAAGCTGGACTCACCGAAAGGGCGTAAAGTGGTGTGAGTCCACCTTCTGCCGCGACTAGACGCGAGGTCAGAGCGAGAGCTGAAGAGAGATGCGAATACTGCTTGTTACCCGAGGACATCGCACTCCATTTTCACCAGATTGATCACATTATGCCTATACAGCATGGCGGCAGCGATGACCTCTCCAACCTCGCGCTCGCCTGCGTCTTTTGTAACCGGATGAAAGGACCGAACCTCGCGACGCTCGATCCAGAAACAGACGCACTGGTTGCTTTCTTCCATCCACGTAGTGATACCTGGACCGAACACTTCAGTTTAGAGGAAGGGCGCATTGTCGGAAGAACCGTTAAAGGACGAGCGACGGTGCGTATTTTCCGTTTCAACGATGACATGAGGATAAAGCAGCGCCTTACCCTCAAGCGTCAAGGTCGGTATTCTCGATAACGACTGCGACCATAACTCGCAGTCTATAGACTAGCTACGCCGCCGTTTCCTGCTGCCGCGCCGACTCCTCTTGCCCCGCTTGGTCCAGCGCACGAAAATCCTCGTCACTAAGCTCTAAAGACGCCGCCGCGACATTTTCCTCCAGGTGAGACACGCTACTCGTCCCAGGAATCGGCAGCATGACCGGGCTGCGCTTCAAAATCCAGGCGAGCGCCACCTGTGAGGGCGAGGCGTCTAGGTGCTGTGTCACCTCGTCCATCACGCTGCCTTTTTCGGCTAAGCTGCCCGACGCGAGCGGGAACCAGGGGATAAAGCCGATGTTCTCCCCCTCGCAGTACTCCAAGACCTCTTCGTGCTGGCGCGTCACCAGGTTGTAGAGGTTTTGCACGCTCGCCACTTCGAAGTGTTCGCGCGCCGCTTTAATCTCCTCTACACTGACTTCGCTCAGCCCGACGTGGCGGATGAGGCCCTCTCGCTGCATCGCGGCAATCTCTTCAAACTGCTCCTCACGCGGCACTTTCGGGTCGATGCGGTGGAGTTGCCAGAGGTCGATACGCTCGACCTTTAGGCGGCGCAGGCTCATCAGCACGCACTGGCGCAGGTATTCGGGGCGACCCACGGGCGGCCACGCGTTCGGACCGTGCCGGGTCAGCCCGCCCTTCGTGGCGATGAGGAGCCCGTCGTAAGGATGCAGCGCCTCATAGAGCAAATCTTCGCTCACAAAAGGACCGTAAGAGTCCGCCGTGTCGATAAAGTTGACGTCCAACTCGGGTAGACGTTTCAGAACGCGTAAGGCTTCGTCCTTGTCGTCGGGCTGCCCCCAAATACCCTCACCCGTGACACGCATCGCGCCGTAACCCAAACGGTTAATTTCAATGTCACCACCCAGCTTAAAGGTGCCGCTCGCCTTTGCACTAACCTCGCTCATAGACTTGCTCCCTTCGCAGGGGAGTGTAGCGCTGACCTGAAATCTTGTATGTAGGGAGCGTAACGATAAAGCAATCAGGAAAAAAGTTAAAAGCAACCTAGTCGAGCTGGGCGAACGGCGAGCAGTGAGCCATGAGTTGAAAATCTCTGGTTTTCACTCACTACTCACCGTTCGTCCCCGAAAGGGGATTGCTCGGTACTCGTTGCTGCCTTTTTGAGCTAAACTGGGAGGAGTGTTCGACAAACTTCTCAATTACATTTCCAAAGCGACGAGCGTGCAGCCTCAGTACACCTCGGAGCACTGTCTCGTCGTGACGAGAGCGGTGGGCGGCTGCAAGGTCTGCGCCGACACCTGCCCGCACAACGCCATCACTATCAAGCGCCAGGTCGAGATTGACGACATCGACTGTACGGGTTGCGGGCTCTGCGTGCAGGCGTGTCCGTCACAAGCTCTGGAGAGCAGCGTGTCATATCAGCCGGGTGCGCCTCTAAAGTGTTCACAGGTGCGCGGCTCGGCGCAGAGCGTGCAGTGCTTGGCGCGGCTCCAACCCTCCGACCTCTTGCGACTCGCGAGCAAAAAGGGCAAGGTGACGCTGGTTCGAAATGAATGTGAGGGGTGTAAAATCGGCGCGGCGGCGGTGAAAGAGGCCGTTGACGCGCTGTTCGAGCGCGCAGAGACGCTGGCGCAACTTAAAGGGCTCGAGCTAGAAACGAGCGTTCTCGTAACCGAGCACTACGATACCACCGACAACCCCGACCCCGTAAGCCGCCGCGACCTCTTGCGCGGCGGCTGGCGCGGGGCGCAGCGCGGCGCTGCCGACGTGCTCGCGCCCCTAGAGGTCTTAAACGCCGCTGAGGAGGCGGAAAAAGGGCTCCCCACCGAACTCAAAAAGCACTACGGGCTCATCGAGGCGGCGAAGCCTGCGCCCGAGACGCCCGTTCCTTGGATCTTGCCCCGCGTCGCGGAAGGCTGCATTATGTGTCCGGTCTGCACGAACGTCTGCCCGACCGGAGCCTTTCACCGCGAGTTGGAGCCCGTGCAGGTGGGGGGCGGCGTTTTGAAGCTCGAGCCCGAACGCTGCAACGGCTGCAACGCCTGTGTGACCTCCTGTCCGGTCAAGGTCATTTCACTAGACGAAGAGGTGACGTGGGCGGAGCTTTCGGGCGGACCGGAAGAGGTCTACCGGAAGGACGGAAGCGCGGCGCAAGGAACCGTCGCGCGCGCGCCACGAGCTAGGAAACCTGCAGAGGATTCATCTAAAAATCCAGTAGACGACTCGTCAAATAACCCCTAACTTTTCATGCTAAGGGCGTAAGATAGCAGCGTGACGGTAGACACTTGGGTTTTAGAGGCGCTAAGAAGTGCTGGCAGTCGCGGTTTGACCCTGCGCGAAGTGCAGCGCTATATCGACGAGCACCGCTACGAAGAGCTTGCGGTGGATACGCTGCGGCGCTCACTCAATCACCTGAAAGAGCAGGGCAACGTCGAGCAGCAAGATGAGCGTTACGTCGCCGTATCAAAAACGAGTAAGGAAGACGCACTTAAAAAGCTATTCGGAGATGCTTGAGGCTTCATACTTAGGACAAATAGTGAGTACAAACCACGTTTCGCCGTCTCTCGCGGTTTAGGCTACAGATATCCAGAGCATGGGGCGCGCCATACATCGTTGTCTGGTCCATCCAGAAATGTGTGGCAAAAAAAGCGCCGCGGAAGGTACAAAAACCCGCAAGGAGGGGCAAACGTGGCACAAACAGGCGAAGGAGCAAGGGACACCGCGGACAAAGCGTCATCCGGTGAGGTGGCGGCGTGGGTCAAAGGGCTCGCGCGGTTCGGTTACGCGGCGAAGGGAATCGTCTACGCCATCATCGGCGTTTTAGCGGCACAAGCGGCGTTCGGCGGCGGAGGGCAGACGACCGGACAGTCGGGTGCGCTGCAACAGGTGGTGAGTCAACCGTTTGGGCGCATCATGCTAGGTGTCGTCGCGGTGGGACTTGTTGGCTACGCGATTTGGCGCTTAGTGCAGGCGATCATGGACCCCGAGCAAGAGGGGACGGATGGCGAAGGCATCGTTAAACGCATCGGTTTCGCGATTAGCGGGCTTGTCTACCTAGGTCTCGCCTTTACCTCGTATCAGATTATTCGCGGTACGGGCGGCGGAGGCGGCAGCAGCGCCGAAGACTTCACGGCGCGGCTCATGTCGCAACCGTTCGGGCGGTGGATGGTGGGCATCGTCGGGCTAATTATCATCGGCGTCGGCTTTTTTCAGCTTTATAAAGGGTTCGCCGCGAAGTTCCGCAAGGACTTAAAAATCAGCGAGATGGGCGACACTGAGGAGACTTGGGCGACGCGAGCGGGGCGTGTCGGGCTCGCCGCAAGAGGTGTCGTCTACGGTGTCATCGGTGTGCTGCTCATTCAAGCCGCGTTGCAAGCGAACCCGCAACAAGCGGGCGGGTTAGGGCAAGCGCTCAGTACGCTGGCGCGCCAGCCTTATGGCCCGTGGATTTTGGGTCTCGTCGCGCTAGGTCTTATCGCCTATGGCGCTTACGCCGCTTTAGTGCTGGCGCGGTTTCGTAAAATCGAGGTGCGTTAAAGGTTTCGTCAAACGTTTTTTCGCATTCTGGACATACAAAAGGCTCGAGTCAACACTAAAACTCGAGCCTTTTGTATCCTCTCCGCGGTGTGACGCGGCCGTCAAATAATACGGAATTGCATGATTTACTTATCCTTACGGAGGGCGTTAGAGCTTTTCAGCGAAGCGCCGAGTTTACGTCCCACCACAGATGGGCACGGCTTAGTTTTGCAAACTAAGCCGTGCAACCTCGTATAACAAACGCAAGTCAGCCTCCCTCACAAAATTTTGTCCAGCGGGAGCGAATAATAGAGAGGGAGGCTCTATGCTACTCGTTCTAGGTATCATCTCGCTCGCCGCTGCCGCGCTCGGACTGCTCTGGTTTACACGTGCAAGAAATAAAAGGGATCAAACCTCCACCGAACAGGCGGACTTAAACCGTGCCGGCAGCCTTATCTTCACCTTCGTCAGTCTTGTCGTCGGCGCGGTCTCGCTCGTTCTCTACTTCACGAATTTCCCGGACTCCGCCGGGCAACTTGACGGGGCAAGCCTATATATAACGTTCAGGTGGAGCATATAGAGGAGTCCATAAGCCTATGATCGTCGCCGTCGTGCTCGGCGGCTCGGACCGTGACGACTCGCTCGCTAGAGAGGCGGGCGTCGCCGCGAAAGCGCTCGTCCCCATTGGCGGCAGACCGATGGCGAGCTACGTTTTAGAGGCGCTGCGCGAGAGCGCGGCGATTTCAGCGTCTATTTATGTAGGCAGTGCAACGCCCGAGATACGCGCGCTAGCGGCACAAACCCTCGAGTCGGGCGAGAGCTTAACGGCGAGTTTGAGCGTGGGGCTGGACGCGGCGAAAGCGCTACGCCCGGAGCGCGTGCTCGCGGTTTCCGCCGATCTGCCCTGGCTTACGGCTGACACGGTCGATACCTTTATTAGCGATGCGCCCAAAGCCGCGGCCGTTTATCCCATCATTCCCAAAGAGGTCGCCGAGCGGCAGTTTCCGGAACAAAAGCGCACCTACGCCAAGTTAAAAGAGGGCGCGTTTACGGGCGGCAACGCGGTGCTTTTAGAGCCGCGCATCTTGCCGACCTTACTCCCTTTCGTCGACCGCGCTTACGAAGGACGCAAAAACCCGTTCAGCTTAGCGAAACTCGTAGGCGTTCGTTTTGCGCTTCAACTCGTCACGGGCAGGCTCACAGTCACTGCCTTGGAGCGCCGTATAAGCGAGATTTTAGGGATGAGCGTGCGCGCTTTTCAGAGTCAAGATGCGGCGCTCGGCGCGGACGTGGATAAGCCCGAACACCTCAAAACTTGGCGCAAACGGGTTTAAGGGGTAGTGATACGGGTCTTTCGAGACCCACAATGCGACGTGACGAGTGAAAGTTATCGCAGTTTTACGCGGCAATCTCGAGCACAATAGACTCTAGGATTATGACGACGCTTCTCCACAACGATTCGGGTGACCCTTCATGCGCGTTTTAGCCCTCTTCGCGGACCGTCAGCAAGGGCGCGCGCTGGGCGAGCGCTTTTACGCGCGCTTCGGCGACAAGCTAGACATGCACGTGCTACCTGACGCTTTCTCCGCGACGGAGAAGTTGGAGCGCTTTACCCCAGACCTCATCATCTGCGCCGCGAAAGTTGGCAAGATGAAAGGGCTGGACTTTCACGCCTTTATCCGCCGCGATCCCAAGTTCCAGCAGGCCGCCTTTATCTTGCTCGACTCGGACGCGAAAGACAAACTCGCCTCGCCGCTCAGCGCCGCCTTACACACCTACGCGCCGCCCGAAGAGGTGTTGCGCGCGGCCTTTAAGCTGATGCTCAGTAACGGCAAGCTGCGCGACACGCGGCACGACTCGAGGGAGCACACCCCGGTCAACACGCCGCTACGCGCCTCGGGACGTCCCGACATGACCTCTAGCGCCAAGGCGTCGGGCTCGTTCGAAGTGCTCACCCTCTTCGACCTCGTGACCTCGCTCACGCAGAAGAAAAATTCGGGCACGCTCCTCTTGCGCCTAGGTTTAACCAACGCCACCCTCGTTTTCGACGCGGGTCAGCTCGTTCACGCTCGCTTTGGCAGCGCATCTGGCGAAGCGGCGCTCATCTCGAGCTTCTTAGCCGCCGAAAGCGACCCCGATGCGAGCTACGAATTCGTTAAAGACAGCCCGCCCTTACCCGAGGAAGCGTACACGCTGCACGCGCCCGTGCAAGAGCTGCTCCTCACCGTCGCCGTCAAACTCGATCATCACCGCTTGGGCGAACCCGAACTGAGCTAGGTACAAATGCGCTTAGAGAAGAGGACGGCGCTACCGGGCTCGTCACCCGGTCGAGGCGCACCCAACTATCTGGTCATCCGCCGAGCACGCCGCTGCAATAGCCGGGAAGCCTGCAACGTTTATCTTCTCTTGGTGTACACTATTCTCAGCATCACAATTTTATTTGAACGAATTTCAAATCAAGAGGTGTATCTTGCAACGAGTCGCTATTTTCATCGACGGCAGCAATCTGTATAACGGCATGAGGGAAAACCTCTCTAACACCAGAGTCAACTTGCAAAGCTTCGTTCAACAGCTTTTGAGCGAGCGAGACTTAGTGCGTATTTACTACTACAACGCGCCCTTGACCGACGATTACGAGAGCGACCTGCGCGAAGGGCAGCAGCGCTTTTTCGAGTCGCTACGGCGCATTCCTTATGTGACGGTGCGTTTAGGACGTCTGCACCGCCGCCACGACGGGTCATTGGTGGAAAAAGGCATCGACGTGGCGATCGCCGTTGAATCTTTAGCCCTCGCTTACGAAGACGCTTACGACACGGCGCTCATCGTGAGCGGCGACGGCGACTACGTGCAACTCGTCGAGGCGATCAAGCGCAAAGGCAAGCACGTGGAGTGCGCGATGTTTCGCAATCAGTCGGCGGGCGTGTTGTTGGAATATGTGGACGTGTTTCACCCGTTGGATGACCTTAACTGGTCGAAGGTGCTGTTTTAGGGAGAAGAGGTGTGTCGTACGGAGGCTCGAGCTTCCCCTACCCGCAAATATAAATATCGACCTCGCCAGACGAATGATTCAAGAGAGTGTTGCCGAACGCAAACTCAATGTCACACTACAAGACACTCTCAACGCTTTTCCAGGCTCTACTCACTGGCACCTCAAACGGGGGCGTCAAGTGGGTATTTTGGAAGTCACCTTTTGGTCTGAGCAGCGCCGCATCTGGTTCTCTGTTCACAAAAACCGCACAGCACCCTGGATTGAAGAAGAGGTAGACGCCTATGAGCTTTTGCGACGCCGTCTTGCCAGTGCTTAAACCTTCGTTCTCATCTCACGAGTACATACAGCCTGCATAATCTTTCTTATCTCAACCTCTTGGTGCGATAAGAAAGGCGGTCAAATATGAGCAAGGTGTACCTCATCACTGGAACGAGTAGCGGCTTCGGGCGGGCGTTAGCGGAAGCTGCATTAGCGCAGGGCAACCAAGTTGTTTTGACGGCGCGTAGACCTGAAAGCGTCGCGGAGCTTGAGCAAGTTGGGGGCGAAAACGCACTCACCGTCAAGCTCGACGTGACGAGCGCCGAGGATAGACAAGCCGCGGTAGACGTCTCGGTAGAGCGCTTCGGACGCTTGGACGTTTTAGTCAACAACGCCGGACGCGGTAGCTTGGGCGCGGCGGAGGCGTTTTCAAGCGAGCAACTTAGGGCTCAGATGGAGGTCAACTTCTTCGGCGCGGTAGAGATGACTCGCGCGGCGCTTCCCGTAATGCGTGAGCAAAAAAGCGGACACATCGTAAACATCTCGAGCGTCGGCGGTCTCGCCGCTGTAGGCGGCTTCTCGCTCTACTGCGCGTCGAAGTTTGCGCTCGAGGGCTTCTCGGAGAGCCTCCGCGATGAGGTCGCGCCTCTAGGCATCTTTGTGACCATCGTCGAGCCGGGCGCGTTCCGTACCGAGTTCGCGGGCGACGCGAATATGCAACCCGAAGAAAATATCGACGCCTATGAGAGCGTTATCGAGCCTATTCGTCAGTATCTTTACGGCAGCAGCGGTCAGCAGCCCGGCGATCCGCGTAGAGCGGCGCTCGCGATGATTCAAACGGTAGAGAGCGACACGCCCCCGCTACGCCTCATGCTCGGCGCGGACGCTTACGGGCTGTGGGAGAAGAAGCTTTCGGAGATGAACGAAGAGCTTGCGCAGTGGCGTGAGGTGGGCGAGAATACGGCGTTTCCAGATGCAGAGGTAGGCACCATCGGCGGCTAGAGGGGTATTTTGGCGCTCGAGAAGCGGTTAATACGGTTCTCGGTGATTCCCGTAAGAATTGACCCGAGTGTAACTATTACACTGTCAACTAAGTATTGATACTTCTTACTGATGTCACCCTGAGCCGAAGGCGTAAGGGTCTCGTCTTGCAGTCTCGGCTGGTTGGGAATAAAAGACGAGATTCTTTCACTCCACTTCGTTGCGTTCAGAATGACATGATTCATCTTTTAGTCGACAGAGTACTATAGCGATTAACGCAAGTACTGAGTTTGAATCACGCTTACGAAGTTTTGCCTCCGGCAAAAGTATCATCACAACTAAGTGCGTGCTAGAGCGTGCGCTCTCCTCTCAGATTGGCTCAAACCAAATGATACTTGCTATAATTGAAAAGACTACGGATTCCGATGAGCTTCACAGCAGTACTCCCGTCGGAAACGGAACCAACTTTGCAAGAGTTTATGCAGTAATCAATCGGAACCCGTATAAGTGGAATGATAGATTCGTTGCTTTCAACCCACCTCTATTCTCACCCTACAGCGCCGCCGAACAGCAAGTAGATACGTTTAGAGACCCGTGTAAATATCCGAGAAAGCTAAAGAGGTCTTAAGACACCCGAACTCAACCTCATCCGTTTCACGCCACACCTGCGCTTTCCAGCCCTCAGGCGTGCGGATATAGCCCTCGACATGTGGTGTCTGCGCGTCAATCATGATGTAGCTGGTCAGACTAGGCAGGGTAAAATACGCCTCGGCTTTCTCGCGTCTATCTATACCAGATGTCGAGGGAGACAAAACCTCCACGATGAGACAGGGGTGTTCTTTGTAATAGGCGTCGTTTTCCTGTTCACAGGTGACGAGCAGGTCGGGATAGTAAAAGCGCCCTTCGGGAATACGCACTTTCATGTCGGTGGTGTAGAGTTGGCAGCCTTTTTGCTGGCTTGCGTCGTCCAAGCGCTTGATTAGGTTAATGATGATGCGAACATGTCTATCGCTTGCGCCCGCAAACGCAAAGAGCCGCCCACGAACGTACTCGTGCTTAACTGGAGAGGTCTTTTCACCTTCCAAGTATTCCTCTATGCTCACGAAGTCGAGAACTTTCGCGGTGCTCATAACTTTATTTTAGCGCTTTTCTACCGCCGCTTCTTCGTATACCCTGCCGGAACGCGCATCCTTCTCTCGGCGTCCCTTGCCGAGAGCATCGCGTTGATCTCTTTGAGTTCGGCGTAGTACTGCTGGAGCTTGTCAGTGGGCAAATTCGGGTCGGTCAGGTACGAGCTGACCTCTTGCATCCGCTCCAAGAGGCGCTTGCGCTGGTTCTCCTTTTCGCCCGTGAGGTAGAGTTCGCGTAAGCGTGAGAGCGACTTCTGAAGATGCCCGTCCACGTCAATGCGCATCTCCTCGTCGCGCCGCTCCGCGAAAAGCCGCTCGAAGAGGATGCGCCCTTCGTCGCGCTCGCGGTAGTGGAGTAAGACGCGCTGGTCGTCGTAGTCTTCAGCCTCACAAATCGCGTGAAATTCGCGCAGGAGGGAGTCGCCTTCGGCGGGTAGCGACGCCTCGAGCGTCAGCAACCGTTCGCGGAGGCGGTAGGGCTCTAGGAGCAAGAGGGCGATGGTCTCTAACTCGATGACCGCCACCTGCGACGTGCTCCCCTGGCGCTGCATCCCTTTGACCTGCGTTTCACTCAAAGTATTACGTCGGCGCGTTCTCGAGCTGACCCACTCGTCTAAACGCGAGCCCTCAATCTTCAAGTGGTCGACGACTAAGCGGCGCATCTCGGTGGCGACGGGGTCAAAGACATCGCGCGGTTGTAGCGCGGGTAAAAGGTCTTGCAAGATGGCTTTTTTGCCCTCCACCGTGTTTCTGTCGTACTTCGCCAACATGCTCTGAAAGCGAAACTCGACTTCGGACACGCCGCCCGAGAGCGCACCCCGAAATTCATCAATGAAGCCGCCCAGCACCGCGTCGGCAGGGTCTTTGCCGTGGGGCACGCGCACCGCCCGTACCAAGAACTGCCGCCCGACGGACTGCTCCAAGCCTGATAAAACCGCCCGCTGCCCCGCCTCGTCCGCGTCGAACGCTAGGAGGAGTTTGGACACGTCTAAGCGGCTCAGTTGCGCGGCTTGTTCGGCGGTCAGGGTTGCACCCAAAGCTGCCACCGCGTTTTCAAAGCCCGTCTGATGAAGCGCAATCACGTCCATATACCCTTCAACGACGATACACTCGCCCGAGTCGCGAATGGCGCTCTTGGCGAGGTCTAAGCCGTAGAGGAGTTCGCCCTTATTAAAAATGTCGGTTTCCGGTGTGTTCATGTACTTAGGCAGCGAGTCGTCCAGTACACGCCCCGAAAAGCCCACCGTCCGCCCGAGATAGTCCTTGATAGGAAACATGACACGGTTTCGGAACCTATCGTAGCGCCGCCCCGAGCCCGACTCGGCGAGGAGCCCTGCATCTAAGAGGTCCTGTTCGGGCACGCCTTTATTCAGCGCGTACTTTAAGAGGTTGTCCCAGCCTTCGGGCGCGAAACCGAGTTCGAACGTCTCGATACTTTCCGGTGTCAGCCTGCGCTCTAAGAGGTAGTTTTCGGCGACGCCGGGCAAATGGGCGCGGAAGAACTCGAGCGCCACCTTGTTCACGTCGAAGAGGTCGCGGCGCTTATTAGTCTGCGGCGTGGCGGGCGTGACCTCGACGCCTGCGCGTTGCCCTAAATACGAGAGCGCCTCGTAGAACTGGACGTTCTGCGTCTGCATCACGAAATCAAAGACGTCGCCCTTCGCCTGACAGCCGAAGCAGTAGTAGAAGCCCTTATCTTGAAGCACGTGAAATGAGGGCGTCTTCTCGCTGTGAAACGGGCAGAGCCCCTTTAAGCGACCCTTGCCTGACGGTTTGAGGGCAACCGTCTCCCCCACCACCTCGGCGATGTCGAGGCGTTCGCGGATGCGTTCTTTAGCATCACTGGGCAAGGGAGGCTCCTAGAGAGGTGAGGGAGGGCGAGACAGGGTGGGAAGAGGCGAGACGAAGTGAGTAGGACATCATAGCATTTTGGAGTTTAGAAATTTCTCTACTTCACGAAGAGAGAAAGCCGCTTCAGTACACGCTTCACCATGAGAGAAACCCTGAGAACCCCGTCCTCATCGTGTCAAGGGGGTGAGTCTACAGTTTCACTTACTTGTGTACTACGCTTATTATGTGTAAGTTAGGCTCGAGAGACGATACGGTAAGCATTCATCACGACTTCCCTTCAGCCGCCCGCGCCACCCGTATGACGGGTTGCCTTAAAAGCGCGAAGAGAATCGCTAACGAAATGAGCGACGCGCCTCCTACGACGTACATTAGCGCCAGCCCTACCTCATTCGCGAGCGGTTGCGTCGCGATGGGCGAGAGAAATTGCCCCAGGAAAAAGAACAGCGTCAGCCCGCCGAGCGCGCGTCCTTTGAGGCGGTCGGGTACGCGCTCCGAGAGCCACGTGTTGAGGTTCGGCATCATCAGCCCGAGCCCGACGCCGCCCAAAGCGAGACCCGTCATGATGACGAGGTAGCCGCTACCCGCCCCGATCACCATGTAGCCTGCACCCATCACCGCGAGCGACACGACTAAGATAACGATGAAGCCAAAGCGCTTTTGGAATTTGCCGTAAAAGGTCGAAGCGATAGCACTGAAAACCGTTACGGCGGCGATGGCGAGACCGCTCTGGGTGGCGCTGGCGCTGAGGAGTTGCTCCAAGTAGAAAGGAAGCTGCACGGGCACGGTGTAAAACACCACTTGCATGACGAGCGCCACCCCGTAGATGATGCTCAGCAGTCGCCACGGGAGGTGTGAAAGAGGTGCGCCACTGCCGCTATCTGTTTGACGTTCTGGTTCGTACAGCGCGAAGGCGATAAAGGGCAAGAGGACAAAGGCGAAGAGGTAGATGAGAAAGGGAAAGCGCCAACTCAGATCAGCCAGCACGCCGCCCAAAGATAGAAAGAGGACGCCGCCCAAACTCATAAAGGTCGCTTGCAACCCCAAAAGCTGGGCGCGTTCGTCGCCCTCGTAATAGTCGGTGAAAAGCGTCGTGACCGTCGTCATGATGCCCGCTACCGCCAGACCTAGAAGCGCACGCCCGGCGAGGAGCGCCCATAGGCTGTCTAGCACAACCCCCGACGCGCCTGCAAATCCGTAGAGGACCACCGACACGGTTAAAAGCCCTTTGCGCCCCCAACTATCCGTGAGCACGCCCGCGATAGGCGCACCGATGACGATAAAGAGCGCGGGCATCGTCAGCACCAAGCGCACCCAATAGTCAGCGCTGGGCACGTCCGAAAAAAACGCCTGAATTGCAGGTAATGAGGGAGAAATCGTCGCCCCCGACATCACCGTGAGGGTACTCGTTACGAGCAGCGTGCCTTTAATAAGGGCTGGGCGCATGGCTTCTCCTTGTAAGCTAAGATGACGCAGAGATAGGTTTCAAATTCGCCCCTGCGCCGCTCGCTCCACCACACTTCACTCGTGCGGCGTAGGGGCGATTCATGAATCGCCCCTACTGAATTATTTGCCTGCGTCTTCGGGATAGAGCGGCAGATGCCCGAGCGTGATCACGTCATCGCGCTCATCGCCTTCGGTCAAGACCGCAAAGGTCGCCACGACTTTCCCGCCCATTTCATCAATCAGCTCGCT
Source organism: Trueperaceae bacterium (assembly GCA_965213925.1). Lineage (GTDB taxonomy): Bacteria > Deinococcota > Deinococci > Deinococcales > Trueperaceae > CBDBZX01. Next base: position 4,300,613 of record OZ243927.1, read on the forward strand.
CAGCACGCGCAAGGTCTCGCCGGTACTCACCACGTCGTCCACAATGGCGACGCGCTGACCCTCTATCTGCGGCTTGTTCGAGCCGTCAATCACTAGATTCTGCGGTTTGCCCGTGGTGATTGAGACGACGCTCTTACTCACCGCATCAATCATGTAAGGCTTCTCCGTTTTGCGAGCGACGACATAAGGAATGCCTGTGCGTGCACTCATCGCGTGGGCTAAAGGCACCGCTTTAACCTCGGGCGTCACAAACGTGTCCACGTTCTCGGGCATCTGCTTGAGGAGTTCGTCCGCCGCCGCTTCGGTGAGTTTGGTGTCACCCAAGAGGTTGAGAAGCGCTACGGAGACGTCGCCGACGTTGATGATAGGAAGGTCGCGCTGTTCACTGCCGATCGTCACGGAATGAGTGGGCATAAGTAAGGTCTCCTCGAGAGGTTACGTTAGTCATACCACAACCAGTGGAGGGCGTTAGGGACGTTGCGCTTAGCGAGAGTTTAGAGCGTCTAAGAGCAATGAGCAATGAGTTCCAAGCAATGAGTCTAAAGCCTTTCACTCGTTGCTCACCGTACCGTCCAGCTCGACTGGATTGCTCGGTACTCATTGCTCCTACAACCTTCTCTCCTTCGCATAGAGCGCCGCTTGCACCCTGTCTTTGACGCCCAACTTGGCGAAAATACTGCTCACATGCACTTTGACCGTCTTTTCCGCGATGCCTAAAGCTGACGCGATGCGCTTGTTACTCATGCCTTCAGCGAGATGATTTAAGACCTCACGCTCTCTCGAGGTCAAACTTCCTAGCGGGTCGTCAAACGGTTGTGCGAGCATCCTCGTCGCTTCTGGGTCGAGCGGCAGTTCACCTCTTAAAGCAGCGCGAAGGGCGTCCGCGAGCCTATCCGGTCCCGAATGTTTGACCAAAAAACCCGACGCGCCTAGACGAAGAGCCTCACGCAGATAATCCTCTTCTAAAAAGCTCGTCAGCATAAGGACTTTAGGAGGTGACGCTAAGCTCAAGAGTTTGGGCAGGAGCCGTAATCCGTTCTCGCCGGGGAGTTGCACGTCTAAAAGGACCAGTTCGGGTTGCGTTCTATTCACCAACTCGAGCCCAGAAACCGCGTCCCCCGCTTCGCCTACGACTTCGAAGTTTTGCAGTTCCAAAAACGCCTTTAAGCCTTCGCGCACGATAGGGTGGTCATCCACAATCACGAGGCGGGCGTTGGGGGTCTCAGCCATTGGGGAGTGTGACCTCGAGGCGCAACCCTTGAGAAGAGGTCAGCTCGAGCCTCCCGCCGAGCGATTCAGCCCGCATCCTCACGCTTCTGAGTCCGAGCCCATACTCAACCTCTTCAGATAACCCTCGCCCATCGTCCTCGATGCTCAATGTGACCTCTTGTCCATCTCGCATCAGACGAATCCAAATATTGTTTGCACCCGCGTGTCTGAGCGCGTTATGCAGCGCTTCTTGGGCGACGCGGTAAAGCGCTTCGGCGTGGCGTTCGCTTAGCGTGAGGGGTTCGGTCTCGAGGTGCACCTTCACCCCCGTCTCTTGCGTGCGCTGCGCCAACCGTGAGAGCGCACTCGGCAAGCCTTGCGAGAGGTCGGCGGGGCGCAGCACTTCGACCAAGCCGCGCAGTTCGCCTAACGCATGATTCACTAGTTCAGCACCTCTCGCCAAACTTCGTTCCTGCTGCTCGCCCCGTCCCTCTTGCGCGACCTTGAGAGACAACTCCGCCCCGAAGAGAAGCTGCGCCACCGAGTCGTGCATCTCGGTGGCGAGGCGTTGGCGCTCCTCCAAGGTCGCCGCGTACCGCGCTTCACGCTCCCGTTCGGCTTGAAGTTTAGAACGCTCGAACGCCGTGCCGAGTTGCCGCCCCACCGTCGTCAAAAAGGCCAGCGTGTCCGCGTCAAACCGCTCGCGCCCTGCCGCCGCGAGGTTGAGAATCCCGACCGGACCGCTCTGCCCTAAAAGCGGCATACTGGCGTGAATTTCCAAGCCCTCTTTATCCTCCGTCGCCGCTTCTAAGCGGCTGCAGTGCACGATGTTGACACCTCTATCCAACTTACCTTGCTTAAAGAGCCACTGACAGTCACAACTGCCGCCGCAAAGAGGTGCGTTATCGTCGCGGCTCAGCGCGGGCGGCAAGCCCGTTACCGCAGCAACCCGGAAGCTCCCCTGGTGGCTGTCACCCTGCGAGACGCGGGTTAGAAAGACCCAGCCCGCCTTGAGGTCTAAGAGGTCCACGAGCCGTTTCAAAGCACGCTGAGCCGCCACCGAAAAGTCACCCTCAGCGTTCAAGATGTCACCGACGGCATTCAGGGTGGAGAGTTCGCTGAGGCGCTGTTCGAGGTTGCGAGCTGATAGGTCCTGTACGTTCATGTGGCTCCTGCGGCGTGAAAGGGGTCAGGGATTAGAATCCAGCCCACACCTTCTACTGTCTACCGAATTCTGACTACTGTCTACTCTTTTTACCAAATTCTGCTACGCTGTCCTCAATTCAACCTGAAGGAGAACCACCATGCGGCGACTCTCGAGCTTTTTTGTAACCGTGATGCAGCGCTTTTTACCCGACCCCTGGGTGCTGGCGATTATCCTGAGCCTTATCGTGTACGCTGCGGGACTCCTCTTAACGGGCTCGAATCCTCTGCAGATGGTGACGTTTTGGGGTGACGGGTTCTTCGGGCTTTTAGAGTTTTCCATGCAGATGGTCCTCATCTTGGTGACGGGCTACGCGCTGGCGAGTACGGCGCTCGTGAAAGGTGGGCTCGAGGCGGTCGCCAAACGCGCCGGGAACGCGGGCAACGCGGTCATGATCACAACCGTCTTCGCCGTCGTCGCCAGTTGGCTCAACTGGGGCTTCGGGCTCATCGTCGGGGCGCTTTTAGCTAAAGAGATGGCGCGGCAGGTCGAAAACGTGGACTACCGCTTGCTGATTGCGGCGGCGTACAGCGGTTTTTTGGTGTGGCACGCCGGGCTCTCAGGCTCAATCCCTTTAGTCATCGCTACCGAAGGGCACTTCTTAGCGGAGCAGATGGGCGTCATCCCGACCTCACAGACGATTTTCACGGTGTATAACCTCGTCATCGTTTCCGCGCTCCTCATCGCGTTGCCGCTCACCAATAGACTGATGCTGCCTGCCGAGGGTGAGCGGGTCGTCGTGGACGCGGCGAAGTTAGAGGAGGACGAGGTAGACGCGGACGACCTGCGCGGGACGCCAGCGGAGACGCTCGAGACTACCCCCTGGCTCTCTATAATTATCGGCGTCGGCGGGCTCGCTTACCTCTTCAGCTACTTCGCGGCGGGCGGCGGGTTGGGGCTCAATATCGTCATTTTCATCTTTTTTATGCTGGGTATCCTCCTGCACGGCACACCGCGCAACTACATCGCCTCATTCATCGAAGCGGTCAAAGGTAGCTCGGGCATCATCTTGCAGTTCCCCTTCTACGCCGGGATTTTAGGCATGATGGACAGCTCGGGCTTGGTGGACATTATCGCGGGCTGGTTCGTGGCGGTCTCGACGGCGCAGACGCTGCCCTTCTGGTCGTTTATCAGCGGCGGCGTGGTCAACTTCTTTACGCCTTCGGGCGGCGGGCAGTGGGCGGTGCAAGGTCCCATCATGATTCAAGCCTCGGAGCAGTTAGGCGCAGACCTCGCCAAAGTCTCGATGGGTGTGGCGTGGGGCGACGCCTGGAGCAACATGGTACAACCGTTTTGGCTCTTGCCTGCGCTTGGGATTGCCGGGTTAGAAGCGCGGGATGTAATGGGGTTTTGCGTGATGGCGCTGCTTGTTTCGGGCGTCCTCATCACGTTGGGGTTGCTTATTCTTTGACTTTGAGAAGCAATGAGCAATGAGGAACGAGCAATGAGTAAAAACCTTTAGACTCATTGCTCATTGCTTTCAACTCATTGCTGTTTTGTGCCACTGCTCACGTAATCCCTCTTCAAAACGTATCTTCAAGCGAAAGGGCTACGCGGAGCGCTTGACCGAGTTCGGACAGAGTATCCTCTCCCAAGTTACCTACGTAGTTTGTCAGCACAGATTTTGGCAAGCTGACGAGGGTGTCACAGTGAACGCTCGAGCTGCGCTTTAACCCCTCGTCAATCCCGACGGCAACTTGCGTGCTCAGCGCGTCATACGGATTCCGTTTAATTCCCTATCACCGAGAAAAGCGTTCGATGATAGTCCATACACTCGAGTCCGTTTCGCAAGGGCGAAAACTACGTAAATCTTTGTTCCTTCTCGCAGAGAAGCCTTTAGCAGCAGGTCTAGCGGGAGCGGTCCACGCGCGACGCATCTGGTCATCGAGTCAGCGTGTTAATAACGGCATGGTACGCCCTGCTAAAGGCTCTTTTCCGCTCGGATTGATTCGCTATGTTAGCGAATCAATCGGAATCCTTATCATAGCGTGAATAGACGGGCGCACAGATGACGGTGGAGTAGGCTGAGTCTAGCAGCACCTGACGGCTCACGACCACGTAAACTCGGTAGGCTCGGGGGTCTTTATCGGGTGTGTTGGGGCGCTTGACGCGGTAGAGGTCCCCGCGCTTCACGGCTGCTCTTGACTCTCCTCCTAAAAAACCTGCCCGACAAGGCTCAGGGTGTCGTGTGCTTCTTCGTTCAGCGCGTCCGCGCTACCCTGCAAGCGTTCCGCGTCACGCGCGTCCCTCTTGGCGCGTTCGCGCTTTTGCACGAGCTGCCGCGCCGCATCGAGAAAGAAAGCGCTGCGAGACTCGCTCTCCAAAAGCGCGTCGTCAATACGGTTTAGAAGCTTAGCGTCCAAGGTGATACTGGTTTTCATACCGCGCAGTATACCAAAGTTTGCGGTACTATTGACCCTTCAGGATATGTCTTTATGCCACCACTCGAGCCACTCTCTACACAACCCTTCACGATTGAATCTTCCGACGCTCACGCCGTTGACTACGGCTCGCTCTCTCGTCTTCGCGTCGGTGTAATGTGCTTGCCAGTTCACCACCGCCCGCTCAGCCGTCACCGCTAAAACCTCAAACGATACGCTGACCTCTTCTTGCTCCGCGATCATCTCTCGCCAATACCTCTCGACCTCTTCACGTCCTCTAAGCGGTTCGCCAAAAGGATCCTCACGGTAAGAAACGTCCGTACTGAAGAGGTTAGCGGCTGCCTGGGCGTCCCGGTTCTCCCAAGCCTCACCCAGACGCTGCATCCAACTCGCAAAACTTGCTTCGGTCACGGCTCAATCGCCCTGATGTAACGCTCCGCCGAACGTCGCACCGCGTCTTTCGCGTCCTCTTTCACCACTGCGTCCCACCACGCACCGTAGATACGCTCGAAGGCAAGAGGTCGGACGCTCTCGGCGATGTGCTCGACCTTTCTAGCGGGAAGCGGGATGAGGTTGGGATAGCTGTACATGAAGCTGACGAACGTTCTGTCGGGGATGACTTGGATGATGTCACCTGTAAGAAGAGCGCCGCGTCCGTCTGCGCCGTCAGACCAGTGCAAAACCGTGCCCCCGGCGAAGTGACCCCCTAAGCGGAGAAGCGTCAAACCGCCGAAGAGGTCTTTTTGTTCGCCGTCCCAGAACTCAATCTCTGGACTAGGGCGCATGACCCACTCGCGGTCAGCAGCGTGGAGGTAGACCGGGGCGTTAAAAGCTCGAGCATACTCGATCACCGAGCTGTAGTAGTGCGGATGCGAAACCGCAACCCCTTGTACACCGCCCAAGTCGTTCAGTGCTGTAACCGTCGCGTCATCAAGCAAGCTGACGCAGTCCCACAAGAGGTTGCCCTCGTCCGTTTGCACCAGAAGCGCCCGCTGCCCGATGGCGAACTTGGGCTCGGTGCCGACGCCTGTGAGGTTGGACCCCAGCGTCTCGATACGGTTGCGATGGTCTTTTCGCAGTTCGTCCAACGTCGTCCACTGCTGCCCGCCCTGATTGACGTACTGCCGCTCGTCTTCGCAGATGGGGCAGTGCTCGGGTGGCGCGTCCGTCGCGGCGAACTGCGTGCCGCAAGTGATACAGATGAAGTTAGGCATTGCTTCTCCTCATAGCGTCAAGCTTACCAATGTGCTTGTCCCGCCTCTTTGAGCGCGTGCTCGCGCCAGCAGGTCACCTCTAAGAAATTCCCGTCAGGGTCGGTGAAGTAGAGCCCGGTGGCGGATTCACGCTTGAGCACGTCGAGGTCTTCCAGCTTAGGCTTGAGTTGTGTCAAAAAGCTTCTTGGCGCACGAAACGCGAGGTGGGCGGAGAGGTCGAGACCTGTTTTCTCCGCCAATACCTTCGGCGTCTGCTCGGGCGCGAGCGTCAGGTTGAGCGTTTGACCCGGACCGAAGTTGAGCCAGAGGTAGGAGGAGGTGAGAGGTCTCGAGTCCACCACCCGCATTCCTAAAACGTTGCGGTAAAACGCTACCGACTTCTCAATATCTGAAACGCAGATCGCCGCATGGTCGAGTCCTTGAATCACGCAGAACCCCTTTCCGACCTCTTCTCCGGCAAGATGAGGTGACTGTCGCCAAATTCGTGCCACAAGTAGCCCGCTTTCACCGCTTCGGCGTAAGCCTCCCGGATGAGGTCTTTGCCCGCTAGCGCGTAGAGCATCGCCAAGTGGCTCGCTTTGGGGTCGTGAAAGCCGCTCAAAAGACCGTCCACCGCGTCCACACTGCGCCCTGGATGGACGTAGTGGCGCGTGAACCCTCTTACCACTCGCGTCTTTTCGCCGTCCCATGCCGACTCCAAAGCCCGCACGACGGTTGTCCCGACAGCTATGACGCGGCGACCTCTTGCCCTCGTTTCGTTGACTGCCTCGGCGACCTCTTGTGTGACCTCGAACGGTTCGGCGAAGAGGGTGTGATTCTCGATATCGTTTTCAGTCATCTCGAGACTACTCACGCCTGTATGGAGGGTGATTTTTTCTAACCCGACGCCTTTATTTGTCAGACACGCCAAGACTTTCTCGCTAAAAGGTCGCGCGGCGGAGGGCATCTCAGCGCTGCCTATATCTGTACCTAGGGTGTCAGCGAAAATGGTTTGGTACGTAGAAAGCGGATAGGGCTTCTCCACGTAGCCGTAGCGAATCGGCTTGCCAAGGCGCTGCATGGCGGCGGACACGTCACCTTCCAAGCGGACAAACCACAACCTCGGCATTCCGGGATGAGGTCGGAGCAGCGTGGCGTTCAAACCTGCGGCGCGAAACGTTTCGCCAGCTTTAAGAGGAAGAGGTCCCGCCTTGTCATAGCTCCACCTCGGCTCGGCAAGCCACACCTCTGCTCCATCACTTGCGTCACTCGTTCCGAGGCTGTAGCGCGTCGAGAGGTTGAGGATAAAAGGTCCGACGCTCCCCTCGGCGGGCAAACTCGCGGGCAGCGTGGCGCTGCGGTTCACCACGAGTAAATCACCTGTGTCTAAGAAGTTGGCTAGATTTGCGAAGCGGCTGTGGTGATGACCTCGTCCTGTTTCTTTCTGTGTGCTGACGAGCAGCCTTACCTTGTCCCTAGAACCTAAGCGGAATTCGGCGGGCTCGGCGGCTTGGAGAGATTGAGGTCTGGGGAAATCCAACTCCGCCAACTTCATCCTAAAACCTCCCCGGACACCTCTTGCTCGGTTCTTTGTCGCGTCTCCCAACGCTCACCTTGCGCTTGGAAGCGCCCTCCACTGACCTCTTTGGGGTCTTGCCCCAACAGCCACGCCCAAAAGGGCAGCGTCACCTCGGGAAGAGGTCTATCTGAAATATCCTCACCCGGAAACGCCGCTTGGTGCATCGCGGTGCGCATGTCGCCGGGGTCTACGCTCACCGCACTTACGCCTTCGTTGGCGAGGGTTGCGCTCAAGAGGTCCAAAGCGGCTTTGCTCGAGCCGTACCCACCCCAGCCCTCGTAAGCGCCGACAGCGGCGTCCGAGGAGAGGTTCACAATCAATCCGCCATCTCTGAGTAAAGGCAGCGCCTTTTGGATAAGTCCGAGAGGTGCGAAGACGTTTGTGTGGTAGAGGCGCTCTAACCTCTCCAACGGATAGTCTTTTAGAAGAGGTTGCGGGCTCGGTCCCAAGTCCGAAGCGTTATTGACGAGCAAATTTAAGCCGCCAAGTTCTTCAGCTTTTTCTATTAAAGCGCTGCGATGTTCTGCTTCACTTACATCACCCGCGAGCGTAATCACGCGACCTCTTGCCGTCTCTCTAAGTTTGGCTGCGCTCTTTTCCAAAACCTCTTGGTCTCTCGCTGTGAGCACCAAGTCGTAGCCTTGCGCCGCCAAAAAGTCGGTTAAGGTCAAGCCTAAGCCGCGGCTCGAGCCGGTGATTAACGCGACCCGGCTCACGTGTGACCTCTTCGTTGTTCAGAGAAATTGCTCATTCGATAAGTCATGACGACCTCCTAGCTCGAGTTTAGACCCCTGCCGGAGAGGTTCCATCCGCCTTTGACCCCAAGTGTTTCTAAGACTTTAGACCTACAAGGACAGGAGGGACAGGTTTGACTTACCCCTTCACAGCGCCGCACCACATCTACATTTGAATACAGCGCTTCGTAGGGGGGATTCATGAATCCCCCCTACGCCGTCCGCGACACCTGCACTATCCCTTTACGTTTCCGTAAACCTCTCTGTAGCGGTACAACTAAGCCTTGACCTCTTCACCGCCGTAGAGTGTCCTCATGGCTTCCTCGAAATCCGCCACAAAATCCAGCGCAAGCCGCAACGCCGTCATCACGGGTACGGGGCTCTCACTCCTCTTAGTCCTCGCGCACAGCGCCAACGACGCCTTCGCCAACATCTTGTCGGTACTTTTGCCGACGCTCCAAGCCCGCTTTACCCTGAGCGAGACGGTCTTGGCGAGCTTCGTCGCGGTGGTCTCCATCTCCTCGAACGTGCTGCAACCCGTCATGGGTGCACTTTCAGACCGCTGGGGCAAGCGGCGACTAGCAGCGCTAGGTCTCATCGCGGGCTCGGTTTTGATGAGCCTCTTGGCGGTCGCGCCGAGCGTGTGGATTTTGGTGCTCCTCTTGGCGGTGGGCGGGCTCGGCTCGGCGGCGTTTCACCCGGCGGCGAGTTCGATGGTGAGAGCGGCAAGTCGTAGGGAAGGGCTGAGCGTCGGCATCTTTACGGCAGGCGGACCCTTCGGCTCGGCAGTTGCGCCCGTCGTTGTGCTAGCAGTCATCGCCAACTACGGGACGAGCGCGGTGCCTTACTTGGCGCTTCCGGGCGTGCTCATCGGGCTGGTGTTGCTCTTCTTCGCGCCGCCTCAAGCGAAGTCGCCCGCGCATCGCCGCCCTAAACTCTTCGACTTAGACCTCTTTATGGGACCCATCGGCGTGCTCTGCGCGGTGGGCGTGCTGCGCTCGCTCGCGTACGTGACCTTTCTCAACGCGATGCCGCTCTGGTTAGTGGCGCAGGGGTTCGCACGCGACAGCGTGATGATCGGCTGGACGCTAGGGGTTTACAACGCGGCGGCGGCTCTGGGCGTGGTGATTTCGGGAGCGCTAGACGATAAGGTGAGCCGCCGCCTGTTAGTAGTCGGGAGCATCCTTTTGGCACTTCCCTTGATGGCGACGACGCTCTTCGTGCCGACGGGTTCGGCGCTCTTCTTCGTCAACGTGGCGCTCGCCGGATTGATGGCGAACGCGGCGATTCCACTTCTGGTCGTGAGCGCCCAAGACCTCGCGCCGCACGCGGTCGCCACCGCCTCGGGGATGTTGATGGGCTTGACCTGGGGTACGGCGGGCGTGCTCTACCTCGGGCTAGGCGCGTTGCAGAGTACGCTCGGGCTCACGCCTGCGATTTTAATCGGCTACGCTTTTTTGCTGCCTGGGGCGGTGCTGGCGTATGTCGTTTTGGGGAAGCATCGTTCAAAAGTCGAGGGATAGTGTGAATCTCACGGACGGCGCAGGGGGAATTCATGAATTCCCCCTACGGGACTGCGCTCTGTTAGGCGCATTTTCAGGTGGCGTTGTATAGGGGAGGGTTTCAAACCCGCCCCTACTGACGAGCGAGTCTCGCAAGACTACAATGAGCCCCATGACCATCCAAGAACTCATGAACACGGTGCCGCAAAAAGGTAGCCTCAAGCACATCACCCTCCGCACCGAAAGGAGAGGTCAGGTCGAGCGTGTGGAAGAAACAGAGGTCATCGCAGGATTAGGACTCGCGGGCGACCACCGCACGAAGCGCAAAGAGGTCAACATGCAGAGCAAGCGCCAGGTGACGCTCATCCAGGCAGAGCACTTCCCGGCGCTCTCCGCGATGATGGGTCGCGAGGTTGTGCCGGAGGACACGCGGCGTAACTTGGTCGTGTCAGGCGTCAACCTCTTGGCGCTCAAAGACAAGCGGTTCAAAATCGGCGAGGCCATCTTTGAAGGGTCGGGGCTATGTCACCCGTGCTCGAGGATGGAAGAGACGCTAGGCGAAGGCGGCTACAACGTGATGAGAGGTCACGGAGGAATTTTGGCGAGGGTTTTGCAAGGCGGCACCATCCGCGTGGGTGACGAGGTTGTTTTTCTGCCGGGTGAGCTTGCCGATTAGGGGCTGAGCAGTTCCGAAAGCTCCTCCATCCGCTCGCGGTTCACGCCGAAGTCGCCGTAGCCCCGCCGCGCCGCCGAGCGGAAGTGGATGAGGTTGTTTCCGGTGTCTAAGTAGAACTCCACGTCGTCCACAAAGCCGAAGATGCGGCTGCGAAATTCGGCGCGCAAGTAGTTGCCGTCCCGCTTAACGATGCGCGTGCGCGGAAGGCGCGTGACCTCTTGGACAATGCGGTTCATCACGTTGCTCGGCATGTCTTCGAAGGGAACGGGCGCGATGTGATGCGCAAGGTCATCTTGCGGCGCTTGCGTCGAGACGCAGTTCGGGCTATTCGGGCAGGGCGCAAGTTCGCCGTTCACGACACCTAAGTCCTCGGGTGAACGTTCTTGACTGCTCTGCACTTGCTCGGTTGGTTCGGACGTTTGCTCAGACATAGAGACTCCGTGAATAGAGAAGGTCAAAAGGAGTGCAAGGAAGACCTCTTTGGAAAATACAGACATAGTGAACGAGATGCGTAGAGAACGAAGTAGCGCCTAACAAGGTCGTGCGGCTGAGCGCTAATCACCTCTTTACGCCCCTAGCCTAACCCCCTAGCTTAACCCCCTAGTCTAACTAACGTCTGCCCTTGCGTCTGCCCCTGCAAAATTACGTCCACCGCGTCGTCAAGCTCATTCAGCGTGATCTCATTCGTGATGGCGTCTAGGTCGGGCTTCCACTCGTCCGCGAGCTTCGCCCACACCTCTTTGCGCTTCGCCATCGGGCACTGCGCCGAGTCCACCCCTAAGAGGTTGACGCCGCGCAGGATAAAGGGGAAAACCGTGAGGTCGAGTTTCGGTCCCGCTACGAGCCCGCACGCCGCCGCCGCCGCGCCCCACTTGAGCGACTTGATGACGTTCGTTAGGGTCGTGCCGCCCACCGTGTCAACCGCGCCGCCCCAGCGACTTTTGAGCATCGGGCGCTCCTGCTCTTCTGATAACTCGTGACGGTCTATGACTTCGGACGCGCCTAATGATTTCAAGAGGTCATGCGCCTCCTTCGTGCCCGTGCTCGCCACCGTCTCGAAGCCGAGCTTGCCTAAAAGCGCCACCGCGACGCTGCCGACACCGCCCGTCGCGCCCGTCACAACGACGGGTCCGTCCTCTTTCGTTAAGCCCTGCCTTAAAAGCGCGTCTAAACAGAGCGCGGCGGTGAGCCCTGCCGTGCCTAAGACCATCGACTCACGTAAGCTCAACCCTTGCGGCAGCGGAATCACCCAGTCGGCGGGCACGCGAATCATCCCGCCAAAGCCACCGTCCGTCTCCATGCCGAGGTCGTAACTCGTGACGATGACCTCGTCGCCCTCGCCGAAATCGGCGACGCTCGAGGAAACAACCGTTCCCGCCGCGTCGATCCCTGGGGTATGCGGATAGTTTTTCGTCACACCGGGGTTGCCCGTGGCGGACAGAGCGTCCTTATAATTCAGCGACGAGTACGCGACCTTGACGGTCACGTCGCCTTCGGGTAGGTCGCTGACGTTAAGCTCTTGCAACGAGCGCGTCGTCTCGTCGCCCTCTTTTTCCACGCGGTAGGCCGTAAAGTCCGACATAAGTTTCACCTCTCTGGCGTCACTATAACGGGTTTGAAGAGGTGGAATAGGCGGATTGTACTCCGTGACTTTCACTTTGTCAGGGCTTTTGGCTGTTAGCCATTGGCTTTTAGGTTTCGAATTTCGCTAATCGCTAACGGCTTCATCTATTCAATTTCTTCATATAAACCATGTAGAATGAACTACCTTGAACACCCCGTCACATGCACTCATCGGCGCGGCGCTCCGCAAAGGGTACGGCAAGCATTGGGGCGTGCCGCTTTCGGCAGTGCTCTGGGGCTCGGTTGCGCCGGATATTCCGCTTTACCTACTCTCGGTAGGAGGCGGGCTCTACTACACGCAGCTCATGGGGATGGAGGCGCGGGCGGCGGCTGAGCTGATGTTCGATGACCTCTTTTTCAACAGCTTGTGGTGGAAGGGGTTACATAACCTCTTGCACGCGCCACTGGTCGTGCTGGCTGGGCTCGGTCTTACCTGGAGTTCAAGAGGGAGGGCGAGGCGAGATGCTGACCTTTCTACTCGAACGGAGACCAGGGCTACTCGCATTGGTCACTGGCTCTTCTGGTTCTTCGCCGCGTGTTTGGTTCACACCACCATCGACATCTTGACCCACGCGATGGACGGACCCCTTATCCTCTTTCCCTTCAACTGGGACCTGCGCTTCCAGAGCCCGGTGAGCTACTGGGACCCCGAGCACTACGGTATACCGTTCACAATTTTTGAGCTTACGCTCGACGTCGCGCTACTCGTTTACCTCTTGCTCCCCCCAGCACGGCGCTGGTTAAGCAGGGGAAATGAAGGTCAAGCTCAGCAGAATTAGATGCGTTAGTAGTTGAAAAGAAGGGGCGACGCTTTGGACTCGAGCGTCGCCCCTTCTCCGTCGCCGTTCGATGCTCAGTTCAGCACCTGCAACACCCTCTGACAGCTCTCCTCACAGCGGCGGCACGCTTCGGCGCAGAGGCGGCAGTGTTCGTGCATCTCGGCGTGCTTTTCGCACTCATCGCCGCACGATTTACAGGCGGCAGCGCACGCCTCGACCTGAGTGCGCAGTATTTTCATGTCCGGCTCGGTCTGCCTTGAGAGCACGCGCCCGGTGGCGTTGCAGATGTCGGCGCAATCTAGGTCTTGCCGGATACAAAAGCGCAAATCCGCCACCATCTCCTCGGCGAGGCAGGCGTCGGCACATGAAGTGCAGGTCGAGGCGCAATCAAAACACGCTTTGACGCATTCCGCTAAAGTCTGAGCGTCTAGGTTCATCGGTGCCGGATGCGTTTGGAGCATCGTTTGAACGTCTTGCATGGTTCCCCCTAAAGCGTTGAGCTAAAAGTCGGTTGTTGAATCCGTTGCGGCTGAGCTACTAAAAGCGACCTCCCCTCCCCCTAGCTTTATAGAGGTCGGTTGCAGTGCTACTCATAAAGCCGCGTTTTGCTGCGAGGCAAACCCACTGTCCCCGAAACGCTTGCTATAATCGGCGTAGTCTATTACGCTTAACAACCCACCCCCCCAGGGGTATGTCAGGAGTATACAATGCCAGAAAGAAAAATCAAACTCAACGTCGAAGGGATGACCTGCGAGCACTGCCAGAAGGCGGTTAAAGAGGCGCTCGAGGGCGTCCCCGGTACGGAAAGCGCCAGCGTAGACTTAGAAAATGGCACCGCGATGGTCGAAGGCTCACCCGACGTGCAACTCCTCATCCGCATGGTGGAAGAAGAAGGCTACAAAGCCACACTCGACACGCAACGCGCCCTGTAGCGAGGTGGCCGCCGGGGAGAACTGCTTACATCTGGACGCCGACACGCGCCAAGACGCGACACGCCGTTTGAAGAGCGCGAAGGGGCATTTGGAGGGGGTTTTGCGAATGCTCGAAGACCCCGACGTGTACTGCGTGGACGTCTTAAAGCAAGTCAAAGCCGTACAAGGCGCACTCAGCAAGGTCAACGACCAGGTCTTGCGTTCGCACATCCGCGATCACGTGGTAACAGCAGCGGAGCGCGGCGACGCGGAAGCGATCGTCGAAGAGTTGATGGAAGCCTTGAAGTACCAAGCGAGGGTGTAGGGCTTCTCCAAAGGTTACGCAACTCGTTCATCCATATTCAAATTAGAGAACTCGAGCCACCTCTCGATTATATTGTGGCTCGAGTTCTCTTGCTTAACAGCTTTTTTGTAACCGGTTACGAAAACGTATTTTTCAGTTCGACGCTAGCCTCTACTTGTCTAAATTTAGAGCGAATAGCATTGCTAATTGGAAGAGGACCGCGCAAATTCGTTCAACCTCTTGACAAGTTGAACTGCAAAGGCGTAAGCTTCGCTAAAGCCAAATTGTAAGCGGTTACAAAAGTATAGAAGCGATAACTTCACCTCCCGATCGAGGATGGGCTCGAGGTTCACATGGCGCTACCCAAACCCAGCAAAACGACCATTGCCGACGTCGCTAGAGCGGCGGGCGTCTCGACGGGCACGGTGAGCCGCGTACTAAATGAGCGTCCTGGTGTAAAAGCGCAGACCAAAGCACAAGTGCTAGCCACCATCGAGGAGCTTGGCTACAAGCCAGACGCCGCCGCCCGCGAACTCTCCGCCAATCAGGGAAAGCGCATCGGGCTACACGTGGCGACGGGCGAGCGGCGCATGGTCTTAATCCCTTACTTCATGCTCTTTTTAGAGCATCTTGTCGAGGAGCTGCAGAACGACGGCTTTCGGCTGCGTGAGATTCCCTCGAGGGCGGACGGGCTACCCGAATATCTCACCGACGGCGTGGTGCTTTTGGGCGCGTACGAGGATGACCCGCGTGTGGCGTATCTGCAACGAGAAGGCGTCCCTTTCGTCCTCATTGGTCACAGCGACGAAGTGCGCTCGGTTGCACCGGACGATGTAGACGGCGGCAGACAAGCGGCGGCGCATCTGCTCAAGTTAGGACATAGAGACATCGTTCACGTAAGTGGATTTACGAATAGTCAAGCCTCCTTTGACCGTTATGAGGGGTTCAAAGAGGTGCTGGGGGAGGCGGGGCTCGAGTTCTCCAAAGACTACCTCTTGGACGGCGAATTCACCTCTTTAGGCGCGTACCGGGCGCTTCGCAAGGCGCATGAAAAAGGTCTGCGCTTTAGCGCGGTGTTCGCCGCGTCGGACGAGATGGCGTTAGGGGTCATTGCGGCGTTAGAGGACGTGGGTTTGCGCGTTCCCGCGGACGTGTCCGTCGTCGGCTACGACGACTTACCCGGTGTGGCGGACAAGCTCACGACGGTGCGTCAAGACATCGCTCAGATTGCCGCTGTTGCCGTGACGCTTTTGCAAGAAGGTTTGCGGGGCGAAAACGTGCGCAGCCAAGTCATGCCCGTGCAGCTCGTGGTGCGCAATACGAGCTGGAGGAGGTGAGTTTGATCCAACTGTAATGTCCACCCGTCCGCCCGAACTTCGCACTCTACCCACTCTGGAGGAACACCGTGAAACTTGCTGTAACGCTACTTTTGGGACTTTTAGCTTCAACTGCCTTGTGTCAAACGACCGTCCGCATCACCGGCTACGGCGGGCAAGACCCGGCCATCGTCAACCGCCTTATCAACGAGGTGATCGGTGAAGATTTACAGGCTGAGGGCATCACCCTTCAGTACGAGCCCGTCGAGGGTGACTACAATGCGGGGCTCTTCAACGCCCTCTCCGCGGGCACGGCGGGCGACATCTTCTACATCCCCGCTGAGACCGCGCCCGGCATTCTGGCGACGGGTACGGTTCTTCCCCTCAACGACGTGGTGGATACAGAGCCGTTCATAGACACGCTCATGGAGCCCTTCACTCTGGACGGTCAGGTCTACGGCATCCCCAAAGATTTCAACACCTTGGCGGTTTTTTACAACGAAGACCTCTTTGACGAGGCGGGCGTTGACTATCCGAATGAAAACGACACTTGGGAGTCTTTCGCTGAGAAGCTGCGCGGCGTCAGCGAACTCGGCAACGACGTCGAGGGCGCGTGCGTCGTCGCCGACCTCGCCCGCATGGGACCCTTCGCTTTCGCCGAAGGCTGGCAGACGTTCTCGGAGGACGGCTCCACGAACCTGCAAAATGAAGCTTTTGTAGACGCCTTTGACTACTACACCGGGCTGGTGCAAGAGGGCGCGGCCGTGCTCTCTACCGACTTAGGTCAAGACTGGGCGGGGGGCTGCTTCGGCACCGGCAACACCGGGGTGGCGATCGAAGGGGCCTGGATTTTGGGCTACCTGCGCGATACGGCTCCGAACTTGCAGTACGGCACCACCTTTTTGCCCGTCGCGCCCTCGGGCGAAACCGGCAACTACACCTACACGGTGGCGTACGGCGTCAACGCCAACTCGTCCAATCAGGAGGCGGCCTTGACCGTGTTAGAGGCGCTAACGAGTGAAAAGGCGCAGCAGTGGGTTTTGGAGAACGGCCTCGCCATCCCCAGCCGCGAAAGCTTGGAGGACAACCCCTACTTCCAAGAGGACACGCCCGAAGCCCGAGCTAACCGCATCATCTACGAGGGCGCGACGCGCGGCAACGTCCAGAGCTATCAGTTTGGCTCGGTCGGCACCGACTTCGTGACGCCCGTCAACACCGCCATTAACGCCGTCGCCACGGGTCAAGCTCAGGTTACGCCCGCCTTGGAGCAAGCGCAGAGCGAGGTTGACGCGCTAGTCCAGCGGGCGCAGTAGACATTGATTCACTCGCTGTCGGACAGCTGAATGAAAGCAGGTTGAATACACCGTCAACTAAAGAATGAGTGATGTCATTCTGAGCGTAGCGACAGCCCTACGGCAAACCATAGGATAGACTCCACCCTTTACAGGATTGGCTTCGCCTGATGAAAGAATCTCTGACCGCCTTCTCCTCTGGCAGAGAGTGAAGGGCGAGACCCCTCGACTGCGCGGAGTCTATCCTGTAAAGGGCTCCGCTCGGGGTGACACAGTGTTGTAAAACTCAATTAACAGTGTATTAAACAAGCCGTTAGGTATTAGCGATTAGCTCTTAGCAAAGGCTTCTAGCTAATACCTAAGGGCCAACCGCTAACAGCCTTTTGTGCGGCTTTCGTACGGCGTGACTTCGCCCATCAATGACAAGTTCGAATCCCCTAGCTTTGGAGGTGAGACCCCATGAATCAGCGGTTCCGGGACGCGCTAGCAGGCTACCTTTTCCTCGCGCCCTTTCTGCTCACGTTAGGCGTCTTTTTCATCTACGCCTTCGTGCGCGCAGTTGTCTTTAGCTTTACCAACTACAACCTCTTCAACATCAACAATCTGGAATTTATCGGCCTGCAAAACTACATCAATCTGTTTCAGAGTGACAACTTCTTGCGCGCGCTTTTCAACACGGTCGTGTTTGCAACCGTCGTGACGGCCTTGCAAACTATCGGCGCACTGCTGATGGCGGCCGTTCTCAACCAAAAGGTGCGCGGCTTAGGTTTTTTCCGCGCCGCGTTCTACATGCCGAGCGTGACCAGTAGCGTCGTCATCACGCTCATCTTTTTATGGCTCTTTCAGCGCACCGGCCTCATCAACTATCTCGTCACGCAGTTTCTCACCTATCTACCGCTTATCGCCGTGTTCTTGACCGTTCTGGTCGTAGCCCAACTCGCGCAGGTGTGGTTTGAACGTGCCCGCAACCTGCCCGCCGGCTGGCTCGACCCCGCCCTCTTGGTCATCTCGATGTTAGTGGCGCTAGCCGGGACCTTTCTGCTCAATATAAGCGGCGTGATCGCGCCGAGAGAAGTTGCGCCCATCGGCTTTATCTGGCTCAACACCCAACAGAGCGTCGGCTTGATCGGGCTGCCGCTCATCGTCATTATGTTTCAGAACATCTTCACGACCATGCCCACCTTCATGCTGATGTTTTTAGCCGCGCTGCAAGACGTGCCCAAGTCCTACTACGAGGCGGCGTCCCTCGACGGCGCAACCGCTTGGCAGCAGTTTCGCCACATCACGGTGCCCTCCGTGCAGCCCGTGACCTTTCTGGTGGTGACGCTCGGGCTCATCGGCACCTTGCAGATGTTCGACCAGGTCGCTATTTTCGGCGACGCAGCGCCATTGGAGTCGATCATCACCTTGGCGTACTTCGTCTATAACCGGATGTTCCCCGGCGGGCAACTGCCCGAGGTCGGCTTCGCGTCGGCGGCGGCGATGTTCTTGGCGGTCTTGACGCTTATCGTGGTACTCATTCAGCGCGTCTTCATCCCCTCGGAGCGGCGCTGATGGCGGTTCGTAATGCACCACGGGGCGCAGGTTCCTTTGCCACTCGCGCCGACTTCGAACGCTGGCACGCCCGCCGCCGCTGGGCGCGGGCCGGGCTGGTCTACCTGGCGATGCTCTTTTTCGCGGTGGTGCTTTTAGGTCCTATTCTCTTCGCGGCGTTCTCGAGCCTCAAAACCAACCCCTTGGACTATCCTCCCACGCTGAACATCCCGCAGCTCTCCCCGGCTAACTGGTCGGCGGCGGGGCGTTTGGGCGCGGCGGGCGAGGGCGGACGCTGGTTCGGCGGCTTCGCGCCCGGCGCGGAGGTGCCCTTTAGCGTCACCTACTTCGTCCCCGAGGGTCAGGAGCCCGAAACGCCCGAAGTGGTCGTGTCGCGCCGCCGCAGCGGTGGCTTGCAAGCCGCGCAGCAGATCGAGTTCGCCGCCGACTACGCCGAGCTGAGTGACGTTAGGGAAACCTCCAGAGAGCCCGGCAGCGGCGAGATACGCGGTGAGAGCGTCCAGGGGCAGATCGTGTCTTACGAATTCACGGTGACGTACCCAGGTGACGGCCCCGAGGTGGAGACCTTGCCGGTGGACATCACCGCGCCCGCCAATCAGCGCTACATTGACGCGACGCTGGCACCCTCGAGGCTCGAGCGCCGGGGCCGCGTCGTCTCCTACGACACCATCACCCCCGGCGCGATAGGCTACGTCTTCCGCAACTACGTGCGCGTTTTCAACGAGGTCAAGAGCGTGACCACCGGACAGAGCCTCTTCTGGGCCTGGACGCTCAACTCATTTTTCGTCGCCATCATGCGGGTGCTCTCGACGCTGCTGTTCGCGTCGATGGCGGGCTACGCACTGGCGCGGCTCGCGTTTCCGGGGAAAACTTTCATCTTCTTCGCGCTCCTTTTCAGCATGATGATCCCCGGTCAGGTCACCTTCATCTCGAACTACCTGGTCTTACGCGACGGCATCTTCGGGTTGACGCAGCTTTTCGGCGTGCAGACGCTCCTCAACTCCATCTGGGGGGTGATCATCGGCGGGGCGAGCGGCTCGGCTTTAGTCGCTGCCGCGATGGTCTTTCTGATGAAGCAGTTTTTCGAGTCCATCCCTAAAGAGGTCGAAGAGGCTGCCATGATCGACGGCGCGAACCACTGGCAGCGCTACTGGCGCGTCGTGTTGCCGATGGCGCGGCCCGCGTTGGGCGCGGTGGCGATTCTCAGCTTTCAAGGGGCCTGGAACGAGTTCTTCTGGCCCTTCATCGTGCTGACCACGCCCGAAGACATCAAAACGTTGCCTATCGGCTTGCTCACGTTCCGGGAGGTTTACGGCGCGACGGGCGATTGGGGGCTCATCCTGGCGGGTGCAATTCTGAGCGCACTCCCTATCATTATCCTCTTCGTAGTGTTTCAGCGGTACTTTTTGGAAGGCGTATCGTATGGAGGGTCGAAGGAGTAAGGAGCTAGTCAGCATGTCAGCGGGTCAGGAAAACCTAAAAACCTGAAACGCTGACATAGGTTAGAGCGAAGCTCAAAGCACTATGTGCTTCACCTATGCTGAGACGCTTACTAAACCGGCAATACCAAACCCACTCATGTCATACCCAGTGAGGCACACCCATGCACATCGAACGCGACACAAACGGCAACTTGGTCTTAAAAGAGAACTACACTTTTTTTGTGGGGCGGCAAGACGGGCAGGTTTTAGAGAGTGAACACGGGCTCTACAGCCGCGACACACGCTTTTTAAGCCGCTACGCTTGGCGTTTTAACGACTCGTTTCAGACGCTTCTCACGCATAGCGCTAGACCTGATCAGTTCAGCGCTCACTACGCGAAGATCGAGGGTCCGTCGCAAATGGTGGGCGTGCAGCGCAGGCTGAACGTATCGGCGCAGGCGCTAACGGATGTGCTCGAGTTCCAAAACACCAGCCCCGAGCCGCAAACCGTCGAGGTCACTTTGGACCTCGCTGCCGACTTCGCAGACCTCTTCGAAGCGCGGGCGTGGCGCGTCGCTGAGCGTGATGGCGTCGTTCGCGAGGCAGAGGAACAGGGCGTGAGGTTTCGCTATAGAGCGAAAGACGGGCTCGAATTCGCCACCGCCATCACCTTCTCACTTGCACCGACTGAAACGAACGAGGAGAATACAGGGTTTAGGCTCGAGCTTGCGCCTGGAGAGAAATCAGGGCTGCGCGTCCAAATCTCTTTAGACAACCCTTTAGAGAGGAGCGAGCCGCGCGACCTCTCGTACGAATCGTGGCGCAAAGGCTTCTCCTTAGGGGCAAAAAGCGAACGCCACCAAGAGGTCTTGGACCAGGCAATTGACGACCTCCGCGCCCTGCTGCTCTTTACCGAATGCGGACTCTATCCCTCGGCGGGCATCCCCTGGTACGTCGCGGCGTTCGGACGTGACGCGCTCCTGACTGCGTTCATGATGCTCCCTCATCAACCGGAAGTGGCAGGTGGCACGCTGCGCTACCTCGCCCGCTATCAGGGCAAAACTTATGACGACTTTCGCGCCGAAGCCCCCGGCAAGATCATGCACGAACTCCGTTTCGGCGAACTGACGCGCACGGATCAAACCCCGCACGGCCCCTACTACGGCACGGTGGACGCTCCCGCGCTGTTCGTAATGCTGCTCCATGAAACGTGGCAGCAAACGGGCGACTTTAGTTTGGTTGAAGAGCTGAGAGCAAACTGGGAAGCGGCTTTGAAGTGGCTGCAAGAGGATGGCGACGTGGACGGTGACGGCTTCGTGGAGTTTCAGGGCGTGGAGGATTTTGAAGGCGCGAAAGGTCTCTCGGTTCAGTCCTGGAAGGATTCGCACGATTCGATGAGCCATGCGGACGGGGCGCTGGCAAGAGGTGCGCTGGCGGTGAGCGAGGTGCAGGGCTACACCTACGCGGCGTACCGCGCCGCTGCTGCGTTCTACAGTGAGTTGGGGGATGAGGGGGGCAGGGGCCGCTACGCAGAAAAAGCTGACACCCTCAAAGCTAAGTTTAGCGAGACATTCTGGTTAGACGACATGCAAACCTATGCGATGGCGTTAGATGGCGAGAAGAAACCTCTCAAAGTCCACAATTCCGATGCAGGACAGCTCCTCTGGACGGGTATTGTGCCTGAAGAGGTCGCACCTGCGTTAGTCGAGACCCTCTTCTCGGATACGAACTGGTCGGGCTGGGGCGTCCGTACGCTCGGCAAGGATGAGGTGCGTTACAACCCCGTCTCGTATCACAACGGCTCGGTCTGGCCGCACGACACGGCGCTGATTGCAGGCGGGCTAGCGCGTTACGGCTTTACGGAAGAGGTCGCCAAGATTCGCGAGGCGACGTTCGACTTGGCAGCGAGCCAAGCGGACAAGCGGCTGCCCGAACTCGTGGCGGGCTACTCGAGGACAGACGCGCCGCCTGTGCCTTATCCAGTGGCGTGTCGTCCGCAGGCGTGGGACGCGGCGGCGCTTTTGTACCTCTTAAAGCTGTAACTCACATGTGGGGTGGGGCTCGAGGCTGACGCTTGCAGCTCTCCGCAATCAGCGAGACAGTGCCCCTAACATCCCCCGCACCACCCGCTTCGCCCGCTTCGCCGCAAGAGGCGTAAACTCCCGGAAATTCACCTCAGCCTGATGGTCCGCAGTATCGCTGATACTGCGGATAATTACGAAAGGAACGTTTGCTTTTGCGCAAATTTGCGCCACTGCCGCCCCTTCCATCTCGGCGCACGCTGCCCCAAAAGTCTCACGTAACTGTGCAACTTTATCCGCGTCAGCGATGAACTGATCACCCGAGGCGACGCGCCCGGAGAGGACTTTAACCTCTTCTAAGCCTTGCGCCGCCTCTACCGCCAAGTCGCGCAACCGCTCATCCGCTTCCCATGCGAGCGGCTCCCCTGGCACTTGCCCTAACTCGTAGCCGAGCGCGGTCACATCCGAGTCGTGCTGCAGCGCATCGGTGCTAACAACGATGTCGCCGACCTTCAAAGTTGGGTCAACCGCACCCGCGACACCTGTGAAGATGATTCGCTCAACCTCTTGCATGACAAGAAGCTGTGTCAGCGCCGCCGCGTTGACCTTGCCGACGCCACACTCCGCGAGGAGGACCTCTTGTCCGTCTAAAGTTCCCCGGTAGAGCGTAAACGCACCTCTTTGCTCCTTCTGCGCACTTTCCAGCACGCCCAGAAGTTCTTCCAACTCTTCAGGCATCGCGCCGATGATTCCGGTGAGATTATCAGGCAACGTCGTCTCCTCTTAGCTTGAATTCGGCAGGCGAACGTGAAGCTATTAGCCATTAGCGTTTAGCACAAGCTTTCAAGCTAAGGGCTAACTTTAGCGTAAGTCCTCAACTAACCTCTTCAAACCTCTTCCTTAGTCCCTCCCACACCTTCTTATCACCCACAAAAAGCGTCAGATTCGCGTCCTTAAAGCGGAAGCGCACGCCGTAGAGCGTCTCGCGGCTGCGCGTCTCTTCGCTCCAGAAACGAGTGAGTAAGAGGTCTGACCAAGCGTAGACGTGCTCCGTGCGGTCGGGCCAGAAGCCGGACAGCTCGAGCCCCTCCCCAGAGAGAATCACGCGCGTGCCGCCTACCGCTAGCGAGAGTGAAAAGGCGCACAAGATAAGCGGCAAGAGCCAGAAGAAGGTCTCGGGGAGCGTGGGCAATCTGCCGAACGAGAGGTTGGGCGAGGGCGTGAACCACCCTAGCGTCAGCGCGGCGGAGTAGAGGAAGAGCAAGCAGCCCGCCGCGCCGAAAAGCCACACTGCTCTCGTCATACGACTCGGCGCGGAGAGGATGATATCGGGATGGGATTGACCCGAGTCACCTGTGCGCAGTTTGACGCTCAAGGTGCCGAGGTCGTGCTCTTCGAAGGTATCTAGTCCTGCTTGGGTGCTGTTGACGCGGTCCACCCTTCACCTTACCTTATAGAACGGTATTTTAAGCGTGGGCTGAGCCTGTTTACACAGACAAAGCGCCGCGCCTCCGCTACACTTGGGGGCGATGTTGTCTTCTCTTGTTATCTTTACCTCTTTTACTCCTCATTCTACGCACGTCCCCACGCTACGGGGTACACTCGGAGCAGCGCTATGACGAGTCCCGCGACGAACGACACTACCGCAAAGGTCTACGCCTTCGACGTTTTCGATACATGCGTTGTCAGAACGTTTGCCCGCCCCGCCGACCTCTTCTACGCGCTTGCACGACGGGTCCTCACGGCGTGTCGCGGCGAGGAGAACTTTGGTCAAGAAGAGGTGAGCGAACTCGCGCAGGCGCGCGTCGCCGCCGAGAAGCGGGCGCACCGGGAGACCTCTAAAGGTGATATCAACTTGGAGGATATCTACGACGCCTTCACCGAGTTAGAGGCGTGGCGTATTTCGCCGGATTGGATGCGCGCCGAAGAGGTACGACTCGAGAAAGCCTCCCTCCGCCCGATCGCTCGCACGAAGCGCCGCATTGCGCAGCTTAAAGGTGAGGGGCAGCGCGTCGTGTTCATCTCGGACATGTACCTCTCGAAAGAGGTCATCCAAGAGGTGCTTATTGGGCACGGTATCGCCACGGCGGACGACCCCTTGTATGTGTCTTCGGAACTCGAGATGACCAAACGCACGGGCGAGCTTTTCAAGCACGTTTTGGAGCGCGAAGGCGTTCAGCCAGGCGATTTGCATCACTGCGGCGACAGCATGGTGGGCGACTTTTTAGCCGCGCGCAAGCTGGGCATCAAGGCGGAGCTGTTCGATGTCTCGCACCTCAACCGCTTCGAACGAGCGATTTTAGACGACTCGCACGCGCCGCCCTGGGTTTACGCGCAACTCGCGGGGCTCTGCCGCGCGGCGCGGCTCATGTGCAAGGACGAAGGCGATACCGCCGTCACCGATATTGCTGCGAACGTCGTTGCGCCGCTCCTAACGAGCTTTGTCCTCTGGACGCTGCAAGACGCGAAGCAGCGGGGCACCGAGCGCTTGCATTTCGTCGCCAGGGACGGGCAAATTATGCATAAAATCGCTCAGGAACTCGCGCAGACGCTTAACGCGCCCGAGTTGCACTACCTTTACGGCTCGAGGCAAGCCTGGTATTTGCCGTCGGTCGCTTCGCTCGAGGGGGACGACCTGGCGTTCCTCGTCCTAACGGGTCAGTCGTCCGCGCCGCGGCACAACCTCAAGCGCTTGGACCTTAAGCCGGAGGATTTAGAAGGACCGCTCCGTCGGCACGGCTTCGCGCCCGAGACTTGGGACGAACAGCTTGACGAGGAGAGCGAAAAGAGGTTTTGGGCGTTCATCTACGACGATGAAGTCGCGCCCGTCGTGATGAGGCAGGCGAGAGAGGCGCGGGAGGTCGCGCTCGCCTACTTCGAGCAAGAGGGTTTGTTAAGAGATGACAAGTGGGCGCTCGTGGATATCGGTTGGACGCTCCGCACGCAGGCGTCGTTTAAGAAGATTTTAGGGCGGGCAGGGCAACCGCATACGCTCGGCTACTACTTAGGGATTTCCAAAACGCGCTTTTCGGCGACGGAGTACGGTCAGGCTCGAGGCTTTTGGTTAGAGGAGTTCGAGCAGGGCGTGGCGAGTTCGGGCATCCGGTACCTCTTCCAGAACAAGGGCTTGATCGACCAGATTTTCACGATGGCGGACCACGGCAGTACGAGAGGGTACGCACGGCGCGGTAACAAAATCGAGCCGGTGCTCTCGGAACTCAAGCCGTATCCTCAGCGCGAAGCGTTCTTAGAGCAAGTTCACCGGACCGTGACGACCTTCGCCGCCGAACTCGCCAAAACGCCTTTAATCCATGAGGGCGCGGACGACCTCAAGCGCTGCGCGCACCTCGTCACGGGGATGCTCATCGGCAACCCGACGCGCCGCGAGGCGAAGGCGCTCGCTTGGGCTCCTATCAGCGACGACCCGAACGAACTCCGGGCGGTCAAGCTCGCCAAGCCGCTCAGCGTCTCCGACCTCTACAAAATCGCTAAAGACGTCGCCTTGCGCGTCAAGGATTCGCGCACCGCGAATACGAAGACGGTGCCGAGCCTTTTCTACAAGGACCTCGCGTGGGGCTTTTCGTGGCTCGAGGGCTCGGTCGCCCTCTCGGGTCTGCCCGCCAAATTCACCTTGTGGACCTACGAGCAGGCGCAGCGGCTCAACCGGGAGAAGAAAGTTCTGGCCCTCCGCGTGCTCACGGTGCCCCAAAACGTGTCGCGTAAGCTCTCAAAACTGAAGCGGTGGCGTTTTTGAGATGAACCCTGAGAACAAAGTTCGCGTCCTCTTCATCCTGAGCGCCGTGCAGCGTAACGGCGCGGTCTTGAGCACCCTCACGACGATGAAGCACCTAGACCGCTCGCGCTATGAGCCTGCGCTGTTCGTTTTAGAGCGCCGCGACGAGCCCTGGCACGAACTCTTAGAGGGCGTGCCTATCACCTACGGCGTCACGAAGGGCAAGCTTAAAGCGCGGCACGCGCCGCAGGTTTTCGCCAAACTCTTCCGCGCGGCGCGGCGCTCTGACGTGCTTGTCGGCGGCGTCGAGATGGCTCCGACGTTCTTGGCGGTTATCGCGGCGAAGTTCACGCGCAAGCCCTCCGTGGGCTTCGTGCGCAACTCTTTGCCCGAGCACTTGGCACAGATGCCCGCACGCTACAAGACGCTGACGAAACTTATCTATCCGCACTTAACGCGCGCTGTTGCGATTTCCGAGGGCATCAAGGAGAGCGTTGTACGCCTCGTGCCGCCTTTAGAGAACCGCACCCGCACCGTCTATATTCCGCTCGATATTGACAAGACGCAGCGGCGTTCGCGGGAGCGTTTGCCCGAAGCGGAGACCCACAAGCCCTACCTTCTGGCGGTGGGGCGGCTCGAGTACCAGAAAGGTTTCGACCTCTTGCTCCGCGCCTACGCGAAGCTCAAAAAGGAGCTTCAACCGTCGCTGCGTCACCAGCTCGTTTTGGTGGGCGAGGGCAAGGAAAAGGAGCGACTTAGGGCGCTCGTTCAGGAGCTTGATTTAGAAGCGGACGTGGTGATGCCGGGCTTTCAAGAAAACCCCTACGCTTGGATGAAAGGGGCGGCGGTGTTCGTCTCGAGTTCGCGCTACGAGGGCTTCTGCCGCGTCATCGCCGAGGCGTTAGCGGTAGGTACGCCCGTTGTCGCGACGGACTGCCCGAGCGGTCCCGCCGAGGTCTTGCAGGGGCAGCAGTACGGCGTCTTAGTACAAACTGAAAACCCGGACGCGCTCGCCGAGGGCATCCGCTCGCTTCTCTGCGACCCCGCGCGCATGGAAACGCTGAGCGAAGTTGGACCGCGCCGCGCCGCGCACTTCACGCCCGAAGCGACCGTGGAGCACTTCGAGCGTGTTTTAGCCGAGGTGCTGCCGTCTCACCCAAACAGCCTGATATGAACAAGGGGTTGCAACCCCTTGCTTAAAGCGCTACGCGCCCTCTATCGTCCGCTCGTAAAGCGCTTCATCTGCGCTCACGACGAAGTAGGGGTTGAGCAGGTTCTCCTTGTTGTAGCGCAGCCGCTCGCCGTTTAGGTCGCCGACCTGCGCGCCCGCGGTCTCAGCGACGCACTGCGCAGCGGCCGTGTCCCATTCCATCGTCGGGCCGAAGCGCGGGTAGAGGTGCGCCGCGCCCTCCGCGACTAAGCAGAGCTTGAGCGAGCTGCCGATGGAGAGGCGTTCAATCGGCGCGTAGGACGACAAACGCTCCAAAAGCGCCTCCGTCTCTTCGCCCGCGTGCGAGCGGCTCGTCATGACAATGAGCGGTCCCGACGTGTGCGGCGTCACCTGAAGGGGGGTTCGCGCGCCGTCCACCACTTTGAACGCGCCTAAAGGCGTCGCCGCCCAATAGGTCGTTTTGAGCACAGGCGCATGGACGACGCCTAAAAGTGGCGCACCTTGGTCGATAAGCGCGATGTTGACGGTAAACTCGCCGTTACGCTTAACGAACTCTTTGGTGCCGTCCAAAGGGTCCACGAGCCAGAAGGTCGTCCAGTCGCGGCGCGTTTCATAAGGCACGGCTTTAGACTCCTCGGACAAGACGGGCACGTCCGGGGTGAGCCGCTGCAGCGCCTTTGCGATCACCTCTTGCGAAGCGAGGTCGGCTTGGGTCAGCGGCGAGTCGTCCTCTTTATAGGTCACGCCTAAGTCGGCGCGGTTGTAGACCTCTAAAACGGCGTCGCCCGCGCGCTCAGCCGTTTCGATAAGCTCGGGGGCGAGGGTTTGTAAGTTCAAGTCTGTAACGGTACTCATATCATCTCCTTGTGGATAACTTGTGGATAACCTGTGAATGGCTTGTGGACAATGGGATTTAACCTGTGGTTGGGTTTCGCTAAGCTGAGTGCATTCGTCTGAACATGTTGGTCGAGCAGCTTGCGGGAACGCTTCGGCTGGCTCGAGTACCCTCTCAACTACGCACCTATCCTAACCAATCAACCTACGACGACGACGTACTACACCGTCAACTAAGTTTTGCTACTTATTGCTGATGTCACCCTAAGCCGAAGGCGTGAGGGTCTCGCCTTTCGTTCTCTGTCAGAGGAGTCAGCAAGGTCAGAGATTCTTTCACTCCACTTCGTTCCGTTCAGAATGACATGCTTCATTTTCTAGCTAACAGAGTAGTACCAATGAGCGACAAAAGTATCGACGCAGCGAATACCGCGCTTAAAAAGCCCAGATACGCGGGATGATGAGGAGCGCGATCAGCGCGGTCAGGAGGTTCAAGGGCACGCCGATCTTGAGGTAGTCGCTGAAACGGTAGCCGCCCGGTCCGTAGACCATCAGGTTCGTTTGATAACTTATCGGCGTGGCAAAACTCGCCGACGCCGCCATGATGATGCCGATCGCGAAGGGCATGAGGTTCACGTCCAGGTCGCCCGCTAGCGACAGCGCGATGGGAAAGACGAGCACCGCTGCCGCGTTGTTGGTGATCAGGCTGCTGAAGAGCGTCGTGACCGCGTAGAGCACCGCGAGCACCGCCAAGGGCTCGCTCCCGGCTAGGGCGACGAGGCTCTGCGCCAGCGACTGCGCCGCGCCGGTTGTTTCCAGAGCTTCACCGATGCCGAACGCCGCCGCAATGGTGATGAGCACGCGCCAGTCCACGCTCCGGCGCGCGACCGCGCCCGTGCAGCA
Source organism: Trueperaceae bacterium (assembly GCA_965213925.1). Classification (GTDB taxonomy): domain Bacteria; phylum Deinococcota; class Deinococci; order Deinococcales; family Trueperaceae; genus CBDBZX01. The sequence goes on from OZ243927.1 coordinate 4,328,950, forward strand.
GCGCGTGATGATCATAAGCCCCGCCGCGAGCATCGCCGCTTCTAAAATGGGCAGCAAGCCCGAAATAACCGTGAGAATCATCGCGGCGAGGACGCCGACCGCGATGATCGCCCGGTCGAAGCGCGGCGGCGTCGAGTTGGCGACGCCACTGACCAAGAAGAAGTCGCGAGAGTTGCGCTGCTGCTCGACAAAGGACGACTTCGCCTCCAAGAGCAGCGTGTCGCCGGGGCGCAAGACGATGTCGCCGACTTTACGCCTGACCCGCTCGCCGTTTCTCGCTACCGCGATGACCACCGCGTTATAGAACGAGCGAAAGTTGCCCTCGCGGATGCTCTGCCCGACCAGCGGACAACTGCTCGAGACCACCGCCTCGATGAGCATCCGCTCCGAGCGTTGCCCGTCGAGCTTGAAAATCTGTTTCGTGGCGGGCGTGATGCCCCGAATCTTCTGCAAGTCCGCCACCGACTCGACGATGCCGACGAAGAGCAAGCGGTCCTCCGCTTGCAGCGTCTCTTGGGGCGAGACCGCGGGCAAGATGCGGCCCTTGCGGTCGATCTCGGCTAAGTACATGCCGGGGAGCTGCCTGAGCCCCGCATCCTCGATCGTCCGGCCGACGAGGGGTCCGCTTCCCTCGACGAGCATCTCGACGCTGTACTCTTTAGGGTTGTCGAGCCACCGCGTCTTAGAGGCGTTGTTGGGCAGGAGCCAGCGCCCGGCGAAGAGGATAAAGCCGAAACCGACGAGCGCCGTAGGCAAGCCGACCCAGGCGAGCGAGAACATGCCCAGACTCGGCAACCCGGCGCGGCTCACCAAAAGCCCGTTCACAACCAAATTGGTGCTCGTGCCGATAAGTGTGCAGGTTCCCCCTAGAATCGCGGCGTAAGACAGCGGAATCATCAGCTTAGAGACGGCCAGCCCGTGCCGCCGCGCCCAGTCGTTCACGGCGGGGATGAGCATGGCGACGACGGGCGTGTTGTTCAAAAACGCGCTGATGAGCGTGACCGGCGTCATGAGCCTGAGCTGCGCGTCAGCGAGCGACTTGGGTTTGCCCAAAAGCCGCTGCGAAAGCCAGTGCACGCCCCCCGTCTCCTGCAAGCCCGCCACGACGATGTAGAGCACGCCGACGGTGATCACGCCGGGGTTAGCGAAGCCCGAAAACGCCTGCTCGGGCGTGAGGATGCCGAAGACGAGCAAGAGGGTGAGCCCGGCGCTTAGGATGATGTCTGGGCTCACCCGCGTGAAGGTGAGCAGACCGACTAAAAACAGCACAAGGCTTAGCGTGGACCAGGCGTCAGGGCTCACCGCGAACCTCTTCGCCCAAACCCGCTTACTGCGGGGGTTAGCGTGGGCGTCGATCCTGACGACGTACCAATTGTGGGGGTTAGCAACACATACACATCCATACTGAAGTCACCCTACCGCCTTTATGCGTGAAGGGGTCTATAAAACTTTACGAAGTAGGTTTGAATAGCTCACCCATTTAGAGTGGCGGACTGGGGCCCGCCTCGCAGCGCGGGCGAATTCCGTTGTAAATAGGTATACCTCATCCGGCAAGCAAAAGCGTACCGCACGACCACATGGAGCACCAATTTCTAACAACAAAGGGCTACTGCGCACGCAGTAGCCCTCGAGGTCAATTGAATTGTGAAATTAAGCGAGCGGTCTAGTAACCGTCATATTCGCAGACTGAACGCTGCCAAATCTTTTTGGAGACGCGGCGCAAAAGCTGGTGCTGTTTCTGAAAACCGAGCTGCTGGTTGCTTTGAATGTCTTTAGCGAGTTCGATGAGCTGTTTGAGTGTTAGGTCGCTGCCGTCTAGGTTGTCCAGTGTTTTTTCCGTCTGACCGATAACCATGTTTCCCCCATCCCCATGAGTAACAGCTATCATCTGACTGAGAACGCGCTTACGGTAACGAGAACCGCTTAGCGGCTACGTTCAAAGATGATATCTGCGCCTGTTCGTCCCGCGCGACGGTGAGACCAACAAGGCAATGTGTGAAACTTCGCACTTGAAGAAAGATTCGTCCAGCGCGCCTCCTATTACAGCTTCTTGAGTTATGGTGCGTCTTGCTGTAAGAAACAGTTTACACTACAGCTCATGAGTTTGACCAGTGTATTTTCTCACATTGTGTAAGAATTCGCGCCCTTCCTGCGCAGTTTCCGAGGTTCTTGCGGTCGAATAGTAGCATGAAGGGCTCGAGCGTCCCCGATCAGTGATCTTCAAAGACTAAAAGTTGGCTTGTGCGAGAAATTTCGCGGTTGCGCGCTGAGTCGGGTAGCATTCTCCGCCCTCACCCGCTATATTCGCCCCACTCCCGCCGCAGCACGCCGCAGACTTCACCTAACGTCGCACCAGAGCGAAAAGCGTCTAAAACGGGAGGGAACATGTTACCGTCACCTCTCGCCGTTTCACAGATTTTAGAGAGCGCTCTATCCGTCTCTTCTTGGTCACGCTTCTCGCGGTACGCGCTCACCTCGCGCTCGCGCTTTTCTTGCGTCTCGGCGGAAAGTTCCTGAATCGGCACGCCCTCTTCGGCATCTAAGCGGAAGCGGTTCACGCCCACCACAACGCGCTCCTCTTTTTCCACCTCGCGCTGAAAACGGAACGCCGCCTCTTCGATCTCCTCTTGGATAAAACCCGCCTCGATCGCTTTGACCGAACCGCCTAAGTCTTCGATTTGACGCATGAGGTCTCCCGCTTGCGCCTCTACATCATCCGTAAGGCGCTCGACGTAATAACTCCCCGCAAAGGGATCCACCGCGTTTGTCACACCCGACTCGTACGCGAGTACCTGCTGCGTGCGCAAGGCGGTTCGCGCGGACTTGTCCGTAGGTAAACCGAGGGCCTCGTCCATTCCGTTCGTGTGTAAAGACTGCGTCCCGCCTAAGACCGCCGCCAACGCCTGATACGCCGTTCTGACGATGTTGTTCTCCGGCTGCTGCGCCGTGAGCGTGCTGCCGCCGGTTTGCGTATGAAAGCGGAGCATCTGCGACTTGGGCTCTTTTGCCCCGAACTCCTCACGCATAATCCGCGCCCACATCCGCCTAGCGGCTCTAAACTTAGCGACCTCTTCGAAAATGTTGTTGTGGCACGCAAAGAAGAAAGAGAGGCGCGGCGCAAATGCGTCCACCTCTAAGCCCGCGCTTAACGCCGCGCGCACATAGGCTCTGGCGTTCGAGAGCGTAAAGGCAACCTCTTGCGCCGCCGTCGCGCCCGCTTCGCGGATGTGGTAGCCGGAAATGGAAATCGTGTTCCAATTTGGGACGTGCTCGGCGCAGTGGGCGAACATGTCGGTGATGAGGCGCATGGAGGGCTCTGTCGGGTAAATGTAGGTGCCGCGCGCGATGTACTCCTTCAAGATGTCGTTTTGCACCGTGCCGCCAAGCTTATCTGCAGAGACGCCCTGCTCCTCTGCTACTAAGATATAGAGCGCTAAAAGCATCATCGCGGGGGCGTTGATCGTCATCGAAGTCGTGACTTTATCTAAGGGAATATCCTTAAAAAGCGTGCGCATGTCGTCTAAAGTAGCGATTGAGACGCCCACTTTGCCGACTTCGCCTCGCGCAAAGGGGTCGTCGGGGTCCATGCCGAGCTGTGTAGGCAGATCGAAGGCAACCGAGAGCCCCGCCCCGCCCTGCGCCAAGAGGTAGCGGTAGCGCTCATTGGACTCCTCAGCAGAGCCGAAGCCCGCATATTGGCGCATGGTCCAGAAACGCCCGGTCGTGTACATCTGCGGGTAGACACCTCTAGTGTAGGGGTATTCGCCCGGCGTACCGAGTCGCTCTTTAAGCCCTTCCGGGGTGTTATCGTAAAGGGGTTCCATCGTTCGATTATAAGCGGGAGGTGGAGGTTTTACGCGCTACGACAGGGGTATTTAGAACAAAGTGGACATGAGACCTTCTTGCCGTAAATGAGCCTCCTCACTAGAAAGCTCCTCGAGCTTCCTACCACTTCATATGCTACGCTAAGCCCCATGTCAGAACAAATCGGCTACTTTATCTTACCCCCGCCTGCGCCTAGCATTCGCTAGGGACAGGTGAGAAGAGGTTTTCTACGCTGCGCGAGCGTAGCGTCATAGTTTACTACCTTCCCTGTTCTACATCACACCTCTTCACGGGAAGGACGCAAGATGGAAACACCGAACCGCGGGCTCTGGTTCATCGTGCTCACCGCACTTCTTTGGGGCACGATTGGGCTCACCGCTCAGTCGCTCTATAACGTTGCTGAAATAGGGGCGCTAGGGATTATCTTCTACCGCCTCCTTATCGCCATACCTGTTCTCGGGCTCGCGCTCGTTAGCACGCTAGGACGCCGCGCCCTGACCTTTCGCAAGGTTGACCTCGGCGCAGTGTTCCTTATGGGCGTTGCGTTCGCACTTTTTCAGCTCGGCTACTTCGCCGCGGTCGCCCGCACCGGGGTCGCTGCTGCGACGCTCATCACGATTTGCACTGCGCCCGTGCTCGTGGCGCTTCTCTCCGCAGCGTTTTTACGCGAACGCCTTAGCGCTCGCGTGCTCAGCTCGCTCGCGCTCGCTGTCGTCGGCACCGCACTTTTGGTTGACGTTCAGCCCCCTGCGCTCGCGGTGGAGGAGCAGCGGGCGCTCGGCACCCTCTTGGCGTTGGGCGCGGCGCTCTCGTACGCGCTGATGGTACTCTCGAGCCGCCGCCTAGCCGCGCACTATCACCCGCTACAAGCCACCACCTTCGCCTTCACAGTTGCAGTACTGATCCTTTTACCCTTCTCGTTTCAAGCGATTACGGTGCAGCTTTCACCTGCGGCGTGGGGGCTGCTATGCTACCTGGGGCTCGTCCCTACGGCGCTAGGCTACGTGCTCTTCGTGATTGGGATGCGGACGACGGAGGCAACTGTGGCGAGTATCATCACGCTTTTGGAACCGCTTACCGCGACGCTGCTGGCGTGGCTTCTCTTAGGTGAGCGGCTTGGCGTTTGGGGCGCATTGGGGGGTGCGCTGCTGCTTACAGCAATTGTGCGGTTGTCAGTCAGGAAGTGAAATACAGGCTTTCAAGTTGCGTTATTCTCTTTCTATGAAACCCGACGCCGCTTTGCTTAAAGAGATTATGGACCATGTCGCGAATGTTGGCTATTCTCGTGAGGAAATAGGTATTGAGAATTTGGGGATCGAAGACGTTCCTACGGACAAACTTAATTACCACGTCGTTCACTTGATCGAAGAGGGTTATCTGCGGGGAAAAATTAAAACATTCCCTGATGGATACAAATCTATACTTATCGAACGTATGACCGACAAAGGAGCGCTCTTGCTCGAGACAACTGAGAACCCGAGGTTCTTAGAGTGGGTCAAGAGCAATACAGGGAGTGCCTTTGGAGATTTGCTACAAGGAGGGGTGCAAGGTAGTGCCGCACTTGCTTGGGGACTCGCAAAACAGTGGTTGGCTGAGAATGGCGTAAAACTTTGACTTGCACACGTAGACTTCAAATACTCCGGTAAAGAGAAGGGCTGCACTGAGCAGCCCTCTTTCCTTTTCCCGATAAAATCTATAGCCTCGAGACCAAATCCACCCCGTCCCGAACCTCTTGTACCGAGGGCGTCCTGCGCTGCCGCATGAGGTGATGGAGCGCCGTCATCTCCTTGTCTCGCCCTGCCCCGGCTGCCGCCCTTATTTCGCCACCTTCAACGTAGTAGGCGATAAATTTAGCCTCGTCCACGTCGCCATCGATGATGACCTCGTCCCAACTCTCCGCGTGACCGACGTAACGCAGCTTGAGGTCGACCTGACCCGTCCAAAAGTAAGGGACGCTGCCGTAAGGCTCGTCCAAACCCAGCATGTTCTTTGCCGCGATACGCCCGTGCTGCGCCGCGAGCCGCCAGTGCTCGATGCGCACGCGCTTGCCGGAAATCGGGTCCGGGTAGGAGGCGATGTCGCCTGCGACGTAGAGCCCGTCCGCCACTCGGAGGTGCGCGTCCGCTAAGACGCCGCCATCATCCGCTAGCGGGACGCCTTCGAAAATGTCCGTGGCAGGCGAGACGCCGATGCCTAAGACGACGAAGTCCGCCTCCAACGTCTCCCCGCTGTCGAGCGTCACACCCGACACCGTCCCGTTGCCCTCGAAGCTCGACAACTTCGACTCCAACTTGAAGTGCGTCCCCTTCTCGTCGTGCAAGCGCCGAAAGAGGTTGCCGACTTGGGGTCCGAGAATCTTGGCAAAAGGAACCTCTTCGGGCGCGACGACCGTCACGTCAACCTCTAAGTCTTGGAGGCTCGAGGCGAGTTCTAAACCGATGTAGCTCGAGCCGACGATCACCGCTTTTTGTCCCTTCTGAGCGGCGGAAAGAATCGCTTGCGCGTCGTTCAACGAGCGCAGTTTATAGACGTTCTTGGCGTCTTCGCCCTCTAAACCCAAGCTGTTCGGCACACCGCCCGTCGCCACTAAGAGCGCGTCGTACTCCATCGTCTCACCATTTGTGAAGGTCAGCGTCTTCGCTTCCGCGTCGACCTTCGTGACCTCAGCCTCTAAACGCTCGATGTCTCGTTCGTCGTAGAAGCTCGCGCTGCGAAGCTCCAGAGCGGAGGGGTCCTCCGCCGCGCTCGGTCCCTTACTGAGCTTCGTGCGGTCATAAGGCAGATACGGTTCTTTGGAGATCATCACCACGCGACCGCCGAAACCTTCTTGGCGCAAGGTCTCTACCGCATTTGCGCCTGCGATACCGCCGCCTAAGATGACGAAGGTGCGCTCGTCGCTCTCGGTTGCATCAGGGGCGACCAAGGTTCGGCTGTCTTTCGCGTCACTGGGAACCTCTACGTAGATATCGTCACCGTCCACACGTACATCAAAGCTGGGCAGCGAATCGAGGCCGGGCGGCTCCAACTGTTTGCCCTCTTTCACCTCGAAGCAGGCGTGATGCCAGGGGCAGATAATTTTACCCTCGGAAATGGTTCCCTGTGCGAGCGGCGCACCGTAATGCGTGCACGTCGCGCCGACAGCGTAGAAGTCGCCGTCTACGTTGGCGAGAAGCACGTCCGTCTCCCCTACCGTGACTTGTTTCATCTCGCCATTTTGCACGTCGTTCGTTTGGGCTACCTTTTGCTCAGCCATGTCCCACCTCTCTCAATATTATATGGTTCAGCTTACTCAACATGGGAAAAGCAAACGCTGCACCACACCGCATTTTGTGGAGGTTGGAACGAAGTCACCACACCGTTATGAATAAAGAGATGCAACTTCTTGCAGCAAGGCAAAATAGCGAATATAGCAGGTATCATCTGGTTTGAACCAACCTCACGTTATAGAACATTGTGTAGCACGCACTTCAAGTGATGAGGTTCCGCTCTCAGGCGAAGCCGTTCCGCTAGGCTTTGCCTGAGAGCGGAATTGTTCTTCGTCTGAGACCTGCGCCATTTCGCTCCAATACTTCCGATAACCGCTATAGTGCGAGGAAGCACCCAACACCAGATTCAGGGCAAAAAAGAAAGAGGTCAGGACGAATCCCAACCTCTTCAACTGTCTGAGAGAAAACGCGCTAGAGTTCTTCCTCCGCCGGCATCACCATCGCTGACACGACGCGGTCCCCGTTACCCAAACGCATGATCGTCACACCTTGCGAGGAGCGTCCGTAGGAGCTTATTTCACCGACGCGGGTGCGAATCAACACGCCGCCTTCAGACAAGACGAGCAGTTCTTCTGTGCCTGTTACAAAGCCCAAGTTGACGAGCGAACCCGTTTTCGGCGTGACTTTGAGGGTGATGACCCCTTGTCCACCGCGTCCTTGTACGGGATACTCGCTTAGCGGTGTGCGCTTGCCAAAGCCGCATTCGGTTACAGCGAGAAGTTCGGCGGCGTCTTGCTGTTCGGCGGCGATAACGGAGAGCGAGACGACGATATCGTCCTTTTTGAGCTTGATGCCGCGCACCCCTTGCGTGGCGCGTCCGGTCTCGCGGGCGTCATCCTCGGCGAAGCGGATGGACTGTCCGTCCCTGGTCGCCAGGACGATGTGCGCCCCTTCCCAGGCGTTGCGCACTGCCACGAGTTCGTCACCGTCTACGAGGTTAAGAGCGATGAGCCCCGCCGCGTTGAGGTTGCCGTACTCGCGAATCGCCGTCTTCTTGATGATGCCCTGCCGCGTCGCGAAGACGAAGTAGCCGTCATCGTCGAAGTCTTTAACCGACAAGACGGTAGCAACTTGCTCATCTTCGGATAGGGGCAAGATGTTACGCAAGTGATTACCGCGTGCGGCGCGTTCCGCTTCGGGCAGATCGTAGATTTTCTCGCGGTAGACGCGCCCTCGGTCGGTAAAGAAGAGCAAATAGTCGTGCGTGTTGCCGACGATCAGCATCGAGTTGATATCGTCCTCTTTGCGCTTTTGTGCGGTTGCGCCGCGTCCGCCGCGCGCTTGAGCGCGGTAAGCGGTCAGCGCGGTGCGCTTGATGTAGCCACCACGGGTGAGCGTCACCACCATGTCCTCTTCGGCGATGAGGTCCTCCTTGGAGATGTTGCCCTCGTCGTCGCTGATGACCGTGCGGCGCTCGTCGCCGAAGCTCTTTTTCACGTCGCGAAGCTCTTTTTTGATGACCTTGCGGAGTTCGGCCTCGTCGCCCAAGATGGTCTCGAGCCGCGCAATCTCCTCTTGCAGTTCGCGGTACTCCCCTTGGAGCTTTTCACGTTCTAAACCTGTGAGCCGCTGGAGGCGCATGTCCAATACCGCTTGCGCCTGCGCTTCGGTCAAGCCGAAGGTCTCGACTAAACCTGCTCGAGCCGTTGGACCATCCGCCGAGGCGCGAATGAGTTCAATGACCGCGTCGAGCCTATCGAGCGCAATGAGATAGCCCTCTAAGATGTGCGCCCGCTCCTGCGCCTTGCGCAGCTCATAGGTCGTGCGGCGACGCACCACGTCGGCGCGGTGGTTCAAAAAGAGCCCGAGCGTGTCTTTGAGCGACAAGACCTGCGGCGAGCGGTTCACGATCGCCAGGTTGTTGACGCTAAAGGTGGACTGAAGCTGCGTGTACTTGTAGAGCTGATTGAGCACTAACTCGGGGTGCGCCCCGCGCTTGAGTTCGAAGACGATGCGCATCCCCTGACGGTCGGACTCGTCGCGAATGTTTGAGATGTCCTCGATGCGCTTGCTGCGCACGAGCCCGGCAGCCGTTTGAATCAAAGAGGTCTTATTGACCTGATACGGGATTTCTGTGACCACAATCGACTGACGGTTGCCCCGCTCCTCAAAGCGCACCTTCGCGCGGATGCGGATGCTGCCGCGCCCCGTCTCGAACGCCTCGCGAATGCCGGAGCGACCCATCAAGCCGCCCGTCGGGAAGTCCGGTCCTTTGATGTGCTTCATCAGTTCGTCTAGCGTGATGTCGGAATTGTCCACCATCGCGACGAGCCCGTCCACCACTTCGGAGAGGTTGTGCGGCGCGATGTTCGTCGCCATGCCGACGGCGATACCCGAGGCTCCGTTGATGAGCATATTCGGCACAGCAGAGGGCAAGACTTCGGGTTCCTCGGTGGTGCCGTCGAAGTTCTCCTTAAAGTCTACGGTTTCTTTGTCGATGTCGGCGAGAATCGACTCTGCTGCTAGCGCCATCCGCGCTTCGGTGTAGCGGTACGCCGCCGCCGGGTCGCCGTCGATGGAGCCGAAGTTGCCTTGACCGTCCACGAGCGGATAGCGCAAGTTCCACCCCTGCGCCATGCGCACCATCGCGTCGTAAATCGCGGTGTCGCCGTGTGGGTGGTACTTCTTGATGACCTCACCGACGACGCCCGCTGACTTCGAGTAGCGGCGGTTAGAGAATAATCCCTCTTGCTGCATGGCGTAGAGGATGCGGCGCTGTACGGGTTTGAGACCGTCGCGCACATCCGGCAGGGCGCGGTCTACAATGACCGACATGGCGTAGTTGATAAAACTCGTCTTGATTTCGTCTGTAATCTGGACGGGGACGATTTGACCTTCGTTCAAGATAAACCTCCGGGATAGGTCTCAGCCGTCAGCCGTTGCGCTAGGCTTTGCCTGAGAGCGGGATTTCAGTAAGATAACGCGCTTAGTGGAACAATTTGAGACCTTCAAAGTGTGAGGATGATACCTGCGGCTCACGACTCTGATTCGGTACAACAGAGCGCGTTTTCAGACCTCCTCGAGAGCCAAAAACCGCCCTTCAGAACGTTTTATTCTAACATTTCGAGAGCGTCTTCTGGAACGAGTACACGACACCACCCTAAGCGCAAAAAGGTGTGAAGTTTTTACGCCTGCTACCCTCTCCCCGGTGACGCAAGGTTGCGCGGAAGATCTTCCCTTTTATGAACGCATGAATAGGAGCAAACGTAGCGGGTATCCGCGAAAAATAGGCGGGCAAGAGCCCTAGCCGTAGAGAGACACGCTGGAAATTTTAGGGAATAGCCGCTCAAGGTGAAGCGGGTTCCGGTAGACCTACTTTGATAAAGGGAGGGGCCTCGAGCCTTACCGCAAGGGAGGGAACACGACGATTTGCGTTTCTGGAAAAGCCCTCGGCGCGACCTTTTCGCTGCGCGGCACGAGCAAACGGTGGCGGTAACTGTTTTGGAAAGGTTCCCAGTACACCTCGGTTTGACCTCTTTCTACATCCACAATCCAAAGCTCTGGCACACCTGCCTCGGCATACCTGGGTAACTTCCTCTCTTTGTCGTATACGAAGCTTGATAGGCTAATCTCGATAGTCAGAAATATATCCTCCGCTGTCGGATGAGCGTCCATATAGAGGGAAGCTTTAGGACGCGCAAGCGCAAGGTCTGGCTCTAATAAACGATGCTTATCCAAAGTGAGCGGATTTTGAGTGCGAACGATTGCACGGTCTCCGTAGGACCGTTGCAGATATTTAGAAAGCCAATCCACGTGTCCAGCATGTTGACTACTCGGGGGTGTCATCGTATAAAGTTCTCCGTCGATGAGTTCAACACGCTCATCTGGGGCGAAAACGCCAGCCGCACTCATCGTAAAAACGTCGTCCACCGTTAATTTGCGTTTGGCGATCACCTCTTTAGTATAGCACCGAAGCCAACCTAAGCGCCATTTAGGGCGTGTTATGCTCCATGCTCGAGAGGTAAGCTATGCCCAAGCGCACCGACCTTAAAAAAATTCTGATTCTAGGCTCTGGTCCTATCGTCATCGGTCAAGCTGCCGAATTCGACTACTCCGGCACACAAGCCTGCAAAGCGCTCCGAGGTGAGGGCTTCGAAGTCGTACTCATCAACTCGAACCCAGCGACGATCATGACCGACCCGGAAGTGGCGGACAAAACCTACATCGAGCCCCTAACGCCCGAGTTTGCCGAGAAGGTCATCGCGGCGGAGAAGCCAGACGCGCTCTTGCCCACATTAGGCGGACAAACCGCGCTGAACCTCGCGAAAGCGATGTACGAAGCGGGCATCCTAGAGAAGCACGGCGTCGAGCTGATTGGCGCGAATTATGACGCGATTCAAAAGGGTGAAGATAGACAACTCTTTCAGCAAGCGATGAACAAGATTGGGATTAGCACGCCCGCCGGGAAGATGGTGGGGACCTTAGAGGAGGCGTTGGCATTCACCTCCGAGATCGGCTACCCCGCTATCATCCGCCCCTCGTTTACGCTGGGCGGCACGGGCGGCGGTATCGCTTACGACGAGGCGGAGTTCCGCCAAATCGTGCGTCAGGGCTTGCACGACTCGCCCGTTCACACCGTTCAGGTGGAGCAGTCCGTGTTGGGCTGGAAAGAGTACGAGTTAGAGGTGATGCGCGACCACAACGACACGGTGGTCATCATCTGCTCGATCGAAAACGTGGACCCGATGGGCGTGCATACGGGCGACTCTATGACGGTCGCGCCCGCGCAGACTTTGTCCGACAAGGAATATCAAAAGCTGCGCGACTACTCCATCGACATCATCCGCGAAATCGGCGTGGAGACGGGCGGCTCGAACATTCAGTTCGCGGTGAACCCGGCGAACGGCGACATTATCGTCATCGAGATGAACCCGAGGGTGTCGCGCTCGTCGGCGTTGGCAAGTAAAGCGACGGGCTACCCGATCGCGAAGATCGCCGCCCTGCTCGCGGTGGGCTATCACTTGGATGAGTTGCCGAACGACATCACGCGGGTTACGAAAGCTGCTTTTGAACCCTCCATCGACTACGTCGTCACGAAAATTCCGCGCTTCGCCTTCGAGAAGTTTCCCGAAACGCAAGACGTGCTCGGCACGCAGATGCGCAGCGTCGGCGAGGTCATGGCGATCGGGCGCACCTTCAAGGAGAGCTTGCTTAAAGCGATGCGCTCGCTTGAACTCGACGTGCGCGGCGAGACGAGAGACCTCAACTTGGCGCAGCTCGAGTCTCGCCTCTATCCCAACCCGCGCCGCTTGCCCGCGCTTTTGGAACTTCTGCGGCGCGGCAAGAGCACGCGCTATTTGGGGGAGAAAACGTCCATCGACCCTTGGTTTCTGGGTCAGCTTAAAGAGATTGTGGACGTGGAGAAAGAGGTCGCGCGTTTAGGCGAGCCGAGTCGCTGGAGTGAGGGCGTGTGGTTCGAGGTCAAACGCATCGGCTTTAGCGACGCGGACTTGGCGCAGCTCACGGGGGTGGCTCGAGCTGACATTCGGCGCGTCCGCATAGAAAGAGGTCAGACGCCCGTCTATAAAACGGTGGACACCTGCGCCGCCGAGTTCGAGGCGTACACGCCCTATCACTACAGCACGTACGAGCGCGAAGATGAGGTCACGGACTCGGACGCGCAGAAAGTCGTGATTCTAGGCTCCGGACCCAACCGCATCGGGCAGGGCGTCGAGTTCGACTACGCCACGGTGCACGCGGTCTGGGCGCTCAAAGAGGCGGGCTATGAGACCATCATGGTCAACTCGAACCCCGAGACCGTCTCGACGGATTACGACACGGCGGACCGCCTCTACTTCGAGCCCTTGACCTTCGAGGATACGCTCAACATCATCGAACGGGAAAAAGCGGTGGGCGTCATCGTGCAGCTCGGCGGGCAGACGCCCCTCAAACTTGCACAACCGCTGAGTGACGCGGGCGTACCGATTTGGGGCACGCCCGCCGAAGCGATCTTTGCCGCCGAAGACCGCGACGCCTTTTACGAACTCTGCCAGCGCTTGGAGATTCCGCAGCCGAAAGGCGGCGTGGCGAAAAAGCCTAAAGAGGCGCGCTCTCTCGCCCAGCGCATCGGCTACCCCGTCATGGTGCGCCCTTCGTTCGTCTTGGGCGGGCGGGCGATGCGGCGCGTCTACAACGCGGCGGAGCTGAACGACTATCTGGAAGAGGTCTACGCGGAGTTGCCGGACAACCCGTCCATTCTAGTGGATGAATTTCTGGAGGGTGCCAAAGAGGTCGACGTAGACGCGCTAGCGGACGGCGAACGCGCCGTCGTCGCGGGCATCATGGAGCATATCGAAGGCGCGGGCGTCCACTCGGGCGACAGCGCGTGCATCACGCCGAGCGTCACGTTGAGCGAAGAGGTCATCGCAACGTTGAACGAATACAGCATCAAGCTCGCCCTAGACATCGGCGTGAAGGGACTCATCAACATCCAGTACGTTATTCAGAACGACAAGGTCTACGTCATCGAAGCGAACCCTCGCGCGAGCCGCACCATCCCCTACCTCTCCAAAGCCACCGGTCATCCGCTCGCTAAGTACGCCGCGCTGATCGCGGCAGGTCAGACGCTCACCGATTTGAACTTTACCGAGACCCCGCAGCCGGACGTTTACAGCGTGAAAGAGGTCGTGTTGCCCTTTCTCAAATTTACGAACGTACCGCCCGTGTTGGGACCGGAGATGCGCTCGACGGGTGAGAGCATGGGTGTGGACGCTGACCCCTACTTGGCGTTTTACAAAGCGCTGCTCGGCGCGAACGTGCGCCCGCCGTCTCGAGGCGAGGTGCGGCTCATCGGAGATGATGTCGCGAGTTTAGAAGCGGACTTGACCTCTTTAGGGTTTAGCGTGAGCGGCGGAATCGACGCCGAACTGAGCGAAGCGCCGGGCTATGACCTCTTGATCGACACGGTCCACACGCCCGAACTGCGCCGCGCTTTGGAAAACGGTATCCCCTACGTCACTACGGGAGAGGCAGCGTGGTGGCTCGTCAGAGCGCTCGAGGCGGCGCAGAAGACGAGTTTGAACGTTACCGCCTTGCAAGACCTCAATGCTCAGGGTGTGTCGGGTTAGGGCTAGGGCGCTTCGTCCTCGAAAAGACCGTGCATAAAGAGGTGCATCACCGCTCGCAGAATGCGCTCGTCATCGTCGCCTTTCGACTCCGCGACGCGCCAGAAGAGGAGGTTGAGCAGCCGCGCCGTGACCTCGATATCGACTTCTCGCCGCGCCCCCGGCAGAGCGAGCGCCGAACGCAGCGCTAACGCGACGCGCCCCGCCGTCCACGCTTCGACCTCTCGGTCGAGCGCCATGATCTCCGCGTCGCTGAGCGCGACCTCGCGCCACGCCCGGTACGCGCCCAGGTAGGCACGGTCTGCGCTGAGTCCGTCGCGCAGCGCAGTCTCTAAGACCGCTTCGGGGTTGTCCGAAGCGAGGTCTAGGTTGAGGGTCTCGATTTCTCGCAGCAAATTGTCCATCAAGACGAGCAGAAGTTGACGCTTGGAGCGGAAGTGCTGGTAGAACGTGCCCGCCGCCGCGTTCGCCTCCCCCGCAATATCCGCGACGCTCGTCCTTTCGAAGCCGCGCTCCGCGAAGAGGTTGAGAGCGGCGTCTAAGAGGGCGCCTTTGGTGCGGCGGCTGCGCCGCTGTTGCGGCGCGGTGGGCAAATCTTCGTGCGCTAAGAGGTCGGGGCGTTCAAGTGAGGACGGGCTCGCGGGCTGTTTCATTCATAAACAGTTTAATGGACGCCGTAAGAACTTCGGGCTGATCTTCAGAAACGAACGTTTTAGAGTTTGAGACGCGCTCTAAGCGAGCGTTTGGAAAGGCGTCTGCGAGCCGCTCGCCGAAGACGAAGAGCCTGTCGTCTTGTCCCCAAGCCACCAAGACAGGCTTGTGAAACTCGGAGAAGTGCTCGGCTGCTTCTAAGGTGTAGCGGTTAGAGATGCCTAGCGCGACCTTTTTAGCGTCTCGCCTTATCTTGGGGTTATGGATGTAGCCGTGGAAGTAGCTTTCGGCGACGTGAGGCTCGAGTCGCGTGTGGGCTAGCAGGGCGTAGAGCACGTTCTGAACGGAGCGAAACTGTGAGGCGAAGCCGAGCAGTGACGCGCCACCAGGCATTTGGAAGAGAGCGATAAAGGGTTTCAAGAGCGGCGGGACAAAGTGTTCAAAGGCGTCGCAGTTAGTCAGTACGAGACGGCTGATGCGTTCCGGGTGGTGCAACGCCAGGAGTTGGGTAAACGCTCCCCCCGTGTCGCACGCGACGACCGTGACCTCTTGCAGCTCGAGCGCCGCCATGAAATCCTCCACAAGCTGCGCGACGCCCAGAGGTGTGAGGTCGGCGTCTGGGTTTATAGGCGCTGTGTGCCCCCCGAGCGGCAATGTCGGGACGATACAGCGAAAGGTACGGCTAAGAGGTCCGTAAACCTTGCGCCACATCTCGCCGTTGACCAGGAAACCGTGCACGAAGAGGAGGGTGGGACCTTCTCCTATGTCTCGGTACTGGACAGGACCTTGCGGAAGCCGAACGGTGCGGAGGTCCGAAGCTTCTCCTGATACACTCATCTCACCACTTCCTTTCTCGAATGTGAATTCGTATTCGCATTTTAGAGAAGTTGGAGGGTAAAGTCAAGAGGTCGTTGATGTGACTCGTCTCAAAGAAGTTGCTTTAGTGTTGTTTCGACGCACCTTATATCTTATAAAGCATTAGCCCTCAGTAATTTAAGTACACTGTTAGCTAAAAAATGAAGCATGTCATTCTGAACCCTACAGCGAGCTAGTGGCGAGCGCCGCGAGCGCGCCGTATAGCTCGTCGATGCGCTCGGGGGTAGTCAACTGCTCGGGTTGCATAGTCTCTCATTTTAGCACGGGTTTCGCCATTGTCGCTCTCGCTAGCGACCGACCGGGCTGACGCGGTAGGCTTATAGGTATGACGCTTACCCCGGGCACGCGCTACGCGCTCACCGAAGAAACTCAGCGAAGATTAGACGTTACTGCGCGGCTGCGCGGGCTCTTCTCGAGCTGGGGCTACGCAGCGGTGGATGTCCCCGTCTTAGAACCCTACGACCCCGCGCACCCCGCCGCTGAGAACGCCTTCAAGTTAGGCGGCTTGGAGGGCGACTTGCTCGCCTTACGCGCCGACTTCACCCCGGCGATCGCCCGCATGGTCAAGCTGCATTACCCCGAGGTGGCTTCTGGAATGCCGGGGCGTTTTCAGTACTGCGGACGACTCTGGCGCACCGTCGTCCCCGACATCGCCCGGACCCGCGAATTCACCGAAATAGGCACTGAACTCGTCGGCGTTTCGAACCCGAAAGCGGACGCAGAACTCGTTCATTTGGCTAGGGAGGCGGTGCGCGAGGTCGGTCTAACGCCCCGCGTGGAGGTCGGCAATCCCGGCTTCGTGCGTACGCTCTTCGACCTTGCTGAGATTCCGAATGATGCTCGTGAAACGCTAGCGAGCGCGATTGACCGCAAAGACGTAACGACGCTGCGCACCCTCTTAGAGCCCTATCGCCTCAACCCTGAGCTGAGAGACGCGCTTACGGGCGTGCCCGACCTCTATGGCGAGGTCGGTATGTTAGAGGAGGCGAAGCGCCTCACGCCCTGGGCGGAGACACGCGCCGAGATCGAGCGCCTAGAGGTCATCCTAAACGAGTTCGAGGACGACAGCGAACTCCTTTTAGACCTAGGGATGGCGCGGCGCCTAAGCTACTACACGGGGATGACCTTTCGCGCGTACACCTTCGACTTCGGGCAACCTCTTCTGGGCGGCGGACGCTACGACGGGGCGCTCTTGCCCTACGCGGCGGGTTTCGCGCTCGGGCTCGAGCGGCTCCTAAGCGCGACGCCGAGCCGACATGCGGAGGTGACGCCGCTCGTGCTCAGTTTGGACGACGACGCCTCGAGACACCTCCGCGCCCACGGCTACCCCGTCGAACGTGCGCTCGTGAGCGCACTGGACGACCTCAAGCGCTACGCCCGCGCGCGCGGCATCCCCTACCTCTTGAGCGAAAGGGGTTTGGAGCCGCTCGCCGCTGAAAGTCCTTTTTACGAAGAACTGCAGGGGCTGCTCGAGGTTCCCGCATGACCCGCGCCAACCAGACTAAGCTGACGCTCGCCTTACCCAAAGGACGGGTGATGGAGAAGAGCTTGCGGACGTTGCGCCTAGCGGGGATGCGCTTGCAGGTCGAGAATAGAGGCCGCGCCCTCCGCCATGACGCAGGCGACGCGCTCGTCATCGAGATGCGCAACACAGACGTGCCGACCTACGTCGACTTGGGCGTGGCGGACGCGGGCATCGTCGGCAAAGACGTACTTTTAGAGTCAGGTCGGGATGTGTACGAGCCCGTGGACTTAGGCTTCGCGTCGTGCCGCTTGTCGCTCATCCGACCGGCGGGCGAAAGGCATAAAATTCGCCGGGTGGCGAGTAAGTATCCCGCGACGGCGCAAGCTTATCTGCGGCGTCAGGGCGAAAGCGCCGAAGTGATCAAGCTCGCGGGCAACGTCGAGCTGGCCTGTTTGACCGGGCTAGCCGACGCGGTGGTAGACATCGTCGAAACCGGGGGGACGCTGCGAGCGAACGGTCTCGAGGAGGTCGAGACGATTCTCTCCTCCTCCGCCCGCTTCGTCGTGAACCGCGCTGCGCTCAAGCTCAAAGCGGACACGTTGCGGCCGCTTATTGCGGCGCTGAGAGAGGTCACGGGGGAGGTCACGCCGACAGCCTGAGGTAAATTAGTACACCGTCAACTAAACAATGAAGCATGTCATTCTGAGCGGAACGCAGTGGAGCGTAAGAATCTCTGACCTTGCTGACTCCTCTGACAGAGAACGAAAGACGAGACCCTCACGCCTTCGGCTCAGGGTGACATGCTAACAAGTAGCAATACTTGCTTAACGGTATAATTAGTTCAACGTCGCAAACTGGCTCGGTGTGTCGTGGAACTGCCGATTATAGTGAGCTTGCGACCTCGAGCTAATAAAAAGAGCCGAGACTATCTCTCGGCTCTTCCTTATGTAGCGGCTTAGGCTTACTGTCCGCCCGTCCCGCCACCCGTTCCTGAGGGTGCGGCTGGCGCGGCTGGCGCGGCTGGCTGCGGCAAGTTCTCGGGAAAGGTCTCTAGGTCCGCGTTCTCGCGCAAATCGCTGATCGTTTGGCTGAGCCGCTCGTTAGCGAGCTGCGCGCGAATCTGCTCGCGCACCTCTTCTAAGGGAACCGCGCCCGCTTCGTTTTTGTCCGTCACGCGGATGATATGGTAGCCGAACTGCGTTTCGACCGGTCCGACCGTTTCGCCGACTTCGGCGTTAAAGGCGGCCTCTTCGAAGGGCTGGACGAACGACCCTCTCGACACGCAGCCGAGGTCGCCGCCGCGCGCCGCGCTGCCGGGGTCTTGGCTGCGCTCTTCGGCGAGCTGGGCGAAGTCGCCGCCGTCGTTGAGTTGCGTCAGGATTTCGTTCGCTTCGTCCTGAGTTTCGACTAGGATGTGGCTCGAGCACACCTCTTCCGGCGTCTCGAACTGCGCCTGGTTCTCCCCATAGAAGGTCTGGATCGCTTCGTCACCTACCTCGACCTCTTCGCGTAGGGCGTTGACGACTTGCTGGATGCGCAAGTTGTCGCGGATGAGCCCGCGAAGTTGCGCTTCGCTCTCGAAGCCCGCTTCGGAGAGGGCTTGTTGGAAGGCCTCGTCGCTTGCGCCGCCCGTTTCACCGCCGCCAGTGCTTCCGCCCGTCGCGCCACCCGTCTCGGCTTGCGGCGCGCTTCCCGCGAGACCCTGGCGCACCTGCGTGATCTGCTGCTCGACCTCTTCATCTGAAACCTGGATGCCGCGCGCTTCCGCCTCTTGCAGCAAGACCTGCTCGGTCGCGAGCTGGTCTAAAAACTGCGGGCGGAGGTTGCCGAGCTGCGCTAAGACCTGCTCGTTGAGGGGCAGACCCTGCTGCGCGGCGATGTTACGTAGCGCGATGCTGAAGCGCTCCTCGAACTCCTCTTGGGTGATGGTCTCGTCGCCGAGTTGGATAATCGGGGCGTCGGGGTTTAAGTCACCGCCGACGAGGGGCACATCGGTCGTCCCCGCCGCACCACCGGTTTGACCACCTGTTTGGGCGGAGCCGAAGACGAGAACCGCGAGGGTCGCGAGGATAAGAAGGCTGAAAAGCGCAACGGGTAGGCGCTTATTTTTAGGTTGGTTCGAGTCAGGCATGGCGTTCCCTTCGGAGAAGCATCGTTGATTGCGCGAGGTTCACTAATTCGGAAGTATAAAATAATGTAACCGGACGCTGCTAGAAAACCCTATCACCTAAAAGATGAGAAAGGGTCGCTCTGGGTAACGCCGGGCTTCATGGGGCATACAAAAATCTCCTCTCGATTTGCCGCACTAGATTGCTGGCAAAGGAGAGGAGGTTCAGTTGCTACTTAGCGTTACGCCGCTTTCGCTTCGGCTTCGCTCAGCTCGCGCAGTTCCTCGTAGAGTCTGAGGTGCGCGTCGGTGAGGACTTCGGGGATGGTAGCGCGGATTTCGGCGAGTTCGTCGCCGCGCGTGCCGTCTTTTTTAGGATAGCCCCGTTCGCGTAGCCGGAACGAGCGACCCGACTGGGTGCCCGCAGGCAGGTTCATCTCCACGTCGCCGTCTAGCGTCGGGACGCGCACCTTGCCGCCCAACGCGGCGACGTAATCGGGCACATCCACGACAACACGGATGTTGTCGCCCTCGAGCCGAAACACCGAGTGCTCCTCTAACTTGATCGTCAGGTAGAGGTCGCCGCCACTAGGCGCTTGCCCGCGCAGCCGCAACTTCGCGCCGTCTTTCGCGCCTTTAGGCAGCGTGACCTCCAGGCGGCGTCCGTCGATGGAGATGACCTTGCTGTCGCCGCGGTAGGCTTCATCTAAAGGCACGCTGATGTCCGCGTCCACGCGGCGGGGCGCTCGGGCGCGTTCTTGCCGCAGGCTACCAAAGGGGTCTTGACCTCTCGAGCCTGCTGTCCCCGTGCTGGTGAAAAAGCTCTGTCCACCCGCGCCCGCGAAGCCGCCTCCGAAGAGGCTCTGGAAGAAGTCGCTGAAGTCGCCCTCAGCTGCGCCGCCGGGCGGGGGTCCCCCAAAGCCGCCCCCGAAACCGCCGCCCCCAGAGAAGTTCGGACGCCCCTCGGCGCTGCCGTAGCGGTCGTAAAACTTGCGCTTCTCGGGGTCGTTGAGAACGGTGTACGCCTCGTTGACCTCTTTGAACCGTTCCTCTGCTGAGGGGTCGTCCGGGTTGCGGTCGGGGTGATATTTGGCTGCGAGTTTGCGGTACGCCGAGCGGATGTCCTTCTGGTCGGCGCTGCGCGAGATGCCCAGCGTGTCGTAATAGTCTTTGTAAGCAGCCATTTAGTCCCCCTTAACTTTGGTAAACGACGACTCTGGCAGGGCGTACCAAGCGCTCATCCTTGACGAAGCCGACTTGCACAACTTCGGCGATGGTGTTTGCGGCGTTCTTATCTTCGGTCGGGATAGCGGTCAAAGCTTCGTGCACGTCGGGGTTGAATTCGTCGCCCTGTGCGCCCACCTGGACGATGCCCAGCGCTTCCAAGTTGCGTTTCAAGCTCTCCTGAACGGCTTCTAAGTTTGGGATGAGCTTGCTCGGGTCGTCGCTGCCGACTCTGAGCGCGCGTTCCAAGTCGTCGTAGGTCGAAAGCACGGTGATGACGGCGCTGTCTAAACCCGACTCGCGGGCGCGAGCGACGTCTTGGGCGGCGCGGCGGCGGTAGTTCTCCAGGTCCGCCCGCGCACGCAAAAAGCGGTTCTTAAAGTCCGCTGTTTCCTCCTGCGCTTGGCTGAGTTTTTCATGCGCCTGCGCGAGTTCGCTGCGGAGCACCTCGACGTCGGTGACGCCTTCCATATCGGTCATGCCTTCGGTCTGAGTATCGGTAGGTGAGGAGGTGACACTCTCGTCAGCCTCCCCTATGATCTCTTCCGCGGTCTTTAGTTTGTCGTCGGTTAGGTCGGCCATGATTTATCCTGCGGGTTTGAAGTCGGCGTCCACGACGTCTTCGTCGTCCTGGGGCGGCGCGTCCTGTCCACCTTGTTCGCCGTCCTGGGGCTCTTGTGGCGCGTTCGCCTGCTGGAACGCGGCGAGCTTCTCGGCTAACTCTTGCCCGATCTCTTCCAAGCGGCTTTTGGGCGCGTCGCTGTCGATGGCGCTCTGCGCTTCGGCAACCGTGCGCTTGACGGGCTGCTTGTCCTCGTCGGAGGCGCTTTCCGCCTCGTCCACGACCTTCTGCGCTTGGGCGCGGAGCGAGTCGAGCGCGTTCTTCGCTTCGATGTGCTCGCGGGCTTCGCGGTCTTTTTCGGCGTTGGCTTGCGCGTCTTGGACCATGCGCTCGACTTCGTCCTCGGCGAGCGTCGTGGTGTTCTGAATGGTGATGGACGCCTCTTTGCCCGTGGACTTCTCCTTCGCGGTGACGTTCAAGATGCCGTTCGCGTCGATGTCGTAGGAGATTTCGACCTGGGGCATACCCGCCATCATCGGGGGGATGCCGTCCAACTTAAAGCGGCCTAAGGACTTGTTGTCGTTCGCCATCGAGCGCTCGCCCTGGAGGACGTGCACCTCGACGCCCGTCTGGTTGTTCTCGGCGGTGGTGAAGGTCTCGGACTTGCGCACCGGGATGGCGGTATTGCGCTCGACGAGCTTGGTAAATACGCCGCCCTTAGTCTCGACGCCCAAGGAGAGCGGGGTCACGTCTAAGAGGACGATGTCGTCCACGTCGCCGGTTAAAACGCCCGCTTGCACCGCTGCGCCGAGTGCCACGACCTCGTCAGGGTTGACCGACTGGTTGGGCGCTTTGCCGAGCATTTCCTGGACGATCTTCTTCACGGCGGGCACGCGGCTCGAGCCTCCCACCAAGATCACTTCGTCGATGTCGCTCTTGGAGAGCTTCGCGTCCTTGAGTGCCGCTTCGACGGGTCCGCGAACGCGGTCTAAAAGAGGTGAGATGAGTTCTTCGAACTTGCTCCTCGAGAGCTTCTTCTCCAAGTACAAGGGCGCGTTCGACGCCGGGTCCATCGCGATGAAGGGCAAGCTGATGGTCGTCTCGGGAATGCCCGAAAGCTCGATTTTCGCCTTCTCCGCCGCTTCGATGAGGCGCTGGAGCGCCTGCTTATCTTTGCGCAGGTCGACGTTGTACTCTTTCTTGAAGTCTTCCGCGAGCCAGTTGACGATGGCGTAGTCGAAGTCCGAGCCGCCCAAATGCGTGTCGCCCGAGGTCGAGCGCACTTCAAAGACGCCGTCACCGACTTCGAGTACGGACACATCGAAGGTGCCGCCGCCTAAGTCGAAGACTAAAACCGTCTCGTTACCTTTTCTCTCTAAACCGTACGCCAGAGCTGCGGCGGTCGGCTCGTTGACGATGCGCAAAACATCTAAACCCGCGATTTTACCCGCGTTCTGGGTCGCTTCACGCTGCGAGTTATTGAAGTACGCAGGAACCGTAATGACCGCTTTCGTGATCTTCTCACCTAGAGTTGAGGAGGCATCCTCGACGAGCTTTTGCAAGACCATCGCGGAAACTTCTTCGGGGGTGTACTTCTTGTTGCCGACGACAAAACGCACGCCGCCGTCGTCGCCGCGCACCACTTCGTAAGGGGAGCGCTCGGCTTCCTCTTTAACTTCGTCCCAGGTGCGCCCCATGTAGCGCTTCACTTCGAAAAGCGTACCTTGCGCGTTCAGGACCGCTTGGCGCTTCGCGACCTGTCCAACAAGGCGCTGCTCGTCCTTGAAAGCCACCACGGACGGCGTGGTGCGGTTGCCCTCGCTGTTGACCAAAACGGTGGGTTCGCCACCTTCCATCACCGCGATGACGCTGTTGGTCGTACCTAAGTCTATGCCTACTGCTTTTGCCATGGTTTCTCCTTTTGTGTTCGGGTCTTTAGTCTGCCTTGCAGTCGGTGGGATGAAGATGTGTTCAAATATTCTGGAGAATATCTAAGTGCAAGGCACTCAATCTTGTTGAAAGTATAACAACATCATTCAAGCTTGTCAATAGATATGAGTCTAGTTATATCAAGTTTATAGAGGGTCTCTTTTAATTTTCTACGGTAGATGCGCGGGGCTCGTGTTCCACGATGCCCATCAGCACTTAGACTCGAGACCGACCCCGTCCCGTAAAGGTTCTACGGACGCTAACAGAAGTCCATCCTCTTAATCTCGACCTTCTTGATGGGCGCTCTGTAAGCCTTTTCCAAGTTTTCTGACCAGAACATCTCTATGATGACGTTATACCGAGTGAAAAACTTAACACGTCGGTGTAAGACTAGGTAAGAAGACAAAAAACCGGGGGCGTTGCTCCACGACATCTCACACTTCAGGAGGAGAGCAGATGAAAAAGGTTAGTTTATTCGTTTTAGGACTTTTGATGAGCGCCGCGCTAGCCCAGGACACGGGCGGCATGATGACCGGCGGCACGAGCACGGGGGGCATGATGACCGGCGGCATGACCGACGAATCCCCTACAGTTTCGGGAACTATTGAGGCGTTAGAGGGCGGTCTCACAAACCTGTCCGCTGAGCAAGCGGTGGGTAACATCGAGGGGTGGCAGACGCGCCTAGAAAGCTCCGGCGACCCTGCCCTTTTAGCCATCGCCGAGCAGTTAGAGGAGCTTAAAGCGGCGCTACAAACCGAGGAGGTCGACCAAACGTCCGTCGGGCTGCTACTTATCGAACTAGGTGGCAGGACGAGTGCAGCGGCTGACATGGCGCAGGGTGACGAAGGGGCGCAGCTCTCCAGCCTCGGGACGCTCCTTACGGACGCGGGCTCGAGCCTCTCGGACGTCGAAGTTGAGGACGTTACGGTGACGGGGGGTGGGATGACCGGCGGCATGACAACCGGTGGTGATATGACGGGCGGAAACTAGCGCTTTCGCTAAAAACTGAGCAAGTCAAAGGACCGAGCCTCCTCGAGAAGGCTCGGTCCTTTTTTAACTGTTCAAAGCCGGTGAAATGGTGCTGTCGGAAACTTAATAGTAACTTTTGTGAGAATTTTAGTGAGAAAGGAAAGCTTAAAACGCCCGTCCAACACCTCTATATCTTTATAACGACGAGTTTTCTTTACCGTTTACACATATCTATCTCATCAAACACCTCTTGCATCTTCGCTCGTCAGCCTCTATACTTCTAGCCATATGGACGCAGTGTAATTTCTTACATTTGAGTTCATATATGAAAAAGTTCACAGAAAGGAGAATTTATGAAAAAGGCTCTAGGTATTTCTGCACTACTCGTCCTCGTCCTTTCGGTCTTTGCTTTAGCGCAAGATACGGGCGGCATGATGACCGGTGGCATGATGACTGGTGGCATGATGACCGGCGGTATGATGACTGGCGGAGGCTAAGTAACGTTGCAGGCGTAAGTAAAGAGGGGTAGCGCTGACGCTACCCCTCTCCTAGTTTATGAAGCCTCGAGCTAAATCCCGCTCGAGGCTTTGAACATTGGTGAGAACACCCACATAATTGTTACGCAATTTTTGGGTCAGTATCTTTCTGAACACCCTCCGCGCTCTGCGCACCTACGCTCCGCGCGCGCTCCGCGATCACCAGCGCGAGCCCGGCGCTCAGCGACCACCACACCAGGTGACTGAACTGGGCGGTGTCGAACCAAGCTAGACAGTAGACGAGGTGGACCAAGGCGACGACCTCGAGGCCGCGCCCTATCCCGCTTCCGGTCAAATAGATGAAATAGCCGATCAGCAGCAAGTAGGCGACAAACCCGACGATGCCCACCGACAGAATCGTATCTATAAAGAAGTTGTGCGCTTTGTTGGTGTAGACGCGCCCAACTCGCTCCTGACCATCGGTGCCGATATACCTGAAATTGTAGTTATTATTTTCCAGCACCTCTTGCACGGGCACGTTATCGTCTAAGCGGTCGATGAGTCCATACTTAAAAGGGTCTTCCCAGTCCGCGACGAAGGGCCAGGAAAGCCCGAAGCCGTTGAAGCCCCAGCCGAAGAGCGGCCGCTCCTTGATGCCTGCGTAGCCCGTGCGCCACAGATAGGTACGTCCCGAGGAGAGGTCGTCCCAGTTGCCGTCCAGCGAGGGCATCTTCCTCATCCCGCCGCCGCCCGTCAAGACGAGGAGGAACGCGCCGCCTAGTACGACGGGAATCATTAGAGCGAGAAGCGCCCTAACCTTTCCCGAAGACCTGCGCCAGAAACGCGCCAGCGGAAACCGCACCAAGAGGTAAATAAGCCCGACGATAAAGGCGAACTGCGGCCCGCGCGACGAGGTGAGATAGACCCCGCCGACGAGCACGATGAAAAGAGGCCAGAAGAGGGTAGGTCTGAGCCAACCCCTCATCAGACTCAGCAGCGCGAGAACGCCTGCGAACGCCAGCACGATGGCGGCGTGCCCCCGGTGTGAGTAGAGACCGATGGGCATCCACGTGACGAAAGCACCGCTCCGGAGTCTATTCGCGTATGCGCGCTCACCCGAGGTCGCCGTATAGTCTATCGTCCAGTCGAAGGCTTGAGGCACCAAGCTCAGCGCGAGGATAAAGGAGCCGAGCAAGATGCCGTAGAGCTGCACCTTAAAGAACCTCGGGTTGAGACTCAGCAGCAGAACGTTGCCGAGCGTGAACGCGCCGACGATCGCCCAGTAGTACCAGCCGTCACCCATCTCGACCTGCCCGCGTAGAGCGCTCACGGGTGCAGGGCTTAAATACACCGAAAGTAGCCCTAGAGCGAGGTAGACCATCCATAGAATGAGCGAGCCGCGCCACGCAGGGTGCGACGTCACCGCCGCTAAGTCCGCTTCCTTCTCATCAACCGCTGCTTCGGGCACCGCGCTTCTCGCCGCCATGAGCCAGCGGAGCAGCACCACACCCCAAGCGAGGAGCGTAAACATGAGTGCAACAACGATTTGATTGCGCGTGGGTTCCAAGTGGAGCGCGCCCGGCAAGAGTGTCGCGGCGAGCAAGTAGCTCCAGACCAGCGTGGTGAAAATCGCGACAAACGAGGTTTCGTGCTGAATATCCGTCCAACCAGGCACCCCTTTCGCCCTGGTGAGCCACGTGAAGAGCACGACGCCCCAGGCGAGCACGGTGGTAAGCGCAGCTATGAAGAGCTTGTTGTCGCCGATAAGCTCCGGGTAGAACGAGCCTGGAATAAAACGGCTCAGGAGCAAATAGCTCCAACCCATAAGCGTGAGTACGGTGGCGAGCGAGATGTGCCGTCCGAGCATCCTCTGCCTCGCGCCCTCTTGTCTTTCGTCCTCTTGTCTCTCGTCCTCGCTACCCGTTTTAGCTTCACCGGGCGAAAGCCACCTGTAGAGGAGATAGCCCCAAGTCGTCAACGTAAGAAAGATGATGACGAAGACCTTAGGGCGCGTCCAGATGGGTCCCCTGCCGTTGCCGCCCCAAGGGTCTATCGCTAAGACGACTGCAGCGAAGAGTCCGCCGTAAAGAACCGTCAAGGCGACGCTCCACCACACAACCCGAGCTTTGGACCCCGCCCGCGTCTCGCCCCTTTGCCCTAATGCCGAAGACGACATAGCCTCGCCTCCCTTTCACCGCTCAACTGTTTGGTATGTATTCGCTCTATGGAGGGACAGCCCGCAAGTCGGGCGCTCGTTCGTTGGCACATAGGGAGATTTTAGCAAGTTTCGTGTGGCATTTGTCACGCGCCGCCGCTTTTAGAAGGAGTGTGAAGGCTCTCAGTCCGAACTCGGCGCAGGCTTGGGCATCTCTGCTAGAGCGAACTTTTCGGCGTGTTCCTCACGAAAGGCGTGCCAACCCGACCAATCTTTGGGGCGCTCCTGCTGCTCCGACCACATCCAAAACGTCGAGTAAAGCGCCCGCGCTGTGCGCAGCTCCTCGTAAAAGATGCGGGCGCTAAGCCCTCCCTCTTCCAAGTAGCCCGACGTTTCGAACTCGCGCAGCGCCGCCTCCCGGTCATAGCTCACTGCCCTGAATTCAGGCGTCCAGCCCTCGTCTTCCCCCGCGTCGTCTAGGCGCATAAGCAAGTATTGCGCCCTGGGGTCGCCATTAAAGGGCGTGCCGACCGCGCCCGTGTTAAGCACGGTGTAGGGTCCCCAGTAACGCTCCATCTGACGGTGCGTGTGCGAACCGATGAGCACATCCGCGGGGTGATGCTGCACGATCTCGGCGATATCTTCGTCGCTCAAAAACTTGCCGTAGCCTTCGCGGTAGTGGCGCGGACTGCCGTGGGAAACGAGCAAGCTGGGCGCGTCACCTTTTTCAACTCTGTAGGTCATCGGTAGGTCGCGGAAGATGCCTATAAGCCCCGCACCGTCGAGCTGCCGCGCCGACCACGCGGTCCCTTCCCAGAAGGGGTCGTCGAACCAGACGACGGGCAAGCTTTCGTCTCTATCTATCCACTTGCGCACCAAGTCGTCGTGGTTGCCGAGGGTCATGGGATAACCGAGCGCCAAAAGGCGCTCTAACACCGCCACGTTGTTCGGACCCCGGTTCACCACGTCACCGTTGACGACGACCTCTTCGACGCCTAGCGAATTAATATCAGCCAAAACCGCCTCCAACGCATGGAGGTTCGCGTGGATGTCTGAAATAACGGCAATAATCAAAGTAGTGCAACTATACCAAGTAAGGCGTCACGGCTTTGTAGAGTGTGCCGTGGTAGGTCGTCTGACCAACACGTTCTCGCGCGCCCATCTACTCTCGCGCTTCGCTTCTCAAATCGAAGAGCATCCGGTGCTTGACCGCCTCGCCAAACATCGCCAAGCCCGCGTTGAGTACGACTAGGCTTAGCGTACCCCACGTAAACCAGGTGCCGAAACTCGCTCTTTCGATCCTGCGTTGGACGGCGTAGCCCAGCAAACTCGCGCCGAAGCCGACCGTTCCTAGCGAGACGGGCGCGAGCCAGCGCCACTTCTTGTAGTGCTCGTCGTTCATGAGGCACCTCCAAAAGCAGCCTGACATGCTTTTAGAGCTAACACAAGCTTGGGGAGCAACCAGCTACTCCGAGTTCACGCAGTTCTGCGGTAGAGCACGGGTATAGGCAATAGAGCGTAGATAATAAAAAAGCGCTCGCCTATGAACAACTTTGGGAGCGCGTCTTCTTGCTGATTGATAAAAAGTATTATACACCCGTATGCGCTATTCGTCAAGAGGTTGCACCCAAACCCGGACGAAAGTCTGTATAACGCTTTTCGGATTTGTCAAAAACCTCTTTGGAGACGAAGAAGCTGCCTCTCTGAGAACCCGAAGCGGTTTTACCGTTCTGAACGGACTCAACTTAGTTTCGTCCGAGTTTTAGCTTGCACTCGAGTCGTTGAGGCTCGAGCCCTCACACCGATATCCCGCTCTTTTTCTACTTCAAATCTAACCAAACCTTGTTTTGGAGCGCCCAAAGGGCGTTTAATAAGCGCATGACTGCGACTTTATCCGAGCACGCAAGCTTTGCAGGTATTCAAAAGGCAGCGGAGCGTTTAGAAGGAACCGCCGTGCGCACGCCGCTCATTCGTTTACCCTTTTACAAAAACGTCTACGCCAAAGCCGAGAGCTTGCAGCTTACGGGCTCATTCAAGCTGCGCGGGGCGTACAATTTTCTCGCGTCGTTGGGTGAAGAGGTGCGGACAAGGGGAGTGGTGGCGTTCTCGAGCGGCAACCACGCCCAGGGCGTCGCCTGCGCCGCGCACCTCTTCGGCGTGAGCGCGACCATCGTCATCCCCGATAACGCACCCGACATCAAAGTGCAGCGCACTAGAGCGTGGGGCGCAGAGGTGGTGCGCTGTGAAAGTCGGAGCGGCGAGCGTGAGCGAGTGGCGCATGAACTCGCCCGAACGACAGGTAAGACGCTCGTGCCCCCCTTCGACCATCCCTGGATTATCGAGGGGCAAGGCACGGTGGGCTTGGAAATCGCTGAGGACTTACCCCAAGTTGCCAACGTCTTGGTCTGTCTGGGCGGCGGAGGTCTGTTGGCAGGCATCGCGACCGCTATCCGCGAACGCTGCCCCGACGCGCAGGTCGTTGGCGTGGAGCCCGAACTCGCTGCTGATGGGAAGGCGTCGTTTGACTCGGGCACGCTGCAAACGTGGGACATGGCGCTCACCGCGCGAACGGTGGCGGACGGGGTGAGGACGCAGAGCTTAGGGGAGCACACCTTCGCGATCATTCGGGAGAAAGTGGCGGGCATCGTTACGGTCTCCGAAGAGGCGATTCTGGAGGCGACGAGGGACTACCTCACCGACGCCAAACTCGTCGTCGAGCCGACAGGCGCGATCACGCTAGCGGCGTATCGGCGGCTTTTGGAGGGTCCGGTAGACGGTCTCAGCCTGAAGGAAGGACCGACCGTTCTGCTCGTGAGCGGCGGCAACGCGGACCCGGCGAGGTTGGCTGACATTCTAAGGGGATAGTTCGCGAGTCTTTCGGAGCTTTCTAACGGGTTGAAACGCCGACGGGCACCGCGCGTTCGGTTAGTAGCAGGTATCATCTGGTCAGCTACACTCTCACTGAAAAGAACATCGCCTAGCACGCACTTTAAGTGATGATATCTGCGGAGAAGTGTAGCAACGGTAAATGGAACTGCTATAGGTGTAGAACTCGAGTCCCTAGCCCCATCCAAAGTCTTAACACACGAAGCGGTAGAGGCGTACTATAATCGTTGCATATGCCTTTCGGTCCACTCGTCACCCTCATGCTCCTCGTCTACATCTTATTTCTCGGCGTCGTGCTGACGCTGTGGTTCATCCTCTCGCCGGGGCGCAAGCCCGACGTACAAAAGAACGTGCAAAAGGACGCTCGAGAGAACGCCGAGCAAGACGAGGCTGAATTTTGGAGCGTTCAGCGGGAGAGACCTACGCGCGCAGAGGAGCGAAGTGCGAAACGTTCGGCTCGGGTTTACACAGGCTCCAGCAACGACGAGGTGCGCGGCGCGAACGCAAGACCGGAAACGAACAGGGCGAGCGAGACGAGAAGAGAACGTGTCGAGACGAATAGGCGGGCGCGGGATACAGGAGCAAGAACTAGAACGAGTGATACGCGGGCAAGGGGCTCTGAAATGAGAGATGCGGGAACAAGAGACAGAGACACCAAGACGAGAGACGAGGGCGCAAAGCGCACGCCTGCGCCTAGCACGGCAACGACTAAAAAGCGCAGCAGCGACGCCTTCGAAGACTTTATCCGCTCTAAAAACGACGACTTCGAGTTTTAGATGAAGGCGTTAGACAGCCTCAGGAAAATCAGCACGACGGGCGGGCTCTTCAACATCCTCCGGGAGGTGGACTTGAAGGCGGTGCAGCTCGAGGCTGAGCAGCGCTTCTCCCTACTCATCTTAGGGGACTACGCCCTCACCCAACCCGTCACCGAGACGCTCTGCGTCGCGAAAGGTGAGGAGCGGGCGGGCTACGTCCACCCCTGGCTCACCCAAGCGCCTTTTGGCACGGACGACCCAGACGCTGACTTGGCGCTTCTCCTCGTCGCCGCGCCCGCTAAGTCCACCGAACTTTCTGCGGGGTCCACGGCGTTATCTAAAAAGGCGTCCCCAAAAACCTACACAACGCCGACGCTCGGTGAGGCGGCGACGCAAGCCCTCACGAACCTGGCGCGGCGCGGCGTGCCCGCTGTCGTCGTTTTCATCGGCGCAGAACACGCGGAGGAAGAGGTTCCCCACAAGCTCGAGGCGGCGCGGGTCCGCTTAGGTAGACCGAGCGCCCCGACGTGGCGCGACGAAGTCGAAGCGGTGCTCGTGCCGGCGGTTCTGAGCGCTCTCCCTTCTAAGTATCACCTCTCCTTCGCCCGCCACTTGCCCCGCTTCCGGGACGCGGTGATGCGTGCGCTCATCGACGAGACCTCCCGCGCGAACGCCGTCTACGCCACCTCGACGGGCATTGCGCAAGTCGTCCCCGTCTTAAACATCCCCATCAGCGCCGCCGACATGGTGGTGCTGACCAAAAACCAGCTCATCATGGCGTATAAGATCGCGCTCGCCTCCGGTAAAAAAGGGCAGCCGCAAGAGGTCATGGGCGAGCTTATCGGCGTGCTGGGGGGCGGCTTCCTCTTTCGGCAGGTGGCGCGGCAGCTCATCGGGCTGGTGCCGGTCTGGGGCATCGTACCGAAAGTTGCGGTGTCGTACGCGGGCACGTGGGCTATCGGGCAGAGCGTGCAGCTCTGGGCGACGCGGGGCAAGGTGCCTGACCAGGAGGATTTGCGCGGGTTTTATGACGCGGCGTTGGAGCGCGGCAGAGCGTTCGCTAAGCGGTTGACGAACCGGGGTGAAGAGGCGGAATTAGAGGACGGAGCGGCGGCGGGTGAGTTAGAAGCATCTGACGAGAAGAGGTGGCGCTTACGACTACCTAATTTCAGACGCACGTCTCCGAAAGTGTCACCCGAGCTGCCGCCTTCGGAAGAGGACGAAATCTAAATCTTTAATCGGTCTTTACAGTATCACCTCAAGGTGATATATTGTTCTCAGGTGATTTATTGATTGTCTTTTGATATGCCCTACACTATCAACTATTCCAACGAATTCGAGATATGGTTCACCAACCTCAGCGAAGTGCTACAAGATGACATTCTCATCACCGTCGGTTTGCTCGAGGAGCACGGTCCTCAGTTGCGACGTCCCTACGCGGATACGCTCGAGGGCTCCAGCTTGAGCAATCTCAAGGAGTTGCGGGTGCAACATAGAGGCGAGCCCTACCGCATCCTTTTCGCCTTCGATCCTAGACGTGAAGCGTTGCTCCTCATCGGAGGCAACAAAGCGAGTGACAAACGTTGGTACAAGCGGATGATACCGCTTGCAGAAGAGATTTTCGAACGATATTTAGCGACTTTGGAGGATGAGCCATAGCGAAACCCTACCGCAAACTAATGGAAAATTTTAGCGAGGAGCGTAAAGCGCGTATCGAGCAAAGTCAAAAGCTGCTCCTCATGGAATATGACCTCTTATCTCAGCTTCGGAAAGACCGTGATCTAACTCAGAAAGAGCTTGCTGACGTTTTAGAGATTCGTCAATCCGCTATCTCTAAGTTGGAGAGCCAAGACGACATTATGCTTGGGACTTTAGAGCGTTATATTCACGCTTTGGGTGGCGAGTTGGAGATAAGGGCAAAATTCTCGGATGTGGACGTGAAGCTCAATCAATTCGTGCGAGGAGCCTGAAGCTCGAGCCCCTCTTCATGTCAAGATGGAGACAGACCAACGCTAAAGTCTGTATCATCCTCTTGTTAGCAGTTCCACCTATCATTGCTGCACTTCTTCGCAGATATCATCACCTAAAGTGCGTACTAAACAATGTTCTCTTTGGTGAGGGTGTAGCTGACCAGCTGATACCTGCTATATTAAGGAGACCGACATGAAACGACTGATCTTTGAAGGGGCGCATGGGGACACGCTAGCGGCGCGGCTCGAGCTGCCGCGAGACAAGCCCGAAGCCTACGCGCTCTTCGCCCACTGCTTCACCTGCTCGAAGAACCTAAACGCCGCCGTGAACATCAGCCGCGCCTTAGCCGAGGCGGGCATCGCCGTGTTGCGCTTCGACTTCACGGGTCTGGGCGAGAGCGAGGGCGACTTCGCCGACACGAACTTCTCGTCGAACGTAGACGACTTGGTGGCGGCGGCGGAGTTTTTAGAGGAGCACTACGACGCGCCGCAACTCCTCGTCGGGCATTCGCTGGGCGGCGCGGCGGTCCTGCAGGCGGCGCACCGTATCCCCTCCGCGAAAGCCGTAGCGACGCTGGGCGCACCGAGCGAGCCCGAGCACGTCACCAGACTTCTGGAGAGCAGCCGCGAAGAGATTGAGCGTGAGGGCGTCGCGGAGGTGTCGCTCGCGGGGCGCGGCTTCACCATCAGAAAGCAGTTTTTAGACGATTTGCGCACCTCGCACATGCGCCGCGTGATTCACAAACTCAACAAGGCGCTGCTCGCGCTTCATTCGCCCATCGACAACACGGTAGGTGTGCGGAACGCGGCGGATATCTTCATCACTGCGAAACACCCTAAGAGCTTCGTGTCGCTGGACAACGCGGACCACCTCTTGACGAGGGACAGAGACTCCTGCTACGCGGGCGCGGTTATCGCGACGTGGGCGGCGAAGTATCTGGACACGCAGCCACAGCCGACGTGGGCGGACGACATCGGCAAGGAGCGCACCGTCGCCCGCACCGAGGAGACCTTCCGCACGGAAGTGCTCACGCACGGCGAGATGCTTTTAGCGGACGAGCCCGAGTCGATGGGCGGCACCGACACCGGACCGACGCCGTACGACTACCTCGCCGCCGCGCTGAGTTCTTGCACCTCCATCACGCTGCGCATGTACGCAGACCGCAAGGAGTGGCCCTTAGAAGCCGTCGAAGTCGAGGTCAAGCACAAGAAAGTCAAGAGCGAGAACGGCAACGGTAAACCCACCCGACACGACCACTTCGACCGCGAACTCAAACTTTACGGCGACCTCGACGAGACGCAGCGCAAGCGGCTTTTGGAGATTGCCGAGCGCTGCCCCGTCCACCGCACCTTGGAGTCGCAAGAGGTCGAAGTCGCTACGAAGCTCGTCGGGGGCTAGCCGACTAAACCCCGCTTCATGAAAGCGCGACCTCTCGCTCATATTGGGCTCATATAATAGCAGAGACGCCTTGGGCTAAGTACTCCGTCAGCTAAAGAATGAGTGATGTCATTCTGAACGTAGCCCTACGGCGAGCGTAGGATAGACTCCGCGGAGTGAAAGAATCTCTGCATTCGCCTTCTTCTCTTACAGAGAGTGCAAGGCGAGACCCCTCGACTACGCAAAGCTACGCTCGGGGTGACATAGTAAGAGGTTATGTCGTAAATCTTGATTTATAGAGTATTGAGTGGAGAGGAACGATAAGAATGAGAAGGGTCAATATAGGGCTGCTATTTGCGCTGCTAGGTCTTCTAGCGGGCTGCGAAATCACGTTGGTTGACGGCGGACCGTCGCCGAGTCCTAGCGTGGAACGGCTCGAGGTCTACGACGCCCGCTACACCACCAACTACCGCGACCGCAGCGGACGCAACTACATCTGCGACAATTTGGAAACACCCTTGACGTACGAGTTTTCCTATGACGGCGACTTGGACTCTTGGAAGCTCTACTTGGAGGGAAGTCGAGGCGGCGTCATCGAGTCGAAGCGGTTGACGCCTAGAAGCTCGAGCGTCGAAGTGTCTAAACGTGGTTACATCCGCGACAGGTATGCGATTCCCCGTTACGCGGCACCTCTGTCTGTACAAACGGATTTAGAGGCGCAAGACATCATCGTCGTCTTCGAACCTTACATCATCGGGGAGAGCAAACTTTACCTCGAGGTGAAAGACGAGTCGGGGCGCACGAAGACCTTTGAGACTAGGTGGCTACCGATTGCGGATAACTGTCCTTGAAAAACAGCAATGAGCAATGAGGAACGAGCAATGAGTGAAAACCAAAAGCCTTTTACTCATTGCTCATTGCTTTTAACTCGTTGCTACTTCTCTAACCGCCTTCAAAACCAAACCCTAACGAATCCGGCGTCCCTCGAACGTCGCGTGAGTCCGCAGATAGCGCAACCAACCACGCAAGCTCAGCGGACCTAAGTCGTTGTGCGGAACGCGCGTCGTTTCGTCGGCGTTGGTCTCCGCCAGATACCGCGCCAACTTGACGGTTTCTTGACGCGTCGTCCTGAATTTGGCGATGAGTTCGTCCCAAGTAGCGGAGTCGGCGGGCTTGTAGGCGTGGTGCGCGTCGCTGAAGGCGGCTTCGGCGCTGCGCACGCCGCTCTCGCCGCCGTAGCGGACCGCGAGCCATAAGCGGCGCTGCCCCCAGCGTTCGATGCCGATGATGTGGCGCAAGGTTCGCTTCTGCTCGGGCGTACCTTCGGCTTTCGCGAGACGCGCTTCTAAACGCTGACCGGAGGTCTCCAACTTCTGCGCCATCTGCTCGAACTTGCGCCGCTTCGCAGGCAACTCAATAAGCACCTGCACGGCTGCGTTTCTGGCTCTCGTCTGAATACTCATTAGACGACAGTCTATCTGAAAAGAGATGGGCGCGCACATGGAAAAGCCGACACGCGCAGAGCCTAAAGCTCGGGCGGCTGCGCGTCGGCGACGCTGACGCCGCCGCCTAAGCGTTTCGCTTCGTACATCGCCACGTCCGCGCTGCTCATGAGCGCCCCTAACGTGCCGCCCTCCTCGGGATACTCCGCCACCCCGATGCTCGCGCCGATGCGAACGAGTCGCCCCTGCACATCGAAGGGTTCCGCGAAGGTCTCCAAGTAGCGCTCCCCCACCGTTTGCGCGCCCACGTCGCCCTCGACGAGCGCAACGAATTCGTCGCCGCCTAGACGCCCTAAGAGGTCACTCGAGCGCACCCTCGCCCTGAAACGCTGCGCCACCTGCACGAGCAAGTCGTCGCCAGCAGCGTGTCCTTGGGTGTCGTTGACCTCTTTGAAGCCGTCCAAGTCGATATAGATGAGGTGCATCTTGCGCCTATGCCTTCTCGCGAGCGCCAAGAGCGTTTCAGCTTGCTTCTCGAAAAAGAGGCGATTCGGAAGTTCGGTCAGGGCGTCTTGATACGCGAGTTGCTCCATCATCTGTTCGTTCTTCGTCTGCTCGGTGACATCTTTCATCACGCCGACAAAGCGCCTCGGCTGCCGCACGGTGCCCTCCCGCTCGAAGTCACATTTTCCCTGCGCGAGCAGCCAGCGCGGTGGGTAGAACTCGGTGGGGCGAAACCTCACCTCGAAGGTGTTGTCGCTCGCGGGGTTCAGCGCGGCGCGAACTGCGCCCCATACGTCGGCGCGGTCTTTAGGATGGATGCGCTCCAACACCTCTTGGTAGCGCATCCGCTTGGACACGTTAAGAAGTTCGCGGCAGCGCTCGTCAAAGCGCAGCAGACCCGTTCTCATATCCAGACTCCAAGTGCCTAAGTCGCCCGCCTCGAGCGCAAACCCGAGCTGCGACTCCCGCTCCTGCAGCGCCACCGTTTCTCGCTTGCGCTGCGTGCTGTCGCGCATAATCTTGGTAAACCCGACGAGCGTATCCGCGTCGCTATAAAGCGGCGTCACGATGCTCAGCGCCCAGAAGAGGCTGCCGTCCGCCTTGAGGTGCCACCTTTCGTCCTGCGCCCGCCCGGTTTGCTGAGCGATGCGCATCTCCTGCTCGGGAAGCCCTACATTACGGTCCACTTCGGTGTAGATGAGATGGAGCTTCTGCCCGACAAAGGACGCTTCGTCGTAACCGAGAACGCTTCCAACGCCCGGTTGCCAGGTCAAGATCGTTCCGTCCAAGTCGATGACGAAAACAGCGTACGCCTCGAGGTTATCCAGAACGACCTGCTGCCAATTGCCGAGTTTTTGAGTGAGCGTGCCCTCCACGCCGTTAGAATATCACCTCATTTGCGAGATAAAATGTTGTGCGTTACGGACCTCTTTGAGAAGTACATCACACCAATCGACGTCAGCGCGGCAGTTTATCTAAAATCGCGCGGCGCATCACCCTACCCGTGACACCCGGCGCGAGACGTCCCGCGAACGCCACCACCTTGTTGCTGAAACCGGGCACGAGAACAGGACGCTTGATGCGGACGGCGCGGACGATTTTTTGTGCCAGGACGCCCGGTGGCATCCGGCGGGACTCGAGGCTGTTATCTGGGCTATAGCGCGCGGCGTGCGGCGTGCGCGTCGGACCGGGGTAAACGGTGAGCACGTGAACCCCTCGCGGCGCAAGCGCTACCGACAGGCTCCGTGCGTACGCCGCGAGTCCCGACTTGCTCGCCGCGTAGACCGCCGCGCCAGGGTAGCCGACGAAGTGCGACAGCGATGAGATGAAGACGAGCGAGCTGCCGCGCTTCAAGACCTCTTCGCTGAGCAGGTGCGCTGTGAGGAGAAGAGGGGCGCGTAAGTTGACCTCGAGCACAGAGCGCTGACGGGAGAGGTCCGAATTTACGAATGCACCTACATGGTTGATGCCCGCGCTGTGAATGAAGATATCAAGAGGTGAACCTTGTGCGAGTTGAGTAGCGAGCGACTCCAATCCTTCCCTCTCACCTAAATCCATTTGGATGAAAGAGAACGACTCCCCGAGTTCTTGCGCTACTGCCCCTAAACCGTTCTCATCACGGTCGATGCCCACGACTTCGAAACCTTCGGCAACGTACGCCGCCGCGAGCGCGCGCCCGATGCCGCTTGCCGCGCCCGTAACCGCGCACCGCTTCACCCTTCGGACCTCTTCGCCCGGTACCGCATCAACCTATCAAGAGGTCCAGAGAGATGTGTACCCGCAAAGCGCAACGCCTTGTTATTCACGCCAATCGTCACGTCTTTACGGCTACCCGCAATCACCCTAAAGACCTCTTCCGCCACCTTCTCCGCACTGGGAAACCGCTCGATGTTGAACTTTCCTTTGGGCACGCCGCTCTTCGCGTGCATCTCGGTGCGAATCGCGCCGGGGTGGATGGTCTGTACTTCCGGCGCACCTCTCGCCTCGAGCCGCAAGTTCCGCGCAAACGCATCTAAAGCCGCTTTGGAGGAGCCGTACGCCGCGTACTCCGGCGCAGGTACGTCCGCCACGACGGAACTGATAAAGACGACCTTCTTCGTGCGAGCGGCTAGCGCGTGCGTCAGGGCGATGGGGGCGAAGAGGTTGACCTCGAGGAGCGCCTCGACCTCTTCGCCCGGATGTTCCTCGACGTCACCGTAGAGCCCGACGCCCGCGTTGTGGATGAGAAGTAGGGGCGCGTCGATTTGGGCGTGTTGTAGGAACTCGAGGATGACGTCGACCGCGCCAGGTTGCGAGAGGTCCGCCTGGCAGTAGTTTTTAGGTGTGAAGAAAGCGTCTAACTCAGAGAGAGGTTTGCGCCCGACCAAAACGAGCGGCGCACCTTTAGAGGCGTAGAGGCGAGCTAGCTCGAGACCTAGTCCACTCGTCGCGCCCGTCAGGAGCACCGTACCTGATACTGTGCCTGATACCGCACCTGGTACCGCGCCGGGCATCAGCGCTTACTTCTCGACTTTGTCTTTTTTATGGTCTTTATGCTTGAAGAGCCCGCGCAAGCGCCCTAAGAGGTTCTCGTGCTCCTCGATGCCTTCGTCCACCTCGTCGGCGTACGCCTCTAGTAGCTCCCTCGCTTTCGCGCTGAGCCGTTTGGGAATCTGCACGTCCGCCGTAACGATGAGGTCGCCCACGCCGACTTTCTGCAAGCGGGGCATCCCTTTGCCGCGCAAGCGGAACTCCGTGCCGGGCTGTGTCCCTGGTGGAACGCTCAGCGCTTCGGGTCCCTCCATCGTCGGAATCTCAAAGGCGCTCCCCAAGGTCGCTTGCGCCAAGCCGAGCGGCAGGGCGTAGCGCAGGTGGTCGCCGTCCCTGGTGAAGTGGGGGTGAGGCTCCATGTCGATGTAGACGTACAAGTCACCATTTCTCGCGCCGTCGATTCCGGCGTTGCCCTCGTTCGATAAGCGCAAGCGGTAGCCCGCGTCGATACCTTTAGGCAGGTTGACTTCTACGGATTCTCGCACGCGCTGCCGCCCGCTGCCTACACACTTGCCACACGGCGTGATGACGACTTCGCCCAGACCGCGACACTGCGGGCAGACCTGGTTGGTCACAACCGTGCCGAAGAACGACTGCGTCTGCGCGCGCACCTGCCCCGCGCCGCGACAGGTCGGGCAGGTCTCGCGCCCTTCGCTGCCGGGTTCAGCTCTTTCTCCGTCACAGCGGTCACATACGCCTAAGCGCTCCACCTCTAGGGGGACGCTCTCCCCTGCCCTCGCTTGCTCCAAGGTAATGCTCAGCGACGCCTCCAAGTCCTCGCCCGGCTGTCCGCGCTGCCGCGTCCTACCAAACCCTGCTCCGCCGAAGCCGCCGCCCGCCACGCCCCCACCGAAGACCGACGAGAAGATGTCGAAGATGTCGCCGGAAAACGCCGCTTGCGGGTCAGCGGAGCCGTAGCGGTCGTAGCGCGTGCGCTTCTCCGGGTCGGAGAGGACCGCGTACGCCTCGTTGAGGCTCTTGAAGGTCTCCTCCGCCTCTTTGTCACCGGGGTTCTTGTCGGGGTGGTAGCGTAGCGCGAGCTTTCGGTACGCGGCTTTGATTTCCTTCGCGTCCGCGCTCTGAGAGACGCCGAGTAGCTCGTAGTAATCTGCCATTTGCGTAGTATAAAGGAGGTACGGGGGTGGGCGGGTAATCCTCGTGCGTGGTGGCGCGGGGGATGTGGAATTGTGTACGTTAGGGATAGCTCGAGTTCGCTACTGAAAGGACCCCCGATGAACGACATCACCTTCTCCGGCTTGGACTTCACCAACCTAGAAGAGATCAAAACCATCGCCCGCCTGCACCAAAGTGCCCCGCTCGAGAACGGTTGGATCGAAGGCTACGAAGTCGAGGAAGCGTCGGTCGAACAGACCTACACCGTTTTGTCGAATTCGTCGGGCAGCGCTAAAACGCACGTGGTGGTGGCTCGAGACATGGCAGACAACCTCGTGGGCTTTCACTGGGTCAGCGTTTCAGATGAACAGGGCGAAGTATCCGCCCGCATCGAGTCTTTGTGGGTAGACCAAGGGCATAGACGCAAAGGAGTTGCTAGAGAACTCAAGCGGCTAGGGGAAAATTGGTTGAGGGAGCGCGGCGCTAAGCGTATTACTACAGGCGTCTTTTACGTGAACAAAGCGATGATCGAGCTTAACCTTAAAGAGGGATTTACCCCTTGGCAGGTGCAGATGACGAAAGAGTTGTGACCAAGGCATTGGATTTCGCGCACTGCCTCTACCGAGAAGTCAGCCCTAAACCCGCTTTAGGCGCGCAGTTCTATCCCTGCGCGGTCCATCTCCTCTTTAAGTGCCCGCAGCCGCTTGTGCCTTTCGCTTAGCCCCCACACGTAGCTCTCCCACTCGTCGATTTGCCCGAGCATTTCGCACAAGTCTTGTACGCGCACGAGATGTTGCGCGGCTTCGGCGTAGTTGGGGCGACCTCTCGCCTCGATCAATCTCTCTATCTGGTCACGGTAGAGCCTAATTGCCTCCTCGGGTCTCGAGCGTTCAGCAACTCGCGCCACCGCCAAGCTGAGCTGGTTGGACGAGCGCCCCACCCGTTCCATCTGCCCTAAGCTCCCGAGCGCCGCGTCTACCGCGCCGTGTAAGAGGTAGATTTCGGTCAGCAGCGCGTAGTGTTCTCTCTGATTCAAAACCGTCAGAACCGTCTCGCGTTTAGCTTGCCAGCCGGACGTTTTTTCGCCGAGCCGCCGCATCTCCTTATAAGTCTCAATGTAGGGGCGACGCCAGAAGAGGGTCACGCTGTAGTCAAACGCCTCCTTGAACTCGCCGCGCCGCTCGTGCCACGCTCTAAGCCATTCCAAAAAGCGGGTGTCATCGCTCGTTCGGCTGCGCTCTAGCACGAGTTCGTACGCCCTGTCTGCATGTCCACCTTCTGTAAAGAGGTCGGTGAGCCTCAGCAGTCTGTAGTCTTCCGCATTTCTGACCTCTTGGACGGCGTCGTCTAGCCGGTTAAGCTCGAGGAGCCGCGCCACGAAATCCTCTAAACGCCCCGTCTCGCGGCTGATGCGTAAAAAGGTCTCGTCGTCTAGGGTGTCAGCTTGGAGCTGGAGCAGAAACTGTCCTAAATATTCACGCTGAAAGCGTTTGCTCCAACCGTCATCTTTCGGAATGACCTTTTCCACCCACCGCGCCACCTCTTGCCGCTCCTCTTGCGTCGCGTGCCCCACAATCGCTTCGGGAATCCCGTCGCCGATGCCGTAACCGCCCAGGTCCAAATCTTCGCAGTAGAGTTCGAATAAAGAGGTGAGGATGATGTCGCGCAAATTTCCCTCTTCCTCGTCAGCCTTCGCCAGACACTTCATCAGCCCTTCAGCGCAGTTTTGCGCCACGCTCGCTAGGCTGCCCTCTTCATCTTCAAATTCGTGATAGTCGCGCAAGACCTCATCTGCGATGGTTTTGTACGTCGTGGCGGCGCTGTTGAGCTGTCCGCTCTCCAAGTAGCGGTCTGCCATGTGGGTGACGTCGTCTAGGTCGTTTTGCGCGTAGGAAGCGTAACCATCACCGTAACTATCGTAGCCCCGATAGGTGTCGCGCTCGTAGAGGTTGCCTAAAAGTCCCTGCATTTGCGCTTTGACCGCCTCCGTACTCACAGGTTTTTCGGTGAGGTTAGGGTCGGAGGTTTCGACGAGGGTTTCTAGGTCGGGGTAGCGCTCGACCATCTTGCTCACTAAAGCGATGAGGTCGTCTTTGCTGTAGCTATCCAGACTCGCCTTTAGCGCTTCGACTTCGGTGAACAGCTCGGGAAAGTCTATCCGGGTCAGCAGCAAGGCGGCGGTGTGTTTGCAGCGTCCGCCGTCTCCGACGGGGCAAGAGCAGTTGGCGCGTTGAATACCCTGCTTGCTCAGTTTGACCTCGACGCGGTAGGGTCGGGGGCTACTGCCCAAACAGTCCCCCTTGATCACCCCGTCTTGCACCCGCAGCCGCAAGAGCGCCCCCCGCTGCGCATACGGACGCCCCTTGTCTATCTCCTTTTGTCCGAGCCAAGCCCGCACGTCGTCTTTGGTGAGAGTTGAGGTCATGGTCATACTATAAGCGAGACGTAATACGGTTTCCGGTTAAATACGAAATGTTTATTTCGTATTTAACCCGAGTGTAACGAGTTGAAAAAGATACGGATTCCGATGAGAACGCAGCGACTCAATCTCTCTCCTACACCGACGTACATGCTAAAAGGTCCATATTTTTATCTTGAAAGGTCCGCGGAGTGAAAAGCTTGTCAAGCCAACGCCGTTGGGTTCGCTACACTGCCTTCATGGTTCTCGCACGGCTTCGCAACCTCTTCTCGCGGACACCTTCGCTGGGCACTAGGCTTTTCCTTATCGCCTTGGCCTCGACGCTTATCCCCTTGGGCGTGATGTTTTATACAGCGACGCTGCAGCGCCAATCGTTAGAGGCGTACGCCAAAGAGGAAGCCCTGCGCTCGGTGCGCCTCATCTCCGCGGAGCAGCGCCAACACATCGAGCAGGCGCAGAAGCTCCTCGCCGCGCTGTCGCACGTGCCCGCGGTCAGAACCCGCGACGCCGAGGCGTGCCCCGCGCTTCTAAGCGACATCATGGCGCAGTTCCCCATCTACACGATGATAGGCGTGGTGGAGCCGAACGGCGATATGTCTTGTAGCGCCCTACCGCTGGACAAACCCCTCAACGTCACCCACCGCGGGTGGTTTCAAGAGGTCGCCCGAACGAAGGAATTCGTCGTGGGCGACTATATGATTGGTGGCATCACGGGAAAACCTGTGTTGGCGCTTAGTCGCCCGGTGCTAGACGCGGCGGGAGGGCTCGAGGCGATGAGCGTGGTCGGGCTCAACTTGCGCTGGCTCGACGCGCTTATCGGCAACGCGCAGCTCCCCGAGGGCGCGACGCTCACCATCGTCGACGCCGAGGGCACGGTGCTCGCCAGCCGAGGACCGCGGGGTGAAGCCTTCGCCATCGGCGAGAGCCTCGCCGAG
The DNA here is from genome assembly GCA_965213925.1 of Trueperaceae bacterium. Lineage (GTDB taxonomy): Bacteria > Deinococcota > Deinococci > Deinococcales > Trueperaceae > CBDBZX01. The sequence continues at coordinate 4,371,450 of OZ243927.1, forward strand.
ATGCCGCTCGTGCAGCAGGTGCTCGCGGAACAGACCGGCGTGACGCAGCTCGAGGTGGACACGCAACGGGAGGTCGTCGGCTTCGCGCCGCTCGACCCCGACCTCACAGCGGGTTCGGTCATTGTAAGCGTGCCGAGGGCGGTCGCCTTTGCAGAGGCGGATAGGATTTTCTACCGCAGCATCGTGATTGTACTCGTCGTCTGCGTGAGCCTACTCGCGGCGACTTGGTGGACGCTGCACCGCTACGTGGCGCGTCCGGCGCAGGTGCTCTTGCAAGCGACCACGCGGCTGCGCGACGGCGACTTAGAAGCCCGCGCCGCGCTAGAGGCAAAGGGCGAACTCGGTCAACTCGCTCGCCACTTCGACGCGATGGCGGCGTCTTTACAAGCGAGAGAAAAGGAGACCGGACACGCCAAACATCAGCTTCAGGAGGCGAACGGGAAGCTCTCATACTCCGTGCGGACGCTCGAGGTGCGCAACCGCGAGATGACGCTCCTGAGCCACTTCGGTGAACTTTTACAAGCGAGCTTATCCGTCCATGAGGCGTACCGGATTTTGGAGCAGGTCTCGGGCAGGCTCTTTCCTGGGCTGTCCGGTGAGGTCTATATTATAGATAGACCCCAAGGTGACGCGGTGCGTCAAGCGAGTTGGACCTCTGGCGAAGGCGAGGGCAAACCAGGACCAGCGGAGATATCCAAAGAGGTCTTCGCGCTCACCGATTGCTGGGCGCTGCGCCGCGCACAGGCGCACCTCTATACAGAGGAGAACATGGACGTTCTTTGCACGCACCTTATGGCTCCAAGCCTTGACGGTTCCAGCGCTCAACCTCACGCTGCCTCCGAACCCGTTGCGACGCATCTATGCGTTCCGCTTATCGCACAGGGCGAGGTCTTCGGTATGCTCCACTTGCGAGGCGACGCTTTAGCGTCAGAGGACGCGCAGCGTCTTAGCCAAACTGCCGCCGAGCAGTTCGCGCTCAGCCTCTCCGGGCTCAAGCTCAAAGAGGAACTGCACTATCAGTCCACGCGCGACCCGCTGACCGGGCTCTTCAACCGCCGCTATTTAGAGGAGACTTTGGAGCGCGAACTCGCCCGCGCTGCGCGTAATCGGACCCCTTTGGGCATTATCATGATCGATATCGACCACTTCAAGACCTTTAACGACACCTTCGGGCACCGCGCAGGCGACTACGTCTTGCGCGAAGTCGCCGCGCTCTTACAGCAGAGCGTGCGCTCGAGCGACATCTGCTGCCGCTACGGGGGCGAAGAGCTTACGCTCGTGCTGCTCGACGCTTCTTTAGAAAATACCTGCAAGCGAGCGGAGTATATCAGAGAGGCGCTCGCGGCGCTTTCCCTCACCCATGAGGGCGTTTCGCTCGGCAAGCTTACCGCTTCGTTCGGCGTGGTCAGTGCGCCGCAGCACGGCGAGCGTATAGACGACCTCTTGGAAAAGGCGGATGTGGCGCTTTACAAGGCGAAGCACTGGGGACGTAACCGCGTCGAGGCGGCGGGGGTTGAAGTTCAAGACGAGGCGGCGCAAGAAGAGGTCTCTATAGAGAACGGTTAGGCTGTTTCTCGCAAACACCTCTTGATGACTTTCGATTGGAGCGCTGCTTATTCCCTTGCTCAAACGGCCTGCTATGTCATCTTCTACACTGACTCAAAAGCAGCTTCTTTATAACTGAGCGCGTCAGTGACCAGTTCCGAACGCCTTCACAAAGTCTCTAGCGAGACGCGACCACGCGCGTTACGAAGTTTTCGCACTTGCGAAACGCGTAGCCTTGAGAGACTGACCTTGATTGCGCGAAGCTTTTCGAAGAAACCTGCTTAACGCCCCAGCACCCGCTCGAGCAGCGCCTCAAACGACGCATCCCCCATGCGCCGCACGTTGCAGCCCTCGGTGTCTTTACAGAGCGAGACGTAGCGGTAGCGCCGCCCCTTCGAACCGGGCAACTCGGCGCGAAACATCTGCAAGAAGTGGCGCGGCGCACTCCTCATGCAGAGGTCACAGCAGACCTGCGTAGAGGCGTTGCCCGCTTGCGAGATGGGGATCAACACAGCGGCGCGGTCCTTCTTCTCGTCGCGAAGGAGGATGTGACCGTCGCCGTGCTCGAGCCGGTACGCCCCCGACGCAGGCAAGAGGTGTTCGTCTGTCGCAGGGAAGAACTCTAGGAGGATTTCTCTGTCGGTATAGGTCTTGGGTTGATTACTATCGTCGCTCACTAGAGGTAGTATACGCTACGCGAGGTGAGCCGGGGAAGCCAGGTGAAACGTGGGGAAAAGGACTGAGAGAAGAGGACTAGGGACTGAGTAAGAAAGAGGGTTTTACTCAGTCCCTCTGCTACGCAGAAACTTATGTAATAGCACTCAGTCCTTTAGCCTTCTTGTCACTTCTCATTGCTTTTAACCCACCGTTCGTTTGCTTCGCAAGAACTAGCGTGTACCAGCTCGACTGGATTGCTGCTTCTAATACTGCCCCAAAAGTCCCAACCGCATCGCCCTCTTCTCCGCAAGCCGGTAAAGCGAAACGCCGAGCGCGAAGTATACGGCGGCGTTCGAGATGAGCGAGAGCCAGTCGAATGGGGAGAACTGCAGGAGAAACGTTCCCTCGATCATCGTGCGGCGAATCATGTCCGAGCCTTTGATGACGGGGAGTAGCTCGAGCCAGCCCACAAAGGGCGGCACCGACACGAGCGCTAAAAAGATGAACTGCGCAATCTGCAAAAACGCCTGAATCCGTTTGAATATCAGAGCGAGCCCTGCCACCATAAAGCCGATGCCGAGCATACATAAAATCGTGAAGAACAGCACGGGCAAAAGCGTCAAGAGGTCAAAGGTGAGCCACCTCTGCGCTGTGAGCATCGCGAGCACGAGCATGACCGCGATGACGAGCGCGTTGGCGAGCACGGTGCCGATCATCCGCGCTAGGAGGATGCGCCACGCGCCTACGGGCGACATGTAGAGCTGCTCCAAGGTGCCCCGCGTCGCCTCCTGCTCGATCTCCCAGCCGATGCCCTGCATCGCCATGAGCGCCAAAAACCAGAGCACCGTATTGACGATGATGTAGGGCGTCCCCTGCGCCGCGTCTTCGGGCGAGCCGAGGAACTGAACGCCCAAGAAGAGTCCGAAGAAAACCGCGTAGAAGGTGAACAGTAAGCTGAGCGTGTTGGGCAAGTAGCGCCGCAGTTCGATGGCGACTTTGCGGACGTTCGCCTCTAAGACGTTAAACCAGAGCATGTTCGGCCTCACCCTCGAGCTTCTCCGAGGGTTCTTTGACGAGTTCCATAAAGACCCGCTCGAAATTGACGGCGGTGCGGTCTATCGCCTCGACGGGGGTGCGCCCCAACCGCAAAATCTCCATGAGGTCATAGATGGCGTCGCTGTGCTCGAGGCTCACCTTGAGCGTCCCTTTCTCCCCGCCACTATTCTTCCCGTCGTCATAACTCAAGACCGGAAACGCACGCTCTAGCCGCCGCTGCTGCTCCGCACTGAGCGGTGCGCCCAACGTGACGACGTACGCCCTCGTCTCGAAGAGTCGCATCAAGTTCTCGACCTTATCGTCCACCACCACACGACCCGCATTGATAATCACGGTGCGCTCGCAGAGGTCTTGCACCACGGGCATGTCGTGGGTACTCACGATGATGGTGCGCCCTGCAGCAGCGACTTGGCGGAGCAGTCCTCTCACCTCGTAACCCGTCGCTACATCTAACCCAAGCGTCGGCTCGTCTAGGAGGATAACCTCGGTCTCAGCGAGCATGGCGACGGCGATGGCGAGTTTTTGCTGCATCCCCCTCGAGAGGTTGTTGACCAGCTCACCCGCTTTCTCCTCCAGGTGAAACCGCGCTAAGAGGTTATCGATTTTGCCCCTAACGCTTCGCCGCGACACGCCCCGGTTGCCCGCGAAGTATTCCAGGTTCTCCCGCACGCTCAAGCGCCAGTAGAGGTTACGGTTGCCTTCTAGCACGGCGCTGATGTGCTTAAGCGCCTCCAACCTCTTGCGCTGATTGTCCACGCCGTTCACGGTGACGCGCCCCTCGTCGGGTTTGAGAAGTCCGCAGATCGTCTTGATCGTCGTGGTCTTCCCCGCGCCGTTCGGACCTAAGAGCCCTAAGATTTCACCTCTCGCCACCTCGAACGACACGTCTTCGACGGCGGTAACGACCTCTTTCGACTTGCGTTTTCCGTAGCGCTTGGTGACGTGCTCGAGTCGGATGATGGGCATGGCTTAGTGTGCGCTTTTGGCAGGCTGTCTGTCTACCTGAAAGGACCCGTGTGGAGTAGGCTCGAGCCGCTCCGCCCAACCTCTTAACGCCTGCGCCGAGCGACTTCTAAGCGACGTGTGACCCAGCATCTTCGCGCGGTTGACCTCTTGATGATAGCGAGCGAGTTTATCTTGACCTTCTCTGATTACGAAACTCGTTTCCTTCCACATACTGCACTCCTTTCATTGAGTGAATTTTAGAGGTTTACTTATTAAATGCCAATTTTATTTTTATATTTGAAAATATTAAGTTCCCAAATTTGCATTTATCTTTACCTTGTTTTACTATCACGTATCTCTCCTCGCCTAATCTCATCATGGGGGTAAGCTACTTCAAATGGAAGACACCTCTTTGAACAAGCCAACAGATAAAACTGTTGTGGTGACGAACCCTGAAGCGGCGCGGGTCTTGGCGGACCCCGCCGAGCGGCGTTTCTTAAACCCCTTCATACGCGGCAATAGAACGCTCAGCGAAGCGGCGGCGGAGGTTGGGCTCAAACTCAACGCGATGCACTACCGCGTGCAAAAACTCCTAGACTTAGAGCTTATCGAAGTGGCGCGCGAGGAGCCGCGCAAGGGGCGAGCCGTCAAGGTGTACCGGGCGAGCGCCAAAGCGTTCTTTGCGCCTTTCGAAGTGACGCCTTACGCCTCATTAGAAGCGCTTATCACCGAGATGCTGCACGCCTCTTCGGAGCGCTTTATCCGCCTTCTCGCGCAGACCTTCTTGGACCGAGCCGACAGTTGGGGCGTCTTGTTGGCGAAAGAGGGAGGGAGCGGTGTCGCCCGCCTCGCGCCTTCTCGCAGACCCGAAGCGGAAAGACCGGGCGCAAGTATCCTAGACCCCGACTTTCCCGCTGTATGGATTAGCAACGGCTTCACCGCGCTCACGTTCGAAGAGGCGAAGGCGTTTCAGCGGGAGTTGTCGGAATTGTTGGGGCGGTACTCGAGACCCGAGTCATCCTCGGAGCAACGCTACTATTTCACGTTGGGACTCACGCCCGTGAAGGACTCCCCCAAATAGTGACCTTAGAGGCTAGAAATCCGAAACGTAAGCCCAGCCTCCTATGTAGAGGACTGGGCGAACCGTTTAGCGTTTTTGCTCTTCGTATTGGGTCAATTTTAGCGGCTTAGAAGCTCGGGCGCAGGGGCGCTTTCGACTTCGGGCTCGAGCCACTTCGCAATTTTCATCAAGCGAGCAGCTAAGCGCTGGCGGTAGCTAGGGCGCTGGCGCTCTATAGCGGCTTCTTTCTGGAAGTCTTGTATTCGGTCTTTGGCGATGCGCTCTAAAAACTTATCCGAGTGAATCATCGGCTCTCCTCTTGCTGAGGCGAAGCCGCCACACCACCTGCTCTTAAAACGTGTGGTTTAGCGGTTCGCCCAGTGTCTGAGAATGCGGGGGCGTCTTTCGCGGTCCGGGTAGTTGGCTAGCGCGTCGCGCTTGGCTTTGCGGCGCAGGTCGCGGGCGTGGTCTTTGGCGATTTGAAGCATCGGGTCAGTGAACATCTGGTTCTCCTTAGAAATTGCTGGTTTTGAATTGCGCAGATATTGTCCTTAGAATGTGCGCGTTAGCTTGCGCACAGTTCGGTGAGGGTATTTGTGCAGACAAACCTGCTTGGGGCAAAAAAAACCCCGACTGATAAGGTCGGGGAAACGGCGCGGCTCGAGTCAGTCAACTCAAACACGTCTCCCCTGGCGACGCGAAGCCCTTGCAAAGTCCAGCCATGCAGACGTTTAGGTAAGCCGCTTCGCAGCTCAGCTTCGCGCAAACTTTAGGCTTGACTTGGGTATAAATGTAAACCATCTTCGCACCTCCTCTTCCGCCCGGTTAGGGCACTTAAAAGTGTAGCAGAAAGGGCGCAACTATGCAACAAGTTATGCAGCCAAAATCGAGGTTTGGCTTTCTAAGCCTAAGTGTGACGCAGGATTGACAGATGTTTATACGGAGAAATGGGGTTTAGAGTTCATTTTTTGAGGTCCTTAGTCAATTTGAAAACCTCTCGGACGTGCTGAACGAAGGTTGACCGACGCCGATTCAACAGGCTCGCTTTAGAGGGGTTGAGGCTCGAGCAACACTCATAGCGCTTCAGCGCTCGAGCCACGAAAAAAGGGGCTCAGCGCCCCTTGAATATTTCGATATTCCGAACTTAGCGCGAACTCGGCAACGACACCCGTTTGCTGAAGTTGCGCAGCTTGGCGCGGCGCTCCATCTCTTGGCTGGGCTGCTCGCGCAGTTTGCGCGTGACGACTAACGTGAGCTTGTAATCTGCACCTTGCACCTGCGAGGCGATGAGTTCGATGTCGGCGTACGGCAAGTAGTCCTGCAGGTGAACCGGCAGCGCCATCGCGTCCTTCTTCTCGCCCCTAGTAATGAGCAGGGCGAGGTCGGTTTCGCGTTTGCCCGCGAGTATCTCCACCTCTACACCGAGGCGCTTGCGGGCGTCGCTCACGACGTCTTCGACCTGAGCGACGAGTTCGTTATGGCTCATGCTAGCGAACATAGGTAGCCTCCTCGTAACCCCCAGTGCGGGCACCAAAGCGAGTAGCAACTCTCATAGCCTTTATCATACGTTAATATGCGCGCGCGAAGATGACTCTTTTCACATAGGCGCTTTCACCATCACAGCGCACGCAAGCTCCGCCACTATCCGGTCCCTCTAAGGGAATGCAGCGCGGCGTCGCTTTGGTGTCCTCTTGTATGGCCGCTTCACATTCAGGCTTGCCGCAGTGGTTGACGTAAACCCAGCCCAGCTCGACCTTTTCTTTGAAGGTATCGTAGTCGTCCACCACGAACGAATGATCTTCGCGGAAGGTGTTGGCACGCGCCAAGAGGTCCGTGTGGAAGGCGTCCAAGCTCGCTTGCAGGTGCGTCACGGCGTCACCTAGCGGGATGCGTTCCTTGTCGCCGTTTAGACGGTTCGCAACCACTACGACGCCCTCGTCCAAATCTTTAGGACCTAGCTCGAGTCGTAGCGGCGCACCCTTTTGCTCCCACTCGTTGAACTTGCGCCCCGGGCTCATCCCTTCGCGCGCGTCCACATGGACGCGCACGCGCAAGTCGCGCAGCCCGGCGGTAATCTTATCCACTTGCGCCATCACGCTCTGCCGCGCCGCCTCGTCATCTTTTCTGTAAATCGGCACGATGACAACTTGATAGGGCGCGATTTTGGGCGGCATGATGAGCCCCTTGTCGTCGCCGTGCGCCATGATGATGGCTCCTATCATGCGCCAGGAAAGCCCCCAGCTCGTCGTGTGGGCGAAGGCTTGCTCGTTATTCACGTCGTTGAAGGAGATATTAAAAGCTTCCGCGAAGTTCGTCCCCATGTAGTGGCTCGTGCCCGACTGGAGCGCTTTGGTGTCGCGCATCATCGCTTCGATGGTCAGGGTCATCTTCGCGCCCGCGAAGCGTTCGCCCGCCGTCTTTTCGCCCTTGACGACGGGCAGCGCGGCGTAGTTCTCGGCGAAGTCGGCGTAGACGCCCAGCATCTGCTCGGTCTCAGCGATGGCTTCGTCCGCGGTCGCGTGGGCGGTGTGCCCCTCTTGCCACAAGAACTCCGTGGTGCGCAAGAAGGGGCGCGTGCGCAGCTCCCAGCGCATTACGTTGCACCACTGGTTGTAGAGAAGCGGTAAGTCGCGGTAGCTCTGCACCCACTTGCTGTACATCTCGCCGATGATGGTCTCGCTCGTCGGACGAATGGCTAGAGGTTCCTCTAACTCCTTGCCGCCCGCGTGCGTGACCACGGCGAGTTCGGGCGAGAAGCCCTCCACGTGGTCCGCTTCGCGCTCAAAAAAGCTCATCGGGATGAGCATGGGAAAGTAGAGGTTCATGTGACCCGTCGCCTTGAACATGTCGTCCACGGTGCGCTGGATGTTCTCCCATAGGGCGTAGCCGTAAGGACGAACGATGATGCTGCCGCGCACGGGCGAGAGGTCAGCTAGGTCGGCTTTGTAAACGACGTCGTTATACCAAGCACTAAAGTCTTCGCTTTGCGGGGTGAGGGTCTGTTTTGCCATAGCGTTTAGCCTACCTTGATTTGGGACGGCGTACCACGTTTTGTGTATAGCAGCGCGTGAGGCCTGAGGGGGAAGACACGTGCGCGTCCGTATGAGCACAAAACGGGACGCCTCTAAAGCAAAAGAACTCGTGCGAATAAGTACCCTTACAGACTTAGCAAGTGGCGCTGCTTCATAGGGGAGGGTTTGAAACCCTCCCCTACCACGCCCAAACGTTCCCTATCGTTCGTGAGCAGCACTGAGACCCGTTGGGAGCACTTTTGGTTGAACTCAAACATGTACGAGTGTGTAAAGCCATGAAAAAAGGCGAGCACGAAGCTCGCCCTTCTACTGATTACGTGAAGAAGGCTTAGCCGCCTCCGGTGCTCGAGCCCTCAGCCGTGCCACTTTCGCTACCGCCTTCGCCGCCGCCCGAAGGGCCGCACGCGGCGAGCGAGAGGGTGAAAACGGCGAACACGCTGAGCAAAACGATTCTAGGGGAACGGAAAACTTTCATTACATCTTTCATTGTTGCCTCCTTATGGGGTACTTTAACGCTCTCACATGAAAACTCATAAAGGATTATATGAGCAACGTTAGCGTGAGAGCGGCACTGCTCGAGTTACAGACGCCGAGACAACCTCTTAGTATGAGAGCCGTCTCACAGAGTCTGATTATTCGCCAGCTTCCTACTCACCGCCCGTGCTGCCGCCCGTACTACCACCGGTCGCGCCGCCCGTACTGCCGCTCGAGGCTTCACCCGAGGCCTGCTCTTCTAGGTTCTCAGCCTCGTTTTGCACCTCTTCGGCTTCACCCGCGACTTCGTTGGCGGCTTCCTCTTCGCTGCCAGACTCTACCGTTGCGGAGCTATCGTTGTCGTTGCTCGCGCCGCCGTCGCCGGGGCCGCAAGCGGCTAAAGAAAATACGAGTAGAAACGCGCTTAATAGGGCTATCAGTTTTTTCATAAAACCCGCCTCCTTTCGAAAAAGCGTAACAAATCACATTTTAATAAATATGAACGTAGCCCACAGACACTCATCTTCATGAAGACAGCGGGTAACATCTGGTCATCAACGCGCTTAGCTAAAGCCGTGAGAGGTGCGGAAAGAGTCGGCATGAACGAGAACCCCTGCTTCGCGCCCTATAAAACAACTCAGGCGTCTTATAGCGCTTGTGCGCTCGGTATGTCCTCATCAGCAACCAGCAACGAGAGGGGTAGGCTCGAGCTAACCATCCACCTCGAGCCTACCGCGTCCTCACCAGAAATACACCACCGTCGCAGCCATCAGCACGAAGAGCGCCGCGGACTGGTAGCGAAAGTCGCGGTACCAGGGCACGCCCTGACCCTTGATGTCCTCCCGGTAGTTCTCCCGCGTAAAGGTGTACTCGCGAATCTTTTCGGGGTCGGGTGCTTCGGTGGCGTAGCTGATGACCGTCATCAGGACGAAAGCGAAGATGAACATCAGGACCGCCATGTAGGTAAAGTGGATGTTCGGCAGACCGATATTTGTCCAGACGTTCGTGACCTCTTTCATGATAAAGAGGGGAATGCCGACGACGAGACCCGAAAGGATCGTCCAGAACGCGCCGTTCGCGTTGATACGCTTCCAGAAAAGCCCGATGATGTAGACGGCGACGATAGCCGGGATGATGTAAGAGAGCACCGACTGAAAGTACTGAAAGAGCGTCTCGAAGCTGGCGATCGCGGGCGCGTAGATTGCGCCGATCACCATGACCACACCCGTGATGATGCGCCCGAGCCGCACGAGCATGCTCTGCGAGGTGTCGGGGCGGAGTTCTTTGATGAAGTCCAAGGTGATGAGCGACGAGGCGGCGTTCAGCGCGGAGTCTAGACTCGACATAATAGCGGCGATGAGCGCCGACATCACGAGCCCGCGCAGACCGATAGGCAAGAGGTCAAACGCAAGCGTCGGGAAGACCAAGTCAGGGTTGGATAGCTCAGGGTATAAGAGAAGCGCCATAACGCCTGGTAAGATCATGATGAAGAGGTTAGGGAGTTTGAGGAGCCCGGCGAAGAGCGCCCCCTTGCGCCCTTCATCCAAATTGCTCGCCCCCAAGGTGCGCTGCACGATGAACTGATTTAAGGTCCAGTAGTAAAAGCCGAGCAAGATCACGCCCAAAATGCCGGGCCAGGGCAGGAAGTCGTCACCTACAGGTCTGATAAGGCTGAGCTGACCGGGCGCGAGCTGGCTCGTCATCGCGCCCCAACCGCCCACCTGGTTTAAGCCGATGATAAAGATCGCCGTCGCCCCTACGATGAGCAAAATCGCTTGTACCGTGTCGGTCACAACGACGGCGGAGAGCCCACCCAAAATCGTATAGATACCCGCGACAAAGGCTAAAACCGCCACCGCCTGCCACAGAGCGAAGTTCGAAAAGACGGTGGTGATAACCAACCCGCCCGCGTAGAGCGCCCCCGCCGTGTCGATAAACATGATCGCCAAAACCGTAAAGGCGGAGTAGGCGTAGCGCGAGCGCTTGTCGAAGCGGGTCTCTAAATATTCGGGAATCGTAAAGAGGTTCGCCCGCAAAAAGTAGGGCAGCATAAAGAAGGCGAAGAAGATAAGGACCAACGCGGCGGTCCACTCGTAGTTGAAGATGACGAGACCGTTGTCGTACGCGCCGCCCATCAGCCCAACAAACGACGAGCCCGACATGTTCGAGGCGAAGAGCGAGAAGCCGATGAGGTACCAGGGCAACCCGCGCCCCGCTAAAAAGTACCCTTCAGCGTCCTCATTTCCTTTGCGGCTCATGTAGACGCCGTGCGCGATGACGCCCACGAAGTAGAGCACGATGATAACGATATCGATCGTAGCTAAATCAAACTGCGGTTGGTCCATAGCTATCCCCCCTAATTGTGTAGTTCCTTTATCGAGGCTACCCTACACGACGTCCCACTTTTCAAACCGTATGAGAAACCCATATTGCTGAGACATCCTCCGACTCGAGGACAAGACCGCGCGTCAAGTAGAACTTAGACCCCAAGTCGGAAAGTTTGAAGCCGCCGCCTCACTAAAGCTCAGCCGATCACGAGAAAACGCGCCCGACCTCTTTTTCTGCTATACTCGCCCCTATGCACTGGACGAATGATGCAACTTCACCCTGGTCACGGATAAGTCCACACTTAACCGTCACAGGGCGCTTTGCGAAGAGCGTCCTTTTTTTATGTTCTAAATTTTATGTTCTACATATGGAGGTCAACATGGACACCGCAGAAGAGAAGAAAAGCGCCGCCGACACGCCCACAAAAACCACCTACTACGCCACCACGCCCATCTTCTACGTCAACGCGGAGCCCCACATCGGGCACGCCTACACCACCACACTCGTGGACGTGGTGACGCGCTTTCACCGCCTCAAAGGGGACGACACCTACTTCTTGACGGGCACCGACGAGCACGGCGAGAAGATTCAGAAAGCCGCCGAGACCGCCAACCTCTCGCCGCAGGCGTACACGGACCAGATCGCGGGTCAATTCCGCGCGGTTTGGGACAGCTTGGACATCCGCTACGACGAATTCATCCGCACCACCGAGGAGCGTCACCAAAAAGTCGTCCGTGAAATTTTGCAGCGCGTGTACGACAAGGGCGACATCATCTTCGGCGAGTACGGCGGACTCTACTGCACGGGCTGCGAGCGCTACTACACCGAAAAGGAACTCGTAGACGGCAGGTGCCCACAGCATGACATCAGGCTCGAGTACCGCAGCGAAGAGAACTACTTCTTCCGCATGGAAAAGTATCGCCCTTGGCTCCGCGAAACCATCGAAGACAACCCCGTCTTCATCCGCCCCGAGCGCTACCGCAACGAGGTCTTGGGCATCCTGCGCGAGCCTATAGGCGACCTCTCGATCAGCCGCCCCCGCGCCCGCGTGCCGTGGGGCGTTCCGCTTCCTTGGGACGAGAACCACGTCACGTACGTCTGGTTCGACGCGCTCATCAACTACTTTTCCGCCCTGGAGAGCCGAGACCTGACAGAGCGGTACTGGCCGCACGCCCAACACTTCATCGCCAAAGACATCCTGAAACCGCACGGCGTCTTCTGGCCTACGATGCTCAAAGCGGCGGAGTTGCCTGTGTACCAGCACCTCAACGTGCACGGCTACTGGCTCGTAGACGGCGGCAAGATGAGCAAGTCGAAGGGGAACGTGGTGCGCCCCTTGGACCTCAAAGATACCTACGGCAACGACGCTTTTAGGTACTACCTCTTGCGTGACATGACCTTTGGGCTCGACGCGACCTTTAGCGAAGTCGGCTTGGCGGAGCGCATCAACTCGGACTTAGCCAACGACCTCGGCAACCTCTTGAACCGCACGCTGGGGATGCTCGGGAAGTACCGTGGGGGCGTGATCGGTAAGCCGAGCGAGTTAGAGCCGTTTGACGTGGAGCTGCGCGACGCTTTCGCCGACTTGCCCCGAACCGTGAGCGACCTCTTTGACGCGCTCCAATTCGAGCGGGCGATCGAAAAAGTTTTAGAAGCGGTGCGCAAGGCGAACAAGTATATCGCCGACACGCAGCCCTGGGTTTTAGCGAGAAACGAGGCGCACGCGGCGCGTTTGGACACGGTTCTATACAACTGCGCGGAATCCTTGCGGTGCGCGTCCATCTTACTCGAGCCCATCATCCCCCAGAAGTCCCTTGAACTCCGCGAACAGCTCGGTCTCACGGGTGCGGTCACACTGCAAGACGCCGGTCAGTGGAACCTCACGCCGGAAAACACCCAGACGAAGCCCGGCCAGCCGCTCTTTCCGCGCATCGATATGGCGGCGTTACAAGACGCCTTGGAGCCGAAAGAGGACGCCCTGGAGCACAAACCCGAGGTGACGATCGACGACTTCGGCAAGCTCGAGTTCCGCGTCGCTGAAGTCACCAAGGTAGAGCCGCACCCGAAAGCCGACAAGCTCTTGGTTCTATCTGTCAAGCTCGGACCCGAGGAGCGCACCATCGTCTCGGGCATCAAGCAGTTTTATAAGCCGGAGGAGCTAGTCGGTAAAAAGGTCGTGATTATCGCTAACCTCAAGCCCGTCAAGCTGCGCGGAATCGAGTCGCAGGGGATGATCTTGGCGGCGGAGGACGCCGAAACATTAAGTGTAACGACGCTGGATAGGGACATCTCGAGCGGGGCGGAGGTGCGCTAAACGTAGTGAGCGGTGAGGTTTAGCAGTGCGTTTTGAAGTACTCGCAAACCTCGCCGCTCAGCGTCTGTAGGTGGGGGAGATTCGGTGAAAAGTCGCTAAGGTGTACCCTTCAGAATGTTGACCGCTAGAGGTGCGACTTTCGCCAAACGGTCGTCATTAGTCCAAACTTGCGAGCAGCCGTAGGTTTCAGCTACAGAGAGGTGTAACGCATCCGGCGTTTTAAGACCGAACTGCGCCCGCTTCTCAGCCGCTTTTCGAAACACAGCTTCGTCTAAGTCTAAAGATGTTGTAGCAGCAAAAAACTGCTCAAAACGCTTCTCCAACATGGTGTCGCCGCGTTTGAGCGGTCCGACTGTACTCTCGAGTATGACCAGCGGTGAGATTGCAAAACCTTCGCGAGCATTTTGCCGAAACTGTTTCTCAATAGAGCTATAGAAGGTGGGGTGCTTCTCGACTAGATAGATAACGATACAACTATCGAGATAGATCATTCATCCCAAGCGTTGCGCTCAGCTTGGATGTCTGCCTCAATTTCGTCAGGGCTGCGCGGTGAAAAGGGAATGGAGGCTAGGTGGTCGAGGAAGGTGAGCAGTGAAGTCTGAGGGCGGGTATCCTCTTCAAGAATCGTGACGAGAGCCTGCCTTGTATCGTTGAGAGTAACGGGCTCGAGCAGTTCCACCTTACCCTCTTTGTCAATTGTGGCTCTGAGCGTACGCATAGAATAGTTTAGCATCTGCTTTGTGGAGGAGGCTCGAGCCTAAATATCAGAAAAGGCTCGAATATCACGCCTAACGTGACCTGCTAAACTAACCTTATGACGACACAAAAGCGACAATTCATCACGGATGAGGCAGGTAAGCCCGTCGCAGTGATTCTGTCTTTAGAAGATTACGCCCGTGTTCGGAGTATTCTCGAGCCCGAGCAGAGCGAAGAGGACAAGCTAGCCCTCTTGCAAGAAGCGGCGAACGACGAGGCTTTCTTAGCTGATCTTTGGCAAGTTTTAGATGATGAGGCACTTTTAAGCCGTAGTGCAGATGACTTGCGAGCTGAGCTAAATAACCTCGAGCAAGATGTCGCTCAGTCTGACTTAGATGAATGGTTAGCCGCATTTGATAACGCATGACTTACGAGCGGGGCGATATTGTTCTCGTTGACCTCGAGCCTACTATTGGTAGTGAACAAGGGTTTAAGCGCCCTTGTATTGTTATCTCAAACCTAGAGGTTATTACTGCGTCACGCTCGAGACCCCTCTACGTTATCATCCCTCTTACCCGCTCCGAAAAGCTTGTTGGACTACTTGCGCCGCGCCTTAGAGCGAGAGAAGGCGGTCTTCCCGCTGATTCTACGGCACTAGTTATGCATGTGAGGAGCATTGACCCGAAACGAATTGTTCGCAAAGTAGGGACGCTCGATTCGGACGAGTTAGGTATAATTCAAGAGGGTTTGCGGGAGCTTTTGCAGATGTAAGGCTCGAGCAGTTCCACCTTGTCCTCCTCATCAATTGTGGCTTTGAGCGTACGCATATCCGCCAGAGCTAGAAACACCTTTAATTCACCCGCCGTACCGTGTCAAGCACCGCGTCAGGGTGTTTAGCCGCTACCTCCAGGAGCATCCTCGCAGGTCCTCTAGGTTTGCGCCGCCCCTGTTCCCAACCCTCGAGCGTACGCTCGCTGATGCCGAGCAAGGCCGCAAACTTACTGCGAGACATGCTGAAACTCTCGCGGATAGCGCGAACGTCAATGTCTGCCACTCGAGAAACCCGTGCAGCTTCGGCTTCGCCGCGCAAGATGCGCCCGCCCTCGCGCACGCTCTCTAAAAGTTCATCAAAAAGTTCGTCGTTCATAAGTAGTCCTTTACAATCTGCATGAGCGCCTTGCGCTGCTTTGGGGTGAGGTCGTCTTGTACGTTCTTCGGATAAGCGTAGAGCATGAGCAGCGAATTTCTCAGTCTGTTTATGTTAGTAAAAGACACGCTATGCTAAATTGAACCTATGGCTCACCTTACATTACATTTGCCGCATGAACTCAGCGAAAAGCTCAAACACGCGGCCATGCAAGAGGACAAGGAACCTGAGAGGTTTGTGCTTGACGCGCTCGAGCGTCTGCTGGAAGAACCTTCGCTCGAGTTTATCGGGGCGTGGGAAGGTTCTAGCATAAAGCCCGAGGATGTCCTCGCCGCGCGAACATCGGGACGAGACATCGCCCTCGATTAGATGTACCTGCTCGACAGCGACACGCTCATCTTTCTGCTCCGCAATCACCAAGCTGTCGTCGCACGTTTTCAGCGAGAGAAGAAGCAGGACCTACGTACTAGCATCATCTGTATCTCCGAGTTGCACTACGGCGCTTACAAGTCGGGCGACGTGCAAAAGCACTTGTCACCCGTTCAGCAGTTGGCGCGTTACCTCTCCGTTCTTCCGCTCGACATAGCAGGTGCTGACCAGTTCGGGCGTCTCAAAGCGCAGCTCGAGCGTCAAGGACAGCGCCTGAACGACGCAGACTTGTGGATTGCGGCGACGGCGCTTAGCCACAACTTTACGTTGGTGACGCATAACCAGAAACACTTTGCCCGCGTTCAAGGGTTGAAGTTGGAGGATTGGGTGGGTTGAGGCTCGAGGTCAGTTTCCTAAGTGAGTTTACCAGCCATGTTTAGAATTACGAGAATGCTAAAGCTCATCCGAACTGTTTAACATTGAAAGAATAAGTGGACGACTATAGATGTTCACTGCCAAATACCACAGATAAATACTCTGAGCATCAAAGAATTGCCCATCGAATAGAAGACCGTGAGCTAAGTTGTTGCGGAAGTTGGCTCCAAATCTATCTACTAATAATCCTCTGAGGTCGTAGGAGGTATCTTTTCCAAGAACTTGTGAGATAGCAGAAAAGAACTCTTTCTCTTCCAACATCTTATTGAGGCTTATCTCATCCTGCACCCCTTTATCTGTATATTTCGAGGTAATTTCTCCCTGATAAAGAAGTATGTGACGAAGCGTTGCTTCTAGTTGAGGAACTAAGAGGTGTGAAGCCGTTAAAAAATCGCCCTGTAGACCTGCTACTATTCCCTTCAACACAGCGTACTCGTGTGCTTGAGGGATAAAGGGATTGCTGTTTGCGATGGGCGCTAGGTCCTGCAAAGTAAATATATGCGTATGTAATATTTCTTGTCGAGCAGGCTCTATAGCTATGCTGACAATTCCTTGACGGTGAATATTTTGAGACTGAAATACGTCAGCTAACAATGTCTCATCTTGACTTCGCGGCGGGTTAGCGATGGTTCGCCCAAAACCATCGACAATTCTTGTAGGAAAGAGCTTCTTCAGTACGTATCGTTCTTCAGCAGCTTTGGCGCTTTCAACTAACATGTCAAAAGATAGGGGAGGTTGTAATCGAGCAAATTTTAGAAAAGAAGAAAGGAAATCTTGCGCTGTAACGGCTTCAATAGCTCTGTGTCGCATCTTTTCTACTTCCGGGTTATCTTTGAGCGAAACTGAAGTAGAAACCATCTGCTCTTTGGCTTCTTTCTGTACTTTTAAGAGTTGCCTGTGTAACTCGCCTACCCTCTCCTGAGTATCAGAAATTGACCGATAGATGTGTATTGCTTTTTCCAACTGATACGTAACTTGAAACCGCACCAGGTTAGGGTTCTTCAAGCTTAAATTAGCTGCTTTTACCCACGTCTCAGCACTGTTGATAATAGCTTGTCTCGCGCTGTCTTCGTCTCCAAGCTTTTGGTAACATCTTTCTGCTAACTTCCAATGCTCTTCTGCCCTAGACCAACTAGGTTCTGAGCTTCCCTCTTCGTTTTTAGCAAGCTTTTCTGCTAATTGGGCGAACTGGTTTATGTCACCGTAGTCGTTGTCAATCAGAAGGTGAATGAGTCGGTTGGAATAGAAAAGGGAATCTTGACCATCCTTTCGTGTGACGCACTTTTCAATGTATTCGAGGATGTTACTGATCTCAGGCTTCTTCCTCAAGCTTTTCGCTAAATTTAGTGCGCGAGTCAACGCATAAACAGGTTCGACCCATCTTTCTGAACTATCAGTGCGTTTAGCGTAATCTTGATACGCTAATATAGCAACTTCTGCACTTTGGTAGTCCTTCTTGAATTTCCATAAGACATCACCAATCACCCCAATTCGGAAAAGGGAAATTCAAAGCTCAAATGCCCCTAAACGGCTGAGTTGGTAAGCGAGCAAGGTGGTGTAAACGTGCAGGATGCAGCCCACCGTCGAGCGGTAGGGTCTGTCAGAGAGTCCAAGTCTATCCAAGGACGAGAAGACCGACTCAACGATGCGGTGTCCTTGGTAAAGCCTCTGCTCACGCTTGGGCGGGGGTAGCTGGTTGCTGCGGCGCGGGGTTATAAGGTCAACCGCTTGGGAGGCAACGTCGGCTTTAAGCTCGGAGCTGATATAGCCTTTATCGGCGGTTACAATGGCGTAAGTGAGTTTGTCTAGTAGGCGAGGCGCGACCTTAACATCATGTTCGTTCGCGCCTCGCAGCAGTACCTCACAGAGTCTGCCTGTATCGTCCACACGCGCATGAAGCCGAAAGCCATAGAAGGTGGTGTTATGGACGTGGTCACGCCCATAACTGCCCGCAAGCTTGGTCCTTTTAGCACGGGCAAAATCTACTACTTCTAGTTTCTTCGAGTCGAGGTGCTGTTTCGTCGTGTTATGCCCGGTGCAAAGCTGTTTAACCGCGAGAATAATCTGTCCTATCAGGAGGCGCTTACGCTCACAAAACGTTGAGGGTACAGGTACGTCCACGCCGAACGATGCAGCAACTTCAAGCATCTTCCGGCTATAGCGAAAACTCGACAGCTTCTGATAGACCGCTAAGGCGATGATGAACGAGTCTGGAAAAACAGGAGCACGTCCTTGAGGGGCTTTTCTACGCTTCTTGAGGGGTAAACGTTCGACGGCTTGTATAATCTCTTCGAGGGTTGGGATTTTGCGCATACATCATTGCAACCCTCACTTCTCCCGCTGTCAAATCTTTTCCGAATTGGCGTCAATCCTACTCTTCAAAGCAGCATTACTGATATTCCCAAGAATACTCTTTAGTATCTCTGCGTCAGTATCTGCTAGCTGTCCACTGTTAAATAATCGGCTGCTTAACTGCTCAGGATTACCAAAAACCTCCTTTTGATCAGGGTGAAATGGTAGAAGAACAACTACTGCTAGCAGATCAAATAGATGTGCAAACCGCAAATTCTTTTGTTTAATATATTCATTGTGCTTTTCAACAAGAGGGCTATAAAGTTTGCGCACATTGTTGTCGGGTAAAACTTCATCTAAATTTAGTTGTTGCAACTCTAAATCTGAAAACGAAAACTTGTTCATATATATAGCTATTTTACGCCTTCTTTCGCTTCTACACGAAGAATCCCGATGCCCTTCCTCAAAATTTGATAAGGGTTTGTAGTCGTATTCCATCGCCCTCAAACTACACTCATCCCCCCATCCACCCCTACAACCTGCCCCGTCATAAACCCCGACGCATCCGAGCCCAAAAGTACCGCCACCCCTTTCAGGTCCTCTGACCCACCCACATGACCCTCACACATACCTCTCTAACCCCTCTTTCGTAAACTGACAGCTAGCGTTCCGCGTGCTCGAGCTTACCGGTCGGGAGAAGATGCAGAGAGGGAGACCATGCCTACAATCGACGTTCGCTTCTTAGGCGGCTTGAGCGCCGCGCAGCAAAGTGCTTTTTCGGTCGCAGCGGCGCGGTGGCAAGAGGTCTTGCCCGCGCCACTGCCAGCGGTAACAGTGGACGGCGAAGTCACCGACGGCGTCATCATCGAGGCGGAGGGGGTTAATATCGACGGCAGCGGCAGCGTGTTGGGCTCGGCGGGTCCGACAGTCTTACGTCCTAACCTGCTCCTGCCCGTGAAAGGCATCATGCGCTTTGACATTGCGGATATTCGGCAGCTCGAGGCTGAGGGAACCTTCCAGAGCGTCATCTTGCACGAGATGGGGCACGTCTTAGGTATCGGCACGCTCTGGGTGCAACTCGGACTGCTGCGGGGCGCGGGTACAGAAAATCCGACCTTTACGGGGCTAACAGCGCAAGCGGTCTACGGCGAGCTTTTGGACGCCCTCCAACCTCTCCCCGTGCCCGTCGCGAACACGGGCGGACCCGGCACGCGCGAAGGGCATTGGCGCGAGGCGGTCTTCGGCAACGAGTTGATGACAGGCTTTTTGTCCGGCGAATGCCAACCCCTGAGCCGCCTCACCGCCGCGTCCCTGAGCGACTTAGGCTACGAGGTTGACGAGGGTGCGGCTGACCCTTACGCGCTCGGCGAAGCGTCGGATAGCGTCCAGGCACTCCCCCTTTGCAAGCGCGACATGATGAGACCCGAGCCCGTCGTTCTACCTGAAAGTGCGCTCCTCTAAACGATTCAACGACGAGTATAGCGCCCGACATCCCCTCCACAGGAGAGGTGTAGACTGGCTCTCCTGGAGGCTGCCGTGCGCACCCGCTCGCGTTTATTCACCCACACAGGCTTAACCCACAAAGTCGCGTTTCTCGCCGCGCCTTTAATCTTGCAAAACCTCTCGTACACCCTGTTGGGCGTGACGGATACCTTTTTCGTGTCTAGGGTCAGTACCGAAGCGGTGGGCGCAGTGGGCTTGGCGGGCGTGCTCTTCTTCTCGCTGATGCTCCTCTTTCGCTCGACGGCGGCGAGCAGCGTCGTCTTCGTCGGGCGGGCGCACGGCGCGAAGGATGACGCGGGCGTAGGCGAAGCGGTCTGGCAGGTGCTCAACATGATCGCGCTCCTCACGCTTTTAGCCTTGACGCTGCCTTGGGTCTTCACCTTTTTGTTTCAGTTTGCTGCCCCGGATGACGGCGCGGTGCTGGCGCTCGGCACGCAGTACTTGCAGATTCGGGCGTTTGAGGTTCCTTTAGCCATGTTCAACGGCGTGGTGTGGGGCTTTTTGGTCGGGCGCGGCGACTCGCGCACGCCGATGCTGTTAGCTTGGTTGCAGGTTTTAATCAACATTGTGCTCGACTGGTTTTTGGTCTTGGGCAACTTCGGGTTTCCGGCTTGGGGGGTCGCGGGTGCGGCGGTTGCGACGGTTGTGGCGAACGCCGTTGTCACGTTGGTCAGCGCGTGGCTTTTGTGGCGTCCGGCGGCGCACGCGCGTTTTGCGACGAGACGCGCCCGCCGTTCGACCTTGCCGCAACTGCGCCGCGTGCTCGCGACGGGGTTGCCGATGGGCGTAGGCGACTTTGTCGAGGTCGCGTCGTTCACCGCCTTTTTTGCGCTCATTGGGAGGCTCGGTACGGAGGTCTTAGCGGCGAACAACATCGCCTTGCAGTTTATGAGCCTCTCGTTCACGGCGGGGATTGCGGTGGCGCAGGCAAGCTCGAGCCTCGTCGCCCAGCATCTAGGCGCAGAAGAGCCCCAACAAGCCGAGCGCGTCGGCTACCGCGCGACCTTTTTGGGAATGGGGCTGATGGGTCTCATCGGGCTCAGCTACCTCATCGCGCCGACCTTTTTGATGCGAATCTTCAGCGACGACCCGCAAGTCATTGCGGCGGGCGTCGCGATTTTGCGCCTCGTCGCGCTCTACCAAATTTTCGACGCGGCGGCGATTGTCTTAGGCGGCTCGCTCAATGGGGCAGGCGACACGACCTACACCATGCTGATGCGGCTCTTTTTCGCCTGGGGGATGTTTATCCCGCTCTCGTACCTCTTAGCGTTTCCGCTCGGCTACGGGGTGAGAGGGGCGTGGGCTGGCGCGATGGTATATCTGGCAGGGCTCGCGCTCATCTATCTGTTGCGCTTTCGTTCGGGGCGGTGGAAGCGGTTGGACGTTGGGGTTGAAAGGAGAGCGTCAGCGGTGCCGAACAGTTAAAAGTAGCGTCTCTACATTCTCCGTCTCCAAAGCGTTCGAACGTTGCACCAGTAGACCACGCTGGAAAAGTTCCAGAAAGAGGCAAATGTAGGGGCGATTCATACAGTGATGAACATGTGCCCCTACGCCGCGCACTTCTTCGCGGAGAAAGATAATCGTATAAAATTCAAAGAGGTTGAGCAATATAGCAGGTATCATCTGGTTTGAGCCAATCTCACGAGATAAAACATCGTTCAGCACGCACTTTAGGGGATGATACCTGCGTGATTCAAACTCAGTACTTCTGATAACCGCTATACTAAAAAGTAAAAAATGGAGGGAGGCTCGAGCCTCCCTCCATTCCAAACTTTGAAGCCGCGTAGACCCTAAGACTGATTCGCCTCCTCGACCTCTCCCTCCATCTTCTCGATCTGCTGCCTCAGCTCCTCTTTGCGCTCGGGGTCTTCCTCTTTGGCGTGCTCCTCGACGAGCAGATTAAGCTCGGTCAGGGTCGGGCGTTCGCGTTTGGGTCTGTCGTCGTTCATTGCGTTTCCTTTCTAGCGTTGTATCCGATGATTTGGCGGGGTGGCATAATAGTAGTCAGGAATCAGCGGTCAGAATTCAGTAGACAGCGTAAAGCTCATCCACCGAATTTTGACCCCCGGCTGCTCACTCCCTACTGCGTCGCGGGCGCGTGCCACGACCTGCCGTGTTTGGCTAACAGCTCGTTCGCCTCGTCCGGTCCCCAACTGCCCGGCTCGTAAAAAGCGGGGTCTTCGTCGGAGTTTTCCCAGTTTTCTAACAAGGGCTTGACGATGCGCCACTGCGCCTCGACTTCGTCAGCGCGCATGAAGAGCGTCGGGTCGCCCATCATCACGTCTTGGATGAGCGTCTCATAGGCGTCGGGGTTGCCCCGGTTGAACTCTTGGTCGTAGTAAAAGTCCATGCTGGCTTTGGTGAGGTTAATTCCCTGCCCCGGACGTTTCGCGTCGAAGCGGAGTGTGATACCTTCATTCGGGACGAGCCGCAGAATCATCCGGTCTTGCTTGACGGGTTTATCGAGGTCAAAAGGAACATGCGGTGGTCTCTTGTAAATGACGACGATTTCGCTCGACTTGGACTTGAGCCGCTTGCCGCAGCGCACGAAGAAGGGCACGTTCGCCCAGCGCCAGTTTTCGATGCGGAGTTCGACGGCGGCGTAGGTGCCCTGGCGAGAGTCCTCAGGTACCCCTTCCTCCTGCCGGTACGCCTTCGCCTCGCCGTTGCCCGTGTATTGCCCGATGATTGCCTGCGACGGATTCACGCACTTCATCGCCTGGAAAACTTTGACCTTCTCGTCGCGGACGCTCTTGGCGTCGTAGCGCGAGGGGGGCTCGGTGGCGGTCAGGGCGACGAGCTGCAAGAGGTGGTTCTGGAAGACGTCGCGAATCACGCCCGCCTCTTCGTAGAACGAGCCGCGCCCGCCGATGCCGATGGGCTCCGCCATCGTGACCTGCACGTGGTCCACGTACTGCGCGCTCCAGGTCGGCTCGAAGATGGTGTTGGCGAAGCGCAAAGCGGCGATATTCTGCGCGGTCTCTTTGGCTAAGTAGTGGTCGATGCGGTAGATTTGCTGCTCTTGAAAGTTCGCCTGGACGATGTCGTTGAGTTCTTTGGCGCTCTCCAAGTCGTGTCCGAAGGGTTTTTCGATGACGACTCGAGCCGAGCCCTCTCTGTTGAGCCCGACCTCGCCCAAGTTCTTGACGATGTCGGTATAGGTGCCGGGCGGCGTCGAGGTGTAGAAGATGTGGGTGTCAATGTCAAGTGAGTCCAAGTGCTCCTTGAGTCCTTTGAAGGCCTCCACCTCGGTATATGAGCCCGAGACGAACGAGAAGCGCGGCGCGAGCGAACCCCAGCTCTCCTCATCGAAGTTGTCCGAGTCGTACTCCTTGAGCGCTTTTTTCATCTCTTCGCGCAGGTCGTCGTCCGACCAGTCGCGGCGAGAGAAGCCGACGATTTGCGTGTCCTTGTTGAGTGCGCCCGTGCGGTGCAGGGCGTACAGGGCGGGCATCAGCTTGCGGGCGGCGAGGTCGCCCGTGATGCCGAAAATGACGAATGCACAAGGTGGAATGTCCATTAAGCCTCCTCTTTCTCTTTTCGTTTAACACTGTGACCGCCGAACTCGTTACGCAACGCGGCGGCGACTTTGGCAGCGAAGGAGTCTTGCTGGCGGCTCGAGAACCGCGCGTAGAGTGACGCGGCAATCGCAGGCGTGGGCACGGCGTGGTTCACACCATACTCCACCGTCCAGCGGCCCATGCCCGAGTCGTTGACAAACGCTTCGATATTCTCTAAACGTCTGTCCTCTTCTAACGCGCTGATAGTCAACTCTAAAAGCCATGAGCGAATCACCGAGCCGTTCGTCCAGAGCTTGGCAATCTGGTGCAAATCAAGCTCCGCGTGTTCATAGGACGCCAGTATCTCAAACCCCTCCCCGTAAGACTGCATCAGCGCGTACTCGACGCCGTTATGGACCATCTTAACAAAGTGACCGCTACCGGCTGGACCGACGTGGGCGTAGCCGCCTTCAGGTGCGAGAGCTTTTAAGGCAGGCTCGATGTCGCCAAACGCCTTGTCGCTGCCGCCGACCATGAGGTTATAACCTTCGCGCAGCCCCCAGATGCCGCCCGAGATGCCCGCGTCTACGAAGTGAACGCCTGCCTCTTCTGCTTTTCGGTCTCTCGAGCGCGTGTCCCGCCAGTCGCTATTCGCCCCGTCTACTAAAACGTCGCCCGCCTCCAGTAACGAGAGCGCCTGCGTCACGCTCTTCTCGGTAATCTCACCCGAGGGGAGCATGAGCCAGAGGACGCGGGGCGGCTCGAGTTGGCTGACCATATCTTCCACGCTGCTTGAAGGCGACGCCCCCTCGTCCGCCAACCTCTTAACCGCCTCCTCAGAAATATCGAAAACCACGACCTCATGACCGTGCTGCATAAGCCGCCGCGTCATATCGCCGCCCATCTTGCCGAGCCCCACTATGCCTAATTTCACGTAAGACCTCCATAGACGTTCTTTAACCTCTTACACCGACACCGTTATCAGTCTCTCATCAATTTCTCGTTGACCTCTCGCTTGTCATCTCACGCCGTTCTGCTCTGATGCTACACGTTTATATGAACGCATGTGTGTAGGCTGCTTGGCGGAACGCTCGCGGGACGCTTCAAACGCTACCTTTACAAGCAACATGGAGGCAAGCATGAGCACCCCACCGACACCTTACAGCCAAGATGAGATGCAACGTTTAGAAAGACTGCTTTTAGACTTCGATGTCGTAAAAAAAGCCGTCGAGGTTCACCCGGACTTTGAGACGATTCTACGCGACTATCCCGCAGCCGAGGCAGGTATTGAGCGCTCCTCGCGCGTTGCCGCCGAAGCGTGGCAAGTGGTCATCCTCTCGAAGAACACGCCCGAGTCGGTTCTTCTCGAGACGCCCCAATACGTGGACACCTTCGTCAACCTTCTAAGCGTGAGCGTCTACGTGCTGAGCCACTGGCTGCGCATTTTAGAAGGTAACACGTTGCCGACGATACGCGTTTTGAACTGATAGCAGTAGCATTTCCACGTTTCTTTGCTGTAGCAAAGAAACGTGCGAGCGGATGCGAGAAGAAACAGACGCAATCAGTTGGTGCAGCGAAGTGTGGAAATGCTGCAGGTACCATCTGGTCAAAAACATTCTCACTATAAAAAACACTGTTCAACACGCACGTTCAGAGATGAGGTTCCGTTACAGCAAGCTGTGAAATCTGCGGCGTTCTGTTTCAGTATGTCGTGGAACTTCTGATACCTACCTTTTTCACCTCACAACCCAGATAGCTCAACAAGGGGTTGCAACCCCTTGTTCATGTCGGATGCCGTATTAGACTGTCTCCATGAGTTTTCAAAACAGATGCGCCGTCGTGACAGGTGGCGCTCAGGGTATCGGACGGGCGACGGTCAAACACCTCTTAGAACAAGGGGCAAAAGTCGTCGTCGCAGACACGGACGCCGAAGCGGGACAAGAGGTCGTCGAGACGTATTTAGATGTAGGTGAGGTCCATTTTGCGCAGGTGGACGTCTCGAGCGAAACCTCTGTGGAATCGTTGGTCTCCGAGACGGTCGAGCGCTTAGGTGGCTTGGATTACCTCGTTAACAACGCAGGTACGATGATTCGCAAGCCTATTACCGAACTGAGTTTGGACGAGTGGAACGAGGTTTTAGGCATTAACCTCACGGGGATGTTTCTCTGCACGAAGTACGCCGCGCCGCATCTGAAAGAGGGTCAGGGAGCGGTGGTGAATGTCGCCTCGAGCCGCGCGGTCATGTCCGAGCCCAACACCGAGTCTTACGCCGCTTCGAAAGGGGGCGTCGTCGCACTGACGCACGCGCTCAGCGTCAGTTTAGGACCGGACGTGCGCGTGAACGCTGTGAGCCCCGGCTGGATTTCGGTGAGCGAGTGGCAGAAAGAAGCGGAGCGTGACGACGCCTCACTTCGCCCGGTAGACCACGAGCAGCATCCGGTGGGACGGGTCGGCAAGCCGGAAGATGTCGCAAAGCTGATCGGCTATCTGCTCTCGGATGAGAGCGGCTTTATCACCGGGCAGAACTTCGTGATAGACGGCGGTATGACGCGCAAGATGATCTATGCGGAGTAAACCTTCGCGAGACCATCTTACTCTGCAAATGATAAACCCATCTTTTCACTCTTCTCAAACGCCTTCCTACAAGCGCGACTAAAAGGCCACAGAGCGTAGGAAAAGCTCGCACGAGACAATGTGGGATACGCTGTCAAAGCGCCCTATAAACTCCCGGTAGGATGAACCAAACGCTTCTGAACGGAGAGAGATAATGAAACGACGGACAACTTTTTTTCTTACAGCACTACTTTGCGCGGGGCTCACCTACGCTCAAACTACGGGGGGCGCATCTCCGTCCGAAAGCGCGAACCTAGTCGCGACCGCCGAGATTATAGACGCGGACGGCAACGTCATCGGCGACGCGAACTTCACCACGGGCGTGGACGACTCGAGCTTCGTCACGGTTCAAATCGGTCTCTCAGAAGGCTCGGGGCTCGCGCCGGGCGAGCACGGCGTTCACGTCCACGAGGTGGGCGAATGCAGCGCGCCCGACTTTGAGAGCGCGGGCGGACACTACAATCCGACGGGCGCGCAGCACGGTCTGCTCAACCCGGAGGGACCCCACGCGGGCGACTTGCCCAACCTCATGGTGAGTCAGAACGGCACTGTAGACTATGTTGTGACAACAGCGCTTGTCACGGCGAGTGACGGGGAGCGTACGCTCTTTGACGGGGACGGCAGTGCATTGATGATTCACGCAGGGGCGGATGATTACGTGACAGATTCCAGCGGCGACAGCGGCAGCCGCGTAGCGTGCGGTGTCATTACGCAGCCTTGACGTCAAGCTATCCGCAAAATAGCGAACGCGCTAAGGGTAAGTAGAGCGTCCCTAGCAGGACGCTCTTTTCTGATACAACGGGAGTCTCTGCAATCTTTTAGGCAGCGTAAAGGACAAACTGTAAGGCAAGGCAAGGCGCGGCAATCCGCAGCCGCCTAACATAATGCTGTCCAGGCTTTCTAATTCGAGAGAGCCACCATGTACATTTCAAGGGGGTAAAGAGATGGATGATAGAAAGATGAACGATAGAAGAGACGAGTACGGACGTTACGGATCAGGTAACTACGGATCAGATAACTACGGAGCAAAGAACGATCAAACAGGACGCTATAATAGTCAAGATCGCAAAGAGGACGCAGGCGCGGGCATAGCCGCCGCTGTTGTCGGTACCGTTCTTTTAGGCGTCGGGAGCTACCTCATCTACCGCGGCGTGGCGAAGCAAGGGGGCTCGAGCAGCCGTAACACCGGCACTTACGGGCAAAACCGCGGGGGTGGCAGTCAGGGTGAAGCCCAGCGTGTGCGCGAGAGCGTCACCATCAACAAGAGCGCCTCGGAGCTGTATCACTACTGGCGGCACCTCAGCAACCTCTCCGACATCATGAGCCACTTGGAGTCGGTCACGGAGAAGACCGACACGCGCTCACATTGGGTGGCGCGCGGTCCGGTCGGCACCAATGTCGAGTGGGACGCCGAAGTCACCCAGGATATCGAGAATCAGCTCATCGCTTGGAAAGCGGTGGAGGACGCCGACGTGCAGAACGAAGGCAGCGTGACCTTCGCCGAAGCGCCGGGCGGACGCGGTACCGAGGTGCGCGTCAACCTGACCTATCACCCACCGGGCGGACAGCTCGGCGCAGCCGTCGCTAAGCTCTTCGGCGAGGAGCCCTCGCAGCAGCTCAGCGACGACTTGCGCCGCTTTAAGCAGCGCATGGAAACGGGCGTCACCGCGACGACGCAGGGTCAGCCGAGCGGAAACTAGAGGGACAAACGGGGCGCACCTTTCGGGGTGCGTCCCTCTTCTATTTTAGATTTGTAGTGAGGTTGAGGCTCGAGCGTTCCCAACTTCCTGTATACGGTATCGACTGCTTGGAACGCAACTCACCGAAATTTCTCGAGATTACGCATTTAATCCCAACAAAAACTTTATAGGGGGGCATCATGAAAGCACTTTGCTGGTACGGTTCGAACGACGTCCGCGTCGAGCGGGTTCCTGACCCGGAACTCCTCACCCCGCGCGACGCCATCATCAAGGTCACGTCCACCGCGATTTGCGGCTCCGACTTGCACCTTTACGACGGGTTCATCCCGACGATGGAAAAAGGGGATATTTTAGGGCACGAGTTTATGGGCGAAGTTGTCGAGGTGGGCGCAGAGGTCACGAACCTCTCGGTCGGAGACCGCGTCGTCGTCCCCTTTCCTATCGCGTGCGGCGACTGCTACTTCTGCCGCAACGAGCTGTATTCGCTATGCGATAACTCGAACCCGAGCACCGTTT
Organism: Trueperaceae bacterium; assembly: GCA_965213925.1. Classification (GTDB taxonomy): domain Bacteria; phylum Deinococcota; class Deinococci; order Deinococcales; family Trueperaceae; genus CBDBZX01. The sequence continues at coordinate 4,399,632 of OZ243927.1, forward strand.
TAGCAGAGACCATGTTCGGTCATGCGCCCGCCGGGATTTTCGGCTACTCGCACCTCATGGGCGGCTACGCGGGCGGGCAAGCGGAGTACGTGCGCGTGCCCTTCGCGGACGTCGGTCCGTACAAGGTGCCCGAAAGCCTCACGGATGACCAGGTTCTTTTCTTGACCGATATCTTGCCGACGGGCTACCAAGCGGCGGAAAATTGCAATATTCAGGGCGGCGACACCGTCGCGGTGTGGGGCTGCGGTCCGGTGGGGCTCTTCGCCATCAAGAGTGCCTATTTGCTCGGCGCGGAGCGCGTGATTGCGATTGACCGCGTCGAGGAGCGTCTGGCGATGGCGAAAACCTTCGGCGGCGCGGAGGTCATCAACTATGAGGAGAGGGACGTTATCGAGACCCTGCGGGAGATGACGGCGGGACGCGGACCAGATTCGTGCATCGACGCGGTGGGCATGGAAGCGCACGGCGCGGGCGTCTTGGACGTGTTCGACAAGGCGAAGCAGGCGGTGATGCTCCAGACGGGACGCCCCATCGTCCTACGCGAAGCCATCCAAATTTGCCGCAAAGGGGGCACGGTCTCGCTCGGCGGGGTGTACGGCGGCATCTTAGATAAGATTCCACTGGGCGCTGCCTTCAACAAGGGGCTTACCTTCAAGATGGGGCAAACGCACGTCCACCGCTATTTGGAAACTTTGACCGAGCGCATCTTAGATGGAGCGCTTGACCCCTCGAGGATCATCACCCACCACATGAGCCTGGATGACGCCCCGCACGGCTACGATATCTTTAAGAATAAAGAGGATAGCTGCGTGAAGGTGGTGCTGCAACCGTAGTGGACGCGCAGAATCAGCGAGACGAGAAGGTCCGCGTCGTACCAGAACAGAGCACAGAAAGAGGTCTCTTCCGCGCGGGCATGGTTTTAGGCTTCGGGCTCGGCGGCTTCTTCGACGGGATTGTGCTCCATCAAGTCTTGCAGTGGCACCATATGGTCTCGAACTGGCGCACCGCGCAGACGCTCGCGGGGCTCAGGCTGAACACGCTCGCGGACGGCGTGTTTCACCTCTTCACGTACAGCTTTACAATTGTCGGCATCGTTCTCTTGTGGCGCGTCGGCTTGCGGGCGGGGGCACCGCTTTCGCGGCAGCGTCTCTTCGGCGCGGTTCTTGTCGGCTTCGGCAGCTTCCACGTGTTCGACGAAATTGTAGACCACCGCCTCTTGGGGCTGCACCACATCAAGCCGGGACCGAACGAGTTGGCGTGGGATTTAGGGTTTTTTGCCGTAGGACTAGTGCTCGTCTTTTTGGGCGTAACGCTGTGGCGCAGGGCAGAAAGATAGAGGATGAGATGAAGAAAACAGGCTTTCTCTTAGGTGCACTCGGGCTAGGTGCACTGACTTACGTCCTCAAGCGTCCCGCTTACGACTTCGAGGACAAAGTCGTGTTGATTACGGGCGGGTCACGCGGGCTCGGGTTGGCACTGGCGAGGGTTTTTGCGGAAGAGGGCGCACACTTGGCGCTGCTAGCTCGAGACGAGAACGAGTTGGAGAGAGCCGCAAGGGAGCTTCGCGCAAAGGGAACACAAGTCCTCACACTCCCTTGCGATGTTCGTGAACGTCAAGAGGTTGAAAATGCTGTGCAGGAGACCGTAGCGCACTTCGGCTCACTCGACGTGCTGGTCAACAACGCCGGGGTCATCCAGGCGGGACCCTTCGCGCACATGCAAGAGGATGACTTCAGAGATGCGCTCGAGGTTCACTTGTGGGGCGCACTCTACACGGTTTTAGCCGCGTTGCCGCACCTCGAGAGGATGCAAAAAGGTACGGGCGGACGCATCGTCAACATCTCTTCAATCGGTGGCAAAGTCGCCGTGCCGCACCTGCTCCCTTACGCCGTGAGCAAGTTTGCGCTGGTTGGCTTGTCAGAGGGGCTCCGCGCCGAACTCGCCCAAGCAGGCGTCAAAGTGACGACGGTCTGCCCCGGCTTGCTGCGCACAGGCTCCTACCCCAACGTGCGCCTCAAAGGACAGCACGCCCAAGAACTCGCCTGGTTCGCTGTGGGCGACTCGCTCCCTCTTCTCACCATGAGCGCACCTAAAGCGGCGCGGAAGATCGTCGAGGCGTGCCGCCGAGGAAAGGCGCAGCAGCTACTCACGCTTCCCGCGAAGGGCGCGGTGCTCGCCAATGCCCTCTTACCGGAGGTCACGGCGAAACTGCTCAGCGCAACGAACCGCCTGTTGCCGGGCGTCAATCTTGTGAACGGCGACGAAGCGAAACAGGGGCGAGAGGTCCATTCGAGCTGGGCTCCCTCCCCTTTAACGATCCTTTCGGACCGCGCCGCAAAGCGTCACAATCAGCCGCCACTTGATCGAAGTGAACGTTAGCAGAAGCCATAAAAAAGCGCTCGTCCTGAGCGCGTCTCCCTGTTGATTGATAAAAAGTATTATATACCCGTATACGTTATTCGTCAAGAGGTTGCACCCAAACTCGGACAAAAGTTTGTGTAACGCTTCTCGAGGTTCTTAAAGAACACTGTTGAGGACAAGAAAATCGGCTGTTCTGAGGTTCACGGCTAGGTTCACCGTGCTGAACGGTGCTAAGTGAGTTTCGTCCGGGTTTTAGGTTGCACCGGGATTCGAAAAAAGGGGTGCACAAACCGCTCTAAACTCGAAAGAACACCTCTCGCTCAGGTTGCGACGGTTGAATCTAGGGGATACTCACCTTTTGTCCAGCTCTTTCTCTCGTCGTTGAAACTGCTCAGGGCAGCTTTGCTATAACGGCTTCGCTCAGCCATACTCGAGCCTGATCAGGGAAACGTCGGGGCGCGGTAGGCTCGCTCAGCTCGAGGCTACTCACTGCTCCGTATATCTCGCCCTGCGGCTCAACATAGACCTCCAAACGCTTCTCTGCGAGGTTAAAGAGCCAGACCTCTTGCACATCTGCAGCGGCGTAAAGGGGCAGCTTCACCTTACGGTCTTTAAGCAGCGTGGTGTCCGAAACCTCGATCAGCAAATAAACATCTTCGGGTTGCGGGTGGTCCTCGTAGTCGCGCCGCGCTAAGAGCATCAGGTCAGGCACGGGCAGTTGGCGGTCATCTAAGTCAGTCGAGAGCCGCAGCGGATTCTGCACATCAATTTTGGCGACGTTTAGGAAAGCTAGGGATAACGTTTCGGTGAGTTCACGTACGACTAGCGCGTGGGGCGGGTTGACGGTTATAGGGACGATGCTCCCATGTAGAAGTTCGACGCGCTCGTCCTCACCTAAAATTCCTGCTCGCTCCATCGCCAGCAGTTCGCGGTAGGTGAACGCGCGAGGTTCGTATTCAGGTTGCAGCCTGGGAAGCGCCATAGCTCTATCTTACCGCACGTGAACGGCAGCTTGGGCTCGAGCCTCAATTTGTAGGGGAACAAAAAAATCGCCGGGGACCTTTCGCAACACGTCCTTAGCGTATATATACTTTAAGTATACGCCCGTATGCGCTATTCGCCAAGAGGTTGCACTCAAACCCCGACGAAAGTCTGTATACTCAAAGATGGACCAGCGAACGAGCTTTTCAGCTGCCTTTTTACGACCTCTTCTCGGTTTGCAAGTCGAGGTGCGGGCGTTACCGAGTCGCCCTAGACGCGCCGAGTTGCTTGAAGAGGTCGCCTGGGTTAGTCCTCGCGGCGCGCGTAAAGGACGTGCGCAAGCTGCAGAGAAAACGTTTCGCTAACCTCGCACTGAGCCCCGCTAGAAATATGAGGATTTGCGCTCCACACGTGTGAGCGCGCCGTTACAATGGTCGGCATATGACTTTTAATGACATGCTCACCCAGTTCGTCGCCAAGGGCGCATCAGACATCCATCTGCACGCCGGACTTCCGCCGATGGCGCGTATCGGCGGCAAGCTCGTACCCGTAGGTCAAACCCAACTCACGCCCGCGATGACCGACTCGTTCGTCAAGATTATGTGCGATGACCGTCAAAAAGCGATCTTTCAGGAGAAGCATCAGGCGGACCTTGCCTACAGCATTCCCGGTATGAGCCGCTTTCGCGTGAACCTCTTTCGGCAGCGCGGCTCGGTCAGCGCGGTGCTGCGCGTGATCAACAGTGACGAGTCGCAGCTCCAGGTGGTGAATTTAGCGCCGGAACTTATCGAGTATTTCCGCGACCAAGAGAAGGGACTCATCCTCGTAACGGGTCCGACAGGCTCGGGTAAGTCCACCACGCTCTCGCGCATCATCGACGAGATCAACGTGGCGCACAACAAGATGATCATCACCGTCGAGGACCCCATCGAGTATTTGCACCGGGCGAAAAAGTCGGTCATCGTCCAGCGGGAAATCGGCGTGGACGCGCCGTCCTTTAGCGAGGCGCTCGTCGCGGCGATGCGCCAGGACCCCGAGGTCATCATGATCGGGGAGATTCGCGACTACGCGACAGCTTCCGCGGCGATTTCCGCGGCGCAGACGGGTCACTTGGTCTTCAGCACGCTCCACACGCTCGACACGGTGCGCACGGTCAACCGCGTGATGGAACTCTTCCCGCCGCACGAACGCGACTCGGCGCGCATACTTTTCGCGGACTCTTTAGTCGGCATCGTGTCCCAGCGGCTCTTGCCGCGCATGGGCGGCGGGCGCGTGGCGGCGATGGAGATCATGAAGGGCACGCTCCGCATCAAAGACCTCTTGCGCGACGAAGACCGCAACGCAGAGCTTTATGACGCGCTTAAAGACTCGAGGCTCGACGGAATGCAGATTTTTGACGACGCTTTAGCCGACCTTTACCGAGACGACCTCATCGACTACGTGACCGGCATGACCGCCGCAACGAGTTCGCAAGCCTTTAAGATGGCGGCGACGCAAATTGACATCCAGAGAGACCGCAGCACGCCGAGCGTCGGACTGACCCAGTTCGGGTAAGCGATCTAAAGCTCCAGATTAAAAAACCAAGATGCCGTTCATGTGTCCTGGTTCCTTGCAGCCCTCATGCGGTTTCCGGATAAAAGGGCAGTGTGGCATACTAAAATCTATGCGCTATCAGCTCGTCACCATCGGACAACTCAAGCGCGGTTTTATCCGCGAGGGGTGTCGGCACTTTTTGACGCGCTTGGAGAAGTACGCCAAAGTCGAGGTTGTCGAGCTGAAAGAGGGTAAGGGACGCGCCGAAGAGGTCCAAGCGAGAGAGGGCGAGGCGCTGCTGGGGGCGGCGAGCGGCTACCTCATCGCGCTGGACGAGCGCGGCAAAGAGCGGCGCTCGGCTGAGCTTGCCGAGCGCATCACGGCGTTGGAAAACCGTTCTGTCGGTCAGGTCAGCGTGCTCATCGGCGGGGCGGAAGGGCTTAGCGGTGAGGTCAAGCGGCGCGCGGACGAGTCGTGGAGCCTGTCTAAGCTGACGCTGCCGCACGAACTCGCCCGGCTCGTCTTGTTAGAGCAGCTTTACCGCCTGGAGACGATACGCTCAGGGCATCCGTATCATAGGGAGTGATACCAATTCCGATTAATTCGCGCATGATAGCGAACCAATCTGAGCGTTTCACGAAGTCGCCAGCGGGAGCGGTTTCCTTCGGAAGTACTTCGTGAACCACGCGATGCGTAGCCTTACGAATAGGAACAAAGATACGGGTGGAGTGGACGCCGTCACTCCGTAGGCGCGTCGCCCACCGCTTGTGCCCAGGTGATAAAAGCGGGGTCGGTCAGTTCGGGGATGGAGAAGGGGGTGATGATGATGTCGTCGTCCTCTTCAAAGGTCCGCGGGTCGAAGAGGCTGATGGTCCCACCCAGGGCGAAGTAGACGAAGCTATTGTTGGGCTCGTACACGGCGTCCGCCGCGCTGATGTCTGCCGCCTCTTCAGCGGCTGAGGTGATATCCGCGTGGACCGTGAACTCGTCCTCGCCCAACACGAACACGCGGCCGAGTTCTAAGAAGGGGTCGGCGATGAGCTTTCTACTCTCTTCTATCGTACCGATGCGGCTACCTAACGCGGGTTCGTCTTCTGCGTTCGGACCGGTGCTCGCGTAGTTGCGAATCGGCACGAAGCTCTCCTCGAGCAGCGTCACGAGAACGGGCGCGTCGGTAGCGGCGTCGGGGTCGTCGTCGCCGGTGTCGCGCACGAGTCCCAAATCCACAGCGTCCTGGTTGTCGTTCGGCACGTCGATGACCTCCGCTACGTCGCTGTCAGGTCCGGGGCTGGTGTCGATGTCCGGGTTGTTGTCGTTTTCGCTCGGCAGCGTGACCTCGGTGACCTGGACGCTCGTCGGGTCGTCCCGGAAGAAGTAGAGGCGGTCGCCCCCGGCGTTGGCGCGTGCTTGGCGCAGAAAGAAGCTCGAGGGCTCAATTTGGATGCTGAAGCGCTCGAGCAGCTTAGGCGGTCCCGTCTCCGGCTCCAAGTCGATCACGTCCACTGCGGCGAGCCGCGACAAGCCGCAGGGCTCGCCGTCGTGGAGCAGCGCGGCGTAGCGCCCCTCGCTGCTGACTTGCACGTCGACGGGGCAGAAGTCCAGGTTGAGCGGCAGCTCGGGCTCGGTGGTGTCCAAAGCGTTCGCGTTAAGCGCGACGTTCTCCCTGGTCAGCTGAAAGTTCGCGAGGTTGCTCGCGCTGAGATTTTCCAGGTCAAAAAAGCTGAGAAACGCCGCGCTGCCGCTCGCCGCGTCGTCGCGGCTCAACACGACCAAGCTGTCTCTCGTGAAGTTGCGGTCGGTAAGGTCGTGGGCGACGGGCGCGGCGGGCAGGAAACGGCTGCTTCCCTCTAAAAAGGTGAGCCTGTCGGGTGAAGCGCCGGAGACCGCGAAAGCGTCCTCGACCAGAGCGACGCTGCCTTGCGCGCCCGCTTCGTAGCCGACGACGAGCAAGATGGGTGTACCCGTTTCGCTGGTGCCCGTGCAGGCGACCAGCGACATCAGCAACGACACGAGTAAGGCAAAAAGCAAGGCGAAACGTTTCATATTGACCTCTCTAACGTTGGCGTGAGGGTAGCGCGCATGATGAAACCTCTACTCCGACCGGCGGCGCGGTAGGGCGAGCGGCGTGTCCAAGGCTTGCTGAAAGAGACCCGTCTCCTCGCCCGGAAAGCCTAGCGCGATTTCGAGCGTGCCGTCTCTCGTGTCGAGCGAGCCGTAGAGTGCCCAGCAGCAGCGGTCCCAGGTGACGTAGAGGATCGGCTGAAAGTTGAAGGCGCTGCTAAGGTCCGAGTCGGCGCTCGTGCCCGTGAAGTCCCAAATATCGTTCAGCAGCGCGGAGACGTAGACCTCATTCGTGACTCGAGCCGTCACGCCGAATTCGTCGAATTCCAGGGTGCTCGCGGTGAGTTCGCCGTCACCACTAAGCTCGGCGTTGTACTCGAGCCCGCCCTGCACGCCGAAGCGCGAGAAGAAGTCGCTGAACAGGACGAGGTCAGCGTTGTCAAGGTACGTTCTGGCGAGCTGCGCGTCCGCTAAGAGGAGTTCGCTAGAGAGGTTGACGCGAAAGCCGATGTCCCCCGCGCGGGTGCCGATGTAGGTGCTGGGCAATTCGACGAGGAACTCGAGCTGCGTGTCCCTATAGCCGCCTACGCCGCCGGAACGAGTCTCCAAGTCGCGGTCGTAGGTCGTGCTGTAGGTGAGTTCCCAAGTGCGGTCGTCGTCGGGCTGCGTCTCGTCGCGCAGGCTCACGCTGAAGTCCGCTTCGCCGTCCGGGTTGACCTCCAACCCGAGCGCGGAGGGCGGTACGAGCCTGTAGCCCGTCGCCTCGGCGCTTATAACGTCCTCCCAGGTGAGGTTGTAGAGGGTCTCGTCGGCGTCGTCGTTCGCGAAGTCGAAGGTCTGCGTGGCGCGGGCGGTGAAGGGTCCGTAGCGCCCAGTCACCTCATAACCGAGTTCTTGGGTCTCGCCCTGCGCCAAGTTGCGGGTGTAGAAGAGGCGCGCGCCGGGCAGGTCGTCCTCCTGCTCCAAGCTACCTAAAGTCGCGCCGAGTTCCAGCGGCTTACGCTCGCCGACGATCTCGTTCTCGCCGTCCACTTGGACGGTGTTGTATTCGTAGCCGCCCGAGAGGTCGACGCTGAAGAGGTTGCGGTAGCCGAGTTCGGCTTCGACGGTGGTCTCGGACTCGTCCACCTCATCCTCCGCGCCGTCGGTGCGGTTCGTGCTGGTCGTGTCGAAGTCTTGAACGTTCTCGAAGCTGAGCCGCCCGTTGACGGTCGCGTCGGGCGAGCTTAGGATGACCGTGGTGTCCAAGGTGCCGGGGTCCTCCTCCTCGAAGTCGTAGTCGTTGGCGAACGTGACGTCCAACCAGGTGAGGTTGCCGAACAGCTCGAGGCGGGACTCGAGCGGCCCCGCCCCTACCTCGTCGGGGGTGCGGGTGTCCACGAAGACGTAGGTCTGGTCGAGGTTCAAACGGAGCCAAGCGGAAGGCGTGAGCACGAGGGAAGACGCGAGGTCGGTGCGCGTCTGCGACGCCGAGAGCGTGTCGAAGCGAAAGGGCGTCTCGCCCTCGTTCACGTCGCGGCGGAAGGTCGCCGAAAGCGTACCGACGCCGAAATCTTGCGCCGCGCCCAGCTCGCTATTCCAGTTTACGAGCCGCTCGCCCGTCGTGTAGTAGCGCCCCGTAAAGTCGGTGAAGCCCGATACGCTAAAGCCCGGCAGCGGCGTGAGTGTGTCTAACGACAAGCGGTGGCGCTCCACGAGCCGCCCGGCGGTGGACTTGGGCGAGAGCGACGCGCTGCGGTTGCCTGGGCTGCTCGCGTCTTCGAACACGCCCACGTCCACGAGGACCTCGGAGAGCGTAAAGGGTCCGATGCTGAAGTCCGCGCTCTCGGTCGGCTGCAGCGTGACCCGCCCGTAGGTGAGTTCGGGCGTGTTCCGCCCGGCGTAGGAGGGCAGCGTTACGTCGTCCGTTTTGTCGAAGTCGTAGTACCCTTGCGTGAAAAAGCGCGCGTCCAGAGCGTACAAAGACCCTCCGAAGAGCGTATCCGTGTAGGAGACGCCGTACTCGCCGATGCGCTGGTTCTCCTCGTCGTCGCGCTCGGCGACAACGCTCAGTTGCGGGATGTTCAAGTTCTCGATCGTGTCGTAGGCGAAGCGGAAGGAGAACGCGTTGCGGGTGCTCTCCCTTTCTCCCTCGTCTCCTTCTCCTTCGTCAAAGGCAGGCAAGTAGAAGAAATCTACCTCGCCCTGACCCTGCGCCGTGTAGAAGTTGTGGTCGAAGCCGCCGCCTATGTAGCTCTTGTCGATGCGTCCACCAAAAAAGCTCTCCGTAAAGCCGTTGCCCGCGCCCGGCGTCACGTCGGCGTAGTAGCGCAGCGAGGTCGTGCCGAAGGCGCTCGCGCCGACTACATAAGGCCAGTCGAGCGCGACCTCCGCGCCGTTGTCGTTACTCACCAGACCGGTTCCCTGGCTTATGCTGAAGCGCGGTTGGCGCTCCTGCGGACCGAGCGGGATGACGAGCAGCGGCAAGAAGAGCACGGGTGCTTCGCGCACGAGCACGCTCACGTCGAACGCGACCAAGCGGTCGCCCGGATAGAGACGCATCCTCTCGGCGCGAAACGAGTAGTCCTGCCGCTCCTGGTTGCAGCGGCTGCAGGGGCTGAACGCGCCCGAGGTGATGTTGACCTGACCCGGCAACCGCTCCGCGCTGACGCCCTGGATGTCGATGGGCGCGGTGAAGATAAACACGTCTTGCGCCGTAAATTCCTGCGTGGAGAGGTCCACGACGTAGTCCTCGCCCTGCGTCGCGATGTCGTCGTAGGTGAGGTCGCCTGCGCCGACGATGCGCAAGAGGCGGCTCTCGCGGTCGAACTCGATGTATTCGGCGGTGATCTCGTCGTCGTCTACGCGCAGCCGCACGGGAGAGCCCGAAATCACGATAAGTTCGCCCTCGCTCCCGTCGGGCAGGGTGATGGGGCGGCGCTCCAAGGTGTCCGCTGAAAGCACCTCGATGCGCACGGCGAGGGCGAGCGGGGCGAGCCCTAAGAGGATGAGGCTGAGGAGGAGCCTGGGGAGCCCCGACACGACAGTCGGCACTACCGCCTCCAGCTCAGCGACAAGAGCACGCTCGCCGCCACCGCATAGAGTGCGACGGGCAACCAGCCCGCCACGTATGCGGGGATGGTCCCCTGCGCGCCCAAAAGCTTCGAGACGCTCCACACCGCGTAGTAGATAAAGGTCAAAAAGAGCACCGAGACGAGCCCCAAGCCGAAGTTGCGGCGGAAGCTGTAGAGCCCGATGGCGAGGGCGAACATCGCAAACGCGGTCGCCGCTAAAGGCTCGGCGAACTTGCGGTGGAGCGCCGTCCACTCCGCGCTCTGCTGAAAGCCGCCGCCGTTACGCAGGCGCGACAGAAGCTCGCCCATCGGCAGCTTGGTCAGGTCGGGCGTTTCGGGGCTGCTCGTGGCGAGGTTGCGCACGGGCAAGGTCGCGCCGACAGCGGGCGCGTCTAAGATGGGCTGTCCTTGGCGGTACTTCACGAAGCGGATGCCCTCCAAGCGCCACACGCCCGCCTCCTCATCCAACACGCCGCGCTCCGCCCGGATGACCTCTTTGGGTCCGAGCGAGTTCTCCGGCTGGATGACGGTCACACCGCTCACATTGCCACCCGGCTCCAAGCTTTCGATATAGACGCTGCGCCCGAGCGCGTCGGTGAAGAAGTTGCCCGCTTCGACTAACGCTTGCGGGCTCTGGATCAAGATATCCTTCTGGACCTCCTGCGCCCGTTGGTCGCTCCAGGGAACGACGAGTTCGTTGTTGATAAAGCTGACCGCGCTGACCGCGAGCCCTAGGAGTAAAAGCGGAATCAAAAACTGCTTAGGACTGAGCCCTAAGAGGAGCCCCGCTTTGATTTCGCTGTCTTGGTTGAGGCGGGTGACGCCTAAAAGCGCCGCGAATAGGAGCGCCAAGGGGATACCCATGCCCGCCGCGCTCGGCAAGCTGAAGAGCAAAAACTCGGCGACTAAAGCGGGGCTGACGCCCCTCGAGATCGCCCCCGCCAAGATGTCCAAGAGGTACGCGCCCAAAAGGAGAATGAGGAGCGCGGTGAAGCCCGCCGCGTAGAGCGGCAAGATTTCGCGGATGAGGTAGAAGCTGAAGCGTTTGTTCATCGCAGCCGCACCGCCGCCACACCTACGCCGATAAGCCCGACCACCGCGCTCGTAAACCACGCCGCCACGATGGGCGAAAAGACCCCCTGCTCGAAGAGGTTTTCTGAGAGTGTCCAGAGCGCGAAAAAGAGCACCAACAATACAATGGTCCAGGCGAAGCCCGCGCTGCGCCCGCGAATATGCAGCCCCAACGCGCCCGCGATCAGCACGAAGATCGCGGCGCTAAAGGCGTCGGCTAAGCGCTGATGAAAGTTGAAGAGGTCGTCGCGCAGGTCGCGCCCCGCCGCGCCCGCACTCTGAATACGCCCCCACAGCTCGCTCAGGGTGAGCTGCTCCGACTCGGCGAGGTTCGTCGCGGCGTCGTCGTCCAAGTCGAAGGGCAAGATGACCTGCGCCTCTTCGTAGGGCAAGCCCTCGGCGGGCAGAACTTCCACGCCGTCGAGCGTCCAAGTCCGCGCCACGCTGTCCCAGGTGCCGCTCTGCGCGGTAAGAAGTGCGCCGTCGTTCCGGTAGATCAAGACGCCGCTCAGCCCCGCCCTGGTGCGGTCCTCGATGTCAGCGCGGATGCGGGCGGCGTAGTAGACGCCCTCCTCTTGGGTGAACGAGGCGTCGCGCTGCGTTTCGGCGGACGGGCGGGCGTTGTAGAACGAGGCGACGAGTTCTTCCTGGGCGATCTCGCCCCTCGGCTCCAAGTAGCCGTTATTAAATACAGCAACCGCGCTCACCGCAAGCCCGAAAAAGAGGAGCGGACCGAGCAGCGAAAAGGGCGGCACGCCGAGCGCGTACGCCGCTTTGAGTTCGGAGTCTTTGGCGAGTCGTCCGGTGGCGAGTAAAACGGCGAACACCGCCGCAATCGGCAGCGAGATGTGCAAGAAGAAGGGCGTTTGGTAGAGCATGAGGCGGCCCACGTCGAGTAGCGTGGCGTCTTGCTCTAGGAGGTAACTCGCCCAGACGGTCAGGGTATCGATGGAGAGGAGCAGGCAGAACGCGGCGACGCCGAAAGCGTAGAGCCAGGTCGTTTCGCGCAGCACGTAGCCCGCTAAGCGCAACTTAAACACGACACGCAGTATACCCAAGACGCTATGAGAAGACTCGAGGGAAAAGCTGCAAGAATCTTCACATTTCGGTGCACAAGCTGTTCGGCGTACGGACGTAATGACTGGCTCGGCTTCCTCCGCTGCCAACCCCGCTCGGCAGGTCACATGTCTTTTTTAGATTCTTTTACTACATTGTCAGCCAAAGAATGAACCATGTCATTCTGAACGTAACCCATTCGACGTTGCTCAGGGCAGGCTGTGGAGTGAAAGAATCTCTGCATTTGCCTTCTTGTCTGGCAGAGAATGCAAGGCGAGACCCCTCGACTGCGCTTCGCTTCGCTCGGGGTGACAACAGTGTTGCAGAACGTAATTTACGGTGCGTTTAGAGGCGGCTCTGTACGTACGCACCTAGAAACCGCTTCATGCGCGCGGCTACCCTTTGCGGTAGACTTCGGCATGGCGTTTCCTCTAAGCCGCCCCGCCCGCCTCGCGGTTTTCGTTTCCGGGCGCGGTTCGAACTTGCGCGCGCTCCGGGAGGCGTTTCCGCCCGGACATCCGCTAGCGTCGGTCCATCTCGTCGTAAGCAACCAAGCGGAGGCGGGCGCGCTCACGTACGCGCAAGATGAAGGTATCCTCGCCCACTTTGTCCCCTTCGGCAAGAACCGTGAAGGTTTCGAGCGGGCAGCGGCGGGGCTTATAGAAGGTGAAACAGTCGACCTCATCTGCTTGGCGGGGTTTATGCGCGTGCTCTCGCCGGAGTTCGTGGGCCGCTACGCCGGGCGCATCCTCAACGTTCATCCGTCGCTCTTGCCACGCTTCCCTGGGCTCGAGCCGCAGCAGCGTGCCCTGGACGCGGGCGTGAACGAATCGGGCTGCACCGTGCACTTCGTGGACGCAGGCGTGGACACCGGGCAAATCATCGTGCAGCGGCGCGTGCCCGTCCATCCAGAGGACGACGTTCAGACCCTCTCGGCGCGAATATTAGCGGCGGAGCACCTCGCTTACCCCGAGGCGGTGCGCCTCGTGTTGGAGGGAAAAGCCGTCATGGACACGCCACAAGGCGCGTCCCAGGATGCGAAGGTCGATGGGAAGGTCGAGCGGTGAAGGTGCTCGTTATCGGTAGCGGCGGACGAGAACACGCGGTGGCGCGGAAGTTAGCTCAGTCATCTCGCGTTAGAGAGATTGTCGCCGCCCCCGGCAACGCAGGCATGGCTCAAATTGGACGCTGCCTGGGCACCGACTTGACGCCTGAAAACCTCCTAGACCTTGCCCAACGCGAGCGCGCAGACCTCACTTTTGTCGGACCGGAAGCGCCCTTAGTCGCTGGCGTCGTAGACCTTTTCGAGGCGGAAGGGTTGCGGATTTTCGGACCCAAGGGGGTAGCAGCTCGGCTCGAGGGCTCCAAACGCTACGCCAAAGACTTCATGATGCGTCACGGTATTCCTACTGCAAACTATGCGAGCTTCGGAGAGGTCGAAAGGGCGCTCGAGCACCTGAAAACCACCTCTTACCCTACCGTCGTCAAAGATTCCGACCTCGCAGCGGGCAAAGGCGTCACGGTCGCCCAGACGTTCGAAGAGGCGCGGCGGGCCGTGGAAGAGGTGCTTAGCCCCGGTGAAGGAGAAGTCGTTATCGAAGATTTTCTGACAGGGCAAGAGGTCAGTTTACTCCTCTTGACCGACGGGAGGAGCGCCGTCTCTATGCCCCTCGCTCAGGACTATAAGCAAGCCCTCGACGCCGACGAGGGACCGATGACGGGCGGCATGGGCGCAGTTGCGCCCGTATCCTTGCTAAGCGACGCGCAGATGAAAGAGGTCGCGGCGCAGATCATCGAGCCGACCTTGAAAGGTCTGCGCGACGAGGGCGTGACGTATAAGGGCGTGCTCTTCATCGGTTTGATGGTGACGGAGGGGGGCGTCAAGGTTTTAGAGTACAACGTGCGCCTGGGCGACCCCGAAACACAGGTCGTTTTACCGCTTCTGGAGACGGACTTGGTCGACGTTCTCGAGGCTGTTATAGACGAACGTTTGCATGAGGTGACGCTCAGATGGTCTCCTAAACGTGCCGCGTGCGTCGTGATGGCTGCGCCGGGGTATCCGGGCGACTACCCCAAGGGATTACCCCTCAGCGTTCCGCCGCTACCTGAAAACATCACCGTGTTCCACGCAGGCACCTCGCTTCGGGATGGTCGCTTGGTCAGTTCGGGCGGGCGGGTGCTCGGCGTGACGGCGCTGGCGGATACGCTGGACGAAGCGGTTCGCTCGGCTTACGGCGCGGTTGACGAGATCGACTTTAGGGGTGCGCATTACCGCCGCGACATCGGACAGCGTTTAGGGCTCGAATAAGCGTCTTGGCAACTCTCCTTTCCGTCCCGCCTCCTGTTTAATCTCCTTTTCCTATCGCCTCGCTGCTCTGCTCTATAGGTCGCAGCACACGCCGCTGCTATGGCGCTGAACGTCTCCCGCGTCAGTTCTACGGGCGCTTTGAGGTACCGTTCATCTCCTCTTCGCCAACATTTCGTCGGCGTAGGGGCTTTTGGAAGGGTTGAGAAACCGTAAAACACGTTCAATCCGAGCCCAAACCCCGCTCGGTGTTGAAAGATGATACCTCTCGGTTGTTGCCTGCCTTTGTACTTGTTTACCTTTTCTGCTTACAATGAGGTATGGCAGCTGATACCCTCACCAAACCCACCCCGGAAACGAACCCCTGGCGGCGCATCTTCGAGGATGTGCGGGAGGGAATTGGCAACAAGCGGGACGAGGCAGGCGTGGTCGGCAGCATCAACTGGCTGCGCAAGCAGATGGAGCAGCGCGGCGCGAACCCCAACGTGGTGCGCAACATCATCTACCGCGACAAGGGCAAACTGAGCGACAAGCGCGTGCTCTTTGAAATCTTGAGCGAATTGTGGACGAAGTCAGGCAAACCGCCCCTGCAGGTACCTGAGTTGGAGGTCTTGCTCGCGGCGAGCACGAACGATGACCAAGAGGTCATGCAGCTTTTGGGGCGCGAGAAGCGGCGGGCGTATCAGAGCTTCGTGAGCGGCGTGCGCTCGGAGCTGAGTCCGAAGCTGCTCGTAACCGGCAAGCCGGGCTCGGGTAAAACGCTCCTGACCGACTACATTCAGCAGGCTTTAGAGCTGCCGCCAAGAGCTGCCGAGACGATCTTGCGTCAGGAGTTCGGCGGCGACTTGGCGGCGGCGCTGAGCCGTTTAGCGACCTCTTTAGGCGTGAGCGCGGGCGCGTTCGAATCGCGGCTCATCAAGATCGGGGTCTCGAGCGCCTACGCTGTACAAGCCGACGCGCAAGCGGACGTGGCGCGGGTCATCCTAGACGGCGTCCGCTCGCACGCGGGACCGCTCGTGCTTCTTTTTCACCTCTCGCAGTCTACGGTGGGGCAAGACCGTTTAGGCGCAGCTCCCTTGCGCCTCTCCACCGCCGACGTGCCGCGCGTCAACGTGGCGGAGTGGTTGTGGCTTTCTCTTTTAGAGCCGCTCAGCCACATGACCCACGTGAACCTCTTGGTCAGCACGACGAGCGTACCCGCGAGGGTTCTGGGGCATTTGGGCGCGTTCGAAGGTCCGGTCAAGCTCAACCCGCCCACCGTGAGCGAGGCGCGGCGCTTTGTGAAGGCTCGTGTTCCCCACCTGCCGCAGGGCGAGCAAGAGGTCTTAGTCGGACGGGCGAAGCGCTCCTTCGAGGACCTGCGCACCCTGACGCTCTTAGCTGAAATCCGCGAGCCGCTGCCTGAAGGGACGGCGAGCGACAAACACATCGAGCAGCTCAGCCAACTCGCGCTGACCTCTTCCGAGCCGCGCCTCAGAGACTTTCTAGGCGCGGTGGCGGTCTTATCGCTGCCGGAGCTGAGCTTTTCGCACGCCGCTCTGACGGCGATTTTTCCTCACGACGAGCCGCTGAGCAGCCTCGAGAGTGCCTTTTTAGACGCTGTGCCCAGCACCTCCCCGGACGAGGCGAATTACTGGCGCTGTTTCTCACGGCAGCTCGTTCGCGCCTTACAAAAGCAACTCGTCAACGCTGACTTGCCCCGTTACCGCGCCCTCAATGAAGCGGCGAGCCGTCACTACGAAGGGGACGCCCGCGCCGCGCCCAAGAGCGCACAAGCGACGCGCTATCTGTGTCATCTGCTAGAGGCTAGAGACTGGTCAACCCTGCAGACGTGGCTGACCCGCCACGGCGCGTCACAGTCCCTCCTGCAGAGCGCGTGGCAGGCTGCCACTGAAGAGTTACAAGACGCTTCGCGAGACGATTCGCAGAGTGCTGAGTTTGAAGCCATCGCCCTCCACGTCGCTGCGCACTACGTGAAGCTGGGCAGCTTCGAGCACCCTGACGTGGTGCAAGCGCTTCAGGTTCTAGCCGACTCGGACAACCCCCGCTTGCGCGCCTGGACCACCCTCAAACGCGCCGAGGGCGAGGTGCTTAAAGGACATTTCGGCGCAGCCGAAGCGCTTATAGGGCGCTGGCCCGACGTGGATGACCCCGTGCTCAACGCTGAGGTCAGCCTGATCCGCGCGAGCGTCGCAAGGTGGCGCTCTCAGCTCGACGAGGCGGCGGCGCTCGTCGAGGCGCAGGCGCGAGTCTTTTTAGAGCGCGTGCCGCCGCACAGCCAAGAGAGCAAACTTTTAGGGGCAAAGGTAGAAGCCTGGGCGGGGCTCATCGCCAAGGATAGGGGCGACTTGCAAGGGGCGCTCGAACACTTCGCCAGCATCGAGACCGACGACGACCTAGTTCACGCCCGCCTCGCCTTTCAGCGCGGCGACATCAGGATGGCGCTCGGTCATTTCAGCGCCGCACTCGCCGAGTTCGACGACGCCGTGACCCGCTCCTTTGAGGCTGAAGCGCCCAGCCACGAGCAGGCGCGCTACTTGGCGCGGCGGGCGAACTTGCAGCGGCTGCGCGGACAGTTCCTCAGCGCTGAGCGAGGCTTTGAGAGGGCGCTCAGCGTTTTAGGGAACGACGCCTACCCGACCAGCCGTCACGAGTTGGAGTGGGCGAAGGTCAAAGACGAGCACGCGCTCAACCTGCTCGCGCAAGGACGCTTCGAAGCGGCGACCTTTACGCTTCAACGCAACCTCGCCACCTTCGGACGCTACAGCCAAGAGCAAGAGGTGGACGCGAGCTTTCGCATCTTGCGGAGCACCTTGCGCCTCAGCCTCGCCTACTGGTGCCGCGCCCTAGCGCAGCCGCTCGCGCTGCCCTTTTTGCGCGCCGCCGAAGACGCGCCCGCGCACCCCGATTTGGCGCACGCGCGCACGCTCATCACTCGCGTCAAGGACGCTCTAGGCGAGAAGCGCTACGGTCCACTCCACCGTCAGATGCACCTCGCCGCTAGCCTTATCCTAGAACCCGAAAGCGCAGTCGCGCACGCCCGGCACACGCTCATGTACATGCTAGAACACGCCTTAGAAGGCGCGCATTACCCCTACCGTGAGGCGGTGAGCCGCACTTACTTAGGGACCGCGCTGCTGCGCTCTGGCGAAGTGGACGCGGCGTTAGAAGAGGTTGACAAAGCGCGTGAGGTCCTGCTGACCCTCGCCGACGAACACGGCGAAGGCACCGACAGCGGTCTGCTCGCGTGGCTCACCACCTTGCACCTTCAGGCGCATGCCCGCTTAGGGCAGAGCGAAGCGGCCCAAGCGAAGCTCGCGGAGGCGCTAGACACGCCCGCGCTTCACCCCTACGCCGAGGCACTCCTGCGGCTCTACGGTGAACTCGCTGAAGCGTCCCCGGACTTAGCGTGGTTCCAGCACGAAGGGTTGCGGCGTCACATCGCTTTGCACGATGATTTGGAAAATCAGGCGCAGCGCACTGTGCGCCTGCCTGACGCACTTGTAGCGTACTGGCAGAGTTTGGATATCTAAGGAACTTCGAATCAAGATGCGTTGGATGAAGTCTTGCGCGGGCTCGGACACCTTCTGGGAGGCTCGAGCCTACATTCTTACGTTCAACCTCTTCTCAACCTTCCGACTTCATCTCCGTACAAGCCTGAAACATAGGCGCTAGATGCGTTACCATAGGCGCATCAAAAGACGTTCTTAGCGGGGAGGTCACCTTACGTGGCAATGCGTATAGACAAATGGGAGGCAAGATGCTCGTCCAGGAAATCATGACCAAAGAAGTCGTCGCCATCGGACCCGAAATGCCCATCGGCGACGTTCACGTGTTGATGGAGCAGCGCAATATCCGCCACTTTCCGGTGCTGGAGGTATCATCTTCAAGGGTCTTAGAAGCGACGCCAAATGCTACTCAAGTGGATTCAGAGCCGCTCACGGCGCAACCGGCGGAAGAGGGCGACGCTAAGCTCGTCGGCATTGTTTCAGACCGCGACATCCGCGCGGTGGGTTCAGAACTGCCGAATGTGGAGCAGGGCGTGACGCTCAAAGACCCGGTGCGGCGCATCATGGTCTACCCCGTCTTGAGCGCACATCCCTTGGACCCTATCGAGGAATCGGCGAGCGTCTTGCGGCAGTATAAGATCGGCGCGATGCCCGTCATGGACGGCGAAGCCCTCGTCGGCATCGTGACGAGTACGGACTTTTTGGAGTCGCTTATCAAGATGACGGGCGTGCGGGGCGCGGCGTCTCGCTTAGAAGTCGAGGTGGAGAACCGCCCTGGCGCGCTCGCGCGGCTGACAGAGGCGGTGGCGGAGCGCGGGGTCAATATCTCGAGCGTCCTCACCCACGGTAGCGACGACGAGATGATCAGCTTCGTGTTACGGGCGGACACGATCGACGGGCGCGGCTTGGCGAACGCCTTAAAAGAACGCGGCTTTGACGTGTTGTGGCCCCCGGAGAAAGGGCAGCACCCATGAGCGACTCGAAAGACACTGCCTTCGTCTACAGCGCCCACCTGAGCGACTATCAGCTCTCGGAGAGCCACCCCTTCAAGCCGATTCGCCTAGAGCTGACGCGCAGCCTCCTCCACCACGCCGGGCTTTTGAGTGAAGCGCAAGAGGTCCACCCGGAGCCCTTCAGCGAGTCACAACTTCACACGCTGCACGACCCACACTACGTCGAAGTCGTCAAAGCGGTTTCGAAAGGGCGAGACGTCGCCGACGCCTACGCGCACGGCTTGGGCACCTCCGACAACCCCATCTTTCCCGGTATGCACGACGCGATTTTAGGCATCTGCGCCGCCACCGCCACCGCCGTCGACCTCGTCGCCTCGGGCAAAAAGCAGCGTGCGACGAACATCTCGGGCGGTCTACATCACGCTATGAGGGGTAAGATGTCGGGCTTTTGCACCTACAACGACCTCGCTCTGGGCATCGAGCAGGCGATCCAGCGTCACGGCGTGCGCGTCGCGTATATAGACCTCGACGCGCACCACGGCGACGGCGTGCAGTGGCTCTTCTACGAGCGCGCCGAGGTTATGACCATTTCTATGCACGAGTCGGGGCGCTACCTCTTTCCGGGGACGGGTCACACCTATGAGATCGGCAAGGACGCGGGGCGAGGCTCGAGCGTCAACATGCCCTTGGAGCCTTTTACCGAGGACGACTCTTACCTGGAATGCTTCGAAGCGGTGGTGCCCCGCGCCCTAAAAGCCTTCGGACCCGACCTCATCGTGCTGCAAGCGGGCGCGGACATGCACTACAACGACCCACTCGCGGACCTGGCGCTTTCCACTAAAGGCATCGGCGAGAGCTACCGCCGCGTGAGCGAGCTTGCCGACGAATACTGCGAGGGTCGCTTAGTAGCGACGGGCGGCGGCGGCTATGACCCCTACCGCACCGTGCCGCGCGTCTGGTCTCTACTGTGGGGCGCGGTGAGCCGCCAAGAGGTGCCCGAAGACGTGCCGCAGGCGTGGCTGGACCAGTGGCAGGAGCGCAGCTCGAACCCGCTGACCAAGACCTTTCACGATGACCTCTCGCAGTGGGACGAAATGCCGCGCCGCGAACAGATTACCTTACACAATCAAGCGGTGGCGAAGCGGTTACTGAATACGGTGGAGCCGATTTGGGAGGGGGAGGTTTAACAGCAGGTATTAAAGTCTGTCTCACTGACGTTCGGAGCTGGTCACGTACGCTCTCACTGTAAAGAACATTTACGAGCACACACGTTCTGAGATAATACCTGCGTTCATCTGTCCTAATACATTATGAAGCTGCTAAAGAAGTTACGCCAATTCGGAAAAGACTTGACGAGATAGAGGGTAAGGGCTGAAATAGTATGTGAGCAAAATCCCAACCCTCGAAGAGATTGTACAAGCGGTTGAAGGTCTAAGTCTAAAAAAGCGAAGGAAAGCTCCTCAGGGACGCAAGCCTACTTTCTCGGATGACTTCATCATTGCGCTAGCGGTGTATCAGAAATTGGCGAGCTTCCGCTACGCTCAGAAAATGCTGGAGGTTGCCGCCTCTTTTGGTGTCGAGGTTCCTGCGCCTTCGACCTTCTGCGAGCGCAAAGGACTACTGCTAGGACCTATCATCCTCGCGGTTAAACAACTTTGCGCGGCGCAGCAGGCGACCAAGCAACACCTCGACTCGAAAAAGCTGGAAGTTGTGGACTTTGCGCGGGCTAGACGCAGCAAGTTAGCTGGAGCATATGGACATGACCACATTCATAACACCACGTTTTATGGCTTTCGCTTACATGCTCGCGTAAACGATGCTGGCGACCTGAGTAGACTGCTCCTAAGAGGCGCGAACGAGCACGATGTTAAAGTCGCACCTCGTCTGCTGAGCGGGCTTACCTACACCATCGTAACTGCAGATAAAGGTTATATCAGTCACGACCTTAAAGCCGACATCGCTCCTCAAGCGGTGGACCTTGTTACGCCGCGCCGCAGCAATCAACTACCTCCACCCAGGCGTGAACAAAACCTCTACTGCGGTCACCGCATCGTTGAATCCGTTTTCTCTTCACTCGACAGGCTCGGCTTCTCCGACAGACCTTATCGCTCTACTAAAGGATGTATGGTACACATCTATACCACCATCCTCGCTTATCAGCTCAGCCATTTAGATGTCCTCGGACTTTGGTTCTTCCTTTCCCGAATTGAGGTAAGAAGTTGAAAGCAACGAGCAATGAGTGTAAAAGGCTTCTACTCATTGCTCGTTGCTCATTGCTACTCCAAAGAGGCGAGGTACTCGAGCCCCACCTCCATCACATTGACCTCAGCAACGTTGACGAGCAAGACGAGCCCGACCTCTTTCTCGGTGTTGAAGCCCAAAAAGCTGCTGAAGCCGCCCGTGCCGCCGCCGTGGAAAACGATATCCCCGGCAGGACTTGGCAGGCGAACCCAGCCCAAACCTTGAAGCGACGCGCCCTGTCCTTTGATGCCCGTTGATTGCTGCGCTTGACAATTCGCGGCGCTGAGCGGCGCGTCCTCACGACACGCCTTTATGGAAGCGTCCAAAAACTTCATCGCGTCTTCCAGGCTTCCCCTCGCTATACCCGTACCCGCTAGCGCGTCAAAGGTCCACACACTCGTCTCGCTCCCGTCTGAGGCGAGAGGTTGCGCAGCGCTGTCCGAACGCGAACCCTCGGCGGTTGCACCGTCCATAGCGAGGGGCTGAAAAATCCTAGCGTCAATAAGCTCGGCGTAGCTAGACCCCGCAGTGTCAGCGAGCAGCGTGCCGAGCAGACCGAACCCAAAGTTGGAGTAGTTGGCGAAGCCGTGGTCGCTCTCTCTTACCTCGACGCTCTGTAACGCCTCATGGAGCATCGCCCTATCAAACTTGGCGTAGGGGTTAGCTTCGTTGCGCTCAAAATAGGAATAGGTCATGTTGGGTGGCAGCCGGGGCAACCCTGCTGTGTGCGTCGCCAACTGCTCGAACGTCACCGCTTCCCATTTGGCGTCTTGGACCTCTTCAGGTAAATAGGCGTTGACGCTCTCGTTCAGTTGAACAGCGCCCTCTTCGGCGAGCTGCGCCAAGAGAATAGCGGTGAACACCTTTGTGATGGAGCCGTATTCGAAGCGCGTGTCCTCGGAGAAGTCCGGGTTGCCGACGAAGAACGTCGTTTCTTCGTCTTTCTCGGTGAGACCGACGGCAACGCCCGCTTCAGGATTAGAAGGGAGAAGAGGTTGCAGTTGTGAGGTCAGGGCTGACGCCGCGTCTTCTGACTGCGCGTAAGCGGCTAAGCCGACGAACAAGCAGAGCGCCATTAACGTGACCCGAACATGCCAGAAGTACATACGCGATTATAGACGCTTTCGCAGCGTGCACGACTGCTAAGCATTATCAAGCGAGCCAGTGTGGGGCTCGAGCCACGGCGCAGCGTCTATGGTAGGTTTTCCTATGGCAGACAAACAGACGGGTAAAGTGGCATTTATCGGCATGGGCACGATGGGCGCACCGATGGCGAAGCGCTTAGTAGAGGCGGGCTACGACGTAACGGTGCATAACCGAACCCGCGAACGAGAAGAGCCTCTTGCGGAGGCGGGAGCGAAACGCGCCAGCAGCCCCCGAGAAGCCGCCGAAGGTGCAGACCTCATCCTCACGATGGTCAGCGACACACCCGACGTGGAAGCCGTCATTTTAGGCGACGAGGGCGTGATTCACAGCGTTAAAGCAGGCAGTATTGTCGTGGACATGAGCACCATCAGCCCGAGCGTGACGAGAGGCATCGCCGAAAAGCTCGCCGAGAAAGAGGTCCAAATGCTCGACGCGCCTGTCTCCGGTGGCAGCGAAGGCGCAGAGCAGGGCACGCTCTCGATCATGGTGGGCGGCAAAGAAGAGGTCTTGGCGCGCGTCCGCGAAGTTTTAGAGCATCTCGGCGAGACCATCACGCTGGTTGGTCCAGTCGGCAGCGGTCAGGTGACGAAGGCGATTAACCAAGTGATTATCGCCGGAACCTACGCTGCTGTTGCCGAGGGGATGGCGATTGGCTTAGCGGCGGGACTCGACATCGACGCGGCGCATCAGGCGGTTTCGGGTGGTGCGGCGGGCTCTTGGGTTTTGGCGAACCGGGCGAAGAACATGATTGACAACGAGTACCCGTTAGGCTTTCGCACGCGGCTCCACCGCAAAGACTTGGGAATTGCCTTGGAGACGGCGCAAGACTTGGGCGTGGCGATTCCGACGGCAGCGTATGTAGCGCAAATCGAGACGAGCTTGATGAAGCGCGGTCTCGGTGACGAAGACGTCTCGAACATCGCGCGGATTGTGCGCGAGCAGGCGGGGCTGGATGGATGAGCTTAGGGCGCATTATCTTAGGGACGTTCAGCGCCATTTCCAAAGCCTCAAAACCCTCGCTGACGACGCAATCGCTCAAGCAGAGAGCGACTTCTTCACGGTTTTAGGAAGCGAAGACAACAGCGTCGCGGTCATCGTCAAGCATGTGAGCGGCAATATGACCTCTCGGTGGCGCGGCTTTTTAACGAATGACGGTGAAAAGGCGGAGCGCGATAGAGACCGCGAGTTTATTGTTCAAGAATCCAAAGAGGTGTTATTAGAAGCGTGGGAAAGGGGATGGGTGACGCTGTTTGAGGCGTTGGAAGAATTGGAACCTCAGCACCTCTTGCAGCATGTCACCATTCGCGGCGAAGCGCACACGGTTTTAGAAGCCATCAACCGTCAGCTCAGCCACTATGCCTACCACGTGGGGCAAATCGTTTTTCTAGCAAAGCATTTCTGCGGCGAGGCGTGGCGCTCGTTAAGCATTCCGAAAGGAGAATCGGCGGCGTTCAACCGAACCTTCACGAAGGGTCAACCTTAGTTGCGCTGCCCCTCCAAGTACCCCACAAACGCCAACACCGCCCGCCACTCCTCCTCACTCAACCTCTTGCCTACGAGTTCTTTAGGGATATGCGGATAAGGTGACGGCGAAGGCATGAGGTAATCCGCGAGTTCCATCAAACGCGAATAAGATACGCCGAGCACGTCTGCCAAACGTTTTAGCACGCGCGGTGAAGGGCTATTGACACCGCCCCGCTCGAGCTTCTGCAAATACGTCAGCGAAATCTTGGCGGGCTCCGCAACCTCTTGGAGCGTCAAGTCTTTTTCTTTTCTCGCGGCGCGTAGTTCATGACCGAGTTCTCTGAGCATTTGACAAATTCACCTCTTCACTCTAGTATAACTTTAGTTTAACAAATTTACTATAGTTTAGAAAGAGGTCAAGATGGTGAGGTTCGAAAATCTTCCGCGAGACGCCAGGGTAGACGCACCGCTTTGGGGTCAACTC
Organism: Trueperaceae bacterium; assembly: GCA_965213925.1. Lineage (GTDB taxonomy): Bacteria > Deinococcota > Deinococci > Deinococcales > Trueperaceae > CBDBZX01. Next base: position 4,423,850 of record OZ243927.1, read on the forward strand.
ACTGGATTGCCGCCTAGCTCTCCCGCTCGGATTGAAGCGGCGATGCGAGACGATGTCGGGCAAGCGTGGCGGAGTCGTGCGCTCTATGAAGCGTCCTCGGAAGGAACCGTAGACCTCGCCGCCGCCCAACCTCTTGAAGCGGCGTGGTCGGGCTCGGATGCGTATAGGCTGTACTGGTCTATGCAGCTTGTAGAGGAGCCGGTGTCGCCCTTTTCGGCGTATCCGGGAAGCGTATTTCAGGAGAGGCTCGAGGTCGTCTTTACTGCCAGTATAGACGGCAAAGAGGTCGCTGAGGCGTGCGTCAAGCGTCACTTTCCCTTTCGCTGCATCCAGGAAACATGGCGGGGTGACACCACCGCGAACCTCTTCTTACCCGTCTACCCTAACGCCACTCAAGGCGTGCTCGTCATTGGCGGTTCAGCGGGTGGCTTCGCCTGGTCGAATCAGGTGGCGTCCCTCATCGCCGCGTCGGGGCGCTCGGCGTTGGCAGTGGCTTACTTCGACTGGCGAGGAGAATACGGCTTGCCGACAAGCCTGATGGAGATTCCCTTGGAGGTGTTCACTCGTGCGCTAGATAGGCTGAAGGCGCATCCCCAGGTTCTCACCGATGACCTCTCCGTCGTCGGCTTCTCCAAGGGAACGGAAGCCGCGCTCTTACTCGCGACGAAGCGAGATGACGTCCGCAAAGTCGCCCTTTATTCACCGAGCGCTTATGTGTGGGAGGCAGCGCGCCTAAGTAGAGACGAGGAGGCGAAGTCGTCGTGGACGTGGCGGGGCGAGCCGCTACCCTTTGCACGGTTTGACGCGGACGAAGACTTTTATAGAACGTTCGACAAAACGAAGCTTAGAGCGTTTCATGAACGTGCTTTGGAAGGTGAAGGGGTCAGGCAGCGAGCGCGTATTCCTGTCGAGCGAACCGACGCACAAATCCTACTGCTTTCAGGTACGGAGGACGGGACGTGGCACGCAGGACCTATGTCTAGAACTATCGTCAAGAGGTTCGAAGAGGTCGGTAGAGTCTCGAAGGTAAAACACCTCGCTTATGAAAATGTGGGTCACTCGTTTCTAGTACCGGGACTTCCTGCCAATCACGTAGATGGACAGTGGAGAGCCAACGCGCAAGCAGACAAAAAAGCGTGGGGCGCGTTGCGCAGACATCTTTGTCTCTTTTGAACCGCTACTAAGGCAACTCCGAACCCCTTAGCGAGAGATACCAGTCTTCCCTAACAGGTCGGTAGAGAGGTATTTTTACTAAACTTCACCCTTCGGCACGTTTTCGAGACCTGCTATACTCTCCTCTATGAAGTTAAGCCCTTTGGACATCCAGCATCAAGAGTTCGACTCGGCGGTGAGCGGTTACAAGAAGAAACAGGTGCGCGAATTTTTAGAGCGCGTCGCGGACACCTTCGAAGACCTTTTGCGCGACAACCAAAACCTGCGCGACGAGCTGAGCGAGCAGCGTGAAAAAAACGAGGAGCTGCAAGTCGGCGAGCTGGAGTTGCGCCGCGCGGTGGTTTCGGCAGAGCGCATCGGCAACGAGATGAAAGAGCGGGCGCAGAAAGAGGCGACGCTTATCGTGCAGGAGGCGAAAACGGAGCGCGGCACCATCTTACAAGACGCCGAGGCGCAGCTCAAAGAGGCGAGGGCCGAACTGAGGCGCACCGAGCGCGAGCACGGGCTCTTCCGCGAGCAGTTCCGGGGGATGCTCCGCGCGTACGAAAGGAGCCTCGACAACCAGCCGGAACCGAGCGGAGCTAGGGGCGAACAGCGCGAACAAGAGGTCGAGCAGCCCCAAGAGGTAGTGCAAGATACCGTGCACGGTGCTACGCAGAACGCGAGAGAACCCGACCGAAGAGTCTCCGGGGCGTCCGTTATCCTCGAGCCTGACGACTAATATAGCTTCCGGTTAGTTCCTGTAGGATTGATCGGAAGCCATACTACTCGGTGTGCGTCAGCAGCTCCGGGTACTGAAAGGCTAAAAGAGCGAGTTTAGCACGCCGCTAGCACTCACTAACAGCCCTACATTAAAGGTGAGCTGCGCGAGCAGCGGGGTGAAGCCGCTCTTGGTGCGCCAGTAGACGACCCCCAAAACCACGCCGATGATAAAGAGGAGCAGCAGCGGCGTGCCGAGCACGAGCGCGTAGAGGACGCTCGAGATAGCCACTCCGTAGAAGGGCGTGTAGCGGCGCTCGAGCGAGGGAATCGCGAAGGCGCGAAAGAAGAGTTCGGCGAAGGGCAGCGCGAGCACCGCGATAAAGGCGGGCATGAGGGGCACGTTCGCCGGGTAGAGCCCGGTCCAGGCGGTCGCCGAGGCGACCGCCTGAAACCCGAAAGTCCCCGCCAGGAGAACGCCGCCCAAACCTATCCCTAGTAACGCCTGCGAGGGCGAGCCGAGAAGCGTCTTGACGGGTTGCCAGCCGTTCGCCGAGACGCGCCAGATGGAGAGCCCCGCCAGGAAGAGGGCGAGCACCGTCAGGAAGACCGCGCGCATCTCGGCGCTCTGAAAAGGCGTCAAGAGGGCGATGAAGTTGTGGTAGCGGACGTAGCCGTAGATGACCGCCGCGCCGAGCGCCCCGAGGAGGGCGATGAAGAGCACGCGGTAGACCTGCCCGACCGTCCAGGGCTCCGGATGCTGGGTCGGCTCTAAGCTCGAGGTCTGTTCGACGCGGCTTTCGCCCATGAGGTGGAGCGCCAACAGGACGACGAACCCGACCAGCCAGAGCATACTCTGCTCTAGGAGTAGCTCGCGCAGCCCGCCGCGCCGCAGGGCGGTCTTGAGGGCGAGTTCTCCGCGCTGCAGGTCGCCTTGACCGTAGTAGATGAGCACGAGGTTGCGCAGGTCGCGCCCCGAGGCGGCGCTGTCCATAAAGCCACGCGCGGTCACAGCCGCCTCGAGGTTATCTGCTGCAGCTGCTAAGTCGCCTTGGCTCCACTGCGCCTGGGCTAAGAGCGAGAGCAGGTCGGGGCTGCGCGTAGACGCACCTTCTAAGGTCGTCACGGCTGCGGCCGCGTCGCCGCGCGCCAGCTGCAAACGCGCCAGCGCAAGGCGGTAAGCGGCACTTTGCGGTTTCGCCTCGGCCGCCCGCTCGAAATGGATGAGCGCTTCGGCGGATCGCCGCTGCGCCTGCGCCAGTTGCCCGCTGAGAAAGTGCTGCTGCCCCTCTAAGCGCCCTCCGGTCTGGGTTTGCGCGCTGCGTTCCGCCGTTCGGAGGTGGGACGCCGCCCTCTCTAAATCGCCTCCTTTAAGCGCAATCTCAGCTAAGAGCAGAGACGCTTCCGCGTTCTGAGGCAGCGCCAAAAGGCGCGTCTTCGCCTCACCGAGCTTGCCGAGACCGAGTTCGGTGCGGGCGAGCGCCACCGTCGCCGCGCTGAAATCGGGGCGTATCTGGAGGGCGTTGAGACAGCTCTGACGCGCCGTCTCCAGGTCGCCGCTCGCTTCGAAGCGCAGACACTGCTGATAGTAAGCGTTCGCGTTAAAGCCACTTTGCGCGGCGCTAAGTTGGAGCGATAAAAGTAGGACGAGCGCACCCATGAGTCCGTGGATACGTCTTCGTCCCCCGAGATGAGACGTGAAAGGGGCAGGTGCAAACCGAGACATGGGTTTATCCTAGAGCACGTTTCGGTAACGAGGAGATGCATTTTGCCTCAATTCGCGCCCTAAGAGCACCTCCCCCGCCAAGCTAGACCTCTTGAGTCTGACCCAACAGTGACTTCAATACTACAGCAGTTCCGCGACATGCCGAGAGGGATGAGCGCAGATTTCACAGCTTGCTGTAACAGAACCTCATCCCCGAATGTGCGTGCTAGACTTTGTTTCGTCTCACTACGCAAGCCTACGGAACAGTGAGAGTGTAACTGACCAGATGAAAGTGCCCCGAATGGGTATACCTGCTATTACTTGCTCAGTCGCGCCTCGCGGCGTCCGGTAGCTGAGCACGGCTCGCTCTGCTCGCAAAGTTACGGCGCTCATCTGACGCTTGAGGACAGCACTTCCTAAGCAAAACGCGCACGAATGTGCCCTAAGTTGTATATAATTTCGGTTAAGACGGACGTAAAGCAAAGGTCGTAGGCGGTGTCCTTAACCCTGGAGCGTTTCCCCGAAGCGCAGACTGGCGTTTAATTTATCACCTGACCCCGGCGCTGCGCCGACTATACTTACTAAGGAGAGTTGTAGCGACCACGTCGGAGTAACCATACTAAGAGGATGAAGGTTTCTTTAGGGAATCACAGATTATTTTACTAAACTCCCTGCTACCATAAGCTCATGATGGTTATACCTTCTCTATTCGCTTTTCCACCTCTCCCCCGAAGGGCACACTGTGACTGAAATCTTTTTGTGGTTCTGCCTGAGTCAGACCTTAGCGAGCCTCCCCGCGATGACCCCCGGCACCGAGGTCAAGCTCGTCCATCCCGACCTCGTTCCCGTCTTCGATACGGCGGTAGTCGAGGACGGTCAGCTCGCCTTTTCGGAGCGGCTCGAGCCCGGCACCGAACTTAGGATGCTTTTTTTAGCGCCCGACGCCGACGAGAAGCAGAGCGTCGCCTCCATGAGCGACGCCCCTTTCGGCCGCATCAGCTCACGCGGCAGCGACATCTTGGTCGAGTTTGAAGGTTACGAAGCGCCCGTTTCGTTTCAGCGCTGGCTGGGCGAAGAGCGCGACATCGAGCTTATCTTACCCGAGCCGGAGGGCAGCGGGGACGACAATTCCCAGGACCAGCAGCGGTCTGAAGATGAAGCAGGTGACGAAAATGAAAGATAAACATATCCTTATCGTTGAAGACGACCTAGACATTAGCCGCTTACTCAGCTTAGAGCTTGAAGAAGCCGGGTTCTCGGTGAGCGCTTGTGACACTGGGATGCGCGGTCTCGCCGCCGTGCGCGAAGGCGACCCCGACCTCATCGTCCTGGACTTGGGTCTGCCCGACCTAAACGGCGCGGAGATCGCGCGGCGCGTGCGCAAAACGAGCGAGACGCCTATCATCATCTTGACCGCCGCCGACGACGTCGAGACGAAGGTTGACCTCTTGAATTCGGGCGCGGACGACTATCTCGCCAAGCCCTTTCACGCCGAAGAACTCATCGCCAGGGTACGCGTGCAACTGCGTCACCGCAGCGCGGGCGCGGCGCAAACGATCGGTGACATGGTCCTAGACCCGGCGCGGCGGCAGCTCTTCTGGGACGACCAAGAGGTGCGCCTCTCCCCGCGCGAGTTCGACTTGCTCGTCTATTTGTGCAACGCGCCGGGGCGCGTCTACAGCCGCCACGAGATCGAGCACAATGTCTGGGGTGAGGATTTGCCGCCCTCGAGCAACGTCGTAGACGTACATATCGCCAACATCCGCTCTAAGCTGCGCGACGCGGGCGGCTACGGTCTCATTCGCACGGTGCGCGGCATCGGTTACGCGATCAAAAGCTAAAGCGTAACGAAGAAAGAGGGGGTGTTGAGGTATTCTAGCGTGTGTTCGCTTCGCCCAATGCCCCTCTCAGCGCCGCACGGCATACTGAGCGCGTGTACCTTGTGAAACGCTCATTCCGCCACTCAAGGGGTACGCGGTGATCGTACGAGGCGGCATCCCGCTCCGGTGGCGCATCGCCATCTTGAGCAGCCTGGCGGTGGCGCTGCTCAGCGTTATCGCCGCGCTCATCGCCTTCGCTGTGGTGCGCTCCTCGCTCACGGGCGACCTGCAGCGCTCACTGCGCGAAGACGTGGTTAGGGTCGCTCGAGACTACGGCGGCGGGGACGAGCTAGAAACACCAGAAACAACCGGTAGTGAAGCGGAAGCGGAGACCGATACGGCGCTTCAGCTTCCTCCCTCCGGTCCGACGGGCGGCGTCACGATTCAGCTCTATAACTTCGAGGGCACGTTCATCGCCGCTTCTGACGACGACGTTCAAGACTACGGAGTCGGAGACAATTTGGAAATCCCTCAAGAGGTCGTCGCGTCCGTGGACGAAGGCATCCTCGACTGGCGCGGCACCCTAAACGGCAGACCCGTCCGCGCCGCGCTGACGCCCGTGAGCTTCGGTGTGGTCGCGGTCATTTCGCCTTCGACCTATATCGGCACGGCGCTCAACCAGTTGGCGAGGGCCTTAGCGATCACCGGCACCGCGCTTATTTTGCTCAGCAGTTTAATTGGCTACTTGGTGGCGGCGGCGGCGATGCGCCCGATTACGCAACTCGCTAACCTCGCCGCGCAGCTCGACCCCAACCACCTAGCCCCCATCGACTACCGCGGACCTAAAGACGAAGTCGGACAGCTCAACTACGTTCTCAACGACCTCATCTTGCGTCTCCGGGCGTCGATGGACGCGCAGCGGAGCTTTCTGGCGGAGACGAGCCACGAACTCCGCACGCCGCTGACCAGCTTGCAAGGCTTTTTAGACCGCGCCGTGCGGCGCGCGCCGCCCGAGGTAAGAAACGACCTGGAGGACGTGCGGCGCATTGCCAGGACGATGTCGCGCCTCGTCGCCGATATTTTGCAGCTTTCGCGCGGTCAACTCGTCCGCGAATACGTGCCGCACCTACTCGACCCCTACCACGACATCTTACAACCCGTCGCCGAAGAGTTCCCCGGCACGCGCCTAGACGCGAGCCCCGGTCAGCTCCTGCTCGGCGACCCCGAGCGTTTGCGCCAACTCATCCGCAACCTCACCGCCAACGCCGTGCGCGCGACGGGCAGCCCGGAAAAGGTCGTTCTAGCGCTCTCTCAATCCGAAGGCGCACTTGTATTAAGCGTCTACGACAGCGGACCCGGCATTCCGCCTGATATCTTGCCGCATATCTTCGACAAGTTCTATAAAGGCGCGGGCGGCGGCGCGGGGCTCGGGCTCGCGATCGCCAGACAGATCGCCGAAGTGCATCAGGGCGACATCGAGGTCGACAGCGTCTACGGTCAGGGTACAACCTTCCGCGTGACGCTGCCGACGTTTGCCGACGCGGTGGTAGACGAATAGGGCTAAGGCGTCTGAATCAGGCTCATCCTGAGCCCGTCTACGATGAACTGCACCGCGAGCGCCGCAAGTAACACGCCCAGCACGCGGCTCACCACCCCCGAGCCCGTCACGCCGATGAGCTTCATCAGACGCCCCGCCATGAGGAGCGACAGCAAGGCGAGTAGCAGCACCGCGATGAGCACACCCAAAAGCGAAAACGTCACCCAGATGTCGGGGCTGCGCCCGTTGAGCAGGAGCATCGTCGTGATCGCGCCCGGCCCGCCGATGAGGGGGATGGCGAGCGGAAATACCGAGATGTCTTGACGCTGCGCCGCTTCCGCTTGCTCACGCACCGTGGTCGAGCGCAAGCCCGAGTCGCGCACGAGCACCATGTCAATCGCGAGCAAAAAGAGGAGCACCCCGCCGGCGACGCGAAACGCCGACAAACTGATGCCCAAAACGCTGAGGAGCGGATTGCCGATAAAGGTAAAGATCACGAGGATAACAGCGGCGATGCTCACGCCCCGAAAGGCGATACGCCGCCTTTCCGCCTCCGTTTCTTTTTGCGTGAGCGCCCCGAAGATGGGCGCGAGGCTTATAGGGTCAACGACGACGATAAGCGTCACGAAGGCGTTGAGAAGAAGGTCTAAGGTGTTCATGTGAGGTCATGTCCCCCGAAGAGAGGTGAGGGGTTACTGGGCGCGGACGAGATACGCTAGTGTGCGAGGAGATCAAGGACGCTCGAGCACTCGCGTCCCCGCAAAGCCTCAATTTCGCTCGCCCCGCCAGCCGTAAGCCACTATTAAGCACACTAAAACGCCACCCGCCGTCACCATAAAGGGTGAATTGCATAAAAAGTGCAGTCGACCTTTCAGTCTCGAGCAGCGCTCCGCGGACCCCACCTCGAGCTAACGTCCTACACGATTACCTTTTACTCCAAAAAGTCCTCGAAGTCTGAAAGTATCGTTTCGGCGTCGGCGCTGCTCCTCGCGATGACCATAATCGTATTTTGCCCCGCCAACGTGCCGACGACCTCTTCGCGCTCGAGCTTGTCGATCACGTAAGCGATGCCCGAAGCGTGCCCCTCGTCCGTGTTGACGACGATGATATTCTCCCCCCTGTCGATGTCGCGCACAAATAATCTAAAGCGTTGCGTCAACTCGCCGACCACGTCCTCTTGGGCCGCTAAAGGCGTCGAGCGGTAGCGGTGCTGACCGTTACCCGCGGGCAGCCGCACCAACCTCAGCTCGTTGACGTCGCGGCTCACGGTCGCTTGCGTCACCTTCACGCCGCGGCTGGCTAGGTGCTCGGCAATCTCGGACTGCGTCGCGATGAATTCGTTCTCGACGAGTTCTTCGATCAAACGTTGTCTATACTCTTTGCTCGGCATATTTATTCATTATACACGAATTTCGCGTTGTATACATTGGTCAGCTGCAGGACATTACAAAGGGTCAGCCGAGCAAACGTAGAGTGGGCTTGTCCTCCGAGCAGTCCGAGACTTTAAGCTAAGAGAGGACACATCCACCTCCCGCAGCCAGTCTACTTCGTCGGCTTGCGCGGTACAAAAGGTGCAGCCGCTTACGCACTAAAATGCAGCACGTGCACACCGAAAGGAGACCAGAATAAACGCTCACAGTACCGAACCGCTCACCTTCAACCGTCTCCTCACCGACCTTCGCGCTTGCGGCGTTCGTGAGGGTCAAACCCTCATCGTTCACGGCTCGCTCAGCCGCGTAGGGTTCGTGATCGGCGGCGCTGAAACGCTCGTGCGCGCGCTCCTTGCCGCTGTGAGCGAAGAAGGTACGCTCGTCGTCCCGACGCAAACTTGGAAGAACCTCGACCCGGAAAGGGGTGTACACGGCGACATTCCCGAAGCTTGGTACCCGACCTTGCGCGAGCACTGGCCCGCCTACGACCCTGCCATCACGCCTTCGCTCAACATGGGCATCTTAGCCGAAACCGTGCGGCTCTGGCCCGGCGCGGTGCGCAGCGCGCATCCCGCTCGCTCCTTTGCGGCGCTAGGCGCGAACGCTAGCGACCTCATGGCGGAGCATTCCCTAGAAAGTCCGACCGGAGAAGGTTCACCGCTGGCGAAACTCTACGACCTTGGCGCTTACGTTCTGCTACTCGGCGTCGGGCATGACAAGAACACCTCGCTGCATCTAGCGGAAGACAGAGCCAACTACGCTCCTAAATCTGTCATCACCGAGAGCAGCGCGCTCATGATAGACGGTGAGCGGCGGTGGGTAAGTTATGAGGTATTAGAGCCTATATCGGACGACTTCGGCGCGATAGGTGCGGCGTTTGAAAGAGAAGCCAACTTAGGGCCCTGCTACGTCGGAGAGGCTGAGACGAAGCTTATGGATCAACATGCGCTTGTCAACTTCGCAGCCGACTATATGGAGTCGCACCGTGGAAAATAAGATGACACTCCCTCCCGAAGAGCCACATTTCGGACCGTGGGCCGTCGAGCTGCTAGAAACGTTCGTCCAGCTACTCACAAGTGAATGTCCAGACGCTTTGGCGCGACCTTGCATCATTGCGATTGACGGGAGAAGCGCGAGTGGAAAGTCTACGCTGGCAGCCGCCTTGAATAGCGCTACATCTAGCTCAGCCACCGTCCGTACGGATGACGTTGCTTGGCATCATTCTTTTTTCGACTGGACGCACCTTCTTTTAAGCAACGTTCTAAAACCCATCCGCGCCGGGCAAGGCATTTCGTACCGTCCGCCAGCTTGGAAAGAACGACACCGCGAAGGGGCAATCACCGTGCCGCAGGGCTGCTCTATGCTCATCCTCGAGGGCGTCGGCGCAGCTCGCCGTGAACTCATGCATTTAATCGACATCGTCATCTGGGTTCAAGCCGACCTGGAGGAGGCGAAAGCGAGAGGTGTTAAGCGCGACGGCGGTGACGCGGGGGCTGCTGAGTTTTGGGAAGAGTGGATGGGCGAGGAATTTCCGTTCTTAGCAGACCAACGACCTTGGGAAAGGGCGAATGTCGTGATTAACGGTACGCCCGAGGGCAAGCACGACCTATCCACACACATCATGATTGCGCGTCGGAATCCATGACGCTACCTGACACGCACCTCACCCTCGCTCACAAAGTTGCCGGGCACTTTGCCCGGTTACCCCAAGTCGAAGCTGTCGCCCTCGGCGGGTCGTTCGTAAGCGGCGTAGCGGATGACGTCTCCGATATCGACGTATACGTATACACGGCGGACGAAATTCCTGTAAACGCACGCTTGGACGTCGTGAAATCGCTGGGCGGCGCAGCAAAGGCGAGCATGGACATGACCTTCTGGGGCTACGACGACAGCTGGGTTGACCGAAAGACGGGAGTCGAGGTGGATGTCGTCTACCTCCGTACCACCTGGCTCGAGGCGCAGCTCGAGAGGGTCATCATTCAGCACGAGCCGAGCGGCGGTTACACGACGAGCTTTTGGCGTACCGTCCGGCATTCGCAGATACTCAGCGACCCGGAGGGTTGGTTCACCAAGCTCCAGACTTGGAGCAGACGAGACTATCCCGAAACGCTCAGGCGCAACATCGTCACGTTCAACCACGCTGCCCTGAGAAACCTCGCGCCCTCTTACCGGAACGTGCTCGCAAAATCCGTCAAGCGAGGCGACATTGTCAGCGTTCACAGCCACACCGAGTACTTCTTCAAGAGCTACTTCGACATCATCTTCGCCCTAAACCGCGTTTTGCATCCGGGTGAAAAGCGCCTGCTCGCCTTCGCTCGGCGCTGCGAGAGGTTGCCCCTCAACATGGAAGCGGACGTTAGGGCGGTGCTTCGCGCCTCGAGTCTGGCTGATGAGACGCTCATTAAACGCATCGACACGCTGATGGACCGTCTCGACGACCTCTTAGTTTTAGAAGGCTTCGACCCGGACGCCTCACGCCCTACGGCGATCGAGGGAAAGTAACTCGACTCGAGGAGGAGACCCGTGCAAAAACCGCTCAAAAGCATCCGCCACCTTATCCATACGAACCCGGACCTGCGTCGCCCCAGATGGTTTATCCTCATAGCCCTCATCCTCTTCGCCGCGCTAGGGCTGCTCATCCTCGCAGCGAGCAGCGTCGCGCAGACGTTCGGCGCGGACGTAACGACCCTCTTTACGCTAGGTAAAGTCTTGATCGCCCTACCGATGTGGGCAGGTGTCGTCGTCATGTTTTCGTTTATGTGCCGCATGTAATTGAGGGATTCTGAGCCATTCACACCCGACACCTCTCTATCTCGACCTCGAGCAAAAACTGAAAAGCTCACCTGGTGGCAGCGTGGCACCATCGACCAAACCCATCTGCGCAGCTTCAAGAATATCTGGTAACGTTCTGCCGAACCAACACCTATACCTAGACTCGGAGCCTCCCTGCATGACAAAACGTGCCTCTCTCGCTCTACTCGCCTACTTAGCCTTTATCAGCCTCGGGCTGCCCGACGGTCTCATCGGCGTGGCGTGGCCTTCCATCCGCCGAGACTTCGGTTTACCCCTAGACGCGCTCGGGCTCTTAGTCGGCTTCACCACGGCGGGCTATCTTAGCTCGAGCTTTTTGAGCGGCAGAATCCTGCGGGTGCTCCCTATCGGCGCGGTGCTGGCGCTCTCGACAGGCGCAGCGGCTACCGCGCTCTTAGGCTACGCGCTGACCCCCTCGTGGCCTCTCTTACTCGCCTGCGGCTTCTTAGCGGGGCTAGGGGGCGGCGCAATCGACGCGGGGCTCAACGCTTACGGCGCGGCGCATTTTAGCGCCCGCACGCTCAACTGGCTGCACGCCTTTTTCGGTGTCGGCACGACTTTGGGTCCGCTCATCGTCACGGCAGTTCTAAACGCCGGGCTCGCCTGGCGCTGGAGCTACGCGGTGGTCGGCAGCGCCCAAGCCCTGCTCGCCGTCACCTTTTTTGTAACCCGAGGGCGCTGGCGCGAGGTCGCCACGCTGGATGACAGTGGTGCTGAGGTCGCCCCCGTCCGAGCGGCGCGGACGCGCGACACGCTGCGGCAGCCTCTAGTCTGGCTAGGGATGCTGGTCTTCTTTATCTACACCGGCGTTGAGTTCGTGGCGGGTGTCTGGAGCTACACGCTCCTTACGAACCGGGGCGTCCCGGAAGGCGTCGCTGGACTTTTTGTGAGCCTCTACTGGGGCGGGCTAACTGCCGGACGCGTCATCTTTGGCGTTATCGCCGAGCGGGTACCGCTCGTTCTGGCGCTCCGCGCTTGCATGGGGGCGGTGCTTGTGGGGGCGTTTCTCTTCTGGCTCGAGCCTACCCGCGTCCTTTCGCTCGCAGGTCTCGTCATGATCGGCTTTTTCCTCGCGCCGATTTTCGCCTCACTCATCAGCCTGACGCCCGCTCGGGTCGGCGCGGCGCACGCGGACAGCGCCATCGGTTTTCAGATTGCAGCGGCGGGGCTGGGGGGCGCGGTTTTGGTCGGCGGCGTTGGTGTGGTGTCTCGAGCAGTTGGGCTTGGCGTCATAGGCGTGTCCGTGGTGCTCTTCGCCGCGCTGCTGCTGGTGCTTTTCGAGGTGCTCGCACGGTTTCAAGCGAGTCAGGAGCGCCGCACGGTGCGGCAGTAGAGAGCCCGCTTGGGAGATCACCTGCGACAGCCTCTAAGCAGCTTATGCGCGGGAGAAGCGTTCCACAAGCATTACGAAAAACCTCCACAACGTCGTTACCAAGGCGTTACCAAGGTAAAGAAAGCAACATGGTGGTAATTAAGAGGTCAATAAGGGCATAATCGATCCATGAACCAACCTCTTATCGGGGATTACCGAGTGCTCGAGCTACCCCCCGAAGACTTCTCCCCGCTCTTCAGCGAATACCGCCCGGTAGTTTTCGCAGAGAACCATCACCTCAGCCCCGGCTACGCCTATAGTGACGAGGAAAAGAGAAGGTTAGAGCCGCTTCGCGAACGCATGAACGACGCTTACACGCTTCGGCTCGGCATCTTCAAAGAGGACACGTTCGTCGGTTGGCACTTGGGAATGCAAGTCGCGCCCGCAAACTTCATGATGGTGAGCACGGGCATCCTTGAAGAGCATAGGCGTAAAGGAATCTATACAGCACTTTTACCCCTCGTTTTAGAACGTGTAAAGGCGGAGGGGTTTCAGGTGGTCGCGAGCCGTCACAACCTCACGAATAACGCCGTGATTATCCCCAAACTCAAAGCAGGCTTTGTCATCAGCGGCTTCGAGGTCAACGATATGTACGGCTCGCTCGTGCAGCTTTCCTACTTCTTTAACCCTACGCGGCGCAAGATGCTGGACGTGCGCGTAGGACAAGCCGCGCCAGATGCAGGGGTTAGAACGACACTCGGGGAATAGAGCGGTCAAGGCAGCGATTCAAAAAACTCCATCATCGCCCGCCCAGTCTCATCGGGCCAATTGTGCGGGTAGTATCTCCCGTTATAGCCGTAGTCCTGCGTGTGCGGACACCACACCACCGGATGCCTTTCGCCCAGCGCGCCGTAACGCTCGCAGTTCAAGGAGCGCGGCTCGGTCTGGACGGGTTCGGCGGTAATGCTATTTTGCCGCAGGAAGTGGTTGGCGACCTCCACGCCGTACTCGATATCGACCAGACGGTCATTCGGGTTGTGTAAAACGATTGCAGCCGTCGGCGCAACGCAGTCCTCCGCGACGATGGAGCCGCCGAGCGTGCCGACGCCGCGCACCTGACTGCCCCTCGCGCAGCCCAAGGCGTTGGCGAAATACGCACCTAGCGAGTGCCCCACTGCGAAAACCTCGTCCAACTCGGTGCAGTAGTACTGCGCGTGCAACCCCAGCATCGCGTCGAAGAAGGCGAAGTCGCGCAGCGCGTCGGCGGGGTCGCCGGGGTCGGACCAGGTGAAGGTGCCGTCACCCTGGCTGAGGCCGCTCGGGTAGACGAAGATGGTGTCGGTGGCGTAGGGCTCCAGGTCGTAGTAGCGCCTGACCTCTTCGTTCGGGCTGGTGCGCCCGTGGAACGCGAAGACGAGTCTATGCGGCGTGTCGGAGGAATAGCCGGGTGGGATGACGGTGATGAAGGAGCGGATAAGCCCGTCCACTTCGACCCTCGAGGGCGCAACCGCTGGCGCTTGCTGACCACAACCGGCAGAGAGGCTAGGGTCCCGCTGAACCGGCTGCGGCTGAGCGGGCGCTTGCGCGGATACGGCGGGCGGTCCGGCGCACGCTGCGCTGAGCAGAAGCGCCGCGCTGAATACAAAGATAAAAGCAAGAGGTAGACGTCGCTTGAATTGTTGCACTGTAACGAGTTTAACCCGCAGAGATTAGACGCGAGGGAGAAATGAAGAGTCGGTGAAGGGCGCGGCGTAAAGGGCGTAAACTAAACTATGGCCCGCTTTAGATTAGAGAACTTTAGATCAGAAAACCCCAGACTAGAGAACAATGCACTCGAGAACGTAAAACCTAGCCCACAGACGCTGCAGAACCTCTTAGCGAACACCCGCGTTACCTTGCGAAACGCACTCGCCATGCTCCCCGGCGAGCGACCCGAGCACCTGGTGGTGGAGCTGTCCGGTTCGTATCCGGCGCGCAAACAAAAGCGTAAACTCCTAGAGGCTCTCCCACAGTTTGGGGCTCAAGAGGTCTCTTTGGAGGCTTTCAGTGAACAGCTCGAGATGCTAGCGCACGCCGACTGGCTGAAAGGCGTCGTCTTCCGCGCAGACGATTTGAGCGTCAGCTTAACGACGGCGCGGAGCTTGCGCGAAGAGGTCGTGAAGCTAAAGCGCGCGGGTAAGCGCGTCACCTTCTACGCGCCGCAGCTCGACCTCGCGAGCTACTACCTCGCCACCGTTGCCGATGAGGTCATCATGCCCGGCGGCGGCGAGCTGTTCGTGCTCGGGCTCGCCGTGCAAATCACCTTTATGCGCGACGCGCTGGCGCGCCTCGGCGTGTCGTTCGATAAAGTCGCCATCGACGAGTATAAAAACGCAGGCGACAACTTCGCGCGCCAAGAGATGAGCCCCGCGCAGCGCGAACAGTACGGGGCGCTTTTAGACAGCTTAGAGTCCACTTTCCTACATGACGTCGCGGAAGCTAGAGAGGTCACGCCCGGCGTCGTGCAAGGCTGGATCGACGAAGGCGTCAGCTCACCGCAGCAAGCTCTGGATTTGGGCATGATCGACCGCGTCGCGTACGAAGATGAGGTCTTGAACACCCACCAACCCTTTCGCGCCGGAGCGCGGTTTCTGACCCGAAAGCTGCGCCCTTTGAACACGAAGCGTGTCGCGGTGATTTCCCTTTCGGGCATCATCGTGTCCGGCAAGTCGCGGCGCACGCCCTTCCCGCTCCCGCTGATCGGCTCGCTGCAAGCGGGCTCAGAGACGCTCATCCGCGCCTTTCGCGCCGCCGAAGCCGACGAGAGCACCGCCGCGATCGTCTTCTTTGTAGATTCGGGCGGCGGCTCGGCGCTGGCGAGCGACCTCATCTGGCGCGAGGTGACGCGCGTGCGCCGCGAAAAACCCGTCGTCGCGGTGATGGGCAGCGTAGCGGCGAGCGGCGGGTACTACGTGCTGACGCACGCGGACCATGTGGTTGCCGCACCTACCACGGTCACAGGCTCGATCGGCGTGCTGGCGAGCAAATTCGTATTCGAGGGCTTTAACGAGCAGTACGGCTTCAACCCCGAAGCGCTGAGCCGCGGGCGCTACATCCTCGCCTTTAACTCGGCGCGTTCCTTTGACAAGGAGGAGCGAGCGCTAGTCGAGCGCTTTATCGGTGAGGTGTATGAGCGCTTTACAGACCGCGTGGCGGAGGGTCGCGACCTCTCCAAAGCGCGCGTGAACGAGATCGGGCGCGGACACATCTGGTCAGGTAAAGACGCCGTAGAAATCGGTTTAGTGGACGAACTCGGCGGCGTGGCGCTAGGGATTCGGCGGGCGAAAGAGATCGCCGGGTTGCACGAAGACGCCCCGACTTGGAACGTGGAGGCTCCTCCAAAGATGCTCTTGCCGACTCAAGAAGACCCGAGCACACTTCTACGAACTCTCGCGCCGCTAAAGCGCGAGAAGGCGCTTTTACTCGAGCCGACCCAGTTGAGATGGTAGGCAGAAGAGAGGAGCAAGACGTTGCCGTTCTCGCTCCTCTCTTCTTTGTAGAACGTCTCGAGCCCGACTGCTGGTTGTACTAAGCTTCTAGCGTTCCGCCGTACTTAGCAGTGTGGTTAGCTGCGGCAATCTGCAAGTCGCCTAATCTGCGGAGCAAGTCAGCGCGCTGCGCCTGGGTGAGCCTCGTGCACTCCGTATCCTCGATGCGCTCGGCAATCGCTTTAAGGTCTTCGAAGCTGTGGTGGGCGCGGTGGTTGATGACCTCGAGCCATTCCTTATAGGTCGGACCTTGATTAAACGTCATGTGATGCCTCCTTCGTTCGTTGGTTGAAGTGAATTTCAGCATACACAGTATTTATATTCTTGGCAATATATTTGCCAGCGTTGTACTTTCTATTCTTCGCAATGAATTTTTTAGAGTTACGAGATAGAGTTTTGGCAAGATTTTTGCCAATTTTGCAGATTTGGCGAAACGCTTACTACTCGAGTTTGGCTCGAGCGCCCGAAAAAGGCGTCTTCTCGTCAGGGTGAAGTGAGCACACTGTAACGGACACCTATTGCGGACGCTAGAGGAGGTTTTTTGTGTGTACTTTGACTGCGTCCGGTAGGGTAAACTCGGCTTCCTCTATCAACGGCTTTTCTATTAAGACTGGAAGAGTTTCAAGAGGTCGTAAAGGGCGTAACGCATGGTCAAGCTCAGATTGGGACGAACTGTTTGGCGGTGAGGTGAAGAAGTGCGTCCGCAAACTGAGAGTGAATTTTTCTTTAAGGGTCAATTCCGAGAGGTCAAAAATTTACCCTCGCCGGGAAAGCGAGGGTGGGAGAGAGGAGTGAGCAGCGCCCTCAAGAGGTTGTGATGCGCTATGCTCGGCGCTGCTCGAGACTCAATATAGCCCCCGACCTCTGACAAGATTCTTACAACCTCTTTCCTACTGTTTGCGAAAGCTGAGCGCGAAAAGAACTGCGCCAATAAGGATGAAAATTGCGCCTACAGCAGCACTATTGAGCAAAGCATAAACGACGCCGACAAGTAAGAAAAGTCCGGCAGCAATACGGTTAGATTGTGTTTGCTTCACTGTGAATAGCCCTGTGGATAACCTTGTGGATAACTTTTGATGGACATGCGCCTAGAATAAAACGGGCTCTGTTCTCGAGTGCGTGCAGCGCGGTACAATATCCTTTACTACGACGCTTGGAGGCAAATAACGATGAGCACCACCAAACCGAGACTCAACCGGCGCAGCCGCGCCATCACCGAAGGCACGAACCGCTCACCCAACCGCGCCATGATGCGAGCCGTAGGCTTTGAAGACGAGGATTTCGAAAAGCCCATCATCGCCGTCGCGAACGGTCAGAGCAACATCACGCCTTGTAACGCTGGGCTGGGCGAACTCTCCGACGCGGCGATGGCGGCGATACGCGCGGCGGGCGGAATGCCGGAGATGTTCGGGACCATCACCATCAGTGATGGGATTTCGATGGGGACGGAGGGGATGAAGTGCTCGCTGGTCTCCCGCGAGGTCATCGCCGACTCCATCGAAACGGTCTGCCGGGGTCAGAGCATGGACGGGCTCATCTCGGTGGGCGGCTGCGACAAGAACATGCCCGGCGCGATGATCGCGATGGCGCGGCTCAATATTCCCGCGATTTTCGTCTACGGCGGTACCATCAAGCCCGGTCACTACAAAGGTCAGGACCTCACCATCGTGAGCGCGTTTGAGGCGGTCGGCGAATACAATGCGGGGCGCATCACGCATAGTGACTTCTGCGCGGTGGAGCGTGCGGCGTGCCCCGGCAAGGGCTCGTGCGGCGGCATGTACACCGCCAACACGATGTCGAGCGCCTTCGAAGCGATGGGGATGAGCCTCCCCTACTCCTCGACGATGGCGGCGGAAGACCAGGAGAAAGCGGACAGCGCCGCGAAGAGTGGCGAAGTTCTCTTGGACCTCATCGCCAACGACCTCAAACCGAGGGATATTCTCACCAAAGAAGCCTTTGAAAATGGCATCAGCGTCATCATGGCGGTGGGCGGCTCCACCAATGCTGTCTTGCACCTCTTGGCGATTGCGTACGCGGCAGGGGTAGACCTCTCACTAGACGACTTCGAACGCATCCGGGAGCGCGTGCCGCACTTCGCCGACCTCAAACCCTCGGGCAAGTACGTCGCGACGGACTTGCACCGCGTCGGCGGGATTCCTTTAGTTATGAAGATGCTCTTAGAGGCGGGACTCTTACACGGCAACTGCATGACGGTGACGGGCAAGACGGTGGCGGAGAACTTGGAAGAGGTCTCGAGCATGCCCTCCAGCGACCAAGACGTGGTGCTACCTTTCGATCAGCCCAAATACGCCCAGGGACACCTCGCCATCTTGCGCGGCAACCTCGCGCCGAACGGCTCGGTGGCGAAGATTAGCGGGCTCAAGTCCACAACCATTACGGGTCCGGCTCGAGTGTTCGAATCCGAAGAGGACGCGATGGACGCCATCACCAGTGACGACATCAGAGCGGGCGACGTGCTCATCATCCGCTACGAAGGTCCTAAGGGCGGTCCGGGGATGCGCGAGATGCTCTCGCCGACCTCGGCGATTATCGGCAAAGGCTTGGGTGACTCGGTCGGACTCATTACTGACGGACGCTTTTCCGGTGGGACGTACGGGCTCGTCGTCGGACACGTTGCGCCCGAGGCGCAGGTGGGTGGACCGATTGCGCTCATCCACGAAGGCGACAGCATCACGATTGACGCGGCGCAGAACCTCATTCAGATCAATATTGAAGATAGCGAGTTAGAAGAGCGCCGTAAGAATTGGCAAGCACCGCCGATCAAGTATCAGAGTGGGGTGTTGGCGAAGTATGCGAAGTTGGTGGGGAGTGCGTCGGAGGGGGCGGTGACGGATTAAACCTGAAAAAGTTCTAGCGAAAATCTTGTCCGGCTCCAAAAACATTCGCTTCGGTGATTTTGTCGGACTCATTGAGGCGTATGGCTTTACGCTCTCTCGAGTCAGCGGAAGCCACCACATGTTCAAACACCCCGACATTCCAGAGTTGGTGAACGTCCAAGAGGTGAAAGGTCAGTCCAAACCCTACCAAGTTCGCCAATTCTTGCAACTTATCGAGCGCTACAACCTCTCTTTGGAGGAAAAATGAAGGACTATCACATCAATATCTTCTACAGCGAAGAAGATGAGGGCTACATCGCGGATATTCCGGACCTCAGATTTTGCTCGGCGTTTGGTGAGACGCCCATAGAGGCATTGGCTGAGGTGGAGAAGGCTAAAGAGCTTTGGCTCGAGGTGGCAAAAGAGGAAGGTAGACCCATTCCCGAACCTCGGTACAAGCCCGTCATTTATCAAGTAGCGTGAGCATTATTCCGCCATGTTTCGAAGAGCACTATCCGAACCTCGCAGATTGGGTGGCGGATGGGTGGCTCGAGCTTGGCTTCGATTACGGCTCGGGGGCATTTATCCGTCTCATTGATCACGGTGGCATGGTTTGGCAGGGTAAAGCCGAGTACCCGACGGTGGACGCGGCGCTTGCTGAGGCGGAAGAGGCGGCGAAGGCGTGGTTTGAGGAGAATGGGTGAACACCCCCACCCCCTCGAGCCCCTCCTCACCTCTTTAATCTCGAGGTCAGCCGATCACCCCCGCCGCACCCTCCTCATCCTCTCTTTTATCACCCTCCTCTTAGGCGCAGGACTTTTCAACCTCCGCTTCGAGACAGGACTACTCGACTGGCTCCCCGCCTCAAACCCGGACGTGCAAGCCTTTGACCGCGTGGTCGAAGAGGTGGACAGCATCACGAATCAGGAGTTGTTGAGGCTCGAGCTAGACCCCCAAAAAGCCGCGCAAGCGGACGTCTCTTCTATCACCGATGAGAGGGCGATTCGCGCTCAGGAGGAGTTGGCGGGCTTCGTGCAGGAGCGCGTGCCGCAAGTCAGCCACGTCATCGGGCTACCGCTTTGGGTCAAGCTGGCGAACTACACCTCTTCGGGGGCGGAGCCGGGCGCTTTTGCGCTGCCGGAAAATTCGGCGGAATTCGCGCTCTATTGGCGCGGCATCGCGGCGACGCAGGAAGAACTGCTGCGAATCACCGTATCCGAAGACCAGCAGACGGCGCTCCTCAACTTCGTGATTGAGGGGGACCCGCTGGCGGCGGGCTCGAGGCAAGTCGGCGCAAATTTTACTCGAGCATTAGAAGAATATGCGAACTGGGAGGGCAAGAGGTTTGACGTGTTGGAAACGGACGGGCTCACCCCCGTCGGTCTCGCCTCGGGCATCGGTAATATCGACCGGATTCTGAGCCGTGACCTCCTCCTACTCGCGCCGCTCGCATGTCTCCTACTCATAGCTTTTTTATTTCTCGCCTTTCGGGATTTTAAGGATACGTTAGCCGCGCTTACCTTGCTCCTCACTGCGCTCGTCTGGACCTTTGGCACGGTGGGCTGGCTCGGGATTCCCCTCAACATCGTCAACGTGACGCTCTTTCCGCTTGTCTTGGGCGTCGGGATTGACTATGCGATCCATATGTTGAATGCGTATGGCGATGTAAGAGGTCAAACTGGCATAGAGCAAGAGGTTGCGAAAGAGGTCGCGTCGCGCACGGGAATAGCACTCCTCATGGCGACGCTCATCACCGTGTCAGGATTGCTCGCGTTGACCTTATCGGGCGTGCCGGGCATGGTGGGGCTGGGCATCTTCGCGGCGCTCAGCATGGTGTTTTTGTTGACGTTAGCGCTCACACTCTTGCCCGCGCTGAAAGCACTTTTGCCTGCTCGTGATACTCGAGCCTCCCAGAACATCGCCCTCGCCAACCTCATGAACTTTCTCGGCAAGAGGTGGCAGCTTACCGCAGCGATTCTCACCGCTTTAACTCTACTTTCCCTCTTAGGACTCGGTGACACGACGTATCAGACCGACGCCATTCAGGGGAACTATCCGGCTGATGACCCTTTCGTTCGCGCCACCGAGCAGATCGCTTCGGGAACAGGCGGCGCGTTTCCCGAGTTCGTCATCTTTCAAGGCGACCTCACGACGCTTGAGTTCCTGGCGTACACACGGGCGTTAGAGGCAGCGTTGCGCTCTGAGACAGGACTCGGTGCGGGAACGACGGTGGTCGGACCGACTCGCCTACTCGGAAGTTACGAAGTTTTGAAAGGTGGCGTCGCGCCCGCGTTGCGGCGTTATCTGGCGAACGGCGGCTCGTTGGAGCAGGCTGCGCCGACGGACGATGAAGCCATCCAAACTGCTTACGAGGAGATGCACGAGAGCGTCGCTTGGGCTCCGCTGATTCAACTGGTCTCGAGCCCCACCCTTAACACGGGCATCCTCATCGTCGTGCCGAATGCCGCGACCTCTTTGGAAGAGGTGCAGGAACTTAGGAGGGGGCTCGAAAACGCAGTCGCCATGACCGCCGAAAAAAAACCGCCCAACGTCGAAACGAACATTTTAGGCTACCGCACCCTCACCGCCCTCTTTATCCAGACGAGCCTCTTCTGGATGCGCGTGCTCTTCTTCGTCGCGCTCGCCGCCGCCGTTCTTCTCGTTTGGCTCTTTACAAGGAGTTGGCGAGCCGTTCTCGCGGTGAGCCTCGTCATGACGGTGTCCGGGGTGTGGTGGCTGGCGCTCTTGTCGGTCTTCGACATCTACATCTCGATCTTCTTGATCTTTCCGCTCGTCTTTATGGTGAGCGCGGGTTCGGACTACGCGGTGCATCTGGTGTGGGGCTTAGAGGTCCGAGCCAGGGAGCGGACGGGTGGGGCGGAAGAGGTCTACGCGACGGTAGGAAAAGCGGTGCTCTATTCGGCACTTACGAGCGCGGCGGTCTTCGGCGTGTTCGTCCCGGTGTACCTCGTCAGCGTCTCGCAAGTGATGTTAGCGGTCGTGCTCGTGGTGGCAACGACGCTCCTTTGCACAGTCCTCAGCGTGCCACTAGTGATAAGGCGTTCGTCTTAGCGTGAGATTCAACCTCTTTCGCGCAAAAGGTTTCAGTCTTGGAATTTTAGGTGAGACTCGGTAAGGTAACGATATGGGAAACGCAAGATGAAGGTGCTGGTGTTGCTTCTACTCCTCTTCACGCCTGCGTTCGCGCAGCCGCTGCGCGTGGGCATCAAGGAGGCTCCGCCCTTTATTATCGGGGAGAGCGAACCCTACACGGGCATCAGCATCGACTTGTGGGGAGAACTCGCTCAGCGCTTAGACTTAGAGTACACCTTAGAAACTCGAGACTTAGAAGGGCTCCTCGCAGGCGTCGAGGACGGGTCTTTGGACGTGGCGATTGCCGCGATTACGGTCAACGCGCCTAGAGAGGAGCGCTTCGACTTTTCCCACCCGTATTACCAAACGGGCTTGGGCATCTTGACAAGGCCCGAGGGGCAGAGCGGTATCTTGACGATGGTCCGCCGTTTGTTAGCACCCGAGACGCTTTTTTTGATCGGCTCGCTCTGCACGCTTTTACTCGTCGCGGGTCTTGCAGTCTGGCTGTTCGAGCGCAAGGCGAACCCCGAGCAGTTCGACTCTCACGCGCTTAAAGGGCTGGGTGAAGGCTTCTGGTGGTCGGCGGTGACGATGACGACGGTGGGCTACGGCGACAAAGCGCCGCAGACCTTGGGCGGGCGCATCGTGGCGCTCATCTGGATGTTCGCGTCGTTCATTATCTTATCGAGTTTCGTCGCGAATCTCACCTCGAGGGTGACTTTAGAGGGTTTAGAGTCCTCCATCGAAGGTCCGCGCGACCTCTACGACGCCGAAGTCGCCACGCTTGAAAGCTCGACGAGCGAGCGCTACTTGCAGCGGGAGCAGATCGAGCATCAGACCTATCCGAGCGTCGAAGCCGGCATCGAAGCGATGCTCCGAGATGAAACGGACGCCGTCGTCCACGACGCGCCGCTGCTGCGCTACTTGGCGGTGAATAGGTTTCAGGGGCGGGTGCGGCTCGTGCGCTCGGAATTCGAACCGCAGCGCTACGGGGTCGCCCTGAGTGAAGGAAGCTCGCTCCGCGAGCCCATCAACCGCGAACTGCTGAGCATCCTCAACAGTACGGTCTGGGACGCGATTCTCGAGCGCTACCTAGGCAGGGACGATTAACGCGGCGCTCCGAATTCTACTTTTGTTCGCGCTCTGCTCGCTCGCTTGGGGGCAGAACCTCGAGCAGGTCGAAACGTACCTCGAGCAAACCAATCCGCGACGAGGTGACGTGCGCATCGTGGTTTTAAGCGACTTTAATGGCGCTTACGGCTCGCTTAGCTACGACCCACAAGTCGGGAGAGTTTTAGACGCCATCACTCAGACCTGGCAGCCCGACCTCTTGCTCTCGGCGGGTGACGTGATCGGCGGGCAAAACACCTCTTTGCCGGAGGAGCGGTTTGCGCAGATGTGGGAAGCGTTCGACGCGCAGGTTGCTACACCTCTTCGCGCCGCGAACATTCCCTACGCCTTCACAATAGGCAACCACGACGGCTCGAGCCTCCGCGACAAAGATGGTTTTGTATTTCAAAAGGAACGAGACGCCGCCCGCGCATACTGGAACAGACCTCTTCATAAAGCGAATCTTCCTTACCAAAACCGAGAAGATTTCCCGTTCAACTACAGTTTTATCTTTGGAGAGCTTTTCGTGATCGTGTGGGACGCCTCGAGCGCTCGCATTGCAGAGGAGCAAAGAGGTTGGGTAGCGCGGGAACTCTCGAGCCCGGCGGCGAAGAATGCGGAGCTTCGCGTGCTGCTAGGACATCTACCCTTTTACGGCGTGAGCGAAGCGAAGAACGAGCCGGGCGAGGTTTTGGAGAACGGAGACGAGTTGAGGAGGTGGCTCGAATCACTCGGTCTCGACCTCTATATCAGCGGTCATCACGCGGCGTACTATCCTGCCAAAAAAGGCGAGGTGACGCTGCTTCATTCGGGTGGCATCGGCGCGCGGCGGCTGTTGGGGAGCGAGGCGGAGCCCAGAAGTGCGGTGACCGTCGTGGACATTGACTTCGCAGCGAGTGTGACAATTCGTCTGACCACGTTTGACGCCACCACGTTCGAGGTGATCTCTCCCGAATCGCTACCGAGGCGGCTCGAGGGATTGAACGGTTCCTTAATCCGCCTCGACTTAGCGCCGTAAAGCTCACCTCCCGCCAGCTTTCCGCCGACCTCTTGAAGAGGAGAATCTAGCGTAAATCTTGTTTGCGCGTCGGACCTAACGCGATGTTGGGCTTAGGGCGTGACCGCTGCGTTTCACCGTAGCCGTAGCCGTAGTGCGCCGAAGCGCGTCCCACTTGCGTGACGACTGCACCTAAAACGCGCACGCCGATATTTTGCAAGCGCTCCGCTGCAACCTGTAAGCTGCGGCGGTCTGTTCCCGCTAGGCTCGCGACGAGCACCGTGCCCGTGCAAAAGGGCGCGATGGTCAAGGAGTCGGCGACGGGCAAGAGCGGCGCGGAGTCGATGACGATGACGTCGTAATGCTTACGCCAGCACTCTAAACAGGCGCGGACGCCGCTGCTGAGGAGTTCTGGCGCAGCAGAAGTCGGCTCGAAGGTGGGGATGACCTCTAGGTTCTGGGTCTGGTTGATGGCGACGTGGGTGGTCTCGGCGGTGACGTCCAGCTCGGGGTTTCGCAGAAAGTCCGCGAGCTGCTTGCGGCTCCCCGGCGCGATGCGGTACTCGTCGGCGACGTCGGGCTTGCGCATGTCGGCGTCGACGAGCAGCGTACGGTAGTCGTTGCGGGCGAAGCTCTCGGCTAAGTTCAAGGCGACGCTCGACTTGCCCTCGGCTCCTTTGGCGCTCGAGATGAGAAAGACTTTCGGTCCCTCCTGCGCGGCGAAGAGCAAATTGGTGCGCAAAAAGCTCATCGCTTCGGGCGACAAGCGGCGGCTCTTCGACACCTTGGGTACCTCCGCCAAAATGCTCAGCCCGAGCGCCGCCACGTCTTCGACCCGGCGCAAGCGGCTGTCGAGCGCGTTGCGCAGGAGCAGCACGCCGTAGACGATAAATATACCCAAGATAGCGGCTAAGGCGGCGTTGCGCACGGGGTTAGGCGCAGCGGGGCGCGGCGGGACGGTCGCAGGCTCGACGATAGTGAGAAGCCCCGTCGTCGAATTTTTAAGCGCCCGCGCGTAGAAAAGCTCCTCTTGCTGCTGCGCCCGCAGCGCCATGCGGCTCTCGATCTCGTTCTGGTTGCCCACGTCGCCCATGAGCCTAAGCGATTCGATGGAGTCGTCTAACGCTTCTATTTGTCCCTCTAGGGTGCTGATGTGCTGCGTGATATTCGCGCTCGCGCGCTCGCGGTCCCACGCGACGAGCGCTTGCGCCACCGCGTCGGAGTAGACGGCGGCATTTTCGCCCGTGGGGGCGGCGGCGGTGAGGTAGATGAGGCTCGAGACGTCGTCGCGCCCGCCATCAATTTCGATGAGCAATTCCTTGCGGAGCGCCGAAAGGTCACTCCGGCTCGGGTTCATCTGACCGAACTGCGCGTAGGCGCTCTCGATGACTGGATTGCTCAGGATGATCGTCTGGTAGGTGCTGTGCTCGATGGGGGGCGGCGTCAGCACCCGGTCCGAACTTGCCGAACTGGACTCGGCGGCTAAGATGGTCGTGGTTGCTTCGTAGACGGGCTCGAGCTGTTGGCTCAAGAAAAACGCCGCCGCTGCTAAGAGGAGCGCGATGGGCAGGGCGACTAAAAGCCCTCTAAAGACGAAGCGGAACAGCTCGCCGATACTCGCTTGGGATTCTTCGTTCATCTTGCGCTCTTTTCTTTGGGAGTTAGGTCGTTCGGAGCTGGAGTGGTCAAACAGCTAGGTAAAGTCACGTTATCCACCGAGTCAGACGGACTAGGTAGCGTGTAACTCGGCAGAAGCGGTGTAGGAAATTCGTCACAACCGACACGTCTCATCTCGCCTCAACTCCATGAGGGGTCGTTCGCCTGGCGTCGGTAGGCTCAGCAACCTCAGCCAGACACGCTGACACGGAGTCTACCATCGCCTGCAAGGAGAAGTGCGCCTGCGCCCCTACGCGCCCCCGCGCGGCTAACCGTTCGGCTTCCTCGGGCTGCTCGAGCAGCGAGGCGAGCGCCCTGGAGAGCGCCCTGGCGTCGCCGGGCTCGACTAAAACGCCTCTGTCCGCGCCGACGATCTCGCGCGCGCCGCCCGCGTTCGAAGCCACTACCGGGCGACCCGCCAACATCCCCTCGACGATAACCCGGCCGAAGGGTTCGGGCGCGGTCGAGGTGTGCGCGACCACGCTCGAGAGCTTCATCAGCGCGGGCACGTCGCGCCGAAAGCCCAAAAAGTGAACGCGCGCGGAGAGCCCTAGCGCTTTCGCGCGCGCCTTCAGCCTCTGCGCGTACGCCGCTTCGCCGAAGAGCGCCTCGCCGACGAAGAGCGCGTGGACGTCACCGAGATGAGGGGGCAGGTGAGGCAGCGCCTCTAACAGAACGTGCTGCCCCTTCCAGGGTGACAAGCGGCTAAAAACACTCACGACGGGCGCGTCGCCTAGCCCCAAAGTTTGGCGTAAGGTCGCGACCTCCGCCGCCGTCACCGCCTCAAAGGGCGCAGGGTCGATGCCGTTATGGACCACGCGAACCGGCGCGCGCCCGCCTGCGGCTGCGAACGCCTCGGCGGTCGCTTGCGAGTTGGCGATGACCTGCGCGGTGAGGTGATTCGCGAGCGCCACGACGAGGCGGCGGTTGGTGCGGCTGAAGTGCTCCGCAGTCAGGATGTCGTGCAAGCACCACACGACAGGCCGCCGCGATATCTTGCCCGCCAACGCCGCCACGACAAAGGCTTTTTGAGAGTTGGCGAAGATGAGGTCGAAGCCTTTCGCCGCCCTCGCGACCTGAGCGACAAGGCGCAGCAGACCCGGAACCGCGCGGAAAGCGCCGCCGCCCCTATCCTCCCTCGAGACTCCCGTCACCGCGCTAGGGGTCTGAAGAACCTGGACGTCTACGCCCGCCTCAGCCAACCGCTCACGAAACGGACCGTCCGAGAAGAGCATCACTTTGCTGCCCGCGTGACGCGCCGCATCGTGCTTCGCGAGGTCGAGCAAGTAGAGTTCCGCCCCGCCTAAGACGCCTGCGTGGTCCAAAAAGAGCACCCTCATGCAGTTTTCCCAACGGCGCGCTTTGAGCGCTCGAACTCGTACGACGACAGCGTCAAACATAAGAAAAACCAGATGACCACGCCCATCACGCCGACCCAGGCGTTGCCGAAGGCGACCTGGCTGAGCCCCGCCACCGCGACGCTCAAGCAGGTCGTGCCGAACGCGCCCGAGCGCCTGAGGCGCGCCAGCGCGAGCGCGAAGAGCCAGCCGACGCCGCCCGCGTAGTAGAGCGTCCCGAGCGCGCCGAAGGCGTACGGCACCGCGATGACGCCGCTGTCTAGGTTGACCACGCCGCCCCGCGCGTTTAAGTCGGCGGCGACGCCCGTACTCCCCAGCCCCAGACCGAGCGGATGCCGGACGAGGAACGACGCCATGTCGGTATAGAGCGTCAGGCGGGCGCGGTAACTCACGTCGCCCTGAACGTTGTCGAGCGACTCGAAGCGCGTGTTGACCGACTCGGCGATAGGTCCGAAGCGTAAAAGGGGCAGCGCCGCGACGCCGACCGCGACCAAGGTCAAGGCTAAGCGCGTGCGCTCGCGCGCCGGCAATTGCGCGGCGAGGACGAGCAGACCCACGACTAGCCCGCCCCAAGCGGAGCGCACCAGCGAGAGCATAAAGCTCGCGAAGCCGACCGCAGCCGCCCCCCAGCGGAGCACGCCGGGCGTGCGCAAGAGCAGCAGCAGCCCCGCCAGCATCACCACGGCGAACGGTCCCGGCGAGTTGAGCGTGCTGAAGACGCGCACCTCGAAGGGCTCGGGCGACCCGATGGAGCCCATGTCGGACTGGACCATCCAGTAGCTGTCCCACGCAGGCATGACCAGAAATTGGTAGAGCCCGTAAAGCCCCATGACCAGCACACCCCAGATGAAGGTGCGCTGGACCACGCGCCGCTGCGCCTCAAAGTGGTGCGGCGTAACGAGCAAGTACGCGCCTAAAACCACGGGCGCGAGCCAGTTGAGCAGGTCGAAGGTTGCGCCGAACACGCTGCCGAGCAGAACGCCGATCCCGTAGCCGTACATGAGCCCCAGCAAGACGAGCGCGAAGGGCAGCCGGTAGCGCGGCGCGAAGCGGTGCAGGTTGAAAAATACCGGGAACGCCGCTAAGCACGAGACCAGAAAGGGCGCGACCATGACCAGGCTCGCCTCGGTGTAGCCCGTCTGGTTATCCACTAGGCGGCGCACCTCGGGGGTCAAGAACCAGAGCCACCAGGTGTAGCCTAGGTAGCCCGCCGGACGCTGCCAGAGCCAGAGCGCGCCGACGCCCGTCGCCAGCACCGGGAACGCGAGTTGTAAAACGCTCGAGCCGCCCCCAACGACACCCAGCGCCGTAACGCCCACGAGCCCGATAAGGGACGCTATGGGCAGAGCCTCCAAATACACGTTACCGCCGCGACCACGCCCTGCGGGGGACCCGCCTTCGGCTCGAGCCCGGTACGCGCGTATCACCGGTTCGCCTCCGCGGGTGCTGTAGCGTCTATCGGTGCGTCTTTGTAGGTATCCTCTTTACAGGTGTCCTCCGGCGCGTAGAGCGCGGGCGGGTGAGGAGTGCGCGCCGCGTTCTGCCGCTCCCACAGCTTGGCGTAGCGGATAAAGTCGCTCGTCGCCTTGAGCAGCGAATGCATGAGCCCGCGCGTTCCCAAGCGAAAGCCCCCTCTGGCGACGTAGCTCCACAAAAAGCGCAGCACGGGCTTCACGGCGATGTCCGCCGCCGTCGCCCGCTTCCCCAAACGGTCGAGTTCAGCGGCTTCTAGGGTCGCGTAGCGGTTGAACAGCCCGACGAACTCGTCCACCGTATGCCCGTTCCAGTGGAGCAACACCCCCTCGACCGGAATGGACACGCCGGGAAAGCGCACCTCTTCGTGCACGTTCATCGCCGTGTCATAAGCGCTCTCCTTGCGGTTATAGAGCCGCACGAAGCTTCGCCTCTTGCTAGGTCGCGACTCGTTCGGCAGCAAGACGCCCAAAAAGTCGCCGCGGCGGTCTAAGGCGTAGGCGTTACGGGCGTCCAGCGGTCCGCGCAGCACCTCCTGCAAGGACGCGGACAGCTCCGGCGTAGCGACCTCGTCCGCGTCCAAAAAGAGCACCCAGTCGTGCTGAGCCAGCGCCGCCCCCCGGTTGCGCTGCTTCGAAAAACCGAGCCAAGGCTGCTCGAACACGTTCGCGCCCAAAGACGCCGCGATCTCCTTTGTATCGTCCGAGCTGCCCGAGTCGATGACGAGCACCTCGTCCGCCCAGCGCACGCTGCGGATGCAGCGCCCGATGAACTGCGCTTCGTTCTTCGTCATGATTACGACGCTGAGAGGGGTCATATCAACCTCTTTTGACCGCACGGTTGGTCCACAAGATTAAAGTCACTGACCGAGATGCCACAGATGGCGATGTCGCTGACACGAAGCTCCTAACTCTGCACTTTCGTAGACCCCAAGCGCCTCAACCAGCGCGCTTTCACAATCGTTAAACCCAGACGGACGCTGTTCTTGGCGTAGCGCAGCCTTGGATAGTGCGCCAACGCCTCCTGGTGGAGCTGCGACGCTTCCTTGTCGTCGCCCGCATAGAGCAGCGAGCGCCACGCCGTATGAAGATACGCCCGCCCCAAAGCTCGCCCCTTGAGGTGCTGCTGCGCCGCGGGCACATCCCGAAAAGATTTATCGATGATTCGGCGGAGCGTAGGCAGGAGCGACTGATAGTTCTTGTGCTTGTTGTCGGCGTGCTGGCGGTAGGCAGCTAGGGGTTCTTTAACTACCGCAAAGCGGTAGCGCGCGGTGATGCGAATCCACATCTCCCAGTCTTCGGCGTAGCGAAAGCTCTCGTCAAACGTGCCGACCTCTCCGAAGAGTCGGCGGCGCACCAGCGGCGTGCTGCCGCAGCGCACCAGGTTGTACTC
Organism: Trueperaceae bacterium; assembly: GCA_965213925.1. Taxonomy (GTDB): domain Bacteria; phylum Deinococcota; class Deinococci; order Deinococcales; family Trueperaceae; genus CBDBZX01. The sequence goes on from OZ243927.1 coordinate 4,453,780, forward strand.
GACCATCTGCGCCCACACGTCGCCCTCTAAATGCTGCGTCATCACCTTGCCGATAGGCTCGCCCGCCGCGTTGATATACGAAATCCAGGTGTCCACCAAGCCCACCTCAGGGTCAGCCTCCATGCGCGCCACCTGCTTCTCGAGCTTCGTCGGCTGCCACAGGTCGTCCGCGTCCAGAAAGGCGACGTACTCGCCCCTTGCCGCCGCCACGCCCGTGTTGCGCGCCGCCGCCGCGCCGCCGTTGGGTCTCGAGACCAGCTTGACCCTCGGGTCGGGGTGCGCCGCCGCCCAGCTCGCCGTATTGTCCTTGCTACCGTCGTCTACGATGAGCACTTCGAAGTCTTGGAGCGTTTGTGCCAAGACGCTCTCGACGGTGTGCGGAAGAAAGCGCATGGCGTTGTAGGCGGGGATGACGACCGACACTTTGGGAATAATATGTGGAGCTTTGGAAGAACTTGGCTGATAGGGCATGGTGTCCTTTTACGTGAGTCTCAACACTGTCGCTGGCACGACCTTAATCTCAGAGGTTGCGCGTCCCGCGAAGTCCGGTGTGAGTAGCGGACCGGTCCACGTGAAGTTTAACTTTTTTCAAACTAAGATATGCTGAGTGATACCAATTCCGATTGATTCTCAATCAATCCGAGCGAAAAAGTCTTCAACCGGGCGTATCATGCCGTCGTAATGTCGCTCATATTGGCTATTCGTTGATGTTACCACCGGTTGAGGACTCTCCTGCGAGCAGGAACAAATATACGGATGGAGCGTATGGACTATCACCGAACGCTTCTCTCGGTGATAGGGAATTAAGCGGAATCCGTATGACCCCGCTCACTCGGCACCGCTCACAACCTCTCGAAAAGCTTGCCATGTTTCCTTGCCGACCTCTCCCCACTCGAGCGCGTTCAGGTCCGCGCGTTGCCCCGCGACCCCTCGCGCCCACGCCTGACTCGCCCGTAGGTCCGCCGCGCTCAGCATTCCACGGTACATCTTAACCCAAGCCTCACCCACTTTCCCCTGCAACTCCTCCATCGCACCCATGTTAGGGACCAGGATAGGTGTATCGAGCGAGAGCGCCATCAGCGCGCTGCCCGAATGCAAGATGTCCTTGTAGGGAAGAACCGCGACGTCCGCAGCGGCGAAGTAGTATTGTAGGTCGTCATCCGGGATAAACGTCAAGTGGAGCCGCACGCGCGGGTCATCCTGCGCTGCTTTCTCTATCTCACGCTTTAAGCGGGGCGTGCGAGGATTGCCCGCGACCAAAAGCAGCGTCTGCTCGTCGTCAAGTTCGCGGAAGGTGCGCACAAGGTGGGGCACGTTTTTGTACCTTCTGATCTGCCCGAAGTGCAAGACAACCCCGACCTCTTCCGGTATCCCCAGGCGCTCGCGGGCAACTCGTTTTGACACCTGCACCTGATGCGAGTCGCGGTAATGACCTCTCGGAATCACGAACGAGGGCAGCGTTTTGAGGTGCGGAAACTTTGCGGTAGCCTCATCTGCTGCCGTTTGGCTGAGCGCAATCCAGCCGTCTAAGAGTTTGACGTAAGGGCGGTAGAAAAACGGCTCTAGGTAGGGATGATAGCGCTCGTGCGGGCGGAGGTTATGCACTGTCCACACGAGCTTAACTCCTTTGGACTTAGCCTCTTTCAGCCAGCCCAATATCTCAGAGGTGTGCTTCATGATTTTGAGGGGGCTGCGCGTGTTGAAGTGGGTGTCGGGCCAGTGGATGTGCCACACGTCGTAACCGTCTACGCTAAAACGCCCCTCAGACATCGCCTGGGTCGAGAAGTCGTCTATCTCGACGCCAAAGGGTTTCATGCTGCCGTACAAGAGGTCCATGTGGTTATTCGTGGGGATGGAGGCGGGCCAGGCGAGTATTCGCATACTTTTCCTCTTCAGATGTGTTGGACTTAGCTTAGAGCGCCTCGATAAGCGCGACGAACTGTTCGTTCAAAACATCGTTATTGAACTCCCGCTCGACTTTAGCGCGGGCGGCGCGGCTCATATCGCTCAAAGTCTGAGGGGACGAGAGAAGCTCGAGCAGCCCCCTAGCGAGTGCGTCACTGTCGCGCTCGGGCACTAGATAGCCCGACACGCTATGTTCGATGAGTTCGGGGATGCCGCTATGCCAGGTGCTCAGCACGGGCGTTCCTTGCGCCATCGCCTCCATGATTGCCACTGGGATGCCCTCCATATCGCCGTTTTGCGCCGTGACGCTCGGCGCGAGCAGCACGTGAGCTTCGGAAAGCGTTTCGAACACGACGCGGCTCGGCTGAGGTCCTAAAAACCTAACGTGTGTCTGCACCCCTAAATGTGTCGTCTCAGCTTCTAGCACTTTGCGCAACGGACCGTCACCGATGATCGTATAGACGAGGTCGGGGTGCTGTGTAATAACGGCAGGCAGGGAGCGAATCGCGTAGATGAGCCCCTTTTTCTCTACCGCCCTCGCGACGCTCAAAAGCTTGACGGGCTCTCTCAGCGGCGTAGGATTAAAGGCGATCTCCGAACACGCGACGCCCATGTGGTGCACGCGCATCTTTTCAGACGGGAAGCCTTTCTCCTCGAGCCGCGCTTTCCACAGCTCGTTGACGGTTAGGAACAGGTCGCCCTCCTCCCTAAGCTGAGCGTAAGCGTCAGGGTGCGCGTCCAAGTAGGCGGAAACGTCAACCCCGTGAAAGATAGTAACGATTTTTCCAGAGAGTGCCCCGGCACCCTTGAGCGCCGCCGCCTCAGCGCCGTTGTAGCCGAAGTGACAGCAGACTACGTCGAAGGGCGGCTTCTGATTGAGAAAGGTCACACCAGCGGCAAAGAGCCGCGCGCTCCAGCGTCCTCTCAGGTAATCTCGAGGGCGCAGCACGCTCAAGTAAGCGGGGATGTTCGCGGGGTGGCGCACACACGACCTCAACATAAGCGCCGCCACGCTGAAGAGTCGCTCGAGCTTACGGCGCTCACCGGGCAGATAGAGGACCCTCACCCGCTCCGCCACCGGCACGTTGGCGCTAGGGTCCGCGCTAGGTTGCGCAACCACGCTCACCTCGTGCCCAGCTTGGGCGAGCGCCTCGATCTGGCGGTAGACAAACGTCAAAGAGGTCAAGGGAAACTCCCTCAGCACGAACGCTATCTTCACGGCTATTTACGCTTTCACATGGTCTTGAGCTGACGGTTTACTTGCGGGGTCTAGGTCAAACACGTAGTCCAAAGCGTCGAAGGATGCCTCAGCCCGCCGATGCTCGCTCAGAACACCTTCAAAAAGCTGCTTATTGAAACTCGAGTAGTGCTCGACAAAACGCTCAATCTTACCTGCTAGTTCGTCGCCTGTAACGGTATCGATGTCCGAAACATACTTACCGATGCCGAAGCGACGAAAGAGTTCGGTCGTTTTGAACTCGTAAGAGATAGGCACGACGGGCGTACCTCTCGTAAGTGACAAAATAGCGACGTGCAGCCGCGTTGCTATGACAAGGTCAAAATCTGCCAGCTTAGCTTGCAAATCGAAAGGATCGTTGAAGTCAGAATTGACGGTTACGCTCGCCTGATAGACTGGGTCTAGCTCGTCGAATACGCGCTGCGCGACTTTGGCGTCGTCCACCCAGTATTCAGGTATGCCCTGACAGGTGGAAATAAAGGTCACTTGCGCCCCGTAGGTGTCAATGACGAATTCCGTCGCCTGCCGGACGGCTTTCAGATATCTCTTCATACCGACGTCGGGCGAATCGTTTTTGAAATACGGCCAGTGCCGCACCGATATGGCTACACGCTTAGGACGTAACGCTATAGCTTCACCCGCTTCCGCCACCTCTTTCTCTACCGCCGTAACGAAAACAGCGTCGGCTGACACCTGCATGTTGTCCGCCGTGTTCACGCTCTTGCAGTGTTCGTAAGAAGCCTCGTCGCGAAGCAGAATAAGGGCACACTTGGGAAACACCTGACTCAGCATCTCTCGGTTGCGCTCCTCTGTAAAGGGTCCCATCGACTGAGTAAAGAGGACGACGGGGCGACCTGTGGCGAGCGAGAAACTTAGTTCGTCGTACCTCCTCTTGATGGAGTAGTTCTCGACGATGTAGGTCCCGCCCGTACCAATAATCATATCTACACTTACGTAATCGTCGAAAATCGCTCTCACCCTTGCTGGCATGAGCGCGCGGGCTAGGTTGATCCAGCCCCGCCTGAGCAGGGCGAGCGAAAGCACAGCCCGCACACGCTGCCCCTCTTGTTTTATCTTTCGACGTATCTTGCTGACTAGACCGGGCTGCGCCGCCGACCCCTCCCCCCCAAACGACCTCAAAACGTACTGTAGCTGGCTCTTGATCGTCAGGTCTGGGTAGTAGCGACGCGCCGCCTCTGCCTGGGAATCGTAGATCACAAACTCCGTATCGGGCCCGTATTTCTGCTCCATGCCCGCGATCATAGACTTGAGTATGGCGGCGTCGCCGGCGTTGAGCATGACTATATTTGTGATAGCGATTTTCACGTGATGAAGCCTCCGTTAGCGGTTCGCGCTCAGCCTTTAGCTTTGAGAGGGCGGCGTAGCGGGAGCGTCGTGCGAACGAGGTCGAACACTCTGAGCGACAAGGCTGGGGCGATCAGCCTTATGCTCGCTAAATAGGACGTGCCGCCCGCGAGCGCGAGCAGCGCGAGCCTGACGGCGGGCGCGAGGTTAGCGGACAGCGTGAGCGTAGCGTAGAGCGCGCCGACCATGAGGAGCGAAGCAGTGAGCGGACCTAGAAAGCGTCTGAGATAGTCCTTGATGCTTATGTTGGTGAGCCGCTTGACCATGATCACGCTGACGGGCGAAAGAATGTATGCGCGGATTGTATAGGCTGCCGCGACCGCTTCGATGCCGAAGCGCACCACGCTCAGAAACGAAACCAGGTTGATCACCGCCGAGAGCGCGCCGTAAGCGACCTGCCACTGAGGTTTCCCGTAGGCTTGAACGACGACGAAATTGAAACTGAGCGAAGTCTGAATCATGCCCGCGCCGCAGAGAATTTGCAGCACGAGCACGCTCTTTGTCCACTCCTCGCCGAACACGAGAGGCACCAGCAGAGGTGCGACAAAGGCGAGACCTATAAAGGCAGGGAACGCCAAGAAGCTAACCGTCTCTATGAGGGAATAGAACGCCCTCCTAGTACGGGCAAGCTCCGTTTGCGTACGCGAAATAGCCGAGAACGCGACCTCGGAGAACGACGAGGAGAAAAGCTCCGCAACGATATAGTAAGCGCGGTAGGCTACGCCGTAAAAGCCGAGCGCGGTGGGACCAAGGAACGCGCCGATCAAGAGGTCATCGCTACGCCGGTTGATAAACGTCAGCGCCCGTGTGCCGAACGAGTTGACTTCAAAAGCGAAGAGGTCTACGAAGTGCTTCCTCGAAAACGCGAACCTCGGTCTCCAGGAACTTAAAAACCACAAGGTTGCTGTGGACAGGACGCTCGAGATAAGTTGCTGAGCGACGAGGCTCCACACCCCGAAACCTGCGAACGCCATACCCACCCCGACAGCGCCGCCCACAACTAACCCCAGCAGGGTCCGCACCGCGAGCGCTCTATACGCAAGCTCTCGCTGCAAATAAGCGTTCTGCACGTTGACAAATGCGTTGATGATAAAGACGAGCGAGAGCCAGCGTAAGATAGCGCCGAGTTCTGGCTGGTTAGATAGATGGGCGATGAGGGGCGCAAGCGCGAAGACGAGCGCTGTGAGTAGAGCGCCCGTGACGATATTGCTCCAGAAGGCGGTGTCTAGGTGCTCTGGTTCGAGCTTGGGGCGCTGCACGAGCGCTTTGACGAAGCCGTTGCCCAGAAAGATATCGGCTATAGCGATAAATACGCCCGCGTAGGCGACGAGGCCGAACGCTTCCGGTCCGAGGAGCCGGGCGAGGATGAAAAAGACGAGCAAACCCCAGAACCGGGCAGCCCAGCGCTGCACAAGAGACCAGACGACTCCGACAATCGTTCTTTCTTTAAGGCTCATTATTCGTGGGTCTCATCTCAGAAATGGGAGTAGAGGTGGGTGCGCCATAAGGCTCGAGCTTACGGTAGCGAGTCGCCTCCTCGAGGTGCCACCGCCCAGCGCATTTAACCATAAGCCACAGTTCATGTCTACGCGGTCGGACGACCGTAAGGACATAGCCAGAATGGAAAATGCTATCTTGAATCCGCGGAGCAAACGCCGCGTTTAATACGGAGTGTCTAAATTTTGCGGTACGCCGCGACCCACTCGAACCCCTGGAAAGCCCTATAAGGAGCGACCCATGAACGTTGGACACATGCTACGTGAGGTCAAGACTAAAGCCAGCAGTACGTACATGCGCCTGAGTTACAGACGAAAGGCTAGAGTCTACTGCGTCGGAACGGCGAAAAGCGGCACGCACTCAATTGCTGAGATGTTTGACGACACCGTTCGTTCGGGGCACGAGCCTGAATACCGCGAGGTCATCCGGAAAATCTTCGAGATTGAAGAGGGGAAGATGTCAGAGTCGGCGGCCCTGTCCTACGTCCGAGCCAGAGATAAAAGGCTCTGTTTAGATATCGACTCGTCTCAGCTCAACTTCTTTATCCTTAGCTACCTTTTAGAGGCGTTTCCGGATGCGCGCTTTATCCTCACCATCCGAGACTGTTACTCCTGGTTGGACTCTTTTATCAACCACTCGCTGCGCCGAGATGCCAGGAAAGAATGGATTGCACTTAGGGATTACCGGTTTCAAGCGCACACCTTGTCACACCCTCCAGAGGAGCGGGCGCTCGAAGAGAGGGGGCTATACACGCTCGACGGCTACCTCTCATACTGGGCGCACCATAACCACAAGGTTTTATCTTCTATTCCACAAGACCGCCTTATGGTGCTCAAAACAAAGGAGATAACGCAGTCGGCTCAGGCTATCGCTGCGTTTACCGGTCTGCCGAAAGAAACGATACTGCTAGAGAAATCTCACGCCTTCAAAAACCCCGAGAAGTACAACGTCTTACGAGAGATCAAAGAGACCCATCTCGAGGCGAAGGTACACCTGCACTGCGGCGACCTCATGAGCAGATTCTTCCCTGAGATTCGTTCCGTACGTGATACGGAAGTTTGAGGGACGCATTAGATGCGAGATGAAGCAACGAGTCCCAGCACGGTGGAGCGGGCGCGAATATACGGCGCTTCCACGTAACGTTACTACATTTCTCCGCAGGCATCATCCCCAAATGTGCGTGTCAAGCGATATTTTTTGAAGTGAGAGTATCTCAAACCAGATGATACCTGCTATAAAAAATGCTTTCAGAAACGGTGTGAGCTGAAGTTGTGGCGGGACTCAAAGTGGAGGCGGAGACTGCCAAGGCAGTTGCTCAATCCTTAATTGTCGGAGCACTTTCTACTCGCGCCGTTGCACCATTCACTATTAAGCTGTCCTGCGGCAGAAAACGCACCTCACGCTCGAGCCACACCCCAAAGCGCTCCTGCACCACCTCTTGAATATGCGCCATCAGCGCCTTGACGTCTTGCGAGGTCGCCTCGCCGCCGTTCTCGATCCAGTTGGCGTGCGTGGGGCTCACCACCGCACCGCCGACCTTATAGCCTTTGAGCCCGGCTTGGTCGATATACCAGCCTGCGGGCTCGCCCCCCTCGGGCTGCTTAAAGACGCTGCCGCTCGTGTGACGCTGCAAGGGCTGCTTGGCAGCGCGCTTTTTGAGCACCTCTTTTTGCCGCGCCTTGATCGCGTCTACGTCGTCTCGTTTTTCGGCGCGAAAGGTCGCGTCTAGGACCCAGTGAGTGTGCAAGAGGTCGCTGTGGCGGTAGCGCAACCCGGCTTCGCTGGCGCTGAGCGTTTGGATGCGCCCTGTGGCCAGCTCGAGCGTCCGCACAGATTCTAAACGTTCGCTGATCGAGACGCCGCTCGCCCCGCCGACGCCGGCGTTAATGGCGACGCCTGCGCCCACCGTGCCGGGAATGCCAATTAGAAACTCGAAGCCAGAGAGACCCGCTTGCCCCGCCTTGACCGCGAGTTTAGGAAGCGGACAGCCCGCCTCCGCGCGGACGCGCCCCCCGTCGGCGTCCACCGTGACCTCGTCGAAGGAGCTGCGCAGACAGACGACCACGCCGGGGACGCCCGTGTCGTCGATGAGCGTGTTCGAGCCGCGCCCTAAGATGGTGAGGGGCAAGCAGGCGTCTTTAGCGTACTCGTAAGCGGCGATGAGTTCGTCGGCGCTGTCGGGCTCTAAGAGCACCTCCGCTTCGCCGCCGATGTTCCAGGTCGTGTAGGGCGCGAGCGCGTGGTGGTAGCGGGGCGCGTTGACGTAGTCGGGAGGAGCGAGTTCAGGCATAGCTGATGTCGCCGCCTAAACTCCGCAGCTTCTGCACGAAACCGTTGTAGCCGCGCTCGACTTGCCAAGCATCTTGCACGTACGTCGTGCCGTCCGCGGTGAGCCCCGCGAGCGTGAGCGAGACGCCCGCGCGCAGATCGAGCGCCTTGACCTCCGCGCCGCGCAGGGGTGCGCCGCCCGCGATCTTGAGCAAGTTGCCGTCGACCTCGCGCTGCGCGCCCATCTTGGCGAGTTCGTCGGCGTAGCCGTAGCGCCCTGGAAAGCGCAGGTCGACGATGCGCGATTCGCCCCGCGCGCACGCGCCGTAGAGCGCGAAGAGGGGCTGCATGTCCGAGTTGATGCCGGGGTAGGGTCCGGTGCTGATCTCGACGGGGAAGCAGCGCCCGCCGCGGACGATGAGGCTGTTTTCGCCCCTGTAGAACTTCGCGCCGCTCTCGCGCAGGTGGATGAGGGGCACCTCTAAATCTTGGGCGGGAAAGTTGACGATCTCGACGCTGCCGTGCGTCACCACCGAGCCGATAAGCCAGGTGATCGCCTCCATGTTGTCCGCGATGACCGTGTGCTGCGTGCCCGAGAGGGACTCCGAGCCGATGATCTCGATGTGCTCTTGCCCGAACACCTTGATGCGCGCGCCCATCCCCCTTAAAAATTCGATGAGGTCTAAAATTTCGGGGCGGATGTGCGGGTTCCAGACGCGCGTGATGCCCTCCGCCAGACTTCCGCAAATAATCGCATTTTCGGTCGCGCCCGTCGAGCGTATGGGCAAGTAGATGTCGTTGCCCCGCAAACGCCCCGGCGCGCTCGCGCAGAGCGTGTCGCCTTCGGTCCAGACCTCCGCGCCGAGGCGGCGCAGCACCATCTCGTGCAGGTCGAACTTGCGCTCGCCCAGTTTGCAGCCACCCGGCAGCGGCACCTTGCCCTCACCGAGACGCGCCGTGAGCGCCCCTAAGATCAGCAGCGTGTTCCTGATCGAGCGACCCGACCACTCGAGCGTTGCGTGGGGCGCGCCCGCCTCTTCGCCTATCGTGATCGTTTCGCTGCCTGGGGCGCACGTCTTGCCGAGGGCGCGGAGCATCTCCACGTGGACTTGGGCGTCGAGCAACCCGGCTGGGTAGTTGCGCAGCACGACCCGTTCGTCCGTTAAGAGGGAAGCGGCGAGCAGCCTGAGCACGCTGTTTTTCGCGCCGCTTACGTGGACTGTGCCCTCGAGCCGCGACATCCCCACCGCGTAGGTCGTCCGCTCGGGCTGCGCCGACGCCGTGTGCGGCTGCGAAGCCCGGTCTTCAGCTGTATCTACCTTTTCTGTCACTGCGGTGTCTTGTGGCATCGTTACACTCCTAAAGAAGGATTCTAGCCGTAAACGCGCGCGCATGTCGCGCATAAGTCACATGTCGAGGTCAGTTTTGTGCTGCTTGTTCTGTGCTGCTTATGGCTAGGTGCCGCGCGGCGCTCTTCTCGCGGCTACATCCCGTGTGCGGAGTTCGCACCTGTTTCCATCATGCAAGCATATGGGTGCTGACAACGTTTCCTGCGTAGCGGGACCGCTTCATAAGTTGTACTAAGCGCTAGTGAGACCGATCACAGACCCGGAGCGCGACTCGCCCGGCGAGCGGCGCGAGCACCCCCGAGCGCATCTGTCACACGAATATTTCATATACACAGCGCGGCTTTGCCCCTATTATAAAGCATACCTGAGGGACACCCCGCCCTCGGACGCGATGAAACCTGTTTCGCAATGAGCTTCGGAAGGGAAGCGTAACGCGGCCTTTCCGAAGTTCTCTTGGGCGCTTGAAACAGGCGGAGCAAGTAGCGCAACCGGCCGGGGGCACACCTTTGCTTTCTCACGTCATCTTCTGCGTCTATCCCCTTGCGTTCTCCCTGTGCCCACCTAACCGAGTTGAGCTGAAGCCTGGCTCGCCAGGTCTCAACACACTCACCGGGGTCATTTGGAGGCAGAGGATGAAAAGGAACATTCAGGTTGTGAAACGGACGCTGACTCAGTATGCTAAAGGCGTGGTGGCGGCTCTGTTACTCCTTTTATTCGCGGCGTGCGGCGGCGTAACCCAAGCACCTACTTTGGATACGCTCGCGGCGACCTTGGCGACGAGCGAGCACGGGCTCGTCGTCGAAGCCGAGGCGTTTCACGCGAAGGCGGCTAAGGGCAAGCACCAGTGGAAAGCGCGCGGCGACGCGATGTACGCCTTGCCCGACGTCAAAACGACCTACAACAGCAACTTTACTTTGAGAAGCCCCCGCTTGGACTACCGGATCAGCGTCGAGCAGCCCGGCACCTACTACGTGTGGGTCAAGGGAATGGCGGCCGGCAGCTCGAAGGGCAGCAGCGACTCGGTACACGTCGGCTTAAACGGCAAAGCGGTAAGGAGCGCCGACCGTATCAGCGGCTTTGGTACCCGCTTCGGTTGGAAAAAGGGAACGATGGACGGCCCTAGAGCCAAGCTCAAGCTGAGCGCGGGGACCCACACCCTCAACGTCTGGATGCGCGAAGACGGTTTCGCGTTCGATAAGCTCGTCTTAACCCGCGACGCTAGCGCGAAGCCCGCCGCCGTCATCAAGGCGACCGAAAACGAGCAAGAGGCGACCAGCGGTCCGGCGCTGCCCGTGCCGAGTAGCAAAGAGAACACAATGAGTTTACCGCGCGTAAAAGCGAAATCTGCGGGCAGCTTTATCGACAGCATCGGCGTGAACACGCACCTGCACTACCAGGGCACGGTCTACGACAAACGCTACGAAGACCTTATCAAGCCTAAGCTTTTAGAGCTAGGCGTCCGCCACATCCGCGACGGCGCGTACACCTACGAGGAGGCAGGGCGCAACACCTTCTTCTACAAGCGGCTCCGCGAGCTAGGCGCGGCGGGCATCGACTTCAACCTGCTCACCTCATTAGAGACCCCCTATAACGACGCCACGGACTACAGCAAGTTGGACGACGTCGTCTCCTGGACGGACGGCGCGGTCACTTCGTTCGAGGGCATCAACGAGCCCGACTTGCAAGGCATCAGCGGTTGGGTCAACCTCACCAGAGACGCGCAGAAGAAACTCTACGGCACCGTAAGGGGCAACCCGGCGCTCAAGGACGTAAAAGTTTTAGGTCCGTCGCCCGTATGGAAGGCGAAAGACTTGGGCGACTTGAGCCGCTACATGGACTACGGCAACACCCACCCTTACCCCGGCGGTAAGATGCCGACTGGCAGCGAGTACGGTCAGAGCACCCAAACCAGCATGGTCAAAGCCTCCAGAAACAGCGGCGTCAAACCCGTCATGTTCACCGAAACGGGCTATCACAACGCCCTCAAAACCGACAACGATCACGCACCGACCTCCGAAGCGGCGACCGCCAAGTACCTCCCCCGGATGCTCCTGGCGCACTTCAACATGGGCGTGCCGCGCACCTACCTATACGAACTCATCGACAGCAAGTCCAAAGGGCGCAGCACGGACCCCGAGGCGTCCTTCGGGCTCTTGCGCAACGACGGGTCCGAAAAGCCCGCCTTTAGAGCGGTGGAGAACCTCATCGACTTGCTGGAGGACTCCGGCACCTTCACGCCCGGCGCGCTCAACTTCTCGCTGAGCGGCAGCGCGGACGACGTCCACCAGACGCTCCTGCAGAAGCGCGACGGCACCTTCTACTTAGCGCTCTGGTCGGCGAAGGAGAGCTGGGACCGCGACTCGAGAGAAGACGTCCGCGTGAACGCGCAAAACGTCACCGTGACGCTCGGTTCAGACGTTAAGAACGTGACCTTACATACCCTAAACGGCGCGGGGCGCATGTCCAAAAGAGCAGTGTCCTTACAGAACGGCTTGGTCGAGCTTAAGGTCGGTGACAGCGTGACGGTGCTCGAGCTTCGTTAAATCGGTTAGAACGGCACATGAGCAGGCGGAGGTTTTCGTAATCTCCGCCTCTCCTTTTGGTTTGATCGCCTCGAGCCAAGGTCCAGCCCTTCGCTCTAGGGGGTACTCGTCAGCGTCCGCTGCGCGGTGTCTTTCGGCGTCAGCACGAGCGAAACGAGCACCGCGCCGGGCTCCAGCTCGAGGCTTTCTTCGGTCACGACGGTGATGCGCTTGCCCCGGATGACGAACATCGGCAGGTAGTTCTCGCCGTGGACCTCTTCAAAGTCTTTTAGGCTGAATTCGGCGGTGATGGGCGTTTTTTTCAGCTCGCCGCCCTTGTTGAAGAGGTTGTTGAGCTGCGCGTAGGTGGTGCCGCCGTAGAAGATAATCCGTCCGCGCTGCTCTTGGCTCAGATTTTCGCGGGCGCGGCTGCTACGACCCGGCTCCAACTGGAAGACGTGACCTGAACCGAACTCACGGGCGAATTTAAGCGCCGCTAATGCGTTCGCCTCGTCGTTCGAGGTGAGCGCCAAGAGATTGCCGATGCCCGAGAGCCGCAGGTCGTCGTCGCTGCGTTCAGACAAAGGGCTACCGTAATACGCCTCTAAGCCTTCGATGCGCGCGGTTGCCACGTTCGACCAGTTGGTGTCCGACACGACGACGCTAAAGCCCTCACCCTTCAAAAACGCCGCGATGCGCCGCGCCACGCTGTGCGCGCCCATGATGAAAAGACCTTGCGGGTCGGGCTCCGCCACGCCTAGAAGTTGTGCGACCGGCTTGGCGGTAAGGCTGTTTAGGGCAACTGTACCGACGATAACGATAAACACGAGCGAGGTGAGAATGCCCGCGCCCTCGAAACCTGCTGCGACGAGCCGCGCCGTGAAGAGCGAGGTCACCGCCGCCGCCACGATGCCGCGCGGCGCGATCCACGACAAGAAGAGCTTTTCGCGCAGCGAAAGCGGTGAACGCACCGTGCTCGCAAAGACGTTCAAAGGGCGTATCACGAGCATGATCACCGCGACGAGCGCTAAGCTCTGCCAAGAGAGCGCCTCCATAAAGGACGCCAGCTCGATATTCGCCGCCAACACGAGGAAAAGAAGCGAGATAAAGAGGATGGTCAAGTCCTCCTTGAAACTCAAAATCCCCTCGATATTCGGCACGTGCCGGTTCGCCATGATAATGCCCATGACAGTCGTCGCCAAAAGCCCCGACTCCTCGGCGAAGCCGTTCGAAATCGCGAACACGGTGAAAACGAGCGCCAGCGACACGAAGTTGATGAGGTAATCCGGGATAAAGCGGCGGCGCAGCAAAAAGGCTAAGAAGAGCCCGCCGATTACGCCAACGACGGTGCCTACAGTGAGGAAGCGTAAAAAGAGCAAGATGGTTTGCCCGAGCGCTTCGCTGCGGTTGCCGAGCAAGATGTACTCGAAGACCAGCACCGCCACGAGCGCCCCGACGGGGTCGATCAAGATGCCTTCCCACTTGAGCACGTTGGCGATGCGCGACGTTGGTCTCACGTTGCGTATAAGCGGACCGATGACGGTGGGCCCGGTGACGATGACGAGCGCCCCGAAGAGCGACGCGAGCGAGAGGTCGAGCCCGACGATGTAGTACGCCGCCGCCGTCGCGCCGAGCCAGGTGATGAGCGAGCCGACAATCACCAAGTTGAGCACCACGCGGCGCACTTCGCGCACTTCGGGCAGGCGTAACGTCAGCCCGCCTTCGAAAAGGATAAGCCCTACCGCCAAACCGATGGCGGGAAAGAGCAGGTCCTCGCCGATAAAGTCAGAGGGCGCAACGACGCCGAAAACGGGACCGATCAGAAAGCCGATAATGAGGAGTGGCAGAATCGCGGGCAGATTCACGCGCCACGCGAGCCACTGCGCCACCGCGCCCAAAGCGATGGTCAGCGCGATAAAGAAGCCGGGGTTTAGGTGAAATATCTCGTGCATATTGGTCTCACTGAAGCGTTAGAGGCGCTCCAAAGGTGCTGGGCTGGGCGCGGAACCGGCAGGCGCGGCAGAGATACTTGCGTCACTTCTTTCATGACAGCTTCCTCCCACGGAATAGATAGTGTGATTTAGAGGCTTTGACCTCTTCTCGAGTCGTGATAAGCAGAGAGCGCGAAACGGTTTTTACGTTTCTAGTAGCCCTTCGAGCAACCCTTTAGATAGACGCTCGAGGCTCAAAGCGCATCTAACGGAGCTTCGCGTCGTCATCATTCGCTAACTATACGTGATTTCCTCCTACCCGATGTCGGTTACAACGTGCACCGCGCGCTCCGCATCTGTTAGCGAACGCGCGCTGAGCAGGTGCGCGCTAGTACCGGTTCACGCTTTACCAAGATGCAACGCCAGACGCTCTATGCTCGGCTTGCCGCCGCGAGGACATACTCAACGCCCTACGCGGCTAAGCACGCTGCACGATGCGACACCGAAAACTAGAAAGGTGGACCACGCTGAGAACGTCATGGAAAGAGGCAAATGTTGTAGGGGGGACTCATGAACCCCCCGCCCATTTTGTTTATGTCGCGCAATCCCTCTACCTTAAATGATGTGACTTCTTGTGACTTTCTTAATGTGGTGAGTCAGTATAAGCTAACGTGTGAACGCCTACTTAGTCAAAACTGATCACGGCGACGTGCTCGTGGAGGTCAACCCCGCGTGCAACAACGCCTTGGAAAAAGATTTGCTCCTCTTCCATAAGCCCACGCCGGACAACACGCAAGACATCAACATGGAGGTGCCGCTGCGCGCCTTTAGCGCTAAGATGGTCGACATCATCGAGGGCGTCGGCACGCCCAACGTAGACGCGAGCCCCAAGCTTTTAGCGATGATGAAAGAGGAGAAAGCCACCGAAGACCTCGCCCGCATCGAGAGGTGGGCCAAGGCGAACGCCTGATACGGATTCCGCTTAATTCCCTATCACCGAGAAAAAGCCTCGGCGATAGTCCATACGCTCCATCCGTATATTTGTTCTTAATCGCAGAGGAGTCCTCAACTGGGCGTATCATGCCGTTATAAACGCCCGTAGTGTTGATTTGAAGATGCTACCTCCAGTTGAGGACTCTTTCGCTCGGATTGATCCGCGTATATTAGCGAATCAATCGGAATTCGTATTACTCCTCGACCTCGATGACCTCGCCTAAGTTTTCCAAGCTCGACTTGTAGAGGTGTAGCGCCAAGTCCTGCACTGCGCTGATCGCCTCGCTGTTGCGCAGGGCGCTGTCTACGCGGCTGTTGGCGACGGCGAGGCTCGAGGCTAGCACCTCAGGAAAGATGGGCCACGGTCCCTCAAAAGGTCCGTCGTCCGCATATTGCTGGCTCACGCCTTCGTTCGTTATCTGCGCGGGCTGCTCTCGCTCGGGCACGGTGCGACTAGGCGCAGACCCGTTCGTGCTGACAGACCCTCTCAACTTCGAGAGCGCCGCTTCGCTCGCTCTACGCTCGGCTTCGCGCTTGTTGTTACCTTCACCCTTGCCGTAGACCTCGCCTTGGATGATCACGTCGCTCACGAAGGTCGGTTCGTGCTCGGGTCCGGTATTTTTGGTGTCGAATTTGGGCTTGGCGAGCCCCGACTGCTTGCAGTGCTCGATAAGCACGCCTTTGGGATGTTGCATTCTGCTCCTCGTTGGGTAGCCGCCGCCCTCTCAGCCCCCCTTTAGCTTTGAGCAGGCTAGCACTACCTTATAGTGTATTGAATAGTGTATTGATTTAGATTCGCGTCTCGTTCGCTGCCTCTCAGCGCGTTCGCACGTTGCGCACTAGGAGGCAGGTCATCTCATGCTACAACGTTTTACCTTAGGGTAGCGTTAGCCCCGGTCGAGTTCTTCTCACCTTTGCCCAAAGGTGTGAGAAAGATAACGCCACAAACGGATAGTTTACGTGAATTTATCGATTTTTTTGATAAAGTATACATTTGCTTGGGCTGCTATATTCGTTTCGCTAAACCCTCAGGGAACTTGAATACAGCGTTAAATAAAAAGTAAGCCGTGTCATTCTGAACCCTACAGCAAGCTATAGGATAGACTCCACCCTACGGCGAGCGTAGGATAGACTCCGCGGAATCGAAGAATCTCTGACCGCCTTCCCGTGAGAGAGCGAAAGGCGAAACCCGTAGGCTGCGCTCCGCAAGGCTGCGCGTCACTGCGTTTCCACTAGCGACTTCGTGAACGGGGTGACGACAATGTTGCAAAACTTAATTAACGGTGCATTGAGGAAAGAGGTTGCGATGTTGCTCGGAACGCCGACGCCTTGCTCTTTACGTAAGGTGATGTGATATTCTTTGCAAATGCTTGTTCAGTCCCTCTCACCTCTCACCTCAGCTCACCCGCATGTTTGACGACTACAGACCCGGCGGCTTCTTCGACGAGGCGTTTCGCACCCCGGATGACCCGAGGGAGCACTACAGCAAGATCGTTTCGGGCTTTGGCGCGTATGGCGCTGACGAGTTCGGGCGGCGACGCGCGCTCATCGACCTCACGCTCCGCAATCAAGGCATCACCTTTACCGTTTACGGTGACGAAGCGGGAACCGAGCGCACCTTCCCCTTCGACCCCTTTCCGCGCGTGATTCCTGCGGACGAGTGGGCGCACCTAGAGCGCGGGCTCATCCAGCGCGTCCGCGCGCTCAACCTCTTTTTAGATGACGTTTACCACGACCAAGAAATCCTCAAAGACGAGGTTATCCCGCGCCACCTCGTTTTGAGCAACGACAACTTTCGCCCGCAAGCGCAGGGCATCGACGTACCGCACCGCGCCTACACGCACATCGTCGGCTGCGACCTCATCCGCGACGAGGAGGGGACCTACCGCGTTTTAGAGGACAACCTGCGCAACCCGAGCGGCGTCTCGTATATGCTCGTCAACCGCAATGTGATGGCGCGGTCCTTCCCCAAACTCATGGCGGGGCGGGGCGTGCGCCCAATTTCGCACTACACCTCGGCGCTCTTCGAGTGCTTGAGCAGCCTCTCGCCGAGAGACGTGGCGACGCCGACCATCGTCGTGCTGACGCCGGGGCAGTACAATAGCGCCTACTACGAGCACGCCTTCCTAGCGCAGCAGATGGGCGTCGAACTCGTCGAAGGGCGCGACCTCTTCGCCGAAGACGGGCGCGTCTGGATGCGCACGACGCGGGGCAAAGAGCAAGTGGATGTCATCTACCGCCGCATCGACGACAACTTTTTGGACCCTTTAGCCTTCCGTAAGGAGTCGATGCTGGGCGTGCCGGGGCTCGTGGACGTGTACCGCGCAGGGCGCGTGGCGCTCGCCAACGCTGTCGGCACGGGCATTGCGGACGACAAAGCGATGTACGCTTATGTGCCTAGAATTATCGACTACTACTTGAATGAAGAGCCCGTCTTGCCCAACGTCGAGACCTACTTGGGGAGCGACCCGGAGAAGCTCGAGTACATCTGCAATAACGCCGCCGACCTCGTCATCAAAGAGGTGGGCGGCGCGGGGGGCTACGGGATGCTCATCGGTCCTGAAGCGGACAAAGAAACCTGCGAGAAATTCGTCGAGCGCGTGCGCGAAACGCCCAGTAACTACATCGCGCAGCCCGTCCTCAAACTCTCGCGCCACCCTACCTACTACGCCGACAACCACGCCTTCGAGCCCTGCCACGTGGACTTGCGACCTTACATTCTAGTGGGCGAAGAGATCACCGTCGTGCCGGGAGGACTGACCAGAGTCGCCCTCAAGCGTGGCTCCTTAGTCGTCAACTCCTCACAAGGGGGCGGCTCGAAGGACACGTGGGTGCTGGCGGACGAGGGCGAGGTAGCATGAGCCTATGCTGAGCCGCATCGCCGAAAACCTCTACTGGATGGGGCGCTACGTCGAACGCGCCGAGAATACCGCACGGCTTTTGGACGTGAACTACCACGCGATCGTCGAGGTGCCGCTGCAACCTGGCACGAGGGGAATCGTGACCGAGCAGTGGGCTCCCTTGCTGCATATTTTAGACGACGAAGCGCGTTTTCGCGAGCACTTCGAGCGGGCGGATAGGAACACCGTTCCGGAGTGGTTGGCGGTCAGCGCCGACAACCCGAGCAGCATCAGAATGAGCCTCACCCACGCCCGCGAGAACGCCCGCACCCTGCGCGACCGCATCTCCACCGAGATGTGGGAAACGCTGAACCGCGCCTATTTGGAGCTGTGCGACGGCAGACGCGAGGACATCGCCCAGGAGACCCTGCACGACTACTGCGCCACCGCGCGCGAGTCGAGCTACCTCTTCTTCGGCAGCGCCGACGCGACGCTGCCCCGCGACTTAGGCTGGTATTTCTTAAAAGCAGGGCAATATTTGGAGCGCACCGACAACGTGCTGCGCATCCTCATGGTGCGCTACCGGCAATACAAGGGGCAAGAGGTGGTGGCGCGCGGCGTCGAGACGCATAGGGGCATAGCGCTCCTAAAGTCCATCAGCGCCTTCGAAGCCTTTCGCAAGCGCTACCACAGCGCCCTAGACTCGAGCCACATCGCCGAGTTTTTACTGCTTGACCCCTTCTTTCCGCGTAGCGTACGCTTCAGCGCGAACGTCGTTTACGACGTGCTTAAAGAGATCGAAGCGCGCAACCCCGACGTCTCCGCCGAGCCGAGCCGTCAAGCGGGCTGGCTTGCGGCGCAGCTCGAGTACATGCCCAGCGCCGACAAGGTCACCGAAGAGGAAGACCCGAGCTTGGAGTCGCTGTTGAGGGGGTTAGCCGCACTCTCGGACGCGGTCTCGAGCGCCTACTTCGACTACGCCAGCGCGCAGCAGCAAGCACAGAGTCAGTCCCAGGGTAGTCAGAACCAGAGCCAGTCGCAGAGCCAGAGCGGGGGCGGTTCGCAGAGCCAGAACCAATCTCAGAGCGGAAACGTCAGTCAAAGCCAGAGCCAGTCGCAAGGCGGGCAGAAACAAAATAAACGCGAACAAGACGAGCAAGACAAACGCCAAGAACAGCTCTTTTCAAGGGGGGACATCTGAATGACCCATCAGCCAGCAGACAACCGCAATACCAACGAAACCAGGGGGGTCCCATGCGCGTAAGAGTCGGCTGCGAACTCGTCTACGAATCGCCCCAAGGTGCACACATGATGGCAACCGTTGAGCCGCGCGGCGAGAGCCGCTACCACACCCTCGTTAGCTCGCAGAAACACATCGAGCCGCAAGGTATCATGCACGACTATAGGGACGGCTTCGGCAACCACGTGTGGCGCATCGACGCGCCGAGCGGCAAGCTCACGCTGTTTCACGACGCGATCGCCGAGGTGCCGCCTCACCCCAACACCGTCCCGGACGACCTGCCGAAAACGCCCGTGGCGGAGCTGCCCGACGAGGTCATGGTCTACACGCTGCCGAGCCGCTACTGCCAAATTGAGCACTTCATCGGCGACGCCTGGGACATGTTCGGACACATCCAAGGCGGCTCAAAGCAGGTGCAAGCGGTCTGCGACTGGCTGCACGAGAACGTCACCTACACCGCCGGGAGCACGCCGACGACCTCGAGTTTTGAGGCCTACAAAGAACGCACCGGCGTCTGCCGCGACTTCGCGCACTTGGGCATCGTCTTCTGCCGCTCGCTGAACATCCCCGCGCGCTACGTCTCGGGCTTCCTGCCCGACATCAACGTGCCGCCCGACCCCAACCCGATGGACTTTCACGCCTGGTTCGAGGCGTATATCGACGGTGCGTGGCGCACCTTCGACGCGCGTCACAATATCCCGCGTACCGGACACGTCCTCCTTGCGTATGGACGCGACGCCGTGGACACCGCGTTTTCGACCTCTTACGGCAACCTCAGGCTGACCAAAATGCGGTGCTGGGCGGACGAGGTGGGCGAGGACTTCACCCTGCCCGAGCCCTCAAACGTGGTGGCAAGTTAAATTTCTCCTAGCCCTCGGTGGTTAGATAAAAAAGACTGATGGAGAGGCGATCCGCCTCTCTTGGAGACCTTTGTGACTTCCCCTTCCCTAAACCCTTTCATCGACCGTTCCGAAGTGCGCTGGGCTGACGTGAAGCGCGTGCAACACAGCCTTGTCCAGAGGTTTCACTACGCCTACCCCGGTCCAATTGAAGACCTCACACACCGTTTGATGATCGCGCCGCGCACCGAGTACGGCGATCAGCGGCGCTGTGATTTTCGCCTAGACATAACGCCCGACCTTAATATCAAGCGTAAGCAAGACCTCTTCGGTAACGAGGTGTTGAGCGTGAAAGCGGAGAGGCTCGAGTCCCCCCTCGTCTTCGAGATGAGCAGCGCCGTCACGCGCACGGCAGAGGACGTGCCCATTTGCGTCTCCAAAGACGAAGCCGACCACTTCCTCTCCCCCACTCGCCTGACCTTCGCCGACGAACACCTCTCGGGCATCGCGCACGTCTTAGAAGTGACCGCTCAAAATGACCTTTCCTTTGCTGAAGCCGCTAGCAACTGGGTCAGCAAAGCCATGACCTACGGCTTCGGCGCAACCGACACGAGCACCGCCGCCGCCGAAGCCTTGACCATCGGCAAAGGCTTGTGCCAAGACTACGCCCACATCATGATTGCGCTGTGCCGCGAGGCGGGCGTGGCGGCTCGCTACGTGTCGGGGCACATGCTAGGCGAGGGCGGCTCGCACGCTTGGGTGGAGGTTTTGATTCCCGAAGGCGACCAGCTACGCGCCCACGCCTTCGACCCCACCAACCGCCGCCGCCCGAATCTCAGCTACATCACCGTCGCCGTCGGGCGCGACTACCGCGACGTTGCGCCCACGTCCGGCTCGTTTTCTGCGCCCTATATGGGTAAGCTGACCTCTTCGAAGCGGGCGGGGTTGACGTTGGTGGAGTATGGGGATGGGGAAGTGGTGCGGGGGTAAAGCTTTGCTGTAAGATAAAATTTATATGGACAAGGGTAGTGGTCGCACCTCGAATGCTACAATAAAGGAATGGTAACGAAGATAGTAACCTGCCGTCACTGCAACAGCGAGAACATTGTCAAGAATGGGATAGCCCCGAATGGCAAACAGAAGTATAGGTGCAAGGACTGTAAGAAACAGAGCCGCGAAGACCCGAGTCCGAATGGCTACACCGAGCCGCGTAAAGAGGAGATTCTCGGTGCCTATGAGGAGCGTTCAAGTCTGAGAGGGCTGGAGCGCACCTTCGGGGTGGCGCGTAGTACCGTAAGCCGCTGGCTCAAAAAAAACGAAGAAGGCTTCCCGCACTGAAAGACACCCTCGTCCGATTCGATGTTCCTCAGCGCGTGGAGCTAGAGCTTGATGAGATGTGGTCGTTTGTGCAGAGGAAAAGCAAGAAACGCTGGATTTGGATCGCGTTATGTAAACAGACCCGTCAGGTGGTCGCTTGTGTCATTGGCGGGCGTGGCGCGGCTACCTGCAAACAACTTTGGAAGGGCATTCCTGACAACTATAAACAAGGTCTCTGCTACAGCGACTTCTGGGAAGCCTACCAGAGCGTGCTCCCAGATGAACACCATCAAGCTGTGAGTAAAGCAAGCGGTCTCACCTCACACGTTGAACGTTTCAACAACACACTCAGGCAACGTCTTGCTCGCTTCGTGCGCAAGACGTTAGCCTTCTCCAAGTCTGAGCGTATGCACCTTATCTGCTTACACCGTTTCCTCGTGCGTTACAACCTAGATATCATTCGGGATTGAACCACTACCTGGACAAGAACTGGATATCTCTTAATATTGACTTACTAGAAATTGATAAAGAACGCTTTGACTTCGATGATGATACAAAAAACTTCTATCCTCACCAAGCATGGATAAATCTTGCAGAAATTCCCTGCATGTTTATTAATATGGATGGAAATCTAATTATTAGGCTATCTAATAGCATGTCATTCGTCGTCAAAAAACTGGAGGAAATTAAAACGGTTCAAAGATGGTTAGAAGAACGGACCTTCGAATAACGCTGATCTCACTTAGCTATAAACATACCCAAATCTTCGAGCCTCAACTATGTTCAACCGTAGTGGCGCAACCTCGAGCAGCAGATTACAGGTAGAGGACATCACCATCATCAACCGAGACCCAGAGATTCCCACATGGACAGTCCAGTGAGCCTACCTCTCTAAATCTTCGTGTTGTCTATCGGTTGAGCGGGCGGCTCCGAACACTTTGCTGGGAGATGACAGTAAAAGCTTGCTCGAGCGTCGCCCCATAATCCTCAATCACCGCAAGGAGAATCCCAGCCTTTTGTCGGCTTGTCAAATCCTCGAGTCGCAGCAAAATTACGCCCTGAGCGCTGAGCTTGCGAAGGTAAACAAGCTCGCCAAAGTCTTTATCAATCGTAATGAGAATGGACTCAGCCTCGTTTGCGCGGATTAGCACCTCTGAATCTGGCAGTGCTGGCTCATCGTCGACAATGGCTAAGACCCTATGTTCCCAAGCACGTAAAGCTTCAATGATGGGATAGTCAACGCTTTCGTCGGCGTAAAACCTCACGCAGCGTCGCGCTCGGGATGCGGCGTGGGGTAGATTGCTGTGGCACTAAGCGATTTCGTAGCAAATGCAAGGGCGTCGTAAATATCCCTTTGGCTCAGCCTGGGGTACGCTTCCAATACCTCTTCATACGTGCGCCCTGCAGCAAGCTTCTCCAAGATGCTTTCTACAGTGATTCGCGTACCCTCTACGGTTGGCTTACCAAGCATAATATCGGGGTTCGAAATAATCATAGCCTTATCATAGCAATTGACAGAGAGCAATGATGGGGCGTTCTGACGTAGTTTCCTGGCGTGAACAGTGAACAAGTTCGAGAAGTCCTCGAGCTAAACTAAGGGCGGAGGATAGCGTTGTGACATGCCCCATCATCAACCGAGACCCGGACATCCTCGGCGGCACGCCCGTCTTCACGGGAACGAGGGTCCCTGTGAAAGCGCTGTTTGACTATTTAGAGGCGGGCGACAGCTTAGATGAGTTTTTAGACGATTTTCCTTCGGTTCAGAGAGAGCAGGCTTTAGCGCTGCTCAGACTCCGAATTACAGACCTCTTAGGAACGATTGACTATGACGAGGATTATGACTATAAAGCTCAGCGCAAGCGCGGGTAAAAGCGCCTGACGACTGATTCACTAAGCAGCGTCATCTGAGCGTGGTGGTGCGGACTCGAGCCCATCCAACACGCCTCTCAAGATAAACAAACCCATTCAACGGACCTAAACCACTTCACCTTGCATAACCCCAGCACGTACAGTAAAATGTACACATGAGAACCCTCAATTACACCACCGCGAGACAGAACTTAGCGAGCGCCATTGATGACGTCGTGGACGACCACACTCCCCTCATCATCACAAAAGGGAGCGACAAAGCGGTAGTCATGATGAGCTTGGAGGATTGGAACGCTTGGCAAGAGACGATGTATCTGCTCCGCAGCCCCGCCAATGCCGAGCGTTTACTCGGCGCAGTGCGCGACTTTGACGAAGGTAAGAACCTGGTCATTGAAGAGTCGCTGCCTGAGTGAAGTACGTTTTCCACCAAGCTGCGTGGGAGGACTACCTTTACTGGCTCGAGCAGGATAAGAAGACACTCAAACGCGTCAATTTACTAATTAGAGACGTTGAGCGCTCACCTTATGAGGGTATTGGCAAACCTGAAGCGCTCAAGCACAACCTCTCAGGCTGGTGGTCACGGCGGATTACGGATGAGCACCGTATGGTTTACCGCGTCAAAGGTGACGAGTTGCACCTCGCTGCACTGCGCTATCACTACTCAAAGTAGCTTTCCGCGGGCTTCTCACTTGGAGGGAGCAGGCTTTGGCGCGGCTCGAGCTAGGCGAACATAGAACGAAGCGAGCGGTCGTTGAGGAGGCGCTACAGGAATACGTCGTGCGGCGCAAACAGCTTCGACTTTTAGACCTCTTCGGCACAATTGACGACAACGAGGATTACAACTATAAAGCTCAGCGCAAGCTGGTATAAAATTGCCGTTCCACGGACGAAGACTTTGCCCTTCTCAAGACGCTGCTTCCGATGACGCTCCGCACACGCCATCCTCAGAAATAGGTCACAATAGACCTTATGGAGACTCTGGCTTACAGCGAAGATTTCGCTCGCTTCCTTATTCAGCACCACCCGATGGACAGCGCCCGCGTTTTAGAGCGGCTCGAGCCGTTCGAAGCGTGGTCCGAACTGAGCAAATTGGACGAGGAGTTTCGCCCGCCGGTGATGGAGGGATTTTCGCCGCCTTTCGCGGCGCGGGTGCTGCTCGAGGCGAGTATGCAAGACACCTTTGGTCTGGTGCGTGAGCTGCCTTCGGAAGTGACGGCGGATATTTTAGAACACGTCCCCGACGAGGTCGAGGCGGCGATCCTGGCAGCGCTGCCGGCTATACACGCCCGCGAAATCGAGACGCTGAGCGAGTACCCCGAGGACACCGCCGGGAGCATCATGTCGCCTGACTTCGTCGCGCTCCGGCGCAAAGCGACGGTGGGCGACGCCTTGACGCGGCTCAGACGTTTGGCGCTGGTGGGGCGGCACGTCAACTATGTGTACGTCGTGGACGAGCGCGAAGAGCTTGTCGGCGTCATCATGATGCGCGACCTCGTTTTGAATCTGCCCCTGACGCCTTTAGAAGATGTGATGATTCGCAACGTCGTCAAGGTCTACGACAGCAACCATATCGACGATGTCGCCGACCTCTTGCGCGAACGCAATTTACACGCGATACCTGTCGTTGACGACGCCGACAAACTCAAAGGGGTCGTGTCGTCCAACCAACTTGTCAGCGAGCTGCAAGAGGAGGGTTTCGAGGACGCGCAGAAGATGTTCGGGGCGGGCGCGGACGAGCAGGCGACCTCTACGCCGCTTTTCAGCATCCGCAAGCGCCTTCCCTGGCTGCAGGTCAACTTAGGCACGGCGTTTCTAGCGGCGGCGGTCGTGGGCGCGTTCGACGGCATCATCGCGCAGATCACGATTTTGGCGGCGTTTCTGCCGGTCGTCGCGGGACAGGGCGGCAACGCGGGGGCGCAGGCTCTAGCGGTGATGCTCCGCTCGCTCGCACTAGAAGAGGTCGACATTGGGCGCTCGCGCAAGGTGCTCCTCAAAGAGGCGACGGTAGGTCTGGTTAATGGGCTCACCACGGGCGTCGTTGCGGGGCTATTCGCCGCTATAGTGACGCAAAACGTCGCGCTCGGCGCGGTGATCGCGGTGGCGATGACGGTCAACCTCGTGATCGCGGGCGTCGCGGGCGCGGGCATCCCGCTGATGATGGAGCGTTTCGGGCAGGACCCGGCGCAATCCTCGAACATCATCTTGACGACGGTAACAGATATCGTCGGCTTCGCGTCGTTTCTGGGCTTCGCGATGCTGGCTCAGGATTACCTCGTCTAGCGTTCTCGCTCAGTTCTTGTCGCCGCCGCGCCGCCCTCTGCGGCGGCGACGGCGGCGGCTGCGTTTGGAGGTGCGCGCCTCCTCTTGGATGGCGGCATCTTCCTGCACGACTTTCACCAAAAAAGCGTCGAGCAGTCCGCCTTCGAACCGCTGGGTCAGGCGCAAGATGAGGTGCGGCGGGGCGACGTCGACGTAAACGTAGCAGGGACCTGGATACAGCACGTAGGGGTAGGCACGCCGCTCCCCTAAGGCGGTCTCTAAGGGCACCTCCGCCAACCGCTCCGCCACGACCTCTTTGCCGAGCAGCGGCACGCGCAAGCGTTCAGGACGCCCGCGGAGCGCGTGCAGGAGCCCGAGCGGGTCGCGGTAAGGCAGGGTGTAGGGCGCTTCGGCGAGGTCAGCCTTACCGCCGCTCTTGCTCTGCACTGCCCGTACCACGCCGCGCTCCGCGTCGAACGTCACCTCGAAGGTGCGCGTCTGTGAGCGCTCCTGGGTCTCTTCGGTAAACCGCGTACTCTCCAGGGCGGGGTTGAGTTGGCTCGTTTGCGTGATCGTTTTCTGACCTAGCGAGCCCTGCAGCGCCATCCTGGCCTCGAGCACCACGCCCTTTCTCAGCGGCTGTGTGCGGAGCGTGTGCGTGCCTACCGCTTTGCCGTAGAGGTTGAGGCGGTAGCTGCAGAGTTCGGTCGGCATGGTCCAAGCGTAACATGGTCGGCTCTGAAGGCTCAGGGGAATGGACGGAGGGTATCTCGCACCGAGCGCGCGACGCCGACGTGAAGCGTTACTTTGTGGCTTACTAAAATTCGAACCGCTCACACAGCGCCACACGCGCTACTCGAGCGCCTCAGGCACCCGGCGAATCTCCGGGTCTGTGAACACGTCTGTCTCGTCACGGCTCTTGGTGCTGAATTCACTCACCACCGCGCCCTCAGGTCCGCCCTGAAACCAGTGCCAGGTATCTGGCATGATCGTGTGCTGCTCGCCCGGTTTTAAGATGACCTCGTGCCAAACGGTATAGGTAGATTCACGTCCTGATGGGGGCGTGGCTTTCGCTTGGCTCGGATCGATTCCTTCGCCCTCGACGTACAGGTAAACCTCTCCGGCGCGGCAGCGGAAGGTCTCCTCTTTGCCGGGCTTACCCGCGACAGGCGGATGCTTGTGCTCCGGGCAGGTCTGACCGGGTTGCAAGACGAGTTCCTTGGCGCAGACGCGCTCCGTGTTGATGTAGGTGACGAGCGCCAAGCCGGTTTGCCTAAATTCGCCTAGCCCTAAGTCGGTAATTTCAACGTTCGCCTCTTCTTCGGGCGTTAGGACGATGCCCGCGTCGTTCAGGTAGCGCACCGCTACTTTTCTAGCCTCTTTAATCTCTTCGTTTGTCACGTCTACCTCCTCGCTCCTTCTACTCAAGCACGTCTATCGTGTGGACCCAAAAAGACGTTCTCTGCACTCTGCCACGCTTCTACCTCTTTAACATCATGACGTGCCCAACCTGCCCGAATGCGCTCCTGGGTTGCCTCCCAACCTCTCACGCCGCTGCTCGCCCCTAGCGCCTCGACGGAGCACGCGCCGACCGCTGCTGCCGTCGTCACGGCTTCCTCGGGTGACTGCCCACGCAGTATCGCCGCGATAAGCCCCGCCGCCGCCGCATCGCCCGCGCCCGTCGTGCCGCGCACGTTGGCTTCGAAGGTCGGTGCGTACAGCTCGCGGCTGCGCCATTCTCCGCTAAAGGGGGGCTGCGCCAACCTCTTCGCATCACTCGAGCGCAGATAAAGTCCATTCTCGCCGAGGGTCAGGGCGACGACCTTTGCGCCTAACGCAAGCAACCTCTCCGCCAGTGACGCCCACGCTTCATACCCGCCATCTATTGACAACTCGAGCATCACGCCGACCTCTTCTACACTCGGCGTGATGACGTCAACGTGGGACAGAACTCGAGCTAAAAAACCTTGCCAATCCACACGCCCCGACGCGCCATTCGGGTCGGGCATCGCCAGGTCGAGTACAGTTAGGATGCCCGCATCTTGGACTTTTGCGAAGAGGTCGGCTAACCCCTCGCCGCCATCTTCATAGATACTAGCCATCAACGGCGGATAGCCGAAGTAGAAAGCGCGTGCATTCGCCTGAACGTCAATATCACCTGCTCTAAGCGCGTCGTTGCAGCCCCCGTAGTGCAAAAAGAGCCTGTCGGTATCGGGTGGGTTGATGACGATGGTATAGGAGGTGTCCACTGAGCTAGATACCAGACTCAGTTTCGCGTTAGGTGCACGTTCGTTTAGCTGTTCGCGCAATACCGAGCCCAGGTAATCCTCCCCTATCTGACCGATTAAATTCGCCCGCATCCCCAGTGCATCAAGCGACAACCCTACATTCGCCACCGCTCCCCCCGGCGTGAAGGTCAGGTCGCCGACTTCGGAGAGGCTCCCCGGTTTTAGCTCGAGCGCCCCGCGTATATCTGGGATGAGGTCGAGGCAGAGGTGCCCGGCGACGACTACATCCACCTCTTCAGCCATTGCTGCGTCCATGCGCTTCTAGCGCTCCTGTAAAAATACGGTGGCTCTGCGCCGCTTCCTCCGGTGTGACGCAGTGAAGCGGACCTTTCATTCCCTCACGCCCGTGCGCGACCTCGTCACAAAAGGCGGCGAACATCTGCAACAGGGCGTCCGAAAAGCCGAACTCGAAGATGCCGCCCGTAATCGCGGGGTAGGCGCTCTCGTAGCCCAAGTCGAGGTGCTGCCAGGCTTGGGCGCTGCTGCGAGATTCGGTGGGGTACTCGAGCCGCCTCAGCGTCTTGGGAAATTTCGTGCTGAATTCCACTGAGCGCTCCGTCCCGTGCACCTTGATAAACCAGGTATTCATCTCGCCCGGCGCGATGCGCTTGGTGTGCAGGGTCATGGGAAAGGTGTATCCGTCCCGCTCGACTTCGGTTAAAAGCGTCGCGTTGTCCCAGGTCTCGCAGGGGACGCGCTCCTCTGCGCCCGCTCGCTCAGGTCTCTCGGTGACGATGTTGGAAAGCTGCGCTCGCACCTTGCGCGGCGTCCAGCCCAGACGAAGCGGTAAGTGCACGACGTGCATCCCTAAGTCGCCCATGCAGCCGTACGCGCCGTTCGTGGCGATTTGCCGCTTCCAGTTGATAGGCTTGTCGGGGTTTAAGTCGGACGAATGCAAAAAGCCCGCCTCGACCTCGAGCACGCGCCCGACGCCCTCACGCGCTGTGCGGAAGACCTCTAACGCGCCGGGGAAGAAGGGGAACTCCGACGAGCAGGCGACGGTGAGGTCGGGGTGGTCACGGATGGTGCTCGAGATAGCCTCATTCGCCTCCTTGTCAATCCCGAACGGTTTCTCGCCCAAGAGGTGCTTACCCGCCCGGATGATGTCCGTATAAAGCTGTTGATGGAGGTGGTGCGGCACGGCGCAGTAGATCGCGTCAACGTCGTCTCTCGCTAAGAGGTTGCGGTAGTCGTCCGTTGAAGTTTGGATAGTCGGGACGTGTTGCTCGAACCACGCCCTTGCTTGTGGGTTCGTATCGCAGATGCCCGTAATCACAGGCGTCACACCCATGTCCTCCAGGTGAAACCACCGCGCCGCCGCCGACGCGAACTCGCGCCCCATCAGCCCCAAACCGATGATGCCGAAACGTAAGTTCACGCCGCACCTGTTAAGAGGTCGTGCGCCTCGTCTGGTGTCGCGCCTTCATGCACAATCTTCATGAGCGCCGCCGTCATCGCGTTGGGGTCGTCGTGCTGGATGATGTTGCGTCCGTAAACGATACCTTTCGCACCTTGCTCCAACACCTTATAGGTACGCTCTAACACCTCTTTATCACTCACTCGTCCACCGCCGCGCACCAAAACGGGCACGCGCCCCGCTACTTCGATGACCTCGTGGTAGTCCTCTAACTTGTCCGTCGGGTCGGCTTTGATGAGGTCCGCGCCCAGTTCGACGGCTTGGCGCACGAGCGGTTTGATCTTCGTCTTGTCACCGTTGACGCTGTAGCCCGCGTCGCCTTTGCGCATGACTAAAGGCTCGACCATAACGGGCATTCCATGACGCTCCGCGTCTGCTTTGAGCCTCAAGATATTGCGGACGCACTGTTCATGGACTTCGGGGGCGTGCTCGAGTTGAAACAAATTCACGCATAAACACGCTGCGTCGAGACTCACCGCGCGTTCGGCGCAGCGTTCTAAAACAGCGCTGAATAACCTCTCCGGTAAAGAGGTTCCGTAGACGTTGGCGATATCGGTACGCAAGACCAGCGCAGGTTTCTGTTTCCCCGGTATGCGTTGCAAGAGCGGCGCTTGCCCGACGGAGAGCTGCACGGCGTCGGGATTCGCTCGGACGACGCGGCTGACGGCGGTCTCCATATCCTCGATGCCTTGCAAAAAACGGTCCTCGCCGAAAAAGCCGTGGTCAATCGCGACATCCAAACAGCGCCCGTCTTCGGCGAGTAAGCGGTTGAGTCTAGCTTCGACCATACGTGAGTTCCTCCTCGATACAGCAATGGGTGAAAAGCAGAAGGACTGAGGACTGAGAGAAAAGTAAAAACTCAGTCCTCAGCTTCGCTGGAGGCAAGCCGATCAGTCCTTCTCTCTCAGTCCTTGCTCATCGCTTTCAACTTTCCTGTAAACCTCTCCCCACGGCGTCGCGTGCTGCTCCAGCACCGCGTTGAGCGTTTGGATATTCGGAACGCCTTCGTCCTCCAACCACTTTTCCAGCGCCGACAATCCCTGGCTTGCGTATACCGCGATGCCCCCCTTCCACGTCGCCCGTCCGCAGAGTACGCCGCTGTAGCCCGTGCCGACCTCGCCCGCGACCTCTAAGAGTTCGGCGTAAATCGCCATGTCCACCCCCGCCGAGAGGTAGATAAAAGGCTTTTCTGCCGCCTCCGCTGCTTGGACGAGATAGTCTTTAACCTCTTCCATGTCGTAGGCGGTCTGCTCACCGTCCGTGAGACCTCTTGTGTACGCTGCCTCGGTAGGAAACTCGACCTTGAGCACGTCCACGCGGTAGCGGTCTTTGGAGAACTCCCGCACCGTTTCCGTCACGCGCTCCGGCTTGCCTTTGGCGACGGCGAACTCATCATCTTCGGAATCGTCGTAGGTCATGGGCTCGAGAAAGAACGGCAACCCCTCCGCCTCGCACTCCGCGCCGACCCGCTCCACAAAAGCGTGCTTGACCTCTTTGAGTTCGTCTCTTTCTGCCGGGTTGTAGTAGACGAGGAGCTTGACCGCCGTCGCGCCCGCTTCCGCTAACCTCTTGACGCTCCAGCCCTCTTGCAAATCGGGGAAGCGTCCGGGGCGCTCGTTGTCGTAGCCGCTCTCTTCGTAGGCTAAGAGGAGACCCGTGTTCTCAGCGAGCTGCTCAGCGGCGTCTAAGCCGTAGCGGGGCTCGAGCAAAAGCGCCGAAGCGTGCGGGCTAAGCGCCGTCGCCACCGCTGTTTTGAACTCGCGGAGCTGCGCGTCGCTGGCGTCTAAGCCCACTTTCGCCAATGCCCGCTTGAGCGAGCCGCGCTGGTCGAGCGCGGCGGCTGCGATGATGCCGCCGGGGGTCGAGCACGTCTGAAGTCGTTCGAATTTCTCTTTAGATAAGGTCTGCTTGGTCATAGTCACGTCCCTATAGATTGAGGTTTCACGAGTCTAAGTCTCTAGGCGATAAGGGCGCTTCCATCGGACCCTGCACCGCCACCGAATATGCGCCGATACGGTTGGCTTTGAGTACGCTATCCGCCAAAGGAAATCCCTGCGTGAGCGACACGAGGAGCGCCGCCGCGAAGCAGTCGCCCGCCCCCGTCGGGTCAACCTCATGGATGCGGATACTGGGAACGTCGCGCTTTTCAGAGGGCGTGAAGAGCGTGCTGCCTGCCGCGCCGCGTTTGAGAACGACGTAGCGCGAGGGCGTCACGAGCGAGCGACACGCCTCAATTCGGTTGGGGTTCTTCGTCAAGAAAGACGCCTCTGCGCCACTCGGTAAAACGAGGTCGGCATGTTCTAAAGGATACGCGCAAAGCTCGCGGAGCGTATCGGCGTCGCCTAGCTCGGGTCTCAAGTTGGGGTCGAAGCTGATTCGTCCGCCTCGAGCTTTAACCTCTTCGATTGCCTTATAACACGCCTCTCGCATGGACTTGGAGACGGCGAGGCTCGAGCCCGTCACGTGCAGCCAGGTCACGCCCTCAAAGAGGTCGCTCGAGAGGTCATCCGGCGTGAGAGAAGCCGCTGCCGATTCCGCCACGTGAAAAACGAACTCGCGTTCACCACCTGGCTTATAGCGCACAAAGGCGATGCCTGTGGTTCGTCCTGAAACTCGTTTAACCGCCCGAACGTCCACGCCAGCTTCACGCAGATGCCGCGTGCAAAGCTCGCCAAACGGGTCATCGCCGACGGCACCCAGAAAGCGCACCTCCGCGCCTAGCGCCGCCACCGCCCACGCGAAGATAGCGGGTGCGCCGCTGGCGTAAGGACCGCGAAAGATGCCCGGCGTGGCGAGGTCCACCTCGAGCCCTTCGCGCATCACTTCGACCAAAATCTCACCTAAGGAGAGAATCACGCGCTCATCTCCAACAGGGTCTGTGCGCCATAAAGCGCCGCTTCGGAACCCAAGCTCGCCCAGGTAAAGTGAACGCTCGTCGCCGGGATTGGTCGGCGCAGGTGGGCGTAAAAAATCTCTACAAATTTCTCTTTGGGAAAACCGTTCATTTCAGGGATGCCGCCGCCGACTAGGGCGAGCTGCGGGTGAAAGAGGTTGACGCCCGTCGCGAGCGCAAAGGCGAGGTCGCGGACGAACTTGTCTAAAAGGGTGGCGACCTTTGAGTTCTCGTAGCCGTTTATAAAGAGGTCGGTAAGCTCGAGCCCGTACTGACTGGCAATTTCACGGAGCGTGTGACCACACGCATACGCCTCCAGACAGTCCAGGTTGCCGCACACACAGCGCCGCCCCTCACCGCGAATGGGGATGTGCCCGAGTTCAACCGCCGCGCCCGTCGCGCCGCGATAGGGCTCGCCGTTTATAAGCATACACGCGCCGACGCCCGTGCCGACGAACATGCCGAAGACGTCCGCGTAACCTCTCGCCGCGCCCGCCCTAGCTTCGCCGAGCAGGAGCAGATTGATGTCGCGCTCGAGCCGCACCTCACACCCCAACGCTTCGCCTAACCTCTTGGTCAGAGGGACGCCCTCGAGGTTCGGGATGTTGGGACTCGAGAGCGCCATTTTTAGGTCTTTGTCTGGTGTGAAGGGTACGCCGATGATGACAGTCGTGGGTTCCAAGTTTCGCTCTTTCGTGTAACAGCGGATGAGGTCAGCCAACACGCCGACGGGTTCGCCCTCTCTCACGCTCTCCGTCTCGTAAACCTCTTGTCGTCTATCAGCGTCGCCTATATGACCGATACGCAGATGCGTGCCACCCATGTCCACGACGATGGTTGAGGCTGGACTAGGCATGGCTGAGGTGAGGGGGTTCGGTTAAGGCTTTCGTCTGCGGACGGTCTGGAAAAGGGAGCACGCGCACCGCGCCGCCTTGCATCACGACTCTGCCGCTCTGCTTCTGTGCGAGCGTTTCTATCGCCGCGAGCGCAAAGCGAACGGCTAGAAACCTATCCCTCGCGCTCGGACGCCCGCCGCGCTGCGCGTGTCCAACGCGGGAGAAGCGGCTGCGCGTTCCTAAAGCTGCGGACGCCCGCTTTACGATCCTTTCCAAATCGGGATAGCCTTCGGAGCCGACGAGGAGCGCGTAGCGCTGACGCGAGATGACCTCTCGCAAGGTCTCAATGACCTCTTGCTCATCTTGCGGACGCTCGGGCACGAGCAGCACGTCCGCCGCGCCGACTTCGGCTAAGGCTTGAGCGAGGAAGCCCGTGTCGCCGCCTAAGGTCTCGAGCGCAAAAAACCTCGGCATCGCCTCGGCGGTGTCGCGCATCCCGTCGAGGAGGGCTAAGCCTGTGTTTAAGGCGGTATCAAAGCCGATGCTTTCGTCTGAGTCTGCCACATCGTTGTCTATCGTCGCGGGGAGGCTCACGACGCTTACCTCTTCTTGCAGAGTCGCCGCTGCCAGCGCGGAGCCGTTGCCGCCTAAGATGGCGAGGTGGTTGAGGTTCAAGTCTCGTAGTGCCTGCTGGATGTCATCTACGTGGTCGGGGAAGTTGGGGAGCCTCGAGGTTCCTAAAAACGTCCCGCCGTGCCGCGCCGTTCGTAACGTATCGGTAGGCGTCAAAGAGACGACCTCTTGTGCTTTCAACCCGGCAAACCCCTCACGAATCCCGAGCACCTTCCAACCGCGTAAGCTCGCATGATGCGTCAGCGCCCACACCGCCATATTCATCCCCGGCGCGTCGCCGCCCGAGGTAAGGACGCCTAATGTCGTTCTACCTGCTATGCTCACGCTGAATCCTGAGAGGTTTCTTTCATCTCTTCCTGAGCATCCTCCAAGCTCTCGCCGCCCATCATCAGTTTGACGACCTCATCGTCGTCCGTCTCACTCGCTTTGCGTTCGCCCGCCTTTCTGCCCCGCTCCAAGACGCAGATGCGGTCACTCACAGCGAAGATGTCGCGCAAATTGTGCGAGATAAAGATGAGCGCGACCTCTTGCTCTTTAAGCCGCTCGATGAGCTTCATCACCTGCCGCTGCTCCGGCACGCCGAGTGCGGCGGTCGGCTCGTCCATGATGAGGACTTTCGCCTGCCAATAGACCGCCCGCCCGATGGCGATGGCTTGACGCTGCCCACCCGAGAGGTCGCGAACGGGCAGCTTGGGATTCGGAATCTTGATGCCTAAGTTTTGCAGCGCCGTCTCCGCCTCTTCGTGCATCTTCTGATAGTTCAAAAAGGGCAAGCCCAAGCGCCTTTTGACGGGTTCGCGCCCTAAAAAGAGGTTCGTGCCGACGTCCAAATTGTCCGCTAACGCGAGGTCTTGGTAAATCGTCTCGATGCCCAGCTCGCGCACCTCTTTGGGCGTCATGTCTCTAATCGAGTCGCCCTGATAGGTAATGTCGCCCTCGTCGGGTTGATGCACACCCGAAATCATCTTGATGACCGTAGACTTGCCCGCACCGTTGTCGCCCGCGAGCGCTAAGACCTCACCGGGGTAGAGGTCGAAGGAGACACTATTCACCGCCATTGTGCCGCCAAAGCGTTTGCTGATGCCTTTAACCTGTAACACGGGTTGAGCCGAGGTAGAGGTCATGAGGTCGCCTCTTTGGGGGAATCGGTAGAGGGTTCGGAGGGCTCGTCCGGTGGCGCTTCACTCGCTTGAAGTTGCTGCAAGCGGTCCCTGGACTGGTCGATGAGCACGGCAACGATAATCACGCCGCCCACCGCGATGAACTGCCAGTACGGGGCGACGTTGATGAAAACGAGTCCGAACTGAATCACCGCGATAATGAGCGAGCCGATGACGGTCCCTTGCACCGTCCCCTGCCCACCCGTCAAGCTCGCCCCGCCGATAAAGACCGCCGCCACCGCGTAGAGCAGCACCGGCTCCCCCGCTTGCGCCGCGCCCGCCGAAAAGCGCCCGACGTAGAGGATGCCGCCGACGCCCGCCGTAAGCGCCGAAAGCATAAAGAGGATGACCGTGTGCCGCTTGATGTTGACGCCCGCCCGGAGCGCCGCTTGCAAATTGCCGCCCATCGCGTAGGTGTAGAGCCCGAAGCGCGTGTGAGCGAGCAGGTAGTGAAACACGAGCACCATGACCGCTGTGATGACGACGGGCATCGGCACGCCTAAAACGCGCCCGTTGCCCATAAAGACCGCCGCGTCGTTGCGAATAGCGACGGTTGCGCCGTCCGCGACGAGGAGCGCCATCCCCCTAGCGATGCCGTACATACCGAGCGTCCCGATAAACGAGGGCACATTAAGCTGCGCGACCATCCAGCCGTTGAACCAGCCCGGCACGAGTGAGGCGAGAAGTCCCGCCAGCACGCCCAAAAGCAGCGACGCCACATCCGGCATGAAAGGGTCTAGCCCACGAATGGTCAGCGCCATGACCACCGCTGCCAACCCTGTGATAAAGCCGATGGAGAGGTCGATGCCCGCCGCGACGATGACCAAGGTCAACCCAAGCGCCAAGCAGAGCGTCTGCGTCGCCGCGATGCCGATGCTCTGGATATTGTTGACACGCCCCAAAAAGGTCGTGCCATAAGAGACCTGCGCCCACACCTCGAAGAAGATGAGGATAAGGATGAGGAAGAGCCACGACCAGGTGGCAGTGATGAAGCGGAGGAGGCGGAGGGTGGTGGAGGGTTGGGCTGGGCTCGAGTCCAAGAAAAGGGTCCTCTCAAGGGTTATTTCGGATGAACTTTAAGTAGCGTTTCAGTCAGCTCGTCAGATTCTAAAATATCCCGAAAAGATAGTGAGCGCCTACCCAGTTTGTCATTCTGAACGAAGTGAAGAATCTCTGCATTCGCCTTCTCCTCTAGCTGAGAATGAAAGGCGAGACCCTTCACATGCGTTCAGGGTGACATGACGAAATGCTGACTAGCTGAACGGCTTTATCCGTCAAAACTAACTCTGCTCATCGCTAGTTCGAGTAGATAAACTGCTGCACCTCTTCGTCCTGGTAATTCGACTCGTCGATGATGGTAAAGCCCGTCCCGATAAGGGGCGGCACGGACTGACCCGTGGCGACGGCGTAAGCTGCCATCACGCCAAAGTATCCGATTTCAGCGGGGTGCTGGGCAATCGCGATGTTGACTAAGCCAGATTCGATGTTGTCCACAATCGAGGGGGGTGCGTCGAAGGCGACGACCGTGATATTGCCCGTTTCGCCTGCGTTACGTACCCCGTTAGCTGCGCCAATCGCGGAGAAGAGGTTCGCGCCGAAGACGCCTGCTAAGTCGGACTCCCTGGCGAGCACTGCTTGAAACTGCGAGGCGGCGGTGCTCGAGTCGTTCTCGTTATACTGCGTCTCCAACACGGTGATGTTCGGATAGTTCTCTTCCATCTCCGCTTTGAAGCCCTCTTCGCGTTGGTCGGTGGTCGAGATGCCAGGACGCACGTTCGAGACGTACACGCTGCCCTCTTCGCCGACGGCTTCCGCCATCGCTCGCGCCGCGATGCGCCCGCCTTCGATGTTGTCCGAGGCGACGTAAGAGCGCGGGAAGTCGCCGTCACCCTGACCGTCCCCGTACTGCCCGTCACCGATAAAGGTGTCTACCGTGACGATGGGAATATCCATCTCTGAGGCACGCTCTAAGGGCGCGATGAGCTGCGTCGAGTCGGTGGGGGCGATGAGCAGCGCGTCCGGTTGCCGCCCGATGACGGCGTCTAAAACGGGTACTTGCAACGTCGGGTTAAATTCCTCCGCGCCCTGAAAGTTCACGGTGATGCCCAAGGCTTCGGCGGCGGCTTGTGCGCCCTCGTTCATGGTGATGTAAAAGGGATCGGTGGTGAGCCCTGGGATGAGGGTAATGGTGACATCTTCTTGTTCTTGGGCGAACGACAACGCGCTAAAGAGTAAAAGGACGGCGAGAACGAGACGTTTCATGCGGGCTCCTCCTGAGATAGAAAGACGTAGCGTTAGCGGCGTATTCCAAAGCCTCCTTTTCGGGCTGCACCTTTGAGAACAAAAGAGGTCGGCAGTCTCAGCGTCTCCCTCTGGCAGCGTCCATATGAAAAGCGCACGAACTAGCTTGTGTAAGTGTCTCAAGATATAGGGCGCGAATGTCGCTTGTCAAGCCGAAACCCACAAAAACCAAGAGAGTCTAACAAAGTGGGCTTGTTAACCTTTTGACAGGACGCCGAAAAACGTTTACGATAGCTCTATTAAACAAAGTTGAGGAGTCCAACTTGGGTTGATTTCAGAGTGCGCTCTCTAGCGCTGCTTACCTCGTTCGTAGGCTTGAAGCGGCTATCTGGTCTTTGGTGTCACGGGTTACATCGTGGCGGCTCGCTTATGGACGAGAAGAGGTCTCGAGCCGCACACCGCAATGTTCGAAAAACGAACACGCCTGAGCGGGCGTGACCTGACTGAGATATGACGAAATATAAATCGCAGTGCTGGGGGCTCTATTCACGCAAGCGGCTCGCCCCAACCTCAACTTACCGTCCTCACCCCAACAAGGAGACAACCATGCACATCAAAGGGTTCGCACTTTCCGTCTTGCTCCTCAGCGCTTTTACCTTTGCTCAGAGCGATTCGCAATTTGAGGGCGTCGAAATCAACGTCCTCACCTTCACGGGTCCGCAAATCGCTGAGCCCTTGCAGCGCCGCGCCCCGGACTTCGAAGCGCAGACGGGCGCGTCAGTCAACGTCGTCACCGTGCCCTTTTCGGACCTCTACCAGCGGATGCTCACCGACATGGCGACGGGCACGAACTCCTTCGACGGCTTCGTCTTCGCGCCGCAGTGGATGGTGGACTTCATCGTGCCGGGCTATATCGAGGATTTGACCAGCCGCGTCGAAAGTGATGAGGCTTTACAGTGGGAGGGCGTCGCGCCCTTTTTCCGCAATTTTTCCTCGACCTATGAGGGGAGCATCTACACGGTTCCACTAGACGGCGACTTTCAGATGGTCTACTACCGCAGCGACCTCTTGGAGCAAGAGGGGCTCGAGCCCCCGCAAACTTGGGACGACTACTTAGCCATCGCCGAAACTTTCAACGGTCAAGATTTGAACGGCGACTCTCAGCCCGACTACGGCTCGTGCATCTCCAAAAAGCGCAACGCGCAAGCCTACTGGATGATCCTCTCCGTCGCGGGCGGTTACTTGCAGACGCAGGGCACCTCGCAAGGAGCCTTTTTCGACACGGAGACGATGGAGCCGTTGGTCAACAACGCGGCGTTCGGGGCAGCCTTGGACATCTACAAGGCGACCACACAGTACGGTCCACCCAACGAACTCAACTTGGACGTAGGCGATACCCGCAGCTTGTTCATCACCGGGCGCTGCGCTTTGTCACTCGACTGGGGCGATATCGGCACGCTGGCGATCGACCCCGAGCAGTCTACGGTGCAGGGGCAAGTCGGCAGCATCATCTTGCCGGGGACGGCTGAGGTTTTAGACCGCGAGACGGGCGAACTGGTTGCGTGTGACGAAACCACCTGCCCCCACGCCGACGAAAACGGCATCAACCACGCGCCCTACGCGGCGTTCGGTGGCTGGTCGGGCGGCGTCAACGCGGCGATTGACGACCAGGTGAAAGAGGCGACCTACGCTTTTCTCTCTTACATGAGCCAGCCCGAAAACTCCAACGTGGACGTGACGATGGGCGTGACGGGCTTTCAGCCCTACCGCACCTCTCAGTTTGAGAACATGGAACTGTGGCTCGAGGCGGGCTTTAGCGAAGCGGGCGCAGAGGATTACCTGGGCGCAATCGAGAGCAGCCTGGACAGCCCCAACATGATTTTGGACTTGCGCGTGCCCCAAAACCAGCGCTATCAACAGATCGTTTTAGACACCGCCATCAGCCAGTTTTTAGCGGACGAGTTGGATAGAGAAGAGACGATGCAGCAGATTTACGACGGGTGGCAAGAGATCACCGAAGAACTCGGGCGCGAGCAGCAGCAAGAGGCGTACGTCGGCACGCTCGGTATAGAGTAGATGGGTATAAAGTAGATGCAAAAAGCAAACGAGGCGCAGCGTTTTGAGCAGCCTCGAGGCGAGCGCCTAAGGGATTGGTTCGACCGCGCCGCGGGCAATATCTTCCTGTTGCCCGCCGTCATCACCGTTCTGCTCTTGGCGCTCTTCCCGCTCATCTTGTCGGTCTACCTGGCGCTCTCGCGCCTCCAGTTCGTTAGCGGCGGCTTCGACCTCTCGTTCGTGGGGCTCGCTAACTTCCGCAAGCTCTTCGCGGGCAGCGAGCAGAGCCACTTTTTGGGCGTCGTCACCACGCCCTCGCCGCTCGGTTGGGTGGTCTTTTTGGCGGCAGTGGCGCTGACCTCTCTCCTCTTATGGCGCTACCTCCGCTCACCTAAGCGCACGGTGGGCGGGCTCATCTATCGCCTCATCACCGGGCTCATCATCACGGGTCTGCTCTACTACGTGCTGAGCACGCTCGGCACGGAAGGGCGTCCAGGGACGGTCGCGGTAACACTTGTCTACGTGTTCGTGGGGATTGCGATTCAGTACGTCATCGGGCTCGGTTTAGCGGTGCTCACAACGCAAAAGCTCCCTGGTCGCCGCTTCTTCCGCGTCGTCTTCCTCCTGCCGATGATGATCACGCCCGTGGGCGTCGCGTACATGTTTTGGATGCTGGCGGATACGGTTAAAGGTCCCTTCGCTCCGGTGTGGCAAGCGCTCGGGCTTGCGGGCTTTTCGTGGGTCAGCAGTCCGTGGGGCGCACGCTGGGCGGTGATGGTCGGGGACATCTGGCAGTGGACGCCCTTAATGTTTATCGTGCTACTTGCAGCAATTGAAGGGCAGCCGGTGGAGCTGATTGAAGCGGCTTTAGTTGACGGCGCAAGTCGCTGGCGCATCTTCTGGCACATCACCTTGCCGCAGCTTTTAGGCGTCTCGCTGACGCTCGTCCTGATTCGCATGATCGAAGCCTTTAAGATTATCGACCTACCGAACGTCTTGACCAACGGCGGACCCGGCACGGCGACAGAGTCGATGACGCTGCAAGCCTTTTTCTCCTGGCGCACGCTGGACTTGGGCGGCGCGATGGCGGTGGCGTTTTGCTTGCTCGTGCTGGTGATGTTCTTGTCTGTGACGCTGGTGAATTTAGCACCTCGAGAGAACCGCGCATGAACCTCTTCAAACGCCGCTCGGTGTTAAGTCCATCCCCCATAACGATGATCGTTTCCTATATCCTCCTGATTTTCTGGACCTTCGTCGTGCTGTTCCCGCTCTACTGGCTCGTCGTGACCTCGCTCAAGCTCCCCGTCCAGGTCAACCAGGGACCTTTTTATCTCCCCTTCGTGGACTTTCAACCCTCCCTACACGCCTGGCGCTACCTCTTCGTGGACGTGCGCGGCGACACGCTCCGCCCCTTTATGAACACGCTCGTGGTTTCCGCCGTGAGTGCGCCGCTGACGCTCTTACTCGGCACCACGGCGGCGTACGGGCTGGTGCGCTTTACGTATCGCCCGCGCGTCGGCTCGGTGCTGATGTTCGTCGGTTGCTTGGTCGCGACGATTCTCTTAGTCGTGAACGGTGTGCCCTGGCAGTTTGCAACGGCGGCGATGACCGCGCTCTTTCTCATCCTCTTGCAGACGGTGGGCAAGCGCTTCAAACGCTCTTTAGGCAACAATGACATCGCCGTGTGGCTCATCTCGAACCGCGTGCTGCCGCCCGTGGCGGTGGTGCTGCCCATCTACGTGCTCTTTCAGCAACTCGGGCTGCTCGACACACGCACCGCGCTGATTCTCGCCTACACCGCCATCAACTTGCCCATCGCGGTATGGCTCATGCGGGACTATTTTATGAACATTCCCATTGAACTCGAGGAGTGCGCCGCAATCGACGGCGCGTCGCGCTACCGGATTTTCCGCTCGATTGTCCTGCCCTTAGCCGTGCCGGGGCTGGTTGCGACGCTGCTCCTCGTCCTCGTTTTTACCTGGAACGAATACCTCTTGGCGCTCTTTTTGTCGTCCGCCGACGCGCAAACGATGCCTATCATGGTCGCCGCGCAGCACGCCACGCGCGGTCCGCAGTGGTGGACGATGTCGGCTTTGATCCTCATCATGATCGTACCCGTGGTCATCATGGCGATCTTTTTGGAGCGCTACATCTCGAGGGGTCTCCTCATCGGCGCGGTGAAAGGGTGAAGGTTCACCTCTATGAGCCGATGTTCGGGGAGAAGGAGCGGGTGGTGCTCGAGCACCCCGCCTTCACCGCCTCCACTTTTCGCTATGACAGCGGCGTGGCGGCGCTTAGGCTAACGAACGGACGAGGCGAAATCAAAATGCTCCCCTTTCAAGGTCAGCAGATTTGGTCGGCATATTTCGACAACCGCGAGTTGACGATGAAGAGCATGTTCGACGAGCCGAGGCAGACGCAGGACTATTTAGAGACCTACGGCGGCTTCCTCATCCACTGCGGCGTCAGCGCGATGGGCGTGCCGGGTGAAAAAGACACGCACCCTCTACACGGCGAGTTGCCGAACGCACCCTACCAGCAGGCGTATCTAGTGTTGGGCGAAGATGAACGAGGTCAATATTTAGGATTGGGTGGACGCTATCAACACACGGTTGCGTTCAGTACGAACTACATGGCGGAACCTCTTGTCAAACTCCACGCGGACAGTAGCCTCATCTCGACCTCTCTAACCGTGACGAACCTCAAAGCGACGCCGATGGAGCTGATGTACTTGGCGCACATCAACTTTCGCCCGGTAGACCACGCGCAGCTTCTCTACAGCGCGAAAAAAGACCCCGAGCACGTGCGCGTGCGTAAGAGCATCCCCTCGCACGTCAAGCCTGAACCTGGCTACGCAGAGTTTTTAGACGAACTCTCGCAGCAGCCCGAGAAACATCATGGGCTCGAGCCCGACCTCACCTTTGACCCCGAAGTCGTCTTCTTTATCGACTACCTCGCCGACGAAAACGGCTGGGCGCACACCTTACAGGTTCATCCGAACGGCGCGGCGGACTACGTGCGCCACCGCCCTGAACAGTTGGACGTGGGCGTGCGCTGGATTTGCCGCACACCCGACCAGGACGCGCTCGGCATGGTAGACCCCGCAACGGCGGAGCCGGAGGGGTACGGCGCGGAGAAGGCGAAGGGCAACGTAAAGACTGTGCCGCCCGGTGGGATGTGGCGCTGTGACTATGAGATGGGCACGCTGACCTCTGAAGACGCGCAAGAGGTCGAGAGGCGCATCGGTGAGGTGACTTACGGAGCCAAACATGCCCAACTTTGAACACCGACCGCCTCTTCGCGGCGCGTACTAAGATAGGGAGAGGAGGTCAATATGGCAACCGCGCCTGTGACGACGTACCGCTTTAGCGTCGACGATTATTACAAGATGGCTGAGGCGGGAATTTTGCATGAAGACGACAGGGTCGAGCTCATCGAGGGAGAGGTCATTACGATGACACCGATAGGGAGCCGACACGCGGCGTGCGTGAGCAGGATCAATAAACTCTTTTCTCGAGCCCTATCTGACGCTGTCATCCTGAGAGTTCAGGACCCCATCCGCTTGGATGACTTCAATGAGCCTGAGCCTGACCTCGCGTTGGTCGCCTTTCGCGCCGACTTTTACGCCGAACAGCATCCGAGACCGGAGGACGTGCTACTGGCTATAGAGGTCGCCGACTCCTCGCTGGCATATGACCGTGAGACCAAGATTCCGCTCTACGCTCGCTCGGGCATTCGAGAAGTGTGGCTCGTTGACCTTCAGTATGGTGAAATTACGGTGTACCGCCAGCCAACACTGGAGGGTTATGGGCTCGAGCAACGCTATCAGCCGAGTGACACTCTCGAGCACCCGACACGCAACACCTCTTTGCGCGTCCAGGACATTCTGCTCCGCTAGCGATGAGCATCCCCGCGACCATGCGTGCGCTCGTCCTTTCCGGTAGGGGATTCGAGCACTTAGGGGTCTACACCGTCCCGACGCCCGAGCCAGGACCGAGACAGCTTCTCGCTCGCGTAGACGCCGCAGGCATCTGCACGAGTTTACTCAAGCTCATTTCTCAAGGCTCCGAGCACAACTATCTTTACGGTTGGGATGTGAACGAGCATCCGCTAATTTTGGGTGACGAGGGCGCGGTGACGCTCGTTCAAATCGGCGAAGAACTCCAAGGAACGTACAGCGTCGGTGAACGTTACGTGATTCAGCCCGCCGTGGACCATCCGCCTATCAACCACCGCGAACGCTATCAGCACCCGGAGCGCATCCACAAACTCGCGGTGGGCTACACGCTGCCGGGGCATCTGGCGGAATATGTCTTGATTCCTGAAGAGGTCTTAGAGGCAGGTTGTTTGCTGCCTCTGCCGGACGGGGTCACGGCGGCACACGGCGCACTCAGCGAGCCTATCTCCTGCGTCGTCTCGGCGCAAGACCATCATCTACATGCAAGTCAAGCGAGTCCGCTCGAGCGCCGCACAACCATCCAAGGACTCAAACCCGGCGGCGTCACCGTGGTTGTCGGCGCGGGCGCGATGGGGCGGATGCACGTGGACGTGGCGCTCAGCTACCGCCCGAGCGCGATCATCGTGACAGATTTTGCGAAGGAGAGGTTGGCGCGTGTTCGCGACCTCTTTGCAACGAAAGCAGAAGCGCAGGGAACGGCACTTCACACGGTTCATGCCGACGGAGATGTGCTCGAGCTTATCCACCATCTCAGCAACCAGCGCGGCGCGGATGACGTCATCGTGGCGGTTGGTTCGCCTAAAGCGATTAGCGCGGCGCAAAGCCACGTTGGGCGTGGCGGCGTCTTAAACCTCTTCGGTGGACTCACGGCGGACGAGCGCGAGGTTATGTTAGACGGCAACCTCATCCACTATCAAGAGCAAATCGTGACGGGCTCGTCGGGCGGCTCGCCGTGGGACGTGGTGAGGACGCTCGAGCTGATAGAAGCGGGCGCGTTAGAGGTCGCCGGACACATCGCAGCGGTGGGAGACTTGGCGCACGCGCCTGAATTTATTGAACGTATAAAACGGCGAGAACTCGACGGCAAAGCAGTTGTCTACCCGCATCGGCGGAGTAAAAAGGTGCGAGAGATTCGCGGGTGGACGGCGGCGGACGAACAAAAGTATTTGAATTCAATATCAGAAAATAGGAACCTGTGACGCCTGTCGGACAAAAAACGTTCGTCGGCTTCGGCTTCGGCGCTATTCAGGCAGGGCTCTACCTCTTTGAGGCGCAGCGTTCGGGCGCGTTTGACAGGCTCGTCGTGGCGTACCGCCGTAAAGAGGTCATCGCCCGCGTCCGTGCGGCGAAAGGGTATATCTCGCTCAACATCGCGCAGCAAGAGGGTGCTGAGACGGTCAAGGTCGGTCCGGTTGAGATGTTTGATGTCAACATCGCCGCCGAGCGAGAGCGCCTTGTCGAGGCAGTAGCGGAAGCCTCAGAGATTGCGGTGGCGGTCTCGAGCGTGGACGACTAC
This sequence comes from Trueperaceae bacterium, assembly GCA_965213925.1. Classification (GTDB taxonomy): domain Bacteria; phylum Deinococcota; class Deinococci; order Deinococcales; family Trueperaceae; genus CBDBZX01. The sequence continues at coordinate 4,498,208 of OZ243927.1, forward strand.
ATCGGCGACGGACCCGAAAGCCTCCACCGGCTTCTTGCACGGGGGCTGAAACGTAAAACTGTGAATGGTGATTCTAAAGCGGTGATCTACGCTTCGGAAAACCACACGCAAGCCGCGCAAATACTACAGTCTGCCGTACTGAGCATTGTACCTAAAGGCGAACACAGAGATGTTGCGGAGAAAGGCTGCTTCGTCAACACCGTTATCGGCAAGATGAGCCGCACCGTTCACGGTTTAGGTGAGATTAGAGGGCTTGCGCTCGAGCCCGTCACCCCGAGTAGCGACCGCGCCTTTTTAGTCGAAAGCTACCGCCACATCCTCACGTCTAAAGTTTCCTTTCCAAACGGTGCACCGTTCGAGCGCGGCTTAATAAACTTTACCGAAAAAGACGACCTCACCCCATTCGAAGACGCGAAGCTCTACGGTCACAACGCCACCCACGCTCTAGCGGCGTATCTCGGCACGATGTTAGGTGTCACTTATATCGCTGACCTCGCTGACGTACCGGGCTTTTTACGCTTTTTGCGAGCGGCAGCTTTAGAGGAATCTGGTGCGGCGCTCCTGCGTAAATATCAAGACGCTGACTCGATGTTCACCCCGCAAGGTTACGCGGACTTTACAGATGGATTGCTGAAACGGATGCTCAATCCGAACCTCAAAGATACGGTGGCGAGGGTCGGGCGAGACGCGCCGCGCAAGCTCGGCTGGCGTGACCGCCTCATCGGGACGGTGCGCTTGGCGCTGCGCGAAGGGTTGCAGCCTCACCGTTTTGCGTTGGGGGTTGCGGCGGCGCTCGAGGTCGCAAGCATGAAACCCTCGGCACTTCCCGACCTTTGGCGGAGCGAAGACGTAGACGAAGCCGAAAAACGCGCGGTATTAAGCGCCGTAGAAAGAGGTGTGAACGACCTCGAGGTGTGGCAAAACGCGGGTTGTCCGGCGCTCGAGCCCTTCGTCCAAGCCTGCGTATCAGGAGGCAAGCATGGCAGTAGCAGCGTCACCAAAAACCCTGCGGGATGACCTCATCACGCTCTCGCGAAACTTGGGGGAGGACGCGCGGCAGTTCGCGATTTTAGGCGAGGGCAATACGAGTGCGGACTGCGGCGACGGCACCTTCTGGGTCAAGGCGTCGGGGAGCAGCTTGGGAACGTTGGACGAGACGGACGTGAGCCGCGTGCGCTTCGAGCCAATTGTGAACCTCTTACAACGCGAAAAGATGGACGAACAAGAGGTCGAGGACGCCCTCGTCGCCGCGCTCGCTGATTCAAACCACAAAAAGCCCTCCGTCGAGACCTTTTTGCACGCGCTCTGTCTGCGCTCCGGTGCGTCGTGGGTCGGACACACACACACAGTTTCCGTCAATCAAATCCTCTGTAGCAACTTGGGCGCGGAACCTTTCGAGCGCCACATCTTCCCGGACGCGGTTGTTGTTTGCGGGCTCCACGTCGCCACGATTCCCTACGTTGACCCCGGCTTCGCGCTCGCTAAGGCGGTGCAGCGGGAGTTGGAGCGCTACGCTTCGAAGTACGGTTATCCTCCCAAACTTCTGCTGATGGAAAATCACGGCTTAGTCGCGTTAGGTCAAAGTCCGAAAGAGGTCACGAACATTCATCTGATGGCGGACAAGTGGGCGAAGACGCTGCAAGGGACGTATGCGCTGGGCGGTCCTAAGTTCTTACCGGATGAGGACGCGGCGCGGATAGATGGGCGTTTGGACGAGCATTACAGGCGGCTCGAGCTAGTCAAAGGACCTTCACGTGAATAAGGCGAACTTCATCGCTGTAGACCTGGGCGCGTCGGGCGGGCGGGTTCTGCTAGGAAAATTCAGTGGTGAGCGGTTTGAGCTTGAAGAGTTGCACCGCTTTCCTAATGGTCCGGTCAACGTGTTGGGGCGCTTGCACTGGGACGTGCTGGGGCTCTGGCAAGAGATTAAAACGGGGCTGCGCCGCTACGCGGAGATGTACCCTGACATGCCGCTCGAGGGCATCAGCGTGGACACCTGGGGCGTAGACTTCGCCCTCTTGGACGAGGCAGGGAGCGTGCTCGGACACCCGTATCACTACCGCGACGCTCGCACGGATGGAATGGTCGAGCGGGTCAGCCAAGAGGTCGGGAACGGTTTCCTCTACGAGCGTACAGGCGTCCAGTTCATGCAGATCAACACGCTCTACCAGCTCTACAGTATGCGCTCAGACCCCAGGTTGGGCTGCGCCCAAACGCTCCTCATGATGCCTGACCTCTTCCACTACTGGCTCACGGGGCGCAAGGTCGGCGAATACACCATCGCCTCGACCAGCCAACTCTTGAACGCGCAGCGCCGCACGTGGGACGAAGAGGTGTTAGACGCGCTCTCGCTCCCAACGCATATCTTCCCCGACTTAGTCGAGCCTGGAACTGTCATCGGACCTCTTTTAGAGAGCGTCGCCGAAGAGGTTGGTTTGACGGATGTGCCCATCATCGCCACCGGCTCCCACGACACCGCAGGCGCAGTCGCGGCGATTCCTGAGTTGGACGAGAACAGCGTCTACATCAGCAGCGGAACCTGGAGCTTGATGGGCGTCGAACTCAGCGAGCCCATGTTAAGTGAGGAAGCAAGGGCGTTAGATGTAACCAATGAGGGCGGCGTAGGAAACACGATTCGACTGCTTAAAAATGTCGCAGGCTTGTGGCTCTTGCAGGAGAGCCGCAAGAGGTGGCAGCGCGAGGGCGAGGACTATAGCTGGGATGACCTTTTGGAGAGGGCGACGCAAGCCGAACCTTTTCGCTCCTTCGTCAACCCCGGCGCGGAGACCTTCTTGAGCCCCGGCGACATGCCCGCCGCGATTCGCAGCTTTTGCCGCGAGACGAACCAGGGCGAGCCGGGAAGCGTTGGCGCGGTGGTCCGCTGCGCTCTGGAGAGCTTAGCGCTTAAATACCGCTCAGTATTAGAAGGTTTGGAAAGCTTACTAGGTCGCCGCTTAGACACCATCCACATCGTCGGCGGCGGTAGCCAAAATGACCTCTTGAACCAATTCACCGCTGACGCTTGTTTGCGCCCCGTTGTGGCTGGACCTATCGAGGCAACCGCGCTCGGCAACCTGATGGTGCAGGCGATTGCCACTGGTCACATTGACGACCCTGCAGCGGGACGGCGCGTCGTAGCGGCGTCGGTGTCGCAGCGGAGATATGAACCCAAACACGGGGAGGCGTGGGAGGAGGCATACGAGAGATTTCAGAGGCTTCTTTGAGTCGAGATAAAAGGACTGAGGGAAAAGGACTGAGGACTGAGTTTTTACTTTCCTCTCAGTTCCTCTGCTACGCAGAAACTACGTAACAGCACTCAGTCCTTCTCTCAATCATTGCTCAGAAGTTAAAGTCGCCTATATTCTCCGACGTAAAAACGAACGGATCGCCCAGCAGCACCCACATGCTCGTCTCGTCCTCTTGTACCTCATACGAGCCCAAGCGCCCCGCTTCGAAGGTGCTGCCCGGCTCTAAGCCTTGCTCCACGAGCGCTTTGGCGGCGTAGATGGTCAAGTAACCTAAGTCCACCGGGTTCCAGAGCACCACGCTCTCGATGACGCCCGCTTCCATAAAAGGAGCCATCTGCTGCGGGGTGGACGCGCCGACCACGGCGACCTCGCCGCCACGCCCCGCTTGCTGCACCGCTTCGGCTGCGCCGGGGAAAGCCACTGAGGAGAGCGCGAAGATACCGTCTAAGTCGGAGTAGACGCGCAAGAGGTCTTGGGTGACGCTAAAGGCGAGCTGCTGGTCCTCTTCGCTCGGGCGGGTGTCCACGATTTCGAAGTTCGGGTAGTTCTCTTCGATGTGGGCGTTCATGGCGTCTATCCAGGCATTTTGGTTGGGGGCGGTGAGGCTCGAGGTCACAATAGCCACTCGCGCGTCCTCGCCGACCTGCGAGACCATGTTGTCAACGAGCGTTTCGCCGAAGCCCTCGAACGTCACCTGGTTGACGAAGAGGTTGCGGGCGTTCGCGTCGGCGTCAAACGTCACGACTTGGATGCCCGCGTCCATCGCGCTTTGCAGCGCGGGCGCAATCGCCTGCGGGTCGTTGGGCGCAACCGCAATCACGTCCACACCCGCCGTGATGAAGTTTTCGATGAGCTGAATTTGCTCATTCACGCTCGCGGTAGTGGGTCCCCGGTGGATAAAGCGGATGTTGCCGATTTCGTCCACCGCCTCCTGTGCACCTTGCTCCGTCGCGGCGAAGTAGTCGATGCCGACGAGTTTGGGGATCATGGCGACGGTGAGCTGTTGGGCGGTGCCGAGGGTGAAGAAGGTAAGGGTGACGAGGATGAGAAGGGTGCGTTTCATGGAGACTCCTTTGTGTAATAAGTTGAATACAGGTTCACTAAGGTTTACGACGTGAATGTCACCCTGTTTACGCAGTTAGGCGAAGCCCGGTTGTCGAAGGGTCTCGTTTGGCTGTGCCAAAACTGCGTAACTTCCATTCTCTACAAAAGGAGAAGGCGAATGCAGAGATTCTTCATTGCGCTTTGCTCCATTCAGAATGACATGTCCTATCATTTGTCTACCAGCTTTTTTCACCTCCTTTCGAGGAACTCATACCTGCCTCAGCCGCTGATTCACGGCAACCGCCGCAATGAGAATCAGCCCGACGAAGACGGCTTGCACCTCTAAAGGCACAAACGCCAGCGTCAAACCGTTGCGCACAACGCCGATGATGAGGAGCCCTAAGAGCGTGCCCCAAACCGTGCCGCGTCCACCTGTTAAGGCAGTGCCGCCTAGAACGACAGCGGTGATGACATCCAACTCGACCAGTTGCCCGGCGTCACCTCTTGCGCTCGAGACCCTAGACACAAAAATCACCGCCGCCACCGCACTTAGAAAGCCGGAGAGCGTAAAAACGACGAGTTCTAAGCGGTCCACGCGCAAACCGGAGAATCTCGAGGCGAGCTTGTTGTGCCCGAAAGCGTAGACCGAGCGCCCGAAGGTGGTGCGACTGAGCAGCAGCCCGAAGGTGACGGCGAGCACCGCGAAGATAAGAAGCTGCACCGGAACCGGACCAATGTAGCCTTGCCCAAGTGCGTAAAGAACGCTTCAGGAAAGCCCCGGTACGAATCCCCTTGCGAGATGCCTAAAGCCACACCCCGGTAGATCGCCAGCGTCGCCAGCGTCACCACGAGCGAGTGAACGCCCGTGCGGGTGATGATAAACCCGTTCAGCGCTCCCGCCGCCGTACCCGCTGCCAGCGCGATAAGCGCCGCCAGCCAGATGCTCACGCCCGCCGCGAAAAGCGCCCCCATGACGATGCCGCACATCCCCAGAATCGAGCCCACCGAGAGGTCGATGCCGCCCGTTAAGATGACGGCTGTCATGCCGAGTGAAATAATGCCGATCTCGGCGGTAAAGCGGACTATATTAAAGAGGTTGCGCGTGGACAAAAAGGCGGGCGAGAGCTGTGACATGATAATGACGGCGACGATGAGGACGACGAAGAGCATCGTCTCGACGGTGTATTCGCGCAGCACCTCGCGCCAGCCGCCGCGCTGCGCACCGGCCTGGCTCACGCGGCTTCACCCGCGCTCTCCGCTCGAGCTTGCCGCGCCTTTGCGCTCCGCCTTTGAGCTTGGAACACGCCGAAGCCTACCGCTAAGAGGATAAAAAGCCCATGTAAGGTCTGCTCCCAAAAGGCGCTGATTTCCAGAAATACGAGCACCGTTCCGGTAATACCGACGAGAAGCGAGCCGAGCGCTACGCCCAAAACCGTCCCCGAGCCGCCAAAGATGTGCACGCCGCCCACGACTACGGCGGTGATCACCAGAAACTCGAAGCCCGTGCCGATGTTCGACTGGATGGTCGAAAAGCGCGGCGCGAAGACCATCGCGGCGACGCCGACCAACGCGCCGTTGACGGTGAACGCGCTCGTGATGATGTTTGAGGGGTTCACCCCGGAGAGGCGGGCGGCTTCTTCGCTCGAGCCCACCGCATAGAGCGAACGCCCCCACGCCGTGTTGCGCAGCACGAAACTTCCCGCCACAAGGACGAGCACCGCCACCCAAATCGGATTCTCAATGCCTAAAACCGAGCCCAAGCCGAGCTGACGGAAGTCGGGCGGCAAGTCGTAGACCCACGCCCCGCCCGTGACGTAGAGCAAGACGCCCCGGTAGATGCTCAGCGTCCCGAGTGTGACGATAATCGAGTGGATGCCTAGGCGTGTGACGAGCAGTCCGTTGATGAGCCCCAAGGTCGCGCCGACGCCGCAAGCGATGAGGAAAACAGCGAAGACGGGCACGCCCATCTTGCTGAGCGTCCCCGCAGTGATGGCGCAAATCGCTAAGATTGAGCCAACGGAGATGTCGGGTTGCCCTGTCAAGATAGCGAGCATCCCGCCTAGCGCGGCGATAGCGACGTAAGAGGTGTTGACTAAGATATCCGCTAAGTTGCCCACCGAAAAGAAGTTCGGCGCGAAGATGAGGAGCACGAGCGCGATGACGCCCAGAAAAACAGCGATGGAGACCTCACGCCCTCGGTCAATGTACATGGGACGCCTCCTTGTCGTTCTCTTCTTCATTCTGTTGCGCGTCGGGTTCACTACCGGATTGGCTGGACTCCTCAGAAGACAAACCCGTCGCGTGACGCATGACCTCTTCGGGACCCACGCCCTGCGGCAACTCCGCTACAATATGCCCCTCGCGCATCACCAAAATCCGGTCCGCCATCCCCAAGACTTCGGGCAAGTCCGAGGAGATGAGCAAAATCCCGACCCCTCGCTGCACTAACTCGTCCACCTGCCGGTGAATCTCACGCTTCGCGCCCACGTCCACCCCTTGCGTCGGCTCGTCCAAGATAAATACGCGCGGCTCCGAGGCGAGCCACTTGCCGAGCACCACCTTTTGTTGGTTGCCGCCCGAGAGCGACGCGGCGGGCGTGTACGCCGAGGGCGTGCGGATGCTCAAGCCTTCGATGAACTCGTTCGCCAACTTCCTTTCGCGCGGCTCGTCCAAGATGCCGTTTTTATGCAAGGAGCGCAGCACGGGCAGCGCGACGTTATTTTTAACCGAAAAGGGCAACACAAGCCCCTGCGCCGAGCGGTCTTCGGGCAACAGCGCGACCCCCTTGGCGATGACCTCTTTAGGTTTGTGCGGGAGCGGTTCTCCGTCTAAGGTGACGCTGCCCTCGTCGTAGGGGTCGATGCCGAAAACCGCCCGCGCGACCTCCGAGCGACCTGAGCCGACCAAGCCCGCCATGCCGACCACTTCGCCTTCGCGAATCTGGAAAGAGATGTCCTCGAAGACGCCCGTGCGCGTTAGAGAGTTGACCTCGAGCAGCGCCGCCCCCGCCTCGCGCCGGTTGCGCGGGTAGAGGTCTTTGAGTTCGCGCCCGACCATCTTCTGGATGAGCCAGTCTTGGTCAACCTCTTTGACGGAGCTGTGACCGACCTTCTCCCCGTCGCGCAAGACCGTTACCGTGTCGGCGATTTCAAAAATCTCCTCCAAACGGTGCGAGATGTAGATGACCGCGACCCCTTGCGAGCGCAAATCCTTGACGAGCTTAAAGAGCCTTTCGGCGTCGTCCGAGGGTAGCGCGGCAGTCGGCTCGTCCATGATGATGACGCGGGCTTGGCGCAAGAGGGCGCGAGCGATTTCGGCGAGTTTCGTCTGAGCGCGGCTCAAGTCGCCCGCCCTGGCTTTGAGGTCTAAGTCGATGGCGAGGTCGCCAAAGACCTCTTCCGCCTTGCGTGCCATCTCCTGCCAGTCGAGCAGCCCGAAGCGTTTTTTAATCTGATGTCCGATGAAGAGGTTCTCGAGAACAGACAAATCCGGGTAGAGGCTGCCCTCTTGGTAAATCGTCGCGACGCCCAAGTCCTGCGCCTGGCGCGGCTCGCTCAGCGTGACCTCTTCTCCGTTCAGTACAATCTTACCCGAGTTGGGCTGATGTGCGCCCGAGAGGATTTTGATGAGCGTCGATTTGCCCGCGCCGTTCTCGCCCACAATGGCATGTACTTCGCCCTTTTGCAGCGTGAAGTCCACACCCTCTAACGCCTGCACGCCGCCGAAGCGCTTGCCGATACCGCGCATGGTGAGCAGGTCAGCCATGAATCACTCCGGTCGGACAAATAGGGGCAGCGACGACCCGCACCGCACATGGACCGAAAGGAAACCTTGCGTGGTTGTGGCGCGATAAAGCGATACGAGACCCCTTTCAAAAGGCTTCCGCCCGCACGTGACTTCTAAACCTTAGGCTGAGCGCGACGCGCTTATCTGCCTCGCCAGCCATTCAATACTGAGATTCGAACAAATTAACACAGAAGTTATCACACGTCAATCGTTGAGCAGTTGAAAGCAATGAGCAATGAGTGAAAGGCTTTAGGCTCATTGCTCACCGTCCGTTCCTGCGGAGATTGCATAACCAGCTTGACTGGATTGCTTTCAACTCATTGCTACCCTTCCTGATTCCCTTTTCTCTTCCTAACTTTTCTGGTTTAATACGCCCAACATGGACACCGACCTCGTACCCGCCGCCCGCCGCGAAGAGATCATGCGACGCGCGACCTTGGAGCGCGTCATCCGCGTGAAAGACTTGGCTGAGATGTTGAGCGTCCACGAGATGACGATTCGGCGCGACTTAGACACGCTCGTCGAGGAGGGGCGCTTGGAGCGGGTGCACGGCGGGGCGCGGCTCAGAAGTCAGGGCGGGCTCGAGGTTCGTACGCGGCTCGAGCGCTCACTAATCAAGGCGCAAAAGCGCGAATCGCGCGGGCAGCCGCCGACCTCATCAGCGAGGGCGACACCGTCGCCTTCGACGCGAGCACGACGGCGTTGGAGGTGCAGCGGCGGCTGCGCCTCACCTCTGGCTTGGCGATTATCACGAGCTTAGACGGCGCGAACACGCTCGCAGGCGCGGGCGTGCCCTTCATGATGATCGGCGGCAGCTTCCACGCGCCCGCCCGCTCGTTTGTAGGTCGAGGCGTCTGCGCCCAGCTCGCTCGGTTACACCCCGACAAGGTCTTTTTTTCCGCCAAAGGCTTCTCATTGCAAGCGGGCTTCACCGACGCCCACCTCCCCGAAGTCGAGGTCAAAGAGTGCCTCATCGCCTCCGCCGGGCTCAAGGTCGCCCTTTTAGACGGTTCCAAGTTCGGCAAGGAAGCGCTCGGGACGATCGTGGGTATAGAGAGCGTAGACGTGCTGATTACCGATTGCGAGCCGCCGGGAGAGATTGTGGAGAGGCTCGAGCAGGACGGAGTGCAGCTTATCGTGGCAGAGTAAGCAATGAGTTGAAAGCAATCCAGTCAAGCTGGTTATGCAATCTCCGCAGGAACGGACGGTGAGCAATGAGCCTAAAGCCTTTCACTCATTGCTCATTCTTCATTGCTTCTGAAAAGCAAGTTCTTCCAAACAAGTTTCCCAACCACCCTTGCATCCCTCTGTTCAAAAATGTTTATTATTGTGCTATCACAGGACGCTGGTACAGGAGGCGAGTATGAACAGGGCGAACATTGTGGCGAGGCTGAAACGTCAGGCAGTCGAGACGCCCTCATGGGGCTACGGCGACTCGGGCACGCGCTTTAAGACCTTTCCCGCACCGGGGGCGGCGCAAACCGTCTGGCAGAAGGTCGCGGACGCGGGCTTTGTGCACCGTATGACGGGGGCGGCACCTTCGGTGGCGCTCCACATTCCCTGGGACAAAGTGGACGATTACGGCGAGTTGCGCGACTACGCGCAGGGCCAGGGCGTGCGGCTCGGCGCGATCAACCCGAATACCTTTCAGGACGACGCCTACAAGCTCGGCTCGCTCTGCCACCCGAAAGAAGAGGTGCGGCAGCAGGCGTTGGAGCACATGTTGGAATGCTGCGACATCATGAGACAAACGGACAGCAAGGTACTAAGCATCTGGCTCGCTGACGGCACGAATTATCCCGGTCAGGATGATTTGGTACGGCGTAAAGAACACCTCGCAGAAGGGCTCAAGACGGTGCACGACGCGCTACCCAAAGACTCTAAGATGCTCATCGAATATAAGTTCTTTGAGCCCGCTTTCTACCACACCGACTTAGCCGATTGGGGCACGGCGTACGTCATGAGCCTCAAATGCGGCGACAACGCGCAGGTCTTGGTGGACACCGGGCATCACCCACTGAGCACCAACATTCCGCACATCGTGAGCTTCCTTTTAAGCGAAAACAAGCTCGGCGGCTTCCACTTCAATAACCGCAACTACGCCGACGACGACCTCGTCGTGGGAAGCCAAAACCCCTTCGACCTCTTCGACATCTACACCAAAATTGTGCCGTTCGGGGAGCGCGGCGAAGCGGTCGCGTACATGATCGACCAGAGCCACAATATCGAGCCTAAGTTAGAGGCGATGGTCTTGTCCGTGGTGAACTGTCAGGTCGCGCTCGCCAAAGCGCTTTTGGTGGACTATGACGCGCTGCGGGACGCGCAGCAGAACGAGGATGTGCTGGGCGCTCACCGCATTCTGATGGACGCCTTTCAGAGCGATGTGCGCCCACTACTCCAAGAGGTCCGCACCGAGATGGGCGCACCCGCTGACCCCTTGACGGCGGTGCGCGAGGACGAGTATCCGAAGCGAGTGATTGAGGAAAGAGGTACAGGGAGCGGGGGTGGCGGCTATCCGACGGCGTAGGCGAAACAGATTCACCGTAGCGGGAAGATATGCGGGTGGATATTTGGTGGGAACGTGCAATATAAGCAGGGGCTTGCAACGCTTCGTTTCGGAAAATATACCTTGTAACCTATCGGCTTTGAAGGACTCGAGCCTAGCCCCTGCTACCTCTCTAGGAATAGGAGTTCATCCATGAGCCAAACCATCCCCGACTTCCAACACGTCACTTACGGCTGGGACGACGCTCACGCCGATACGCTCGACCCAGTGGAGCGCCTCGTCTACCGCTCGAACCTTTTAGGACAAGACCAGCGCATCACCAATACGGGCGGCGGCAACACCAGCAGTAAGCTGACGATGAGCGACCCCCTAACAGATGAAGAGGTCCAAGTTTTATGGGTTAAAGGCTCGGGCGGCGACCTGCGCACCGCTAAGCGCGAAAACTTCGCCTCGCTCTACATGGACAAGCTGATGCGGCTTAGGGATATTTACACTTCGGCGGAGAATAAGGGCGTTAAAACACCGATCGAGGATGAGATGGTGGCGATGTATCCGCATACGACCTACAACCTCAACTCGAGAGCCAGTTCAATCGACACCCCTCTTCACGCCTTCATCCCGCGCAAGCACGTGGACCATACGCATCCTATCGCCGTTATCGCCATCGCCGCCTCGGAAGACGGGGAAGCCTTGACCCGCGAAATCTACGGCGACGAAATTGGCTGGATTCCTTGGCAGCGCCCCGGTTTCGACTTGGGCGTGGCGATGCAGGAGAAGCTCGAGCAAAACCCCAATCTCAAAGGTCTGGTGATGGGGCAGCACGGGCTCATCAACTGGGCGGACGACGACAAGGAATGTTATGAGCGGTCGCTCGAGCTCATCGAAAAAGCGGCGCGGTTTACCGAGTCTAAGACGAGTGACGAGCCTTTCGGCGGCGCGAAAGTTCAACCGTTGGACGAAACCGAAAGAAACGACCTTTTAGCGGAAGTCCTGCCTAAGCTGCGCGGCATGGTCTCGCAGGAGCGCAAGTTCATCGGGACGGTGGAGGCTCGGGAGGAGGTCGTGCAGTTCGTGAGCAGCGCCGACGCGCCGCGTCTAGCCGAGTTGGGGACTTCGTGCCCTGACCACTTCTTGCGGACGAAGATAAAGCCTTTGTATGTGGATTGGAACCCTCGAGAGGGCGGCGCAGAGGATTTAGTAGCGGCGCTAGAACGCGGCTTAGCGCAGTACCGCAAAGACTACGCCGAGTATTACGAAACGTGTAAACACCCTGACTCGCCCGCCATGCGCGACCCCAACCCCACCGTCGTCCTCATCCCCGGCGTCGGTCTCATCGCGTGGGGCAAAAACAAGAGCGAGTCGCGGGTCACGGCGGAGTTCTATACCTCCGCCATCGGCGTGATGCGCGGGGCGGAAGCGGTGTCGCGTTACCGCTCGCTGCCACAGCAAGAAGCCTTCGACATCGAGTATTGGGCGCTCGAGGAGGCGAAGCTCCAGCGGATGCCCCCGGAGAAGGCGTTTGCAAGAGAGGTCGTCGTCGTCGTGGGTGCGGGCAGCGGCATCGGCGGCGCAGTGGCGGCGCGGGTAGCGCAAGAGGGGGCGCACGTCGTCTGTGCGGACTTGGACGCGGCGGCAGCAGAAGCTACAGCGGATGCACTGATAGAAACGCATGGGCAAGGCATCGGCGTGGCGGGGACGGGGGTCTCGAGCTGTGGTCCCGCCCTCGCTGCTGAGGTGGATATTACGGCGCGTTCTAACGTTCAAGCTATGCTCAGTAAGGTCGTTCTCGCCTACGGCGGACTCGACCACCTCATCGTCACGGCGGGCGTCTTCTTTTCGCCGGACGCCTCGGGAGGTCTCTCCGAAGAGAGGTGGCGCACCACCTTTGACGTGAACGTCATCGGCAGCCACCTCGCCTCTAACGAAGCGCGGCGCATCTGGGACGCGCAAGGATTGAAAGGCTCACTTGTTCTGACCACTAGCGTCAACGGCGTCGTACCGAAAACGGGCTCGCTCGCTTACGACACCTCCAAAGCAGCGGCAAATCATCTCGTGCGCGAACTTGCGGTTGAACTCGCGCCCAAGGTCCGCGTGAACGCTCTTGCGCCCGCCACCGTCGTTGAAGGGAGCAGCATGTTTCCCCGCGAAAGGGTGGAAAGTTCGCTCACTAAATACAGTGTAGATTTCTCAGAAGAGGAGGATACCGGAGCGTTACGCGACAAACTCGCCGCCTTCTACGCCGAGCGCACGCTCACCAAAGCGCCGATCACGCTCGCCGACCAAGCGGAAGTCGCCTATCTCTTATGTACCGGCGCGTTCGCTAAAACGACGGGGCACATCTTCAGCGTGGACGGGGGTTTGACGGAGGCATTTCTGCGCTAAACTTCTGTGACTCCGCCCGCGTCTGCACGTACAGCCCGAGCAATCTCCTCGAGTCGCTCCGACTTTGTTTCAGCGTCCTCACGTTCTGGCTTCGTCCACTCAGACCGGATGAAAGTGCACCCTAAAGCCAGCGGGGTGACGCGTTGAAAAGGTAAGAGGGGTTCAAACCCAGCCTCAAGGGGTATACCTGCTATACTTGCAACTCAGATTGAACTTGGCAAAAGAAACCCTTGTGTTTGAGCGAGCGGGCGACCTGCGCGAATGGGTTTGGGCGACGCTTATGAAAGAGCGTCAGGTCGCTTACCCCTTACCGCCGCGCGGCCATCATCCAAACTTCAAGGGTGCGGGCGAGGCGGCGGCGCGGCTCGTGACGTACTTGGTCGAGCACGCCTACCTTAGCCCCGGCGACACCGTTATCAGCTATCCCGACTACGTCCTTAAACCGCTCCGCAAAGCCCTCTTGGAAGCAGGTATCAGCGTCGTCGTGCCTGCGAAATACGGTCGCGGCTACCGCTTGTTGGACGCTCAGAAGGTACCGGCTAAAGGAGCCTCGAGCATCGCAGGCGCAGAGCGGCACGGCGCGTTCGTCACGGCGTTGCCGACCCTGAAAATGGCCTTTCTCGCGTGCGTCGCTATAGGTGAACAGGGCGAGGTCTTAGATAAAGGCTACGGCTTTAGCTTGCCCGGAGCGCTCGGCGAGTTGCCCAAGGCGACCCTAGCGCATCCGCTCCAGCGCTTTAAGACCTTGCCTGAGAAAACCTCTTCTGTGAAGTTTTATGCTACGCCCGAAACGGTGTGGAAGAAGTAAGGAATTTGCCAGCACCGCCCGTCACGGGTCTCTAAACTAGAGCCAGAATACCGCGTCTGAAGGAGACCTCATGCCAGCTTACGAATATAAAGCCAGAGACCGCACTGGTAAAGTGATCACCGCCTCGATGGAGGCCGCTTCACAGCGCGACGTGGCCGCCGCCTTGCGTGACAAAGGACTTATCCCCACCGAGATCAAAGTGCCTAAAGGCGGCCTTAACGCCGACATCAAATTGCCCGCTTGGTTAGACATTGGTAGCAAACCCAACATGCGCGACGTGACGCTCTTTAGCCGTCAGTTCGCGACTGTCATCAATGCGGGTCTACCCGTTGTGCAGTCACTTTCTATCTTGCAGAAGCAAGCGGAGAAACAGGGGCTTAAAGACGCCCTCAAAAAGATTCGCGAGGACGTAGAGACGGGCTTACCTCTCTCCGAAGCGCTAGCGAAATTTCCGAGTATTTTCAACCGCCTCTATATCTATCTAGTACGTGCGGGTGAAGCGTCCGGTAACTTAGACGGCATCTTAGAGCGCATCGCGAGCTATCAGGAGAAGCAAGCAGCCTTACGCGGCAAGCTTAAAAGTGCTATGACTTACCCTACCGTCGTCATGGTGATCGCCCTCGGCGTCACGTACTTTTTGCTCACGGGGATCGTGCCGCAGTTCGCGGGCATCCTCACGCAGCTAGGTGGCGACTTACCCCTCATCACGCGAATCCTCATGGGCATCAGCGATTTTTTGACCCAGCAGTGGTATTTGCTTCCCATCATCATCGGTAGTATCGTCGGCGGTATCGGCTTCGCTTACCGCACCGACAAGGGGCGGCACGTCATCGACGGCCTCCTCCTTAAAATGCCTATTATCGGCAACTTGGTGCAAAAAACGGCGATCGCGAGCTTCTCGAATACCTTTGGACTCCTGCTTAAAAGTGGGGTCAACATCATCGAGTCCATCGAGATTACCAAGGGTACGGCGGGCAACGTCATCGTAGAAGACGTGCTGAGCGAGGCGAAACAAGCCGTGCAGCGCGGCGAGCAGATCAGCGCGACGCTGATCGACCATCCGACGGTCTTCCCGCCTCTCGTTAGCTCGATGGTGGCTATCGGAGAGGAAACGGGCGCGGTGGACAGCATGCTAGAAAAGATTGCCTCTTTCTATGAGCGTGAGGTCAACGAGGCTGTGGAAGGATTGACGGCAGCTTTAGAGCCTCTACTCATTGTTTTCTTAGGTGGCGTGGTCGGTTTTATCGTCGCAGGTATGTTTTTGCCGATGTTTGCGATTATCGGGCAGCTTAGTGGCTAACGTGTCAAGTAAAGCTATACTCGGCAAAATAAACTCGTAGTTGGCAACGAGTTGGCAATTCTAACGACTTAGAGTTGGCAAGGATGGAAGACCTTCAAAGGTGCGGTGCTTCATAGAGCACCGCACCTCAATTACTGCGAAAATATATCAATGTCGCGAGACTTCATACTTTACTTTCTATCACCGACTTTAATCGCACCTTTTCAAGGCTTCTAAAATTCTCGGTAGTGGTTCAATTCCGAATGATCTCCAGGTTGTAACGAACTAAGAAGCGATGCAAACAGTTGAGGTGCCTATGCTCAGACTTGGAGAAGGCTAAGGTCTTGCGGACGAAGCGAGCGAGGCGTTGGCGTAAAGTGTTGTTGAAGCGTTCGACGTGAGCGGTTAAGCCAGAAGCTTTGCTCACGGGTTGATGATGTTCGTCTAGTAGTACGCTCTGGTAGGTTTCCCAAAAGTCGCTGTAACGAAGACCTTGCTTGTAGTTTTCAGGAATGCCCTTCCAGAGTTGCTTACAGGTGGCTGCGCCGCGCCCACCTATGACGCAAGCGACCACTTGACGGGCCTGCTTACACAAAGCGGTAGTGGTCGCACCCCGAATGCTATAGTAGGGCATGGTTACGAAGACACTCACCTGTTACCACTGCGACAGCGAGAACATCGTCAAGAACGGCGTAGCGCCGAATGGGAAGCAGAAGTATCGCTGTAAGGACTGTAAAAAGCAGAGCCGTGAGGAGCCGAGTCCGAATGGCTACACTGAGCCGCGCAAAGAGGAGATTTTAAGCGCGTATGAGGAGCGTTCCAGTTTAAGAGGGCTTGAGCGCACCTTCGGGGTGGCGCGTAGCACGGTGAGTCGCTGGCTCAAAAAAAACGAAGAAAACTCCCCGCACTGAAAGACACCCTTGTCAGGTTCGATGTTCCTCAGCGCGTGGAGCTAGAGCTTGATGAGTTGCACTCGTTTGTGCAGAAGAAAGCGAAGAAACGCTGGGTGTGGATCGCTTTATGCAAGCAGACTCGTCAAGTGGTTGCTTGCGTCATAGGTGGGCGCGGCGCAGCCACCTGTAAGCAACTCTGGAAGGGCATTCCTGAAAACTACAAGCAAGGTCTTCGTTACAGCGACTTCTGGGAAGCCTATCAGAGCGTACTGCCAGACGAACACCACCAAGCTGTCAGTAAAGCTACAGGTCTTACTTCCCACGTTGAGCGCTTCAACAACACACTCAGGCAACGTCTTGCTCGCTTCGTGCGCAAGACGTTGGCATTCTCTAAGTCCGAGCATATGCATCTTACCTGTCTACACCGCTTCCTCGTCCGTTACAACCTGGAGATCATTCGGGATTGAACCACTACCCACAAAGCAACCCATAGCCAACGTCTCTTGCTTTTCTTCTGCACGAATGAGTGCATCTCATCGAGTTCTAGCTCTACGCGCTCAGGCGTATCGAAAGAGACAAGCGTGTAAGGTTGGTATTCTTCGTTTTTCTTGAGCCAGCGGCTCACCGTGCTACGCGCCACTCTAAAGGTGCGCTCTAGCCCTCTAAGACTCGAACGCTCTTCATATGCGCTTAAAATCTCCTCCTTACGATTCTCCGTATACCCATTCGGGCTTGGCTCCTCGTCGTTCATCCCCGAAAGGGGGCGGCTTTGTTTCTTACAGCTTTTGCACCTGTATTTCTGCTTCCCATTGGGCGCTACGCCGTTCTTGACAATGTTCTCGCTGCCGCAGTGATAGCAAGTCATACGAGGTTGCACGACATAGTTTGCAAACTATGTCGTGCCCATCTGTGACAGTAAGCTTTGACGCTCTCGGTAAGGATAAGTAAACCGTGCAATTCCGTATAAGTATCTTTGTAACCATACCTTGCTCTGACATTCAGGATGCGACCACTACCGGCAGGTTTTGAAAGCGGGCGAGTTGCGTGAACCGTTCGCCCTCTAAAGGAATCAGCAAGCTGTCCAGAAAGCGTTTGCGTTCGCCCGTCAGCAGAGGTGCCAGGCGTTCATACGTCACCTCCTTCGCGCGTGGCAACTAAGCGTTCCAGACTGCTCAAACCGGGTCTGAGGATGGCGTGCCAGCGCAAGCGTTCCAACAGGGTACACAGCAGGTAACTCTCTTTGTCGTGTTCCAGGGAGCATTCGACCAGCCAATCCTCTAAAGCCAGCAGGTCAAGCGGGGTGACCCGCCGGAAACCCAAATCCCATGTGATATGTAGCAGATGGTCGCTGCGGGTCTGCTCGCGTTCACCGTAACGGCTGAGCGTGGTCTGGGCAACACCGAGTTGCTGGGCAATCAGGGCGAGGAGGTCAGGAGGTGGTGTTAGAAGATCGTCAGGTATAGACCCGAGGTAGCGCAAACTGGTGAGTTGTAAGGTGAAGCCCAGCCGGTTGTGCTCACTGCGCTGTTGCTCTATCAGGGCTAGGTCCTGAGGGCTCAGCGTAAAGAAGCGCCCCAAGTCCCCGTCGGGCATGTCCTCAGGATAGCGGCTGAGCTTAGCGTGTTCCGCCCCTGATAAAAAGGCGACCACGCACTAGACCTTAGTTTCTTTGCTACGACCGCACACCACAACCTTGCGGTGTGCTAAGTATTTGTAAAGCGTAGGTTTACTGATACCCAGTTGCTGCGTGATAGCCCACACGCTGAGGTTGCCCTCTTTATAGAGAGTTTCAGCCGCCATCGCGGTTGCCTCGGCTTGCTTGGACAATCCACCGGGACGCCCGCCTATGCGACCCCTAGCGCGAGCCGCGTGCAAACCCGCCTACGTGCGTTCCCGGATGAGGTCACGCTCAAACTCGGTTAGCGACGCAAAGATGTTGAAGATCAGGCGACCCTGCGCAGTGGTTGTATCTACCGGGTCGTTCAGGCTGATGAGTCCGACCCGGCGCTCGATCAACTCGTTCGTGAGCGCAACGAGGTGTTTCAGAGAGCGACCCAATCTGTCGAGTTTCCAGATGACCATTACATCTCCTTGCCTGAGATTTGTCAGCAGGTCTTCGAGCACAGGTCGCGTCGTCTTTACGCCACTGACGACCTGCGCAGTTATTGGCGGTGGGCTGAGCGCCGAGGATGTACTCTCGGTTGACGGTGAGCAGCTCTGCGGGTCAGCTAGTGAAGAACTTAGAGCGGTGCATATGCTCAATGTTTGCTCACACCAACATGGTTTGTGCTTAACCTCCACAGCGGTAGACGGCAAGAGCAACGAAATTACCAGTGTGCCTGGGCTGCTCGATACACTCTCGCTGCTCAACTTAGCAGGCTGCATAGTCACTGTAGACGCACTCAACACGCAGCGCGAAATCGCTCGCAAAATAAAACAGCACCAAGGCGAGTACGTTATCCAGTCAAGCCGGACGAAGGGCAAAGTGCACATAACCGAGGCGTGCGACGAGGTCTATCCACACCTCATCACGTAGGTGATGGCTACGACTGCATCTACCGCCGATGTTTCAGCGACAGCCGACGTTCACGAAATCCTAGCTGAGCGCGAGTTGCTCCCGAGCGAGCATCTGGTGAATTCGGGCTACATGGGCGCGGATTTACTCGTGGAGGCCCGCACACAGCACAGGCTCGCGCTTGTCGGACCGCTGAATAATAAACCGCAGTTGGCAGAGTCGGGCGGGGCA
The DNA here is from genome assembly GCA_965213925.1 of Trueperaceae bacterium. GTDB lineage: Bacteria > Deinococcota > Deinococci > Deinococcales > Trueperaceae > CBDBZX01. The sequence continues at coordinate 4,516,900 of OZ243927.1, forward strand.
AGGCTACGACCTAGAGAGCTTCGACGTGGACTGGGAAAACCAGCGCGTCACCTGTCCGCAGGGGAAGGTCGCCACGGACTGGTGGCAGAACCAAAACGGCGGCGTACCCTCCATCAGGGTGCAATTCGACTTTCAGGACTGCTTTGGTTACGAAATATACAACAGCTCAACCTCGCATTCCTCACATGCAAGCGCTAGCTCTTGCAAAATCAAGTATACTGAGGTCAAGGAGGCTGTTATGGCTACAAGTTTACCTCAGGCAACCTTGTCTAGCACAAAAGTGTTCTTTCATACCCTTTCGGCAGATCAACCTAGCAGGGTTAAGCGCAAAACCTTTGAAGCTATTACGGGACTTGACTACTATGCACTCGACACCATATGGCTCAAACAGGGTGAGGTACCCGAGCATCTCTCAGCTAGGGCGATGATGACCAACCTAGGTGCGCTCTTGGACCTTCGCAGCAAAGAGGTTGCGTCACTCCTCGGCGTCAGCGAGTCCCGCATCAGTCGCAACGACCGAGTGACTCTCGCCATGCTCGACCGCGCTGAGGGGATCAGCGATACTTTTGCTAGGGTCGCCGCCGTCCTCGGCTTCGAGCACGCGCGTGACTGGTTTAAGGCACCTAACGCGGCGTTAGAGGGTTCGTCTCCCTATACACTGCTGAGCACCCACTACGGTCAGAAGAAGGTCGATAACTTGGTCACTGCGCTCCTCAATGGGGCGGTTGTTTGATCCGAGTTTACCGGCTCGCTCACGAGCTGGCACTAGCTAAGAACCCCCAACCCTTTCGACCAGCCCCTAGTGAAAACCGTTGGAACTCAGCGGATACGCAGGTTGCTTACTGCGGTGAACACCTGGCGCTCAGCGCATTAGAACTCCTGACCTACTGGGGGCACTACCCTAACATGCGTGGCTACCGGCTCTTTACGCTCAACATCCGCCCCGAGGACGTGGAGGATGTGCTTGATCAGCGTCCTGATATCGACTCAAGGGATTACAGTCAAACGCGCCGCTACGGTGACCTCTGGGTCGAAGAGGGGCGTTCGCTGGCGCTTAAAGTACCTAGCGTCGTGCTTCCCATGAGTTACAACTATCTCGTCAATCCCCAGCACCCTGCTTTTGACCCGGACGCAGTCACCTCTCATGGCGCATTCGAATACGAAGACCGTATTGCGAGGCTCGTCGAGGTGGCAAAAGAAATCACTCTTCGAGTTGAAGATGTCTTTCCTAAAAGCCTTCTGCGACGAACGCGCGCAACTGCACCGTCAGCCACCCTACTCCCTCATCGATCTAGGTTAGCTTGCAACTCGGTCGTGGCGGACACGGTGCGCAAGGATATCCGGAACGTGCGCCTCCGCCCAAGCCAGTAGGGGCTGCAGCACGACGGTCAGCTCACGCCCTAGCGGTGTCAAGCTGTACTCCACTTGGATTGGGCTCGTGGTGAACACCTTCCGGTTCACTAAGCCGTCGCGCTCTAAGTTCCTCAAAGTTTGCGTGAGCATCTTCTGCGAGATGCCTTCGACCCGCCTCCTTAGCTCGCCGAAGCGGTAGGGACGCTCGTCTAGCGTAACAATGACGATGGCTGCCCACTTATCTGCGACGCGAACGAGCAATTCGCGCGAGGGACACTGCTGCGAATATACGCTAGCTCTTGCGGTAGGGTGTTCTTTACTCAACGTAACCATCTCCTATGCAGTTACTTCCAGGTACCTGGTTGACGTTAGTAACCATAGCACCGTAAGCTGATGGCGTTGTCACCGGTGGCGATACTCAAACCCTAAGGAGAAGGTTATGAGAATCGCAGTGTTAGGCACAGGTAACGTCGGTAAGAGGTTGGGCCTACTTATGTATCAGCAAGGGCATGAGGTGCGCTACGGCTCACGTGATCCGAGCGGGCGCTCAGGTGATTTGCTCCATGACGACGCACAGGTCGCAGGCTACGTTGAGGCTATCCGTAATGCAGAGGTTGTTTTCGTGGCGACACCGTGGGCTGAAAACGTAACCCTTAATATCCTCGCTTCGCTCGAGTCAACCGAGAGCCAAATCTATATCGACTGCACGAACCCACTCGCGCCCGACTATATGTCCAACCTGATCGGGCACACGACTTCTGCCGGGGAGCAGGTCGTTGAAGCGGTCCTACCCGCCAAAACGGTCAAGGCGTTCAACACTATCTTCGCCAATGTGATGGTGCTGGGTCAGCAGCAGTTTGGCGGTGTGAAGGGGACCGAGTTTTACTGTGGAGATGAAAAAGCCGCTAAGGAGGTGGTGAGGCAGCTCATCGACCAAGCGGGCTTCGACCCCGTCGATGCCGGACCGATGCGCAACGCGCGCTACTTAGAAGCGACGGCGCAGCTCAACATCCAGATCGCGTTCGGTATGGGCGGCGGCACCGATGCGGCGTTTAGGTACTGGACTTGAGTAGGTCTAACGGCTCTTCCAACGAGTGCGTGGTTAGAAAGGGCTTGTTCTCAGCGCTTAGAACGCTCAGCCTAGAGCATGAACTGTTTTGGGTTATTTCCAGGTTGTGAAGTCGGTAGAGTCGAACATTCAGAAACGGGGCTGACGCTTTTCCTTCACGCGTGCAAGCGAAGCTCATATTGCCCGAGCTGTGCCCTAGGTTCGAAGCGAGTCCACAGTTACCACACGCGCTCCATCAGGGACACGGCGCTCAGCGAAAGGGCTGTTCATCTGCGTTTCAGGGTACGCCGCTTCTACTGTCTAAACGTGGGCTGCCAGCGGCGCACGTTTACAGAGAGGTTGAAGTTGTTTGCGCCTCACGCGAGGCGCACCTTTCGGCTCATCAACCTGCAAACTACGGTGGGGACGTTTCTCGGTGGTGAAGCTGGCTCGCGTCTGCTCGGGAGACTGCAGATGCCTCTATGCGGGGCTGCCTTGTTGCAGAGCATCCGCACACAAATGGCGGAGCATAACCCCACCCCGCGCGTCTTAGGCGTGGACGACTGGGCGATCAAAAAGGGGCGCAGCTACGGCACGGTCCTCGTCGATCTCGAGAAACATAAGGTCGTGGACTTGCTCTCTGAGTGCAGCGCGGCGGCGCTCGAGCTATGGCTTAGGAATAGCCCAGGCGTTGAAATCATTGTGCGGGACAGGTCTTATGATTACATGATGGGAGCTAATGCAGGTGCACCAGAGGCAACTCAGGTTGCCGATCGCTGGCACCTGCTCCACAACCTTCAGGAGATGCTCGAGCGGTGGCTTGCCACCGTGTACGCAATCTTGCGGCACCTACCGGTTGCGCCCGAACTTCAGCCTGAGGTCGAAACGCTCATGTCGCGGCGACACCGCACCTCTAGACCGACTCGGGCAGCCAAAGAAGCAGGTGAGGTTAACCGTGCTAAACGTTTAGCGCGCTTCAATAAGGTGAAAACGCTCTATACATCAGGAATGTCGCTGCTAACGATTAGTAAAAAGCTCGGAATGGACCGGAAAACGGTGCGGGCTTACGCCTACGCCGAGAGCTTCCCTGAAAGAGCACCTTTCCCCTACGTCCCCAATGTGCTCACGCCTTACCTCGACTACTTGGAGAAACGCCACGCTGAGGGATGCGAGAACGCCTCACAGCTCTACAGGGAGATTTACGCCCAAGGCTACCGGAGCACGAAGTGGCATGTCCTATGGTGGATGCAGCCGAGACGCCGTACCCCTTCGGAGCACACCCCCAATAAAAAGAGGAAACCTTCGGGCGACAAGCACACGAATAAACCCGTCGCCAAACTCGCGTTGCCTTCAGCGCCGCAACTTTCATGGCTGATGGTGCGCGATGGGGATACACTTAAAGATGAGGAAGCGCTCGTCCTCAAGCACCTCTCACAGCACCAAGCGTTCCTCTTCATGCGTGAGCACGCCAAAGCGTTTCAGAAGATGATCTGCCAGCGTGAGGCAGATGAATTCGATGCCTGGCTGGAGACTTCCCTTAGAAGTGGCGTTCTGCAGCTAAAGACGTTCGCCGAGGGACTCAAACGCGACTACGCTGAGGTAAGAGCCGCCCTAGAACTGCCCTGGAGTAATGGACAGACGGAAGGTCAGGTCAACAAGCTCAAATTGATTAAGCGGCAGATGTATGGGCGGGCGAACTTCGATCTACTACGCCAGAGGGTGCTACTCGCTGCCTGACCACGCACTCGTTGGAAGAGCCTCAACCCTTACCAACTCCATACAAGCCAATTACTGCGTGTAAACGGGCCTTTCGCAACCTAAAGCCTTCTGCGTGAGTTGCGCGCGTTTCTTGCACAAAGGCTTACCGTAGTTGGAACGAAGCGCTCTAAGAAGAGACGATTGTCGTAGAAGTGTTCAAGCCTCGCCTGGCGGACTTCCTACGCCCTCGCTGAGCTACGAAGATAGTGTAAGAGAATCGTTCAGCGCATCCGACAGGAGACGTCTGTGAAGCTATCTGGCAACACCGTTCACATCACCGGCGGCAGTTCCGGCATCGGTCTCGCCTTCGTGGGAGGCTGGACCGCCGACCATCACGCTGGAGAAGTTTGCGAAGGATGCGCTCCGAGCGCTGGAGAAGGGCCGGTCGGAGGTCCGGGTCGGGGTGCTCAACTGCTCTACGTGTTGAACCGGCTCGCCTCCTAACAACTTAATGTGTGCCTTGGTTAAAGGTTCCTTCGGCTCCTACTAATTTACGGTTGCGCACAGTCTCGTTGACCGATAGCGGATAATACGGATTCCGGGTGAATCCACTACAAAATGCATTCGCACCCCTGCGTTACTCACCGGAATCCGTAGCGGTTTCTACTCGCTCAGGAGTCTTCAGCCAAAGGTATGCATCTTCACATCTACGCGCGTTGTCGTTAAGCTTGCCAGCAGCGGCTGAAGGCTCTTCCTCGGGATTAAACACGCTACTTCGTAGCATGTTCAACCGGAAAAGGTATAACTTGTCTCGAGGAGGTGCCCATGCGCGCCATGCGCCTACACCAATTTGGAGACCCCGACGTCCTGCGGCTCGACGAGGTCGCCCTTCCAGAGCCCAAAGGCGATGAGCTGCTGGTGCGCGTCCACGCCACCAGCCTCAACTATGCCGAACTCGGGCTTCGTCGAGGGGAGATGAAAGCTCTAAGCTTTTGGCGGCTGCCCCTCACCCTCGGCTTCGACCTCGCCGGCGAAGTAGTGGCCTGCGGCCCCAAGGCGACCGCCTTCTTGCCGGGCGACAGGGTCTACGGCGCTATCGGTCACCAGGGGGGTGCTAACGCCGACTACGCCTGCGTCAAGCAGTCACGGGTAACGCTCGCCCCCGCCTCGCTCGCTCTCGATAAACTCGCCACCGTGCCGGTGGCCGGGCTGACTGCCCTCCAAGCCTTGAGAGACCGAGCGAACCTCCAGACGGGCCAGCGGGTGCTCATTAACGGGGCCTCGGGCGGGGTCGGCGCGTTCGCAGTGCAGCTCGCCAAGAGGTTTGGCGGCACCGTCACCGGCGTCTGTAGCGGGGCCAAGCGCGACTTCGTCGAGAGCCTCGGTGCGGACGAGATTATCGACTATCAAAAGGAGGACTTCTCCGAAAGGTCCGAGCGCTGGGACGTCGTCTTTGACGCCGCTGGCAAGCGCGAGTTCGCTGAACTCCAGAGGGTATTGAGCGACGAGGGTAGAGCGGTCAGCACCCGCTTGAGTCCAAGGGGGGCGCTTAACGCCGTTACCTCGAGACTAGGGGCCGCGCCGCGCTACCACTTTATCCCAGCCAGAGAGCGCAGCTACGACCTCGCTTTCCTCGCCCGCCTCATCGAAAGAGGGGAGCTGCGGGTGCCCTTAGACCAAACATTCAGGCTCGAGGACTTGCCCGAGGCCCACCGCTATATGGAGGCTGGGGAGGTGCGCGGCAAGGTGGTGGTGAAGGTGGCGTGAGAAGAGACCTTTGAGGTGATACACCCTCATCCTCTTTGCACAAACGTCTGGCATTGGTCCGTTAGCTAAGCTGACCCTTGTTGAGTGCGAAGCCCTAGGTCTATCAATGGGCGAGGCTTCCGAAATTTAAGGTCCTCCAAACTAACCACCGCATGAGCGCAATTGGTGCATCCGGTTAATCTCGCGTACGCTTCGGAAGTGGCTTTCCGTATTGCCAACGCTAACTACTAAGAAAACATCTTGCGGACTTACAAGATGATCCACAACGCGTATAATGCGCGTGTCTGGCGCACAACACAAAATAACCACTTGAGTGTCAAAGCCGTATTGTAGCGCCGCCGTGGAGGTGCGGCGGCTTATCAGCCTTCACTTCGCGCAGCCGTCGATCACCGTACGCACTGTGAACGCCACCATCTCCGGGGCGCTTTTCGCATGAGCTTGGAGCAGCTCGAGGCGTAGAAGTGCCTCGAGCGTCGCCTGCACCGTGTCACCAGGTCGGTATGCGGGCATTGTCGTCATAGATGTTGCCTCGGCAGCACCGCCCGATGGCGGGGCGGGCACTGCTACAGAAGCAGCAGACGACGTAGGTAAATTGTGAGGTGGCCTCGCGAAGGGATCATCGGTCGGCGTTGCAACTTGAATCTGAGCGGAGGGTGCGTCGCCCGAGCTATAGACGCGCAAGCTCTCAGATGACCTCTGCCCGGACATCGCCTCGGCTTGCTGCCCGGCGGCGCTGCTGGTATCCGCGTCGGCAGCACCACCAACACCTTGCGAGCGGCTGTAAACACTCAGACTCGAGGGCGCAGCTTCATTAGCACGCCCATACGCCTGCATTCCTTGCAGTTCGTTGACAGGAGGCGCGGGCTCAGCGGGAGAACCCGTCGAGACAGCCGAGTTCGCATAGGTATCAAGAAGCGTCAGGGAAAACGGCTCGTCGAAGTGACAGTTGAACTGGCGCACGGTAGTCGTAAGCGTCTCGAGCGAGAACTGCAACGCTTGGGCTACAACCAGCCCAACACCAGCGCTGTCGAACGGAAAAACGGCACAGCCAGGCGCATGGACGCTTTTTGTGTGCGCAAATCGTTAGCCTTTGCCCGCCGACCTGAATCTCGTGATGCCATCGGCGCTTGGGCTATGACTGTCTACAACTGGGGGCGTGCCAACCGCTCACTTAGAAAGCTGTTACCCCAACCGCAAGGCAAAAAGCTCTATGAGAAGCGCTCGCCTGCGATGGCGGCTGGCTTGACCGATTTCCTTCGGTCGGTTAAAGACATCCTTCGCTATCAACCTTTTCCGCCAAAGCCAGTGAGATAATCTCGTGGCACCACCTAACTTCGCCCTTTCTCGTGATGATCTCGGGTACTTCGCCCAGCACCTCGGCGTCATAGCTCGGCTTATATAGCAGTTCACATAAGCACTGAGCTTGAATCACGCAAGTATCATTTCCAAACGTGCGCGCTAGACTGCGTTCCCTCTTCTCGGATTGGCTCAAACCAAATGATACTTGCTATATTCAATGTGCTCTGCGTAGGTGTCGGTTGGTTGCCCTCGTATGAGCAACGCTCTCCGAGTTCAGTTATAGGCGACCTAGATATTCCTAATCTACCGGAGTGGTTCAAAGATTCAGTCGCGTATTGGCCAGGTTTCGCGGATAAGTTGAAGGAAACGGAGCGCACTACAGTAGGATTTACAGAACTTGTGTGGCAGTTCGCCTATACATTAGGTTTGACGAAAAGCATGGTAGGCAACACTGATAAGCTCTTACGTGACTACACCGACTACCGAGGGCGCTATCAGCGCCACCTTTTCCCTCGTGCTCGCGACATTTTGGAGTCCGCCTTTAACCTCGCACTTACGCTTAGACTGCAATCCTCATGCTAAGCGCTTCGAAAGACGCTATCAGCATAGAACGCCTGCTACAGTAGGGCGTACGCATGTACGCCAATTCTTTGAAAGAAGTCGCTATGAACCTTTCGAAATGAAAACAGAGTTCGCTCGAAGAGGGTATAAAGCCGAATTCTGTCCCTTGAAAAGCTACATATCGAATGCGAATAGGACGTCATAAATCTACACGCGTAAGCCCTGCTGCTACAGTAGCAGGCTTGACCGATACTGTCTGGTCAACCGAACGCCTACTTCACACTGTCCCTATTCCTGACAACTCTTGACTGGAAGACTACCTATTTAACGTCTTCACTAAAATAAACAGGGCAAAGAGGATGTTGGATGACTCTGACGCCTTGCCCTATAAGCATCGTCTCTCTTGATGCGTTCCATTTTAACTTCGAGCGACGCTCTGCGGTGCCAAAGTCAAACGCCCAACGATGGCCTCGTCCTGTACCGTAATCCCGTCTTGCAACACCACTTGCCGCTGTGCCAATAGGGCAACGCGAGGGTCGTGTGTGACCATAACGATAGACATGGTTTCCTCCTCGTGTAGCCGGAGCAAGATGTCTAGTACCGCGTCTCCCGCTTCGGTGTTTAGATTGCCCGTGGGCTCGTCGGCTAGCAGCAAGGTGGGGCTATTGACGAGGGCTCGAGCAATCGCCACCCGCTGTTGTTGCCCTCCGGAGAGCTGGCTCGGCATGTGCTTGACCCGGTCACTTAGTCCAACTTTCTCGAGCATCATCTTAGCTCGTTCGGTGCGCTTTTTGCCCCCGACCTTGGCGTAAACCAGCGGCTGCTCTACATTTTCTAGTGCGGTCATGTCGGACAACAGGTTGTAAGCCTGAAACACGAAGCCAAAGTGCCGGTTGCGGATACGTGAGAGTTCTTTGTCTGGTAAGCGAGTGATGTCGTGCCCTTCTAGTTTGTAGCTTCCCGAGGTTGGCGTGTCCAAACAGCCCAGCAAGTGTAACAAGGTCGATTTGCCCGAACCCGACTGCCCTACGACGCTCACGAACTCGCCACGCTTCATAGCGAAATCTACCCCGTCCAGCGCCGGAACGTCTACATTACCCATGTTGTAGACCTTGTAGATATTTTTAAGGTCGATCATCTTTGTTTGTGCAGGGTCATTCATGGTTTTTCCTCCTAAGTCTTTGTAGGTTGAAAGCCGCACTGAAAAACCCTGAACTTTCAGCCTCTATAGCAGGTATCATCTGGTTTGAGCCAATCTGAGAAGGTAAAGCATAGTCTAGCACGCACTTTCAGTGATGATGCCTGCGCCATTTCGAATCAGTATTTCTGATGATCGCTATAACTGTTTATAGTGCGTTTCATGCTTATTGACAGTAAACCGGTTGCGTTTATTTCTACTCGCGCTTCGTTCTCACCGTCGTTCGGAACCGCTCGGCTGATATTGGCAGCTGCTAAGACCGGCGAAACGCTCTTTAGTTGATGGCTCCCTCACTCGCCAGTTCTATCTCCGCCTTATCCTTAAACGCCTCATACGAGCTGCTTACGATGGTGTCGCCCGCTCTAAGCCCTTCTTTGACCTCAATGGCGTTGCCATCAACGACGCCGAAGATGACGTTCGTGCGCGTCGCCGTGTCGCCGCTGATCAGGTAAACAAAGCGTTCGCCGCCGGTACTCAAGTAAGCGCCTCTAGGCAGGTTGAGTGCATCTTCCTTGCGGTCGGCTTCGATGTCAGCGTTCGCACTCGCGCCGATGCGGATGTCCCGGGGTGGGCTGTCGAAACTCAAGCTCACCGACACGACGGGACCGTTTTGACCCGCTTCGGCGTTCGGGGAGACCTGTACGACACTGCCCTTGTAGTCGGTGGTGCCGACGCGGAGGTTGGCGCTCTGCCCCACGCTGACGCGCCCCGCTTGCGCTTCGGGAACGGTGACGACGACGCGCACGTCCTGGCTGCTGGCGACGCTCGCGAGGAGCGCTTGGGCGCTCACCGCCTGTCCCACGGTTGCGCTGAGCTTCATGACGCGCCCCGCCACCGGCGCTGTCAACTCGAGCCCCGCCTCCTGCTCCTGCAAATTAGCCAGTTTGGTCTGTGCCTGCTCGAGCCTGAGCTGGGCTTCCTGAGTGGCGAGGTCGTTCGTCGTCACGGCGTCTCGCTGGGCTAAGGCTTTGCTTTCAACGTCTTCTCTCGTCTGTTCAACCTTTAAGCGGGCGGTATCTAGCTCGTTTTTTGAGACTGCGCCCGCGCCAAAGAGCCTTTGGGCGGTAGTGAGTTCAGCTTCTGCCTGAGCGAGCGAGGTTTGAAGGCGTTTTTGCTCCAGCGACAGCCCCCTCGCACTCGCGCCGTCCTCAACGGCTAACTTGTCCAGCGCCAACCGTGCGGCTTGCACCTCTTTCTCGGCGTCCGCCGCGTCCTGCCCCAAACTCTGCGAACTCAAGCGCCCGAGGGTTGCCCCCTCCGAGACCTCATCCCCCTCAGCCACGAGCCACTCGGCGAGGGTGCCTTCGACCGGCGCGAGGACGCTGCGCTCGAGTTTGGGCACGACGCTGCCGGTAGCGCGTACATAGTCTATAAGCGTGCCGCTCGCGACTGTAGCGGTTTCAAAACTGCGCAGGGTGTACGTATCGCTGCGCGGGCGCAGCAGGAAAAAGGGCACGGTGAGCAGGGCGAGCAGAACAGCGCCGACGAAGACCCACAGCGCCCCGTTGGTACGGCGCTTTTCACCCTTGGGGCGGGCGCGGGTTTGGACGATGGGTTCGTGTCGGTCAGTCATGGATAACCGTCATTTACGCCTTTCTCTGCAACGCTTCTACAGGGTTGAGTCTGGTAAGCGTTAAGGCAGGAAGAAAGCCCAGCAAGACGCCTAGCAAAACGGTTGTCAGCGTCACAAGCAGAGCTGCTAGAGGGTGCCAGTTGAACTGTAAACCGAAAGAAAAGGTTTCCCCCAGCGGTCCTTGTAAAAGCGTGACCAGCAGCGCCGCCAAGAGTGCGCCCGCCGCCGCACCCATAAACGCCAGGGACGCCGCGCCGACGGAAATCTCCTTACAGATATCAAGCCTACTCGCGCCGAGGGCGCGTTTCAAACCGATGTCGTGACCTCGCTCGAGCAGGTCGATGAGCGTGGTCGAAAACAGACCGATTGACCCGATGATGAGCGATACAACACCGAACATCGCTAGGATAATCAAGTTGGGGTTAAAGGGCGCTGCCGCGTTTTGAAAGTCTGCCACCTTGCTGATGAAAAAATCTCTTCCCGCTTCAGCCTCCTGGATCATGTCATCATCCTGGTAGTGCTGCCGAGCCGCCGCTAAAAGCTGCGCCTGGGCAACGTCGCCCCGCCCCTTTTTCGCCTTGACCAATACCTGATACGACCAAACACCAGAAAAACTTTCCGGTGCCCAAATAGGGTAATAGATGGCTGGGGTCGTGTACAACACGTTCGTCGTCTCGGCAAAGGTGCCGACGACCCGGTAGGGCACGGGGTCTTCGTTTACAAACTCCTGAGCGTAAAAGTTGTGAGAGGGCGTTTTGAGAATCGTTTTGCCGATAGGGTCAGCGTCACCAAAGATTTGCTGAGCTGAGGCGTCGGATAGAAGGACTACAGCTTCCTGCGCCCTTTCATCCGCTTCGCTAAAGGCGTACCCTCTCGTCATGTGTACAGGCGATAGCGCAAAATAGTTGAGGTCGACGGTAGCGGTGGCGTCCGTATTGAACGCGAAGCGCCTGCCCTCGTAGACAACGTTCGCAACGTTCCAGCCGGTCTGGTATATCGCTATGTCCGCCACGTCAGGCGCGAGGTTTTTCAAATCCTGAAAATCATTTGACTCGAACACACCGTAGAGGCTAGCGCCGTCTTCATCCCTAAACCCTGCATTCAGAAAGAAAGTATCGTCGCTCCCGGTATCCTGCGCAGAGAAATAAGGGGAGAGTGCCAGCATCATCGCTAGGCTACCCAATAGAATCTGCAAAAAGGTAAGAAAAAGCCGGAGCGGTCTGCGCCTTAGATTAAGCAGTAGGGTTCTCACGCGCTACCTCACAGCTCCAAGGACTCGGTAACGTTCAAACGGGAGGCGAGCAGCGCGGGGTAAACCGAGAAGATCACACTTATACAGAGGGCTGAAACGAAACCGACTACCAGGGGTAGCAGTGAAGGCGAATCAGCAATTAGGATAGCTTGCTGGCCGGCAGCGGTCACGTAGGTGTCGAAGACGATGAGTAGCCCGTAGCCCAGCAGCACCCCGGTAGCGCCTCCTATCAAGCCCAGCACCAGGGCGTCCACAAGGTATTGGTTTCTAATCACCCTGCGGGTTGCCCCTAGCGTTCTCAGGATGCCGGTGTCCCGTCTGTTTCTGAAGACCCGCGCCAGCAACAAATTCATGATGTTCAGCGCCGCGCTCATCAATCCGATAGAGGCGAGCGAGGCGATCAGCAGGCGGGTGGAACGCTGCCCCGCAGCGTACCTTTTCAGGTCCTGGGAGCGCACGCTCACACGGTCGCCCCAGGTTCTAGCGGCAAACGCCTGCAACTGTGCGCGCGCTTCGTCAACATCGGCAACGTCCTCAACAACAAAGGTGAGAGGACCCATCGCGTTGTAGAGGTCAGAACGAAAGGGAATAAGGATATCCGAGTTTGCGTTTTCGCTCGCTGCCATCACGCCGATAATCTCAACGTTGAAGTCTCCCCACGTATCGGTAACGTGTTCGCCTACCGGGTCAGATACTCCCATGAGCTTGACGAGTCTGGGCGAAACCAGGGCAATGTTGCGCTGCTCAGCGTAGTCACTGTCGGTGAAGCTCGAGCCCTCCGACACCGTTATGTCGTTGACCACCAGGTAGTCCTTGCTGACGGAAAGGATAGCCACGCCGTCTTTGGAAAGATGACTCGTGTCCACGCCGACAGGTGAGGTTATGTAGGCGTACGCTACCTTGGGCGCACTGTCTCGCGCCCTTTCCATATCAGCTTCGGTAAGCGTTATGGGCTCGTCGCCTAAGCGCCCCACCTCGTGGATAAGGCTTCCATCTTCTTCAGCAGCGTTAGAAAGGTCGTCTTCCCTGGTCTGCACCGTAAGCTCCCTAGCCCATAGCGAGGTCGTGAGCGCGGTTTGCGCCTGCCTATTCACGTCGATAAACGCCGCGATAGCGGTTACAGCAGCAACCCCTAGCGCGAGCGCGAGCAGGGTGAGCGCGGACTGGAGGGGGCTCGAGGTTAAGCGCCGTAATTCCGTCATCACGCGACCTTGAGCGCCTCGATGGGCTTCATTCTTCCGGCTCTTAGGGCAGGTATAAATGATAAAACTGCCCCCAGTGCAACGGCGACTAAAATGACAATAAGCGCTGCTTCGGGCTGCCACAGCAACTGCTTTGTGCCGTACAGATAGGTTTGTGCGAGCGGTCCCGTGAGAACAGGCATCATCAGCCCTGCAAACGCTGCGCCCAACACGCTGCCGACAAGGGAGAGCAGGGCGGCCTCGAGGCTGAACTGTCTACCAACTTGCACGCCCGTCGCGCCGAGTGCCCGGTTGAGCCCGATTTCGTGGGTGCGACGGGTCACCTCGATCAAGGTGTTCGAGAACAGCCCGACCGAGCTAACGATCAACGCGACAACACCGAACAGTCCGAGGATGATGAAAATGGAGTTCGCACCAGCAGGTTCGAAGGGGGTAACGATGAAAAAGTCGCGCCCTTCGGGGTTGTCCTGCACCATCTCATTGCCTTGGTAAAACCGCCGGACGGCGCTCAGCATTTGTGCCTGCGCCACCTCGCCCTGACCGGGTTTGGCTTTGACTAGCAGGGTTGCAAAGCCGCTGCCTCCATAACTCACACCACCCTTAGCCCAAACTGGGAAAACCACCCCTGGTGTCCCGTAGCTCGAGACGACCGCAGGGTCTTCGATCAGTCCGGCGACGCGGTAGCGCGTTGACGACAGTTGCGTCCCGCTGCTAGGTGATACGTTGACCGCCATAACCTCTTGTCCCACCGGGTCTATATCCTCGAAGATAGCCTTAGCTGCCGACTCGCTCAGTAAGACGACAGCCTCTTCCTTGTCTGCATCGGCTTGGCTAAACGCGCTCCCACGTGTCACCTCCACATCAGCTAGGGAAAAATAGTTAGGCGTGGCATTAAGACCGTTCAAAAATCGGTAGCGCTGCCCGTTGTAGATAAGTTCGGACTCCCATGTGTCAGCAGCGATAGCAACAGCCTCGACATCGTCCGTGAGGGTGAGCAGTTCTTCCAGATCGTCCGTGCTAAAGAGGTCATAGCTGGAACTCGAGCCGTCAGGGTCTTGCGAGCCGGTGCTCAGGTAGAACAGGTCCTCACCCAAACCGTCCTCCGGCGTCATGTAGGCGGACAGCGCCAGCGTCATCGCAAAACTTCCCAACACGACCTGGACAAGGGTCAAGAAGGTTTGCAGCGTCTTCGTTCTGAACCGCCTCAACAGGTGCATTCAAACCTCCTTTAACGACTCGATGATGTCGGTGCGCGAGGCGAGCAGCGCCGGATACAGGGCGCATAAGGCGCTCAGCAGACACGCTGCACTTAAACCGATGACAGCAGCCGGAAAGGACAGGTGGACGAACAAGCTCTCAGCCTCTGGATTGGCAATGTGTAGGTAACGGTTGAACGCGACCAGTAACCCGTAAGCCAGTCCGACCCCCACAACCCCGCCTGCGAGCCCCAGCGTGAGCGAGTCGGTGAGGTAGCTCTGGAGGATGAGGGCGCGTGACGCGCCGACGCTGCGTAAAACCCCTATCCGCTTAGCTTGTCCTAAGACTCGGGCGAGCATCAGATTTACGACGTTGAAACCCGCGACGACCAGACCTACCGAGGCGAGCACCGCCACGATAAACTGGGCTGCTTTGGTCTGCGCGGCGAGTGCGTTGTCGCTGGCGGAGCGAACGTTCACCCGCTCCCCCCAGGTGGTGCGGACATAGCTCTCGAGCTGCGCCCTGGCTTCGCTCAACTTAGCCCTGTCGTCCACGACAAAGCTCAAGCGGTCTATCGGGTTAAAAGGATTAGCAGGAAAGGGAATCAGCATATTCGGTTGATTGCTAGTGGGGTCTTCCTCGAGTACCCCGACAATCTCGTAGCCTTCGATGCGTTGTCCGGTGGGGTCGCCTTCAAGGTCGGCAGCCTTAATAAGCCTCGAGCTGACTAGGGCAATTTGCTTCTTTTGTTCGTAATCGTCTTTGATGAACCCACTGCCCGAGCTGAGTTTGACCTCATTAGCCGCTAAATAATCCGGGGTGACACCGACTGCGTCGATAAACGCCATGTCTACCTCTATTGAACCCATAAACTGGGGCACCTCGGCGTAAGCGTAGTCCACGGCGGGGGCTGCAACTCTGGCTTTTTCAACGTCCTCCAGGGTAAAGCTGACGGGCTCGTCGTCGGCAGCGCCCAGCTTGACTACCGGAATAGGCACGGGACCCTCGTAAAAAGCCCTCCAGTCGTTCGCCCTCGGTGTAAGCGTAACCCGCCTGCCTTGGGATGACGCGGCAAAGTCACGGCTCGAGGCGGTGCCTATATCCAAAAAGGCTACAACTGCCGTCACTACGGCAACGCCGAGGGCGATCGCCAAAACGATCAGGATAGACTGTAAGGGTTGAGCGCGAAACTGACGAAACACCTGCTCACGTTCCCTTCAAAGCCTCTACCGGATTCGTCCTACCCGCTCGCAGCGCTGGGAAAATCCCCAACACCAACCCTAGCAGCAGCGCCACCCCGACCACCAGCAGCGCCGCTAGCGGCTGCCAGCGCAGGTCGATACTCCAGAAGAGGTTGCTACCGACCTGACGCGCCAGCAGTGGGATGACGAGCGCGGCGAGGAGTACGCCGAGCAGCCCGCCCAATCCAGAGAGTAAGGTCGCTTCTAGCGTGAATTCGCGCACCACGCTGCCCCGTGTTGCGCCCAGGGCGCGTTTGATACCGATGTCGCGTTCACGCTCGAGCGCGTCCACCACCATAATCGAGAAAATGCCGATCGAGCCGACGATTAAAGCCACGGTGCCGAACAAGCCGAACATGACGACGGTGGGGTCGAGTAGGTTCGAATTGAGACCGAAATCGGACTCGCCTAGCTCGCTGATGTAGAAGTCTTTACCCTCCTCAACGTCCATATCACGCAGCGTCGCGGCAAAGACTTGCCGGGCGGCGCCCACTACCTGCTCGCGCGCTGCCTCACCCTGCCCTTCTTTAGCAAGCACGTTGAGGGTGTCGATAACGCCCATGTCGCTCGAGGTCCAGCTAGGAAAGTAGACAAAGTCCTGGTTTTGAACCTCAGCGGCGGTGCCCGTTCTCTCGGCAAAGGTGCCAATGATCCGGTAAAGCACGGGCAGCCCGGCGTCGCCCAAACTTTCGTCCGGCATGAGGCTCAGGCTTTGTCCCAGGGGGTCTGCGTCGGGAAAGAGAATGGCGGCAGCCCCGTCGGAGATGAGAACGACCCTTTCTTGAGCGTCAGCCTCCTGCTCGGTAAACTGTGAGCCTCGCGTTACGCTGACGTCGTTCAAGTCGAAGTAGGCGCTGTCCACGAAAGCCCCCTGGTTGAACTGGTAAAGCCTGCCGTTCAGTTCAACTGTCGGGCTCCAAGCTTGCGCGTAGAGGGCGATTTCAACGTCCGGGACGAGGGTTAGGAGTTCGGCGACGCCCGCCTCGTCCATAACGCCGTAGGTGCTGCTCGAGCCGTCCTCGTCCCGGTACCCTGCAATCAGGTTGAAGCGCTCAGCCTGCGCCGCGTTTTGCCGCGCGTAAGCGCCCAGGTAAGCCGATAGCGCCAGCGTCATCGCCAGCGCGCCGAGCACGATTTGCAAAAGGGTAAGAACAGCTCTTAAAGGTTTTTTGCGAAAGCGTCGCAGGATGCTCGTCACGCTACACGTCCCGCAGCGCTTCGACCGGGCGCAAGCGCGACGCCTGCCAAGCCGGGTAAAAGCCGAACAGCAGGCTGGTCAGAAGCGCGGTAGCGAAACCTGCGGGCAGCGCCAGCCACGGAAACGCAGCTATGAAGGTGGCGTAGTCGTCGCCGTAAACGGCGAGTTGATAGCGGCTGAACGCGCTGTAAAGCCCGTAGCCTGCTGCCACACCGAAAACGCCACCGAGTGCGCCCAGCAACAGACTTTCGTTCAAAAACTGCCACAAGATACTCGAGCGCGTCGCGCCCAAACTGCGCAAAATACCGATGCTGTGCCGCTGCTTTAAGACCCTTGCCAGCATCAGGTTCATGATGTTCAAGGCTGCCGCTGCTAAAGCGGTCGAGGCAAAAGCGGCGATGACGACCGCTATCAACCTAAACTGTCCTTCGATATTCCAGTCGCCTAGCGAGGCGACCGTGACGCGCGCTCCCCAGGTCTTCTCGGCGTAAGCTTGCAATTCTGTTCTGGCTTGCACTAAGTCAGCCTGATCTGCCACGGCGAAGGTGAGTTCTTCCGCCGCGCCCGCGTCCCAGGGGGAGGGCGTGTAAGGCACGTAGGTGTTGGCAAACCCGTCGGCACTGTATTCGTTCCCCTCGACAACGCCCAAAATGGTGTAGCTGTTCTCGCCATCAAAGTTCGAGAGCGAAACGCTTTGCCCTACCGGGTCACCTGTGACGCTGAGCTTTTTAAGCGCCACTTCCGAGAGCAAAATAACCCTGCGCTTCTCCCTAAAATCGCTCTCGCTCGGTAAGCCACCCTGACTGAGCTTGACCTCAGCCGCTGCTAAGAAGTCCTGTGTCATGTCGGTGACTTCTAGGTCAAACGTCTCATTTTCCCGCTCAACTGTAAGGACGTTCCACCGCTGCAAGTAAGCATAGTCCACCGTCGGCGCGGCTTTTTTTGCAGGTGCTAAATCTTCCGGCGTCAGACTGACTTTTTTCTCGTTCGACAAGCCGACCTCGCGCACAGGAACGCTTTCACCGCCGTTATAAAAAGCGCTCCAGTCATTTTCCTTGGTTTGCAGGGTGATTTGCCGTTGCGACAACAGGCTGCTGTTCAGTTGCGCGTTGTACTGGTTGAAGGTTGCCGCGACCGCCGTCACCACCGCCACGCCGAGCGCGACAGCTAGGGCGATGAGCAGCGACTGGAGTGGGTAGGTCTTGAACTGACGAAATGCAGCTAATGACACCTTAGAACCTCATTCTATTACCGAGATAAAAGCTGACACAAGCTAGGGATTGCTAGCCGCGAGAGGGGAGAATGCATCACTATAGTCCTGGCTTGCCAAGCCGTCAACTGAATTTCGCAAAGGATGAAGACTCCAAAGAGGCGGCAAGAGGTTGAAGTTGGGGCGTATGAAGGTGCCTTCGAAAGGTGAAGCGTTCTTGCTGTAAACCTCGACACTAGGCTCCCTAGCATTGCTACGTAATTTATTATATAGTAATCCTAGGTAATGACATTGTCAAGAGGTTTGGGTCATTTTTTCGCGACGTCAGTTAGATATTCCCTAATCGAAAAAATAGTTACGCCAAGCTCGAGTGTCCCGTTTACAGCTTTTGTGTAGATTCCTTAAGGTCGTCAGGAGCGTACGTTCTAACCCAGCTTAGCTCAGAATGACATGGCTTATTTTTTAGCTGACAAAGTATCAACTCTCCCGCGACGGCCGTCTGCTATCAGCGCGGCGGAGCGCTCGGGTAAGCCTCGAGACGCGCCACCTCGCGCGCCCGACCTACACTCAGAAGGTGTTACCAACAGGCTTACAACTACCGCAGGAAACCGCAGAGGTCTCTTCTCGTGTACGCCGAAGGATAGATCAACTGAAGGGTTTCGTACCTAACTGGCATCTGCTGCCAAGAGGTTACAGGTGAATATCGCCGTACTCCTCCACAGCGGCGCGGGCGGCAGCGGCGTCGTCGCCACCGAACTCGGGCTCTGCTACGCGCGGATGGGTCACGACGTCCACTTCGTCGCGAACCGCGTGCCTTTTCGTCTGTCCGAAACAGAACAAGCGAACGTTTACTACCACCAAGTCGAGAGCATGTCGTATCCACTCTTCGACGCGCCTCTAACCACCCTAGCCGAAGCCTCGAAGCTCGCCGAAGTCATCGAGGGGTACGGCGTCGAGGTCATCCACGCGCACTACGCCATCCCGCACGCGGCGGCGGCAGTCATGGCGCGGGACATGGTTCACGCCAGCCCTAAACCCGTCGTCGTCACGACCTTGCACGGCACAGACGTGACCTTGGTCGGGCTGGACCGAGCGTACTTACGAGCGACGCAGTACTCCATCGAACGTTCCGACGTCGTCACCGCCGTCAGCCGATACCTAGCGGACTACACGCGCAGCGAGATGGGCGTAAAGCGCGACATCATGGTCGTGCCGAACGCGGTCGACCACGCCCGCTTCACGCCGCGAGACTCTCCGGAGTTGCGCCAGCGCTACGCCCACCCGGACGAGAAGCTCGTCGTCCACGTTTCCAACTTCCGCCCGGTCAAGCGCGTGGAGGACGTGATTCGCACCTTCGCCCGCGTCGCCGAGGGGGTCGGCGCGCGGCTCCTCATGATCGGCGACGGACCGGAGCGGCAAAAGGCGCTCGAGCTAGCCGCCGACCTCAACATCGGCGGGCGGGTCTCGTTTTTAGGCTCGTTTCCGCGCGTCGAGGACGTTTTAGCCATCAGCGACCTCTTCTTGTTGCCGAGCACCGAAGAGTCGTTCGGTCTAGCAGCGTTAGAGGCGATGTCGTCGGGCGTGCCTGTGGTGGCAAGTCGGGTCGGGGGCATCCCCGAAGTGGTCGTGGACGGCGAGACAGGCTTTCTCTGCGCGCCCAAAGACACGCAGGCGATGGCGGCAGCGGCGCTCAAACTGCTCACGGACAGCGCGCTGTATGAACAGATGAGCCGCGCGGCGCGGACGCGGGCGGTAGAACGCTTCAACGAAAACGAGGTCGTACCGCTCTACACGCAAGCTTACGAGCGGGCGTTGGAGCGTTCAGACGCGCCGGAAGCGTCGCCGGCTGTGGCGAGCGGTAAATAGGGAACGGCGTCCACCGAGAGGGTGGCGGGGTCGAACGTGGGCTCAGCCAGTCCCACCCTCAGCCGCTCGTGCGCCGCCAACGCGATCATTGCGCCGTTGTCCGTCGCTAAGGAGAGGGGCGGCACGTGCACCTCTAGGTCCGTTCGGGCTAGCCGCTCGCGCAAGCGCCGGTTCGCCGCCACGCCGCCCGCGACGACGAGCTTTCGGCGACCCGTCGCCTCAGCCGCCCGGAGCGTCACGCTGACCAGGCTCTCCACCGCCACACGCTCGAAACTCGCCGCGACGTCGGCGCGGTCTATCTCGGGGTGCTTCTGCAAGAGGACGGAGACCGCCGTTTTAAGCCCACTAAACGAGAAGTCGAAGCCGGTCTGCGCGCGTAGCGGCACGGTGAAATCCACCGCAAATTCGTCCCCCGCTTCCGCGAGCTTACTCAGCGCGGGACCGCCCGGATAGCTGAGCCCCAGAAGCCGCGCCACCTTGTCGAACGCTTCACCCGCCGCGTCGTCGCGGCTGTGACCGAGCGCGGCGTAGTCGCCCCACGCCTCAATAGAGAACAGACTGGTGTGCCCGCCCGAGGCGATGAGGCAGAGAAAGGGCGGCTGCACGTCTCCCGAGCCTAGACACGAGGCGATGTGTCCCTCCAGATGGTGGACGGGCAAAAAGGGCAGCTCCCGCGCCCACGCCAGCGCCTTCGCGTAGTTCAAACCGACCAAGAGCGCACCGACCAGACCCGGACCATACGTCGCGGCGACCGCCGTAACGTCGTCCAGCGTAAGCCCCGCTTCGCCCAAAGCTCGCCGCACGACCTCGTCTATGACCGAGAGGTGCTCGCGGCTCGCCTGCTCGGGCATGACGCCGCCGAAGGGCGCGTGCAGCGCCGTCTGCGAGGCGATGACGTTAGCGACGACCTCGCCGTCCTTGACAATGCCGACGCCCGTGTCGTCGCAAGAGGTGTCGATGCCTAAGATGATCACGTTTTTAAGCGTATCATTCTGACGGGGTTTCGACCGTTAAGGAAGCTCGTCAGCGGGTCAGCCAGTCAGCAGATCAGGAAAAACCTGAGGTGCTGACACGCTGAAATGCCTTTGAACTTCGGTAAACTGACGCAATGACCTTCGCCGAAACCCTGCACGATTATCACCGCTTGGAATCCCACTCCCTACAAAACGGGCGCTACATCACGAAGAAGGGCGTACGCGGTTACCCCGACGTGCATCCGGGTGCAGCGTTGATGGTACGCGCAGCCGACCTCTCCGTTAAGAGTGTAGATGACCTCACGGGCAGTGCGGGGTTCGTGGCGCTAGCGGCGCTCAGGCAAGGCGCAGAAGAGGTGCGCGTGGCGGAAAGCTCGAGAGCCGCGCTGCGCTGCGCCAAGGAGACGTTCGCAGATAGGGACACCGCGACGCTCCTCGCGGGCGCACCCTGGGACATTCCTGCTGAATCTACAGACCTCGTCTGTCTCCTGCCCCAAACGGACAAGGGAACGGCTCGAGTCCTCGCTGAATTTGCGGGCGCACACACTGCTCTAAAGCCGGGGGGAACGGCATTTTTCGCCCTACACAAAGACCAAGGCGCGAAGCGTTACGAAAAGCGAGCGGCGACCCTCTTCGGCGCGTCTCAAGTCATCGCAAAAGAGGGAGGGTGGCGGCTCTCTAAGGCGGTCAAGCGAGGGGTCGAAGAACAAAGCGTGCAGCCGCTCACCTTCGACGCGGCAGGGCTGAGCTTGGAGGCGTTGCCGGGCGTTTACGCGGCGGGCAAACTCGACCCCGGCACGGCGCTCTTGTTGGAGACCCTAGACCTCGCTCCGCTACCCGGACAGCGCGTCTTAGACCTCGGCTGCGGCTACGGGCTCTTAGCCCTCAAAGCCTCGCTCGCGGGCGCATCGGTCACAGCGCTAGATGACGACTTGCTCGCTGTGCGCAGCGCGCATCAGAACGCTAAGCGCTACGGCTTGGACGTGCGCGCGCTCCACTCGGATGTCGATTCGGAAATCCTGGACGAGACGTTCGATTCGGTGCTCATGAATCCACCGTTTCACGTCGGCAAACAAGTCGTCATGGACGTGCCGAGGGCGTTTCTAGCCGCCGCCCACGAGCACCTGCGCCCCGGCGGAGCCCTCACGCTCGTGGCGAACAAAGCGCTCCCTTACGAACGGGATTTGGAACGGTGGGCGTCGTTCGAGACATTGGCGACGAATAAGCAGTTCAAGGTGTTAAAGGCAGTGAAAAGAGAAAAGGACTGAGGACTGAGCTTAGAAGGCTTTTCCCTCAGTCTTTTTCTCTTTGAACTTCTTTGAGGGTATACCCCCCGCTCGGCTCGAGCCCCAGCACCCGCCCCCCTCTCACAAAGGTCTGCATCTCTCTTCTGACCTCCCGCGTCGCCTCACCCAGACTGATCGCCGCTAGCGTCGGCCCTGCGCCCGAGAGAAAGGCGGCGCTCGCGCCTGCGGCTAGGAGGCGCTTGCGGCACTCCGCTAAGCCTGGAATGAGCGGCTCGCGGTAGGGCTCGTGGAGGACGTCTTGCGCGGCGACGCGCAGCAGTTCGGGTTTGTTGAGGGCGACTGCGGCGGTCCAGAGGGCGGTGCGGCTGGCGGTGTAGATGGCGTCCGCCCGGACGTAGCGCGTCGGCAGGGCGGCTCGCGCCTCGCTCGTGAAGAGTTCGAAGTCGGGCACGGCGAAGCTGAAGTGCCAGTCGTTCGGCAAGGGTAGCGTCTGACAGAGATACCTTTCGTCCGCTCTCGCGCTCACCGTAAAGCCGCCATACACCGCCGGGGCGACGTTGTCGGGGTGCCCCTCGATGTCGGCGGTGAGCTGAAAGACGCCGTCCCGCCCCAACCGCTCGCCCGTCACCGCGTCCGCTAGAGCCGCGCCCGCCACCAAAGCCGCCGACGAGGAACCGAGACCTCTCGCTAGAGGAATAGGATTGTGTGCCTCGAGCCTCACGCAAGGTGCACGTTCGCCCAGCGCCGCGTAGACCGCCCGAAAGCCTTGGTGGATGAGGTTGTCGGGCGTGTCAGGGACGTTGCCCTCGCCCTCGTAGATCAGGTGATCCTTAGAAGACGAGGTCGCGCTGACCTCGAGGTAGAGCCCCACCGCGACGCCCAAACAGTCGAAGCCGGGTCCTAGATTCGCGCTCGTCGCGGGCACGCGGACGCGCTCATACATCACGCGCCAGACCCCGTGCGTTTCAAGTCCCGCCAAACGTCCGCGAAGTGCGCAACTAGGTCCGTTGCGACGAGCCCGTCGCCCCACGTCCGCGCGGCGCGTTCGCCCGCCGCGCCGTGCGCGAAGGCGGTGGCGCAGACCCGCTCGAAAAGCTCTTCCGACGTTTCAGCGCCCGCGCACCACGCGCCTAGAAGCCCCGAGAGCACGTCGCCCGAGCCGCCCGTCGCCATCCCCGGATGACCGTGCGTGGTGACGGCGGCGCGTCCATTTGGCAAAGCAATAACCGTGGAGGCTCCTTTGAGAAGCGCGACGGCGCTGCTCTTCTCGGCGAGCGTTTTAGCCGCGCCGACAGGGTCATCTAGGATGTCGGAGGCGGAGAGGTTTAGGAGCCTCGAGGCTTCTCCTACGTGGGGCGTCAAGACGCAGCGTCCCTGCTCCCGCACCGCCTCGAACCAAGCGTCGTCGCCAGTGAGGGCGCTCGCATCGAGAATCGTGGGCGCGTCGCTCTGCGCGATAAGCTCGGGCAAATAGGGCGCGGCGCGTTCGTCCAACCCCGGACCGATCACGCGCACTTGGGCGCGTTTAGGCGAAAAGTCGGCGAGTTGGTTTAAGGGGTCTTCATCCCAGTGAAGGGGCTGAAAGATGATTTCGGGCCAGGTATCCGTGAAGCGCGCCTCGCCTGCGACCGTCACGAGCCCCGCGCCCGCCCGGAGCGCGGCGCGGCACGCCATCTCCGCCGCGCCCAAATATTGTTCAGAACCCGCGACAACCAAGACCGTGCCGACCTCATACTTGTGCGTGTCGTGTGGGCGCGTCGGCAGATGCCCGCTCACGTGCTCCGGTATGAGGAGCGTAAGGCTCGAGTGCTCACTCAACACCTCTTGAGGAATGCCGATGTCCACGAGTTCAACCTCGCCGAAAGCACTCTTCGCCGGATAGAAGGCGCTCGCGAGCTTCGGTCCGGCGAGTTGCGCTGTTCTCGTCGCCCGGACGTGCGGTCCGATCAAGCTGACCTCGTCCGCGCTCACGCCGCTCGGCACATCGACGCTGAGGACGGGCGCTGAGCCCCCATTCAGCGCCTCCACCATCTGCGCCAGCTCGCCCTCCAAAGGGCGCGACAGACCGCTGCCGAAAAGCGCGTCGATGACGAGCCCTGAAGCGCTCAGGTGCGCTTTCAAGGTCTCCAAGCTCAGCGCCTGCGCCTCGCCGCCCACCGCGACGAACGCCCCGCGCATCACCTCGGGGTCGCCTTCGAGGTCGGGGGACAGCTCGAGCACCTTGACCCCACACCCCGCCAAACGCAGATGCCGCGCCACCACGTAACCGTCGCCGCCGTTGTTGCCCTTGCCGCAGAGAACGAGGGCGTCCCTGCCAGGCCAGTTTTTGAGCGCGACGTCCGCGACCCCGCGCCCGGCAGTTTCCATCAGGATGAGAGAGGGGATGCCCGCGCTTATGGCGCTCTGGTCAACGGCGCGCATCTCTTCGGAGGTAAAGAGCTTCATGGGGCTAGTTTACGTGATTTATCCGGTTACGTAGGAGGCAAGGTCCGCCAGCGTGACGTGGATAGCTTTAGCGCTTACGCAAGCCCTAACAGGTTTGATCGATCGGCGTAAAGCCTAGAAACCATCCGATGCGTCGCCGATTAGTCTCTGACCAAAAGGTCATTAGGGTGAGACCATCGAAACAGGGGTAGACGCGCTCTAGGACCTCCGGCTGCGTGTGCTTAGGCGGGCGCTCCGCAAGCATGGCGCTCGCCTCCCTAGAGGCTTTGAGCACCGCGCCGGGTTGCCCTGCGGCGGCTAGGTGAATCAGCCCTGTAAGGTAGCGTCCGAGGAGCATCTCAGCTTTGCGCCAGCCCCGGTAGTAGCGCCGGATCGTGACGAGGTCGTTGCGGAGCGGGAGGTAGGCAGCTCGCACCTTGACTTTAGGCCCCCTTGCGTCCCAAAGATGATAGATGGGCGCGTTCTGCAAGTAGTCCGCCTCCCACCCTTGATTCAGGTATTCGATGACCGTGGGCGGCTCCGTTTCGTACATAAAATAGCCGCGCGGACTTGGCGGCACCTGGAGCGCAGCCTCGCGGCGAAACGCCACTGCGCCCGCATGAAAGCCACGTGTCGGCGCGTACGTTTCGTCTCGCGAGAGCGTAGGAAAGTAGGGTGTATAGCTGCGCCGCCCGGACTTAGGCTCTACAAAAGGCAGTGCGACCAGCCCAAGGCTGGGTCCACGCTTGCGGAAGTGTTCCACCACACGCTGAACGGTGTGCTCTGCCGGGTAAGCGTCGTCGTCGAGCTGAAAGATAAACTCACCTTTCGCTATACGGATCGCGTCAGGCAGAGCGTCGAAACCTTTAGAGACATCGTTACGCAGCACGCGCACGCTCGGGAACTCGCGCTCGATCATTGCGGTCGTTCCGTCGGTCGAAGCGTCGTCTATAACGATAATCTCATAACTCGAGCTAGGTGAATCTTGCAGCGAAGAGAGGAGGTCGCGCATCATCTCTTTACGGTTGTGTGTTGGAAAGATAAGGCTAACGGAAACGTCACTCATAGCAGCCGACTATATCACCTCCTCATTCTCTCCTTGATGTTGAATGGGGATACTCGAGCACGCGCTGCGCTCGGTACGTCAATGACTGTGGGCGAAAACCAACCTTTCAGCAAACACGCCGTATGATTCTGTCGTGACTTCTTCTCTCGTCCTCTCTCGGAGACCCCCATGTTCGCCGCCTTAGGCACACTCATCAGCCGCTACCCCCGCTTCGTCCTCGCGGCGTGGCTCGCCCTTACGCTTCTAGCCCTCCCTTTCGCGGGGCGCGTCGGCGAGGTGCTGAGCGCCCAATCGAGCGTGGTGCCGGGCAGCGCGGCGGCGCAGGTCGAGAGCCTTTTACAAGATGAGTTCAGCGGTCAGGACCAGCGGCTTCTGGTTTTGGTGACGCGCGCCGAAGACGTGAGGGTCGGTGAGCGCGACTTCGACGAACCCTACGCGGCGTTGGCCCAGAACTTACAAGGCGTCGCCGGGGTGAGAAACGTCCAAGATTACCGCAACGCGGCGGGGCTGTCGCTCGTCGCGCCGGATAACCGTTACGCCATTTCACTCCTCACGCTCGACGGCGCGGCGGACGCCAGGGGCACCCTAGAAGCGGTAGACGAGGTTCTGGCGGGGTCGGAGGCGTTCACCTTCAACCTCTCAGGTGGCGAAGCGGTGAGGCGCGAGCTGGAGACGATCAGCGTGCGGGACGCGCGGCGCGCGGAGTTGTTCGGTTTGCCGCTCAGCTTAGTCGTGTTGGTCGTGGCGTTTGGCGCGCTCGGGGCGGCGAGCTTGCCGCTCCTGGTCGCGGCGGTCACGGTCACGCTCTCCTACGCGCTCCTTTTCGCCATCGGTCAAGCCGTGCCGTTCGCGGTCTTTGCGCAAACGATCGTGACGATGCTCGGTCTAGCGACGGGCATCGACTACGCCCTCCTGATGGTCAACCGCTTCCGCGAGGAGTTGGGGCGCACAGCGAACGCAAGGGACGCGGCGGCGGCAACCATTATGACGGCGGGCAGGGCGGTGACGTTCAGCGGCTTTACGGGCGTGGTTGCGCTCGGGGCGCTGCTCGTGCCGCCCCTGGGCTTCATCCGCTCGATCGGGTTAGGGGCGATGGTCGCGCTTTTCGTGAGCGTGCTCGTCTCAGTCAGCGCCTTGCCCGCCCTTTTAGCGCTTCTAGGAGAGCGCGTCAATGCGGGCCGGGTGACGCGGCGCACCCCTGGCGAGCGCAGCCGCGCATTCTGGCGCGAGCGGGCGCGGCAGGTCCAGCGTCACCCGCTGCGCTGGGCGCTAGGCGGGACGATCTTTTTACTTCTACTGAGCGCACCTGCGCTGCGCATCGCTTTGGCTGACCCCGGCAGCGAAGGGCTGGGCCCCGCCACCGACGCGCGGCAGGTGCAGGGTGCCCTCGAGGAGACCGGCTTAGCCGGCGTACTCGACTCTTTCGCAGCGATCTTAGACTTCGGCGAGCAGGGGTTTTTCGACCCTGAGAGCGTGCGCGCCACCTCGAAATTCTCGCGGCAAGTGGAAGATATCGCGGGGCTCGCGCAAGCCTATTCGCCTACCACAGCGGGCGGCTTGCCCCCCTTGCTCATCTTCGGTTACTACGCAAACCGCGACACGGCGGAAGACAGCCCGCTCGCCGACCTCGTGAACGCCACCGTGAGCGAGAACGGGCGCTACGCGCTCGTGCGGCTCTTCCCCGAAGGCGACCTGACCCTCTCCGAAGTGCGCCGCACCGAAGGTGAACTTCGCGCGCTCGCGAACGAACTGGGCGCTCAGATCACCGTCGGCGGCAGCTTAGTGCGTGAACGCGAGTGGACACGCACGCTCTACCGCAACTTCCCCCTAGCCGCCGCGCTCGTCTACGTCGCAACGCTCATTTTGCTAGGGCTCGCCTTTCGCTCGCTACTCATCCCTATCAAGTCCGTCGTGCTTAACAGCTTAACGGTGAGCGCGGCGTTCGGCGTGATCACCCTTATCTTTCAGTACGGCGTCGGGATCTCGCTGTTCGGACTGCCCGAGGCGTTGGGCTACGTGGACAGCAGCACGCCGATTTTCGTCTTCGCCATCGTCTTTGGACTCAGCATGGACTACGAAGTCTTTTTGGTCGCGCGCATTTTCGAGGCGCACGAGCGCGGGCTCTCGGACCAAGACGCCGTGGTCGAGGCGATGGGCGCGACGGGCGGGGTCATCAGCAGCGCCGGGCTCATCATGATCGTAGTCTTTTCGGTCTTTATCTCGAGCCAAATAGTCCTCATCAAAACGCTCGCTCTAGGGCTCACCCTCGCTATCTTTTTGGATATCACCTTGGTGCGCTTAGCCCTCGTGCCCGCCGTGATGTCCTTAGCTGGAGAGTGGAACTGGTGGCTGCCCCGTCCTCTAAAACGTCTGGCGGAGCGGGTGAATCTGCAACATGATTAAATACTCTGTTAGCTAAAGAATGACTGATGTCATTCTGAGCGGAACGCAGTGGAGCGTAAGAATCTCTGACCTTGCTGACTCCTCTCGCTGAGATTGAAGGACGAGACCCTCACGCCATTATTGTTCTCACTTCGTTCGGACCCGCCGGACTTCGTCGTACTGCGTGAACAGGGTGACATACTAATAAGTAGCAATACTTGCTTAACGGTGTACTAAAAAGCAATGAGTAGAAATCAGAGCCTTTCTACTCATTGCTCGTTCCTCATTACTCTTCTAATCTAAAAATGCAACGTCTGCGCCGCTTCACCCTGCAAGTACACCGCCGCGAACTCGCCCGCTGCCAGCGCGCAGAGCAGGGTCCCGCCCGAGATATCGAAAAGGGCGTAGTCGCTGAGCGCGCCGAGCGGCGTGCCCGGCACCATCACCACGACGCTTTCGCGCCCCTCCTCCGAAGATTCGCCCAGGCGCTCGGTGTAGCGGCGCACCGAGAGGGGTTGCCCTCCGACGCGCAGGTTGAGGGGCTCGTCGAGGAGCTGACGGCGCACTCCTTTTAAGGACGCGATGAGGTCGTCCGGCGCGGTGAGCGCGAGGTGGAGGTGCTGTAAAAAGATTTCTTTAGCCGAGCCTGCGAAGGGGGTGTTGGTCGCTTTGGCGGCGCTCGAGGCGAGCCCCTCTAACGCCTGCCGCTTGTCGGGCGCGCGCGCGACCAAACGCCCTAACCGCGCCAGGGCGCGTTTCGCCGTCTCCTTGGATTCGCCAGGTGGGGTGCCCACCGCCGTCCGCAGGAGGTCCGTAAAACCTAAACGCAAGATCGTATGCACCGCGAGCGCCTCCGCGATAAGCGTGTCTAGCGGGCGCACGTTGTCGCGCACGTCCAAGTAGAGGTAGCCCTCCTCTAAAAAGACGGACACCCGCTTGTCCACGACCTCGAGCTGCAGCGTCGCAGCGCTCCCCGCGAGCGCCCGCTCCTCCCCCTCCAGCACGAGCGTCCACGCGCCGGGCGCGCCTATGACTGCCGCGTCCAAACCCGAGAGCGAAAAGCGCATCGGCCCCTTGAGCCGCAGCGTCAGGGTCGTCGCGCTGCGCGGAATCGCCGTGAGGTTGAGCGACGAGTTCTCGGCGAACAGCACGCCGCCCGCGAGCCGCGGCTCCGCCATCTCGCCGCCGACGCGCTTGGGGAGGAGTTGCCCGAGTTGCGCGAAGAGCATCTCGGCGGCTCGCGCGAACGCCTCGGCGTCTCGCTCGAAGAGGGAACGCTGCGCGCGCTCGCGCTCCCACGCGCTCTGCAGACGCGCCTCCAACACGCTGCGCTGCGCGGAACGCTCCGCCGCCGAGAGCGGCTCGCGGCTCAGCGCCTGGATCATCTGTCTAAGCCTCTGCGAACTCACGTCTTGGCTGGGCAGCGAGCTTAGCCGCCCCGCGTAGGGGTCGCGGGCGACCGCCAACATAAAGCGGCGCATATAGATGAGCGTTCCCTCTTCGCTCAGCTCGAGCTTCCGATAAGGGCTTTTCGGTCCCCTAAAATTCAAGATGCCCTCGACGAGTTCGCGCAGCAGCTCGGTGACGCTCTCCACATCGTTAAACGAGTAGAGCGGGTCGGAGCGCTCCAACACAGCCTCGCTCACACCGAAATTGACGAGCGTAGCGTCCCCGGCAAAAGTAGGCGTCTGCGCGTAGCGCGCGAGGTTGCGAAGCGTGCCGTAAACAAGCCGCACGGTGTAGCGCTCGCGCTCGGCGCGGTACGTCGCCGCGAGACGACTCAGCACCCGCTCGACCTCGGCGGAACGGACGCGCTCCGCCAAACGCTTTAAGATGCGCTGCTCTTCACGCTCGACCGGGCTCAGCAAAATCGTCGCCTCGGTGGTGAGGACCTGCTTGGCGGCCTCCTCTGCGACGGAGGTACCGAGTTCCAACTGGTCGAAGGTGAGGTCGAAGTCGGGCAGGTCGTCCTGCGCGTCATCCGGCGCACTTGGCGTCAGGTCAAACGCCGCCCCGACGACGCCGAGCCGCTCCAACTCCTGGCTCGCCGTTCCGAACCGCTCGCGCGCCTCGGCGCTCAGCGCGCTCTGGTGCTGCGCCACGTAGCCGTACAGCGTAGCGACACTCTCGCGCCCGCCCGTCGGCTCATAGCCAGCGACGAGATCGCCAATTTTGTATTCGAGAAGCTCGAGCGCCACCATCTCGGGTCTAAGCATAACGTCGAGTATAGAGACTCCACTCCTTGTCAGGAGTGACCTCTCTAATACGCCATTGATCTCTTTATGGTGGAGTAAGAAAGCTCACTTAGAGCACGGGTCAGACAAGGTGTTCTAACGCGCCTTTAAGCACCCCGATGGCCCGTTCATATTCCCCCAGCGAAAGGTGCTCATAGGGCGTATGGTCGAGCGCCGAGTCACCTGGACCATACGCTAGCATCGGCACGTCCCATCTTGGCGCGACCACGTTCATGTCCGACGTGCCCGTCTTGAGCTTGAGGCGCGGCTTGCCCTCACGAGAGCGTATCGCCGTGCGAAAGGCTCTCGTGAGCGGCGTGTCTTTAGGGCTGCGGTAGGGAATCTCAGAACCGAGAAAGGTCAGGTCCGCGCGGCTCTCAGCTAAGAGGTGCGCCAACCTCTCCTTAGCCTCTTGCGGCGGCAACGCTGGCGGCAAGCGCAACCCGACGACCCCTCGGGCTCGCTGCTCGAGCCCATCGCTCTCACTGCTAATACTTTGCAGCGCGACTTGCACCTGATCAAAAATCCCCTTGACCTCAGCGTTAAATTCATCCGCCCAAGTCTTAACCTGCTGCCAGCACACGACTAAATCTTCCGCCGCCGTGGTGCCCTCACCCGCGCTATGAAAGTTCTCTTTTTCCACCTTTATTTTAAGCACCAAACGCCCCTTATACCCGAGCGTCACCGCGTCCCAACCGCTCGGCTCGCCGATGATGAGGAGGTCGGGTTTGGGGTAGTTTTGCAGGGCAAAACGCGCTCCTTTGCTGGACGCGACCTCTTCTTCCACTGCGCCAATGAGGGTGAGTGTCAGCTTCTCTAACACCTCTTCACTGAGTAGAGAGGCTGCGGCGACTGCGGTACAAAAGGGTCCTTTCGCGTCCACCGAGCCGCGCCCGTAGAGCTTGCCCTCTTTCGTTTCAACCGGAATTTCGCCCGGTACGGTGTCGATATGCCCTAAAAAGGTGACGTTGAAAGGTCCGTGTCCGACATGTGCAACGGCGTTGCCTGCCCCATCTACAAATGCTTCTCTCGCAAAGGAACTCATCTGTGAGACGAGATGCGCGGCGACCTCTTCCTCGGAGCCGGAGACGCTGGGGATGGAGACGGTTTGCTCGAGGAGTTTAACCGCGTCCAACACTACGCTGCGTAAGGTTCAATCGTTTGAATAATGCCTTGTTCCGTCTGCTGAACCTTGAACAAATCCCAACGGACTTGCAGATTGAGCCGAAATCCAGCCGAGTTGCCAAAGAACTTCGCTAAACGTAGAGCCGTGCTAGGCGTCATTCCTCTACGCCCATTCATAATCTCGTTGAGCCGCTGATAAGGGACGTGAATCGCTTCCGCAAGCTCGCGCGGCGTGAGCCCTAGAGGAACTAAAAATTCTTCCTGCAATATTTCGCCTGGATGGGTTGGTTGGCGCTTAGCGGGTATTCTGACCACGACTCACTTCTCTCTTTTTGGATACTTCTTGCAAAAAGGCTTCCGCCTGTTTACGCTTAACAGTTGGGAAACCCTCTAAAAAGCGCTCCAACGTTTCGCCCGCTTTGATGTAGTCGATGAGAATGTCTACGGGAACTCTCGTGCCTGCGAAGACTAAAGCGCCGCTCATGATGTTTGGGTCTTGAGATGTGGTTTGCATACGCACTTCTACCTTACTTCGAGTTTCTATCAAGATAGGCTTCCCAATCCTCTTTGTTGTATTTGATTGTAGAGAAACGGTGAGCACGCTCGGGTTCACTCAGGTTTAACGCCCACTGCCAGCAGTTTTTATAGCTCGGCCTCAATCCCGATTCCCATTCAACCGCCCTCTGCGCCTTATCTTCACCGAAGAGTTCAACAAAGACATCGAAGAGGATAAGGTAAAGCAGCTTATGACCATTGATGTGCCTGTCCTCTGCTCTTTTATACCCGAAACCACTACCCGCTAAAATTCTGTGTCCTAGTTCGTGCACGAGCGTTGTCGCTTTAATGTCAATTGGGTAGCTCGCTCGCAATACGGTAGGATGAGAATAACTGACGCCCTCATAAATGAGCACATTGAGCCGGGATTCGACAAAATCGAGTTCCGTTCTCTTCTCGAGCACGCTGATAAAGTCGTCACCTCGAGCGCTCCAGATTTCCTCGTACTCGCCAGCCGCCGCGATGAGCTTTGGTTCGTCCCACTCAGGATAAAAGCTAATTTGCACCGCTTATCTCCAAAATCCGCCTTGAGAGACCCGTTTTCTCGAGCCTACCCCACTCCCAACACCTTCTCAAATCTCCTTACCACCTCATCCACCTCTTCCTCCGAAATAACAAGAGGCGGCACAAACCGAATCACCGTCGCCCCCGCGTTGATCACAATCACGCCCGCGTCGCGCAAAGCAGAAATATAGGGCGCAACCTTCTCTTTAAGCTCCACCCCGAGCATCAAGCCGACCCCTCTCACTTCGCGGATTTTCTCAGACTCTAACGCCATCAGCGCCTTGCGGAAGTGATTGCCGACGTGCTTGACGTGCTCCAAAAGGTCGCGCTCTTCGAACTCTTGCAGAACGGCCAACCCAGCCGCCGACGCGAGCGGGTTGCCGCCGAAGGTCGTGCCGTGTCCGCCTTTGGGCATCCCGGCGGCGACCTCATTGGTCATGAGAAGTGCGCCGATGGGCACGCCGCCGCCTAAGCCTTTGGCGAGCGTGACCATGTCGGGCTCCAAGAGGTAGTGCTCCGAAGCTAAGAACGCCCCCGTGCGCCCCACCCCGGACTGAATCTCGTCCATGATGAGGAGTGCGCCGTGGTCTTCGGTAAGGTCGCGGGCGGCTTGCAAGAACTTGCGCGTCGCGGGGCGGATGCCGCCTTCACCCTGGATGGGCTCTAAGAATACAGCCGCCGTCTCATCTGTCACGGCTTCCTCTAATTTTTCTACATTGTTGTAAGGAATAAAGTCCACGGTGTCGATAAGCTTGCCGAACGGCTGGCGGTACTTCTTCTCCCAGGTTAGCGAGACCGCGCCCATCGTCCGCCCGGAGAAGCCGCGCATGGCGGCGACGAAGCGGGTCTTGCCCGTGGCAGCGCGTGCCCATTTCAGCGCCGCCTCATTCACCTCAGAACCGGAATTGGCTAAAAAGACGCGGTTAAGAGGTGCGGGCACGAAGGTGAAGAGTTTGTCTAAGAAGTCAGCGCGCGTATCGTTCCCAACGTTTTGCGAGAAGGCGATGAGTTTGCCCGCTTGCTCCGAAATCGCTTTTTGCAACCTCGGATTGGCGTGACCAATACTCGCGACCGCGATGCCCGCCATGCAGTCCAAATACTCCTTGCCCTCGGCGTCCCAAAGTTTAACGCCCTCGCCGCGCACGAAGACGACGTCGGGTTGCCACAGTCCAGAGTAGTGCTGCGCTTCGCGGTCTAAAATCTCTTGCGTCCGACTTCTCACCTGCGTCATCTTGACTCCTTAACGTAATCTCATGCACTTAAACCTAAAAATATACACTACGATACTACCGTACCGGCACCTTCTAACGCCCGCCGCACCGAACCTTCACCTCGCGCGTCTCCGAAGATCACGCGCTTCACCCCGCCCTGCACCGCCTCGGCTGCGCCTAAAACTTTCTTCTTCATGCGGTCTTGGGCGACCTCTAAATACTCCTCCACTCTATCCGCCGGAATCTCACGAATCAAACTTGCCTCGTCGGGGAAGTTGCGCAAGAGTCCAGGCACGTTGGAAAGCAGCAAGAGGGCGTCCGCTTTTAGAGAGGTCGCGACGGCGGCGGCGGCTCTGTCACCATCGACGTTGACGGCGACGCCTTCAAAGCTCGAGCCCGGCGGCGTTAATACAGGCAGATAACCATTTGAAAGAAGTAGCTCCAACAACCCCGTATTAACCCGCTCCACCGTCCCCGTATGGTCACCGCGCAACACCTTCGTCTTGCCGTTCTCGACGCTCCGCACCTTGTCCTTATGTTTGCCCTCGAAGATGCGCCCGTCCAGACCCGACAAGCCGACCGCGTTCACGCCCAACCGCTGCAACCGCTCCACGATACCCTTATTCACCTTGCCGCAGTAGACCATCTCGAAAATCTCCAGCGTTTCGCGGTCGGTAAAGCGGCTCGTGTAGCCGCTCGGCGAGGTCACGAACTTAGGCGGACGTCCTAAAGCCTCCGCAACCCGGTTGGTTTCGGCGCTGCCGCCGTGCACCAGGACAAGTTTTTGCCCCTCTTTCCAAAGTGCCGCGAGGTCTTCACAGAGCGCCTCGTAATCGATTCCGAGTGAGCCGCCGACTTTGACGACGATCATGGGAGAAGCTCCAAAGAGCCGAGCGTCGGCGCTTGCACGAAGCTGAAGTGCTTGCGGTCGAGCGTGAGCACGCGCCGAATCCGGTGTCTTTCGGCTAGGGCGATGATGTTCGCATCGACGAAACCGATGTCGGCATCTGCGTACCTCTCGACTAGAGCGTGAGCAAGTTTTATATCCTTGAGGTCGGCGTTCAAAAATCTCACCTTCTCTTCCGCGACACTCGCTAAAAAGCGCCGCGCCACGTGCGAGCCGTAGCGCTGGCTTGCTAGATCGTCCACCTCACAGAGGATGGTGGAGGGAATGAGAAGCGCCTTAGCATAGGGGCGAGCTACCTGGTGGGGGGGTTCATTTGAGTCGAGCAGGGTGAGCACCCCGCTCGTATCCGCTAAGACGCTCATGCGGTCTTTTTGCGCTGCTCTTCTCTATAGTGTGCAAAGTCTGCTTCTATGCGCCGCTGTTTTTCTTCAAGCAGTTCAGCCAGCACCTCTTCACCGCGCTTTGCTAAGTCGCCGCTGCCGCTCGCTATCCCTACCCATTCAGGCACGGAGGACCCTTTTTGCCGCTCGCCGATATGTTCACCGAGCACCTCACGGATGAGTTCTGCTTTCGAACGCCCTTCTAGCCGTGCGAGCCGCGTAAGCTCTCTGTCTACCGATTCGTCAAGATAAACCGTCGTTCGCTTCATAACATATATGTTAGCACACCTACTCTAGCGGCTCCTCGTGAACTGACGCCCGTTTCATCGTCCGGTCACTCGTCGTCCGCTTAAACCCGAACTGCGTGTAGAGACCGTGCGCGTCTTTCGTGCCGAGTTCCCAGCGGCATGCCGAAAGGTCGGGGTGACTCAAGACGATTTTAACGAGCCGCTTGCCCAGACCCCTTCCTTGATAAGCCTCGAGCACAAACACATCCGCTAGATAAGCAAAGGTTGCGTAGTCGGTAATGACCCTGGCGAAGCCTATCTGCTTGCCCCCTCGTTCCTCACAGTAAAGTCCGAAGCATTCGGAGTGTTGCAGCGACTTTTTAGTGACCTCTTCTGAACGTCCTTGTGCCCAGTACGAGCGTTTCAGATACGCAATGATGACGTCTAGCTCGAGCCTCCCTTTATCCGTACTAATCGTGAACTGTCCGAGCGTTGCGGTCACTAAAAACGGATGTCCTCGTAAACCTCTTCGACACTGAGGGTCATAGTGGGGCACTCGAAGGAAATTCCCCCTTCAACGACCTGTGCGCGTTGCCAACGCCCCTCAGCGTTCACCCAATGATGTTCGATGAGTTTTTCGTTTTGGTAGACAATGAGATAGGTTTGCAGGCTTTCTATTTGCCGGTACGCCACAAGCTTTTCGCGTTTATCAATGTGCGCTGTACTGTCTGACAAAACTTCAATAAGTAAACACGGCTCCGTTTCAAAGATGGGATCGCCCTCTTCTTCACGGCAAACAACCATCACATCAGGGTAGTAGAAGAAGTCGTCAGAAGGTCGTAATTTGAAGTTCTCGGAGTAGACGCGGCAGGGTCCACCTCTCGAGGCGTTCCACAAATGTCCACTTACGTTGCTGATGATGAGGTTGTGACGCCGCGTCGCACCAGCAAGAGCGTAAAGTGTTCCAGCGACGTATTCGTGACGCACCGAGGCTTTCTTTTCGTACTCGAGATACTCCTCTACGCTCAAGAAATGGTCAGGCAGTGCGTAAGCCATAGCGCTATTATAAACGTTTTACCCTTTCGCACCCGCTTGCCACGCCGCCCTCGTCGCCTTGTTTAGACCTTTCGGCAGCTTGACCTTGTCCGCGTTCAGATACCTTTTGAACCTCTTTACGGCGTCCTCTAAAGCGCTCAGCATAGGCGCGTCGGGCTCTGCGTCCTCTTCCCACCACCAACGGAAGAGGTGCCAGGTGTCGTCCGTCAACCTCGAGTCAAAGCGCGCCACAAAACGGTCCCCGTAGAAAACGGGCACGACGTAGTAGCCCCACTTTCGCTCACGCTCGGGTTTATAAACTTCCCAGATATAGTCGAAGCCGAAAAGGTGCTTGAGGGCTTTGCGGTCCCACATAAGGCTGTCCAAGGGGGCGAGAAAGGTCATGTGAGGCTCAGGAGGAGACCGCTCGAACACCTCTAAAACGTGAGGTAACGCGTGATAAGCCTGCCCTTCTATCTCGAGCCTAGTGAGCGCCCCCTCTTCAACGAGCGCGCGGACAAGCTCCTTGCGCTCAGGGCTTTTAGCGGGCAAGCTCCATAGCGCCGCATCCGCGTTCGGTCTTAGGAGCCCGGCGCTCTGATGGCGGCGCAAGATGAGATAGCGGAGGCGCTCCTCTTTCGAGACCTCTTGCGCTAGATACCGCTCGGGAATAACCGCTTCGGGCAAGCTGTAGACGTGCCGACCCTTGTCGCGGTGATGGGTGACGATTTGCCCTGTATACCAGAGCGCCCGCAGAATGTTCTTAACGAGTTTCGGACCGTGCCAGGAGCCGCGCCACCCCTCTACAGGGGCTTGATCGGTGAATTCAAGAGACGACAGTGGACCTCTTGTGCGGAGTTCCCCCAACGTCGCCGCCACCGCGTCCGCGTGGGGTTTCAGCACGCGCTCAGACCAGCGCGGCGAGAAGTGTTCGTGGTAAACCTTGCGGTACGCCCAATCGGAGACGGGAACCAAACACGCTTGCTTGTCCCAGGCGTCGTAGATGAGGCGCTCGCCGGCGTCCCTATACGCGACCTCTTCCCAAGCGTTCACCTCATAGCCCGGCACCCTCGCCTGTAAGACCAAATCGTGGTTTCGTCCGACCGGGTTTAGGGGGTCATACTGGACGCTGCCCAAACGCCCGAACACACCCCCTATATCGGTCGGCTCGAGATGGTAATTCGCCAGCAAACGGCGGGCGTCCACTTTGGAGTTGAGCGGCACGTCCTCATTCTACGCGCTTTTGGGAAGAGGTCAGGCTCTCGCGTCGGCGTACATCCGTTTGTCCGCCTCGTGCAGAACGTGGTCCAACGTCGTTTCGGCGTCTGCTTGCAAGGTGCCGATGCGCGCACCGATGTTGAGAGGTCCGACGCTCGAGACGACCGGCTCGCGAAACACCTCTCGCAAGCGCCCGTCGAGATATCCCGAGTCGCTCGCGACGATAAACTCGTCGCCTCCGTAGCGAAATATAACGTCACCACCGCGCACCGTCCGCCTTAGGCGCTTCGCGATGACCGCGAGCACCTCGTCCCCGACGCTATGCCCGTAAGCATCGTTGATCCGCTTGAAGCCGCGCAGGTCGATAAACGCTACGTTACAGTCCGAGCAGCGCGCCATGAGCGCGTAGAGTTCATCCACCCCGGC
This sequence comes from Trueperaceae bacterium, assembly GCA_965213925.1. Lineage (GTDB taxonomy): Bacteria > Deinococcota > Deinococci > Deinococcales > Trueperaceae > CBDBZX01. The sequence goes on from OZ243927.1 coordinate 4,554,478, forward strand.
GCGGCGGGCGAGCACGCCTGTAAGTTCGTCGGTGCGGTGCTGGCGCTGTTCCCAGACGAGCCCGAAGGCAATGACGCTCGCTAAGCCGATGCTCAACGTCTGCGTGAAAATGTAGGTGAGTGGCATCGTCGTGCTGTCCGCGTGGGAAATGAGGACGAGCCACGCGCTCACGCTATGGATAAGGAGCAAAAGCGGCTTCTCTTTGCGCAGGTTCGTCACTGTGACACCGATAAGCCAGGCGGGGATGAGCGCTTCGAAGCCGAGTTCATGCGACGGGAGATGCACCACCGCGACGAGCGCGGGCAGGTCGCCCAGGGTGAGCAGCAGGTCAGATATGTCGGCGTTGCGGCGTTGGAGAAGCGTCGCGAGCACGTAGATAAACGCACTACTCGAGACCGCAGCGAGCGCGTAGCCTGTGTAATCTTTGGCGAGAAAGACGATGATCGCCGAGACGATGACGAGGCGCAAACTCAACCTGAGCGTGAAGGTGCGCATTTGGCGCTTTTCCACCCCGAGGCTGATGTTTGGCGAACGGCTCATTACATTTGAGTCTAACCCAAAGTATTGTAATACTTTACACGAAGTGACATTTGTCACTTCGTGTAAAAAGTTGACGCGAAGCTTCCCGGAACCCTCGCCTTTACTTAGGGATGGAGCCCGGTGAACCCCAACCCTAAACGCTCCTCCCAGCCCATACTGATATTTAAGGCCTGTAGCGCGTGCCCCGCTGTGCCTTTCACCAGATTATCTAACGCACTCATCACCACCACGCGCCCCGTATCGTTATCCACCTCGAAGCCGATGTCGCAGAAGTTCGTGCCGTCTAAAATTTTAGGATCAGGCACGCGGTGAATACCCTTTCGCGCCGTGACTAGGCGGATGAATGGCTCTTCGCTATACGCCTCGCGGTACGCGCCCATCACGTCTTTGTCCGAGTAGCCGTCCGGTAAGAAGACGTGCGCCGTCACCAAAATACCGCGCACGCGCTCCACCGCCGTCGCGGTGAGGTGGATCGGAAACTCGCCTGGAAGTTCCTGCTGAATCTCAGCCGTGTGGCGGTGTCCGGTGGGCGAATAGGTCCGCACCACGCCCATGCGCTCCGGGTGATGCCCCGCTTCGGTGGGACGGTTGCCCGCCGCCGAGGAGCCGATTTTCGCCTCCACGATGATGTCGCCCCGCGCAGGCACCGCATATTTGAGGAGCGGATAGAGCCCCAAAATCGTCGTCGTGGCGATGCAGCCCGCGCCCGAAATGTGCGTGGCGTCTCGCAACTTCTCGCGGTGAAGCTCGGGATTGCCGTAGACGAATTTGCCGAGCAAATCTTCCCTGGGATGCTTCTCGCCGTAGTACTTCTCGTAGACCAAGGCGCTGTCCAACCGAAAATCCGCCGCCAAGTCCACAATGCGCGGCGCGAATTTAGAGAGGTCGTCGAAGCGTTTGGCGGATTCCTTATGCGGCAGGGCGGAGACCAAGAGGTCAGCCTCTTGCAAGTCGGCAAGCGGTGAGAAGCGCAGTTTGGTCGCGCCGCGCAGGTTCGGGTGGACTATATGGACGGGCTGCTTGGCGAAGCGCTCGCTGGTGACTTGCGTGACCTCTAGGTGAGGATGAGCGAGGGCTATGCGCAAGAACTCGCCGCCTGCGTAGCCGGACGCGCCGACGATAGCGATTTTAAGCGGAGTAGAGGGAGATTCAGACATAAGATGATGTATAGGAGGCTCGAGCCGATATTTGCAGCATATTAAGGTCCTTTTAAGTTGAGTTGCTATTCTCTGTGGTGAGACTAGGGTCTGTAGTTATCGTATTCCCAATGCAGCCACTTGTTGAGTTCGCGGGCAATTTGTTCCCGAGACTCACCGCTAATATTAGCGCAGAGTTCGTCAACGGCTTTTTCAACTTGGGACCATGAAAAATGCTCGAGAACGAGCCAGCCGCGTCCCCACTGATAGCCTGAATGATTCAGCAGAGCTTTCGGTGTAACCGCAACAAATGAGAAGATGTCCGCGCCCTCTTCACCTTTTCGACCGATGCTAACCTCAACGAGAACGAAAGAGTTGTCAGGCTTATCAGGTTCGCGCCTGTACTCGAGGTCTGGACTGAAAAACCCTTTGACTTCAGGAGTGAGTAGCATAGTCAACACTAACGTATTTAGCCCGGGATTTTACAGCGCAACAGTCTCAATATCCCGCAAACTACCTCTATGTGGGACTTCTTCGGATTTATCTTCGACGCGGTGACAGATTTCTTCGCACCTCTTTACAGCGCCGACAAACGCCCCGAAGCCCGCAAAATGACCGTCCAACTTTTTTTCATCGTGACGGTCATCTCACTCATCCTCTTTTTACTCCTGCGCTAAACGCTCACCAGTTGACCCGCCGCGTACCGCGCCACCTTCGCAGGAATGTCCACGCCCGTCGTCGCAACCGAATTGCGAAACTCCATCGTGTGGTTCACTTCGACGACCAAGAGACCGCGCTCGCTCTCGACCAAGTCAACCGCGACCACGCCACCACCCACCGCCTCGGCTGCGCGGAGTGAGATGTCTGTCAAAGAATCATAGAGCGGGCAGTTCGTCGCCGTCGCCCCGCGAGCCGTGTTGGTAATCCAATGCTCCGAGTTGCGGTAGATCGCCGCGACGACCTCGCCGCCGACGACAAAGGCGCGAATATCCCGCCCCGGCTTCTGCACGAACTCCTGAAAGTAGAAGACCTTGTGCTGCGGTCCGCCCAAGACCTCTTTGTGCTCCAAAACCGCTTCCACCGCGTCTCGGTCGTTGAGCTTCGTGACCATGCGCCCCCACGAGCCGACGACGGGCTTCATGACGATGGGGTAGCCGAAGTCCTCACAGATTTCTAAGGCGGACTCACAGGTAAAGGCGATAGCGGTGCGCGGCGTGGGAACGCCAGCCCTTGCCAGCACCGCGTTCGTCGCAAGTTTGTCCCCACAGGTTTCGATGACGTCAGGTGCGTTCAGAACGGTTGCGCCTAGTGCCGTGAAAATACGGCTAATCGCTAGACCTCTCGTCTGCGACATGCAACGCTCGATGATTACATCGAAGTGAGCGAGGCTCGAGAGGTCCCCAAAGTCCGCCTTGATGTCGGGCGCGTAGAGCTTTTCAAAGGGGATGTTCTCGCGCTCCAAAGCGTTAAAAAGCAAGCGCTCTTCGGGACGGAGGCGGTCATAAACGACGGCGAGACGCGGGGTGCTCTGTACAGTTTGTTCTGCGGGACGTTCCAGGGTTGGAATCATAGTGATTTGGGGATTCAGCGCTCGAGTATTAGCTTCTATGAAGAGGTCTAATACCGCAGCTAAGCGCTTTACTCTCCCCAATCCTCCTCTTCTTCGGGTGCGTGCTCGAGCTTGAGCGGGTCTACTTTCACCACTTCTAACTCGCTGCCGCAGTCGTCACAGACGATGAGTTCGCCTTGCTCGAGTCCTTCTGAATCAATTTCGTTGCCGCATTCTGGACACATGGGTTGATCTCCTTGAATCTTTTAATTACTGCGTTTCACGGTCGGCTTCTCCTGTTATTTCACCGGGGAAACGCTGATGTTTTCGGTAGAACTCTAAAATCGAGCCTGCTTCCAAAGCCTCACGTAAGAAGTCAGGTGGCGGTGTGAGGTTGAAGGTCTCGTCACCTCTTTGAATGACGCCCGAGGCAAGATCAAAGCTCACCTCGTCGCCGTCTTGTAGAGCGTTCGGTACGTCCTCAGACTCGAACGCAGGGATGCCTAAGTTGAGCAAGTTACGGTAGTGAATGCGCGCAAACGACTCCGCGATGATCGCGCCGACGCCTAGCTTTTTAAGGGCTTGCGGGGCGTATTCCCTGGATGACCCCAACCCCCAATTGCGCCCGCCGATGAGCAGGTCGCCAGGCTGCACTTCCGATGCAAATTCAGGGCGCATGTGCGCGAAAGCGTAGGTCTGAAACTTATCCTCACCGACCATGAATGGGGCGTACTTGCCGGGCAGGATGTCGTCCGTATTGATGCTGTCGCCGAAGGTCCAGACTCTAGGCATGGAGGTACTCCTTGCGGAGAGAAGTAAGAAGCAAGGAGAAAGAAGTGAGAAGAAACCCAATTCTTGCTTCCTGCTTCTTACTTCCTGCTTCTCTAAACATGGACGACCTCTCGCTCAGGCAAGCTCAGCGTGCCGTTAAGCGCTGTCGCCGCCGCTACCGCCGGACTCGCCAAGAAAATTTTCGCTTCGGGGCTGCCCATGCGCCCCATGAAGTTGCGGTTCGAAGTCGAGACGCAGACCTCTCCGGGCGCGAGAACGCCCATGTGACGACCCATACAGGGGCCGCAGCCGGGTGTACCGAAGGTTGCACCCGCCGCTAAGAGCGTGCCGAACGTGCCGTCCGCCGCCGCTTGCTCCAAGACTTGCGAGCTCGCGGGGATGATGAGCAAGCGCGTTCCTTCTGCAACGCGCTTGCCGCGTAAGATAGTAGCGACTTCATGTAGATCGTCCAAACGTCCGTTCGTGCACGTGCCGACGAAAACTTGGTCAACGTGTGTGCCGATGAAATCTTCTACCGGATGGACGTTATCTACATAAAAAGGAACGGAGACGACAGGGGTGAGGCTCGAGAGGTTAATATCAACCTCTTTGCTGTAGGTTGCTTTAGGGTCAACCTCGAGCCACTCCGGTGCGTCATACTCCTCTAAAATCTCACCGCTCGGCGGCACGAGCCCGACTTTCGCGCCCGCTTCAACCGCGAGGTTCGCCAGCGTCATCCGCTCGGACTTCGAGAAGTTTTCTGCGCCGTGATATTCGATACTTGCGTAGGTCGCCCCGTCCGCCGTCAGCGTTTTGATAACCGAAAGCGCCACGTCTTTCGCGCTCACGCCAGCGGGTCTCTCCCCCACTAAGTTCACCCGGACGGTCTCAGGCACTTTGAGCCAGGTGCGCCCCGACGCTGCCGCTAATGCGATGTCCGTTGCGCCCATGCCCGTCCCGAACGCGCAGACTGCGCCGTACGTCGTCGAGTGCGAATCCGACCCCAGCACAATCCAACCCGGACGCGCTAAGCCCTCTTCCATCAACACTTGGTGACAGATGCCGCGCCCGATATCAAACACACGGATGCCTTTTTCTTTCGCGTAGCTGCGCAGGTTTTTCTGCGTCGTCGCCACTTCCACATTTGACGCAGGGGCAACATGGTCGATGACGAAGCAGACCCGCTCAGGGTGCTTGACCTCTCCGCCCAAACTCTCCTCGATGACGCGAATCGCGCTCGGCGCAATCGAGTCCACGACCATCACCTGGTCCACCTCGACCACCGCGAGTTCGCCCGCTTGTACGCGCTTACCTGAGCGCACGGAGAGAATGCGTTCAGCGAGCGTTAGACCAGAGAGATTCACGCGAGCACCGCGTCTCCGTGCAGGTTCACGCGAGCACCGCCTCTTCCGCTGCGAGATGGAGAAGCTCGTCCACTTCGAAGAGTTCTAAGTCTCGCTTATCCGCTCGAGTCTTCACCTCTTGCGTCACCGCCCGCACCTCATCGGTCGAGAGATCCAGCCCCAACTCCTGCGCCCGCCGCGCAATCGCGTTGCGACCCGTTAAGCGGCTGCCGATTTGTAAGCGCCTCGAGACGCCAAACGCTTCCGGCGGAATGACCTCATACGAGCCAGGGTTGAGGTAAATGGCTTTGAGGTGCATCCCCGCTTTGTGGTTGTAGGCGTACGCGCCCGTCAGGTAGTTGTTAAAGGGGATGCCGACGCCCGTCATCTTCGCGATCATGGCGTCTAACTCGGGGAGCATCTCTAAGTTGTACTTGCGCTGGAGCCGCTGCGGATTCGCCGTGAACATCCGCGCCAAGAAGCCGCCTAACGGGGTAATGCCGTTACGCTCACCGATGCCTAAAACGCTCGTATCCACGTGCGTCGCGCCCGCCCTAACCGCTTCGAAGGCGTTCGCCACCGCGCAGCCCGTGTCGTTGTGACCGTGAAACTCGATGTCGCAGCCGACCACCGCCCGCACGTCCGCGACCAACTCGCGCACCTGGTTCGGCGTCGCCACGCCCACCGTGTCCGCTAAGCCGACGCGGTCCACACCCGCCTCGTCCGCCGCTTCGTAGACCGCCAAGAGGTCGCGCTTGTCGCTGCGAAAGGTGTCTTCTGAGGAGAAGCGTACGTTGCACCCCTTCGACTTCACGAAGCGGATAACCTCTATACTCTGCGCGATGACCTCTTCGACGCTGCGCCCGTGGCTGAAGTTGCGGAGTTCGCTCGAGGTCCCAAAAAGGATATCCACACCGTACACGCCGCATTCTGTCGCCACGCGAGCGTCTTCTAAGTTCGCGCGGGTGTGCGTCAAAATCTTCGCGTTCAGTCCTAACCCCGCGATGATTTCACAGGTGCGGCGCGATTCGGGCGAGGCGACGGGCGTGGTCAGTTCGATATACTCCACGCCAAAGGCGTCTAACGCTTTAGCGACCTCGACTTTATCCGCGAGCGAAAAGTTCGCCCGCGCAAACTGTTCGCCTTCGCGCAGCGTTGAGTCAATGATGTGCCAGTGGTGGCTCACAGTGATGCTCCTAAAAACTGACGGTGTACCACGAACCGTGTTCTGTTACTCAACGGTTGCGCCGCAAGTGCAACTTCGACTCACGTTGAGCACGATTCGGGACACCTTGAAATTTGGATAGAGAGAAAAGTGTGCTTACGATTCTTTAGCGGCTCATCCGCCCGCATGTTTTCGGCACACCTCTTTCATAAACGCCACTTTAAGGGATATTCAGCGCGTTTGTCAACCCGATAAATTGCGTCTACGACGGGTTTTTTCATACCTTTCGAAGGCTTATACAAGAACTCACAGACGACTTCAAAGCGGTTTATTCAACGGCTTCAGAATACAAGTGAGAAAGCCGATCAAGCTTAAAAACCGAAAGTCAGCAAGTTTATCTTTAACTGTACGAATCAACACGCCAAAGACCGCTCTCGAGCCTCTCTGCCCCCGGCTCTTTTAACCGCTCCTCATCCAAATAGAGATACGCCCAGACCTCTTTATTCAGCGGATACGCCGTCGTTTTGATGCGCTCGTATTCAGGCGGGTTCCAGTGGCAGCCCTCGAGTTCGTCCAAAAGCGGCAGTGCCTGTTCGATATTTTCAAAGGTGAAGACGTTGCCGTGAACTTTTCCTCGACCTCTCGTGATGGCGGGGTAGCCTTCGGGCTCTAAGTGATAGAGCGTGAAGCCTCCGATATAGGCGTCCTGAGAGGTGAAGTCTCCACCTCTTTGCGCGACGCTGTGGTAGCGCCCGCCGGGTTTGAGGGTGCCGTAGACGAAGACATGGGGGGCAAGGTCAGTCAAGAGGGTGGCTCGAGTTCAAGGAGCTGAACACTTTATGTGAATCTCAGGTGGTCGGTGATGACCTCACCTATGACATATTCTGCCCTGTGAGCTTCTACAGGATCAACCTCTACAGTTTCAGCGAGCGTAATCAGCGCCTTCCAAAGTGCCCAGCCACGTCCCCTAGCCCAAGTTGCCTCATCGACTGGCAAAGCAGCGCGAAACGCCTCTCTATTTTCATCTGATAAGAAGGTCCAAGCAATCGTCAGGTCGCAGGCAGGGTCGCCCACGCCCGAACAACCAAAGTCAATAACGGCGCTTAGCCGACCTTCTTTGACCAGCAGATTAGCCGAACTCACGTCTCCATGAAACCAGACCGGTAGACCGTGCCAAGTCGCTTCAAGCGCCACTTCCCAAACTTCCGTGACCGCTTCGGCGTCCACCCTCTTACCTAAAGCTACAACGGCGTTTCTAGTCTCAGAGTTATAAACAGCCAACGAACTGCCGCGAAAAAAGCTGTGTTCTCCGGCAGGCGGTCCACCCGTAGCACCGAGTTGATACAAAGTGCTAAGAAAGTGAGCGAGTGAGGTCGCAAACTCGGACAAGTCGCTAATTCGTTCCGTCGTTGCATTATCGCCCTCGAGCCACCTACAAATAGACCAGTGCAAAGGGTAGCCGTGAGCGGGGACGCCCATTGCCAAGGGCTCGGGAATTGGCAGCGGTAGATGAGGCGCAAGTTCTGGCAACCATATCTGTTCTTTTTTAACTTGCGCCGAGTATCCTGGGGCGCTCGGCAAGCGAACACTCATATGTTCACCGAGATGAAACGTTTTGTTGTCCCAGCCGCTCAGTTCAACGGGTCTAACGGGAAGATGTGCCCATTGAGGAAACTGTGTGCTCACCAACTGGCTCACAAGCGTAGTATCTACGTCTATTCTATCGCCGGGCATGTTTGAGCCTTACCAAATCTCGCCCAGCTCGAGCACAAACCCCTCTAAAACCCCAATTCCTCTAATCTCTCGAGGGCGCTCGAGTTCTTCTACCCCATCTGATGTATGGATGTAAACCTTTTCCTCTATAGGGTCGATAAGCCAGCCTAATTCTGCACCGTTCTCTATGTACTCCTGCATTTTTTCTTTGACGACTTCTAAGCGGTCTGTAGGCGAGCGAAGCTCTAGGACGAATTCGGGACATACGGGCGGATATTTATCCATCTGCGCGGGGGTGAGTTCAGCTAACTTCTCTCGGCTTACCCACGACACATCCGGGGAACGAACCGCGCCGCTAGGCAGGCGGAAACCCGTTGAGGAGTCGAAAATTTTACCACGCTTATCTTGACGGTTCCAAGCGACAAACTGGTAGGTAAGTTCTGCGTTGCGGTTTCCCGTACGTCCTCCGGCGGGTGGCATGACAATAAGTTCTCCTCGAGCACTAAGTTCCATGCGGAGGTCTCGGTTAGCCTGAGCGATATCGAAAAAAGTGTCAGCGTTTAGCTCAAAGGGTGGACTAAGACGCATGACAAGGGGTTGCCAATTGACGGAGCGTTCTTTAAGCGTATCCATGAACACCTCCTTTTAGGTGTGCTACACCCTATTTTAGCCCGTAAGAATCACCTTGTAGGAACCTTCCTCTTGCTATCCGCACTACGCCACCTTGTTATAGATAACAGGCATCTGCCCCTTCCATTGTCGCCAAGTAGCCTCATCTGTGATGAGGTCAGCCATCAAGTGGGCGACGTTGATGCGGCTCGTTTGCCCTGCGTTGAAAATGGCACTCCTGGTCGGGGAAGCGTGCAGTTCGTAGGCGCTCACACTAGCTTCGTTGGTCAAACCGTCGGGACGAACCGCGACCCATTCCGTTGCTTTACCATTTTGACCCACCTCAGTTCGCAGATAGTCAGCAGCTTCTTCGTTGTCCGCGTGAGGCGGGAGGAAGCGGCGAAGCAGAGTGATCACAACTTTTTGACCTGAGGAGATAGGCTCCTCGAGGTCACGGTTGCTGTTGCCGGCGGTGTTCATGAGAACGAACTTGACCGGCTTGGCAGGCGTATTCGTTTTGATTGCGCGGCACAACCTTTGGGTTGTCTCACTCACAAGTCGGCGCGGCTGGCCGTAGATACCTCGTAAGGTCATATTGTGTCCTAAACACGACGCCACTGCGTCACAATGATTGATGTGCTGAGCCAGTTCAGCGGCGCTGAGGTCTAGGGGGCTCGAGCGAACAACAGATAAATTTCTGTGCCGCTTAAGCGCGTCAGGCAGTTTCTCAGGCGAGCGCACGATAACCTTGACGCTTTGTCCGCGTTCTAAGAGCTGCGCCACGAGGAGCCGCCCCGTCGCGCCACTTCCGCCGACAATCAGAATATTCACTCTCTACTCCCTCCACTTGTGCAGGTTGAGAACATTGCTTACGTGAAGTTTAGCAGAGATCGTCTCTAAATCAATTATGCAAGTGGAGATTCACGCGACTCTATCTACCGTCGCCTTTTCGCTACCCTCTACGTCTCCAACATCGTAGCGTAGGGCGGTATCTCGAGAGCACCGGCTGCTTGCAAGCGTCTCGAGCGTCCAGCGGCTGAGAAGGTAGGGCTCACTGCGCACTTAACGCCTCCCGACCCTCTAATTCCGCCACCACGTTCCCCACACCCGCTCGAAACGACGGGTAACGCGGCTCCCAGCCCAAAACCGTCCTAGCTTTCTCATTCGAAACGCGAAACGACGTGGTGAGTGACGCGACGACAGGACCGCCAATCATCAGCGCGATGAGCCAGGGCGGGATGTTGCCGACGCGCCCTCGCCCTGCCGCTTCGGTCAGCGCGTCTACCAATTCGCGCAGGCGGATAGGCTCGTCATCCACAATGTTGAAGTTTTCGCCGTAAGTCTCTGAGGAGAGGGCTTCGAGGAAGCTCTGCGCCAAATCGTCCACGTGAACCGTGCTCCAGAAGTTCTCCCCTGCGCCGAATACGCGGAGCTGATTCTTCGTCAAGGTGTCGTAAAACGAGGCTTTGAACAAGCCGCCGGGACCGTAGACGAATCCCGCCGTTAGAATGATGACTTTGAGGTTTTTTTGAGCGTGAAGGTCATCCAAGTAGCGCACCATCGCGGCGTGTCCTAAACCCATCGGCGAAGGCTTGAGCGGCGTCTCCTCTGTTATCCACTCGTCGCCGTGGTCACCGTAGCCGAAGCAGCCGTTGGTGTAAATCAGGCGTTTGTCATGCTCTAAACAAGCCTCCGCTAGTGCTGAAGTCATCACCTCGTCGGCGCGGTTAATCTGCGCGACTTTCTTTTGCGTCATACGCCCCGACACGCCGAGCTGTGCGGCTTGGACCACGGCGTCGACCTCTCCGACTAAAGAGGTGTAGGTGTTAGGCTCCAACATCTCCCCCACCGCCACTCGCATCCCCGCCTCTTGCAGCGGTTTCGCTTTAGTTTCATTTCTGACCAAGCCCGTCACGATATGCCCCGCATCTAAGAGGGCTTTGACGGTGGCGCTGCCCACGAACCCTGTTGCGCCTGTTACAAGTACGTGCATGAGAGACCTCCCGCTGTTCATATACCATGCAGAATTTATGGCGTTTTTGCTACACTGAGGCTCAGTATGAACGACACCGAAATCATGAGGTCTCTCATCGCCTATACGCGGACAAGAGCGTTAGATAGCAAGACCTTCACGGGCGCGTTCATCGTCAAGGGTGGCGACGTGATAGGGCGAGACATCACGACTATAGAGCCTGACCAGAATCCGCTCGCGCACGCCGAGCTTAAAGCGGTGCAGGGTGCGATTGCGAGGTACGGTCCTGAGCTAAAAGGGTGCCGTCTCTACACGACACAGCGCCCGTGCCCGATGTGCGCCTCAGCCGTAGTTTGGAGCGGCATAAAGAGGGTGGTGTACGGCTGGGCACCCTCTGACTATCAGTGGGGGACACCTGGAAGAGCCCTGCAATTCTTCACCGAACTAGGTGTAGCATTGGCCGGTCCGATTTTAGAAGACGAGTGTCGAGCGATAGACGAGTACCTCACCAAAAATGGAATTTAAGACGCTATATCCTCGAGCCTTCTTCTCAACCTCAATCCAGCGTCACCTGGTCAAGCTCCTGCTGCCGCGCCGCCTCACGCTCGAGCTGCTCATCACTCTTGAGCCACTGCGCTAGCCACGTCGTTATAGGGTCATAGTAGCGAAACACCACGCTGCCGATCATCACCATGACGATGACGTAGAGCGAGGTCATCCCGTTAAGCGCTGCTCTAGTTTCCTCTGGCAACATCGTTACGCCGCCCGCTAGCCCCACAATCACGAGCGAAAACTCACCCCTGGGCAAGAGCATGAGCCCGTGCCCGAGGCTGCCGCGCTGACTCAGACCGCTCAGCCGACCTGAGACGTAAGCCGTGAACATATTGACGACGATCGTAACGGCGACCAAAAGGAGCGCGGCGGGCAGTTGATTAAGAGCGCTCACGACGTTTACGTGCAAACCGAAGTCGAGGAAAAAGGCGGCGGCGGCGACGTCGTACCAGGGGTAGAGGGTCTCTTCTAAACGGTCTTTGAAGGGCGAGTCGGCGATGAGCATTCCTAAAAGAAAGGCGGCGACCGCTTCGGGGAAGCCTAAGCTTTTCGCGCCGATGGAAAAGAGCACGACCAGCGCGAGCGCTAAGAGCACCAAAGATTCCCCTTCACGACTGAAAAGTCGTTCCAGAACTGGACGCCCGAAGCGCAGCAGCAAGAGGTAGAGTACGAGAAAGACGCCGACACCTGCAAAATCCGCGAGCCCGCCGCCCGCCGTGATGAGCCCCAAACCGCCCAAAATCACGACCATCGCCAGGTCTTCAAACACCAGCACACCCAGCGTGCGTTCCGCCTCGGGGTAGGCGATGAGGTTGCGTTCGGCTAAAAGTTTGGCGATAACACCGGAGGACGAGATGTAGACGATACCGCCCAAAAAGAGCGCCGCCAACCAGCCGAAGCCGAAGAGCATCCCGAGCAAAAAGCCCGCCGCGAAGTTGAGCAGGTCTACGCTGCCCGCGAGCGACATCGACCGGCCGCCCTCCAAAAAGCGGGGCAAGGAGAACTCGAGCCCCATGTAAAAGAGCAGCAAGATAATCCCGAGTTCTGCAAACATCGCCGTGATTTCCGTTGTTTCGTAGAGTGTCACCACGCCGTAAGGGCCCAGCAGCAGCCCGAGCACGATATACCCGACGATGCTGGATAAGCCGATCTTCTGGCTTATCCAGTGCGCGGCGTAGAGCCCCACCACGATGAAACCTAGCTCTAAAATAGGGGTCAAAGGAACCTCTTTTCAGTCTTCACGAAAGAAGGGCGCTGCACCTCTTCCGACTCCAAACGTCGGAAGAGGTCAACGCGATCTTCGGATTCAATCTCTGTGACGAGACTCAGACTAACGCGGGTTGGCTACTCGCTCTCGATAAGCTCTCTGGCGGCGGCAGTCTGGGCGTGCGAACCGATGAGGAGCACAGTGTCGTGCGTCTGAAACTCGGTATCAACATCCGGGTTGGGGATAGCCTGTTCGCTCCTCATAATGGCGACGATGGACGCGCCCGTTTCGGTGCGGAGCGGAAAGTTGTTGAGCGTACGCCCGACCAGCGGTGAGCTTTCCTTGAGTTCGACCCACTCGATCTCCATCTCGCCCAGGGCGAGTTCTAACTTCTCCAAGTCGGGCGCGGTGACCATCGGCCTGCCTAAGAGGTTGGAAATTTGCTGCGCCTCTTCGTCGTCCACTTTGATGACGTCGCAGGGACGGTCCTCGTCCTCTAAAAAGTGATACATCTGCCGCTCGCCGTCCGGCTTGACGATGACCGCCAGGTTGCCGCCCGTGCGCAGGGGCATGACGTACTTTTTGCCGACGCCGGGCAGGGTGGCTTCGCGGATATGAATGTCTTCTTGGGTGGTGACTTTTGCCATAGGTCTATTGTAGAGGTTCTGAAGCGGTGAGACCTCATATCCGACTTACAGAGAAGCAGCAATGAGTTCCGAGCAATGAGCAATGAGTGAAAATCAAAGACCTTTACTCATTGCTCGCCGTTCGCCCAGCTTGACTGGGTTGCTTTCAACTCTCCTCGCTTTCAACTGCCTCAATCTCCCCCATGTGCGCAGCGTCACGTCCTGGGTAAAAAACTTTACTTATCCCAGGTGAAGTTTTCCGGTTAAACGTTACTAGACTCCGTGCTACATTGCCCATTATGCTGTTAAGACCCAACTTTATCGTCAACGAGGTCTCCGAGGTGACCCCTGGATTCCTGCGCGAGCGGGGTATAAGGGCGGTGATGGTCGACTTAGATGACACCCTGATCGCCTCGAGCGCCTCAACTTTAGACCCCGCTTTCTCCTCTTGGTTAAATACCCTCAAAGCGGCGCGTCTGCCTGTCCTTATTTTAAGCAACGGCTCTCGTGCGCGCGTCGCGCAGTGGTCGAAAGACTTGGGGGTGTTGGGTCTCTCCTTAGTTGGCAAGCCCTTCGCGTTCGCCTTTCAGCGTGGGCTGAGGCGCTTAGGTAGCAAAGCGAGCGAGACGGTGATGATCGGCGATCAGCTTTTTACCGACATTTTGGGGGCGAACTTGGCGGGCATGACCTCGATCTTGGTCACGCCGCTCTCTCCCGGCAAGCTTTTGCACACAAGGCTACTGCGGCACCTAGAAGCGCGCATTTTGAGAGGAGGCGACCGTGGCGGTTCTATCGATCGGCGATAAGCGCTTGGGCGCAGTGCTCCTAGACCGGGGCTACGTCAGCGACGACAACTTGCAAGACGCCATCGGGCGGCACGCGGAGGTGGGCGGGCGGCTCTCCGACATTTTGGTTAATATTGGCGTCATCTCCGAGCAGCGCATCGCGCGGGCAATCGAAGAAGCCATCGGCATCCCGCTCGTGGCGCTCCCTCGCATCGATATCTCGGCGGAGGCACTTGCAAAAGTTCCTGCGGACTTGGCGCAGGAGATGGGCGCGGTCCCTTTTGGGTTGGAGGGCAACCGCTTGCGCGTCGCCTTCGCCGACCCCTTGGACGCCCTGTCCATCGAAGAGGTCGAGGACGAGTCGGACTGTATCGTCGAGCCGTATAAAGCGCTCAGTAAGGAGCTTGCTTGGGCGCTCGCGACCTACTATCCCGAACTCGGGCTGACGCCGCCCGCCGACATGGGCAGCGACCCTGGGCAGCGTATGGGCAACTTGGCGCTCGAGCAAGGTCTCATCACCGAAGACCAGCTTAAAGAGGCGAATGAGAAGCAGACCCGCACGGGCGGTCTCTTGGGGCGCATCTTGGTCGAGATGGGCGCACTGAGCGAGCCTCTACTCGCCCAACTGTTAGCGCAGCAGGCGGGCGTTCCGTACGCGGATACCCTGGACGACACCGAGATAAGCGAGAAGCTCTCCTCCTACCTCTTGCGTTTGGACGCGCTGCAGTTCAACGCCGTCCCGTATAAAGACGAGGGCGATCACCTCGTTATCGCCTTAGCCGACCCGCGCAAGATCGGCGACATCGAAGCCATCATCCAGAAGCCGCTCCAGTTCGTCTGCGCCCCGCAGACGGAGGTGCAAAACCTCATCGATCTGCTCTACGCGGGCGACAAGGGGCGCTTAGGCGAAACGCTCTTGCAGAACAACAAGATCAAGCGCGAGCAGCTCCGCAAGGCGTTGGAGGAGCAGAACAAGCTCGGGCGGGTCAAGCCCTTGGGCGAAATCCTGACTGACCTAGGCTACGTCGACCAGGACGACGTGGACAGCGCGCTGAGCCGTCAACGCGCTGGCGGCGGACGCTTGGAAGACACGCTCGTCCAGTCCGGCAAGATCAGCCCGGAGATGCTCGCCCGCAGTTTGGCGATGCAGCTCGGCTACGAGTTTATCGAAGAGAATAACGTCCAGGTGGACCCTTACGCGGTCACGCTTATCCCCGAAGGCACCATCCGGCGCTACACCGTGATGCCGATTTCCGTCGAGGGCAGCACGCTAACTGTCGCTATGAAAGACCCGCGTCACGTCTTCGCGCTGGACGACATCAAGCTAATTACGGGTAAAGAGATTCGGCCCGCCGTCGCCACCGAAGAGACCTTAACTGCGCTCATCAACCGCTTCTACCGCGGCGGCGACGACATGGACGAACTCGCCAAGGCGGTCATGGAAGAGGTCGGCTCGCAGCAAGACGTCGAAGAGTCGGACAGCGGCATTGACGACAACGCGCTCGTCAAGGTCGTGAATAATATCATCCGCGAGTCGGTCTTAAATGACATCTCGGATATCCACATCGAGCCGCGCCCGACCGAAGTGATTATCCGCGTGCGCAAAGACGGGTCGCTGCGCGAATACATGACCATGCCTAAAGCCACCGCGGGCGCGATGGCGGCACGCATCAAGATTATGGGCGGGCTCAATATCGCCGAGCGGCGCGTGCCGCAAGACGGGCGTGTACGCTTCAAGGATAAGACGATGGAGGTCGACCTCCGACTTTCGACGCTGCCGACCGTTTACGGCGAAAAGTCGGTCATGCGTATTCTGAAAAAAGCCTCCTCGATCCCCGAAATCGAGCAGTTAGGCTTTGCGGAGTACAACTTCACGCGCTTTAGCGACGTGATCCAGAAGCCTTACGGCATCTTCCTCATCACCGGACCCACGGGCTCAGGTAAGTCGTTCTCGACCTTCTCGATTCTAAAGCGCATCGCCGTACCCGAAGTGAACGTCACGACGGTCGAAGACCCGGTGGAATACGAAATCCCCGGCATCAACCAGACGCAGGTCAACAACAAAGCCGGTTTGACCTTCGCCTCGGCGCTCCGCTCCTTCTTGCGTCAAGACCCGGACGTCATCATGATCGGTGAGATTCGCGACACGGAAACGGCGAAAATCGCGGTCGAAGCCGCCCTAACGGGTCACCTGGTCATCGCCACCTTGCACACGAACGACGCGGCTGGAGCCGTTACACGACTCGAGGAGATGGGCGTCGAGCCCTTCAACATCTCGGCGGCGCTTCTAGGCGTGCTCGCGCAGAGGCTCGTGCGCAAAGCCTGCAAGGACTGCCGCGTCGAGTACACGCCCGACCCGGAAGTGCTGCGGCGCATGGGCATGACCGAGAGCGAGATCAAAGGGCAGAAGCTCTTCCGGGGCGTCGGCTGCGAGAAGTGTAGCGGCAGCGGCTACAACGGACGCGCCGCGATTCACGAACTGTTGACCGTCGAGCCGCAGGTTGAAGCGGCGATCGTGCAGGGCAAGTCGTCCTCAGAAATCAAGGACATCGCGGTAGAAATCGGCATGAAGACCCTGCGCGACGACGGCATCTACAAGGCGTTTCAGGGGATTACGACGCTCGAGGAAGTCTTAGCCCGCACAACCGATTAGACGGTGTACCACGTTTTGTGCGTAGCGACGCATGAACTCCTCCGAGGAAAGCGGTTCAGCATCAGTGGAGGCACAAAACGGGACACCTTATTGGACCTAGCCAAACTAAATCCAGAGGAGTATCATGGCAGACCAGCTTAAAAGCACCCAAATCCAAGCCGACATCGTCGACCTCTTGCGTCTTTCGATGGACCGGGGCGCGTCGGACCTGATTATTACGAACGGGCTCCCGCCGATGCTCCGGCTCGACGGTGAGTGGCAACCGACCGAATACGACCCCCTAGACCCCAACATGACGCGCCGCCTGATGTACTCGATGATGGACGAGAAGAAGCAGCGTAACTTCGAGGAGAACCGCGAGCTGGACTTCTCCTTCGCCCTCTCCGGTTACGGCCGCTTCCGCGTCAACGTCTTTTTCCAGCGCGGCGCGGTCGGCGGCGTTTTGCGGATGATCAGCGAGGAGATTCTCAGCTTCGAATTCATGGGCTTGCCGCAGGTCGTCGCGGACGTCGCCAAGCAGCCGCGCGGCTTGGTGCTCGTAACAGGTCCGACGGGCTCGGGTAAGTCCACCACATTGGCGGCGATGATCGACAAGATCAACAGCGATTTCGCCAAGCACATCGTCACGATTGAAGACCCCGTCGAGTTTTTTCACACGCATAAGCGCTCGGTCGTCAATCAGCGCGAGATCGGTGAGGATACCAAAGGCTTCGACAAGGCGCTCAAGTCGGTCTTGCGTCAAGCGCCCGACGTCATCTTGGTCGGCGAGATGCGCGACCACGAGACGATCGGCGCAGCGGTCACGGCGGCGGAAACGGGTCACTTGGTGATGGGGACGCTCCACACCAACTCCGCCCCCGAAGCGGTGGACCGCATCATCGACGTCTTCCCCGAAGCGCAGCAAGAGCAGGTGCGCGTGCAGCTCGCGAACAACCTGCAGGCTATCTTGACGCAGCAGCTCGTCCCTAAGCAGGGCGGCGGACGCGCGCTCGCGTATGAATTTATGATCGGCACGCCCGCCATTCGCAACCTCATCCGCGAGGGAAAAACTCACCAGATTCTCTCCGCAATCCAGATGGGCGGGCGCGAAGGCATGATCACGATGGACGCCTGCCTAGCCGAGATGCACCTTAGCCGCAAGATTTCTTACGACGTCGGCCTCTCGCGCTCGGTCGACTCTAAGGAGTTCGCCCGCCTAGTCGAGTCGGGCGGCGCGGGTGGCGGTGCAGCGAATGGTGCGGTAAATGGCGCAGTGGGCGGCTCGCCCGCTCAGACGCAGCCGGGCGGCGCACGTCCGCAGGGAGCCGCGCCCGCAGGCTCGATGTCGTTTGGCAGAGGGGGGCGCGGAACGTAGTTTTTATTAGCGACAAATCACCTCACCAGTTTGATTTGCCTTTGAACTCAGATAGCGGCAGGTACCTCACCTGCCGCTATCTGAGTTTTCTGGTTTGTTCGCTCATCGGTTCTCGGTTGCACCTTTAAGCGCACAGGATATATAGCGGTTATCAGGCGAAGCCTAGCGGAACGGCTTCGCCTGAGAGCGGAACTTCATCACTTAGAGTGCGTGATAGTTACGCAAGTTTGCTGCCTAGCAACAGCGTTTTCAAAGTGAGCGTGTAGCTGACTAGATGATACCTGCTATATTGAAGCTCAGCACACGCTTTTAGGAGGTTGACCTATGCATTTCTCCCGCTATTTCACCGTTCTACTCCTCATGTTCGGGCTGAGTTTGGGTGCAGCGCAAACGCTCACCGTCGCGCAAGGGGTGGACGCCACCACGCTTGACCCCAACGACCAAGAGGAAACGCCCACGCAAAACATCGTCTCCAACATCTTCGACCCGCTCTTGTGGCGCGCGGCGGACGGCTCTATCGAGCCCTGGCTAGCGACCTCAGTCGAGGCGGTGGACGACACAACTTGGGAGATCACCCTCCGCGACGACGTGACCTTCCATAACGGTGAAGCGCTCACAGCGGAGGTCGTCGCCTGGAACATCGAACGCGCCCTGTCAGAAGAGACGCCGATTCGCTTCAAATCGAACTTTGACTCCATCACGGGCGTCGAGGTGGTGGACAACACGGTGGTGAGGGTCACGACGGACGTACCCTTCCCCGTTTTTCCCACGCACCTCACGCGCTTTTTCATGGTCTCGCAGCAGAACTACGAGGAGAACGGCGCGGCATTTGCAGCGGAGAACCCGGTGGGGACAGGACCGTATGAGTTCGTGCGTTGGCAGCGCGACCAGCGGCTCGAGCTGTCCGCCTATCAAGACTACTGGCAAGGTCCGGCGAGCATCCCCACAGTCGTCTTCCGCCCCATCCCCGAGACCAGCTCGCGCATCACCGAACTTGTCACGGGCGGCGTGGACATCGCCACAAACGTCTCGCCCGAGGCGATACCTCTCATCGAGGGCAGCGGCCAAGCGGAGGTGCGCACCGTCCAGTCGATTCGTAACATCTTCGTGATTTTCACTGCGCAAGAGGGTCCTTTAGCTGACCCGCGCGTGCGCGAAGCCCTCAACTTAGCCGTGGATGTAGACCAGATCATTACCACGATTTTTGACGGCAACGCGACGCCCACCGCCACGCCTCTCAACAACTTCATGTTCGGTTACACCCCCGAGTTAGATAGCCGCGAATACGACCCTGAAAGGGCGCAGCAACTCCTAGCCGAAGCGGGCTACCCCGACGGCTTCTCCTTCTCGATGGGTAGCCCCGACGGGCGCTACCTCAGCGACCGCCTGGTTGCCGAAGCGGTTGTGGGGCAACTTCGCGAGGTCGGCGTAGAGGTCGACTTGCGCGTGCAGGAGTGGAGTTCGTATGTCGGGCAGATTTTGGAGCGGCAAGTGCCGACCGACGCCTACCTCATCGGCTGGGGCAACTCGAACTTCGACGCGGACCGCACGCTCTTCACGCTCCTTTACAGCGGCACAGTCGAAGGTGGTCCTGAACAGTCTGCGTTTGACTACTGGCAGAACGAGACCTTCGACCAACTCGTCCTAGACGCCCGCTCGACGGTGGATGAGGCTGAGCGCCAAGCGCTTTACCGCGAAGCCGTAGCGCTCACTACCGAGGAATACCCCTGGCTTTTCTTGTACCAACAGGGCGACGTGTATGGCGTCAGCACCGAGCTGAACTGGGAGCCGCGCTCAAACGAGCTGATTTGGGCGTACAGCGCGAGCTTTGAGTGAGGATTAGGTAGAGTATTGATTCATAGTGGCGACCTCTTCTCACTCGAGAAGAGGTCATTGTTTACCAACCCACGTGCTTCTTTTGGACGTATTCAAACTAGTGATGGCTTCGCACTTGTCCGAGCAAAAAACAAGAAAGAGGTGAACAGCGTGCTGCGAAAGGGGTTAGTACACTGTCAACTAAATTTTGCGATATCTGCGAATGTCACCCCGAGCCGCGTCGAGGGGTCTCGCTTCGCATTCTCAGCTAGACAAGGAGGCAAATGCAGAGATTCTTTCTCTTCGCTGCGCTACGCTCAGAATGACAAAATTCATTCTTCATCTAACGCTATAGTTAGCCTTGATACAAAATTCGGCAAGACATACGTTGACTTTTGCCGCGACCTCTTTGCCAGGGCTCGAGCCCACAACCTAACACCAATATTGTGCTGAATTACATCGTCCAGCGCATTATCTTGCTTTTCGTCGTCGTGTTAGGCGCGGCGACCTTAGCGTTCGGTCTCTTGTACCTCTCCGGCGACCCGACGAACTTGCTCTTACCCCTCGACGCGACCGAGAGCACCCGCGACGCCTTTCGCCAAGCGCAGGGCTATGACCAACCACTCTACGTTCAGTACGGGCGCTACTTGGGCGACCTCGTGCGGGGCGACTTCGGCACGAGTTTGCGCAACAACCAACCCGCGCTCAGCCTCGTTTTAGAACGTTTTCCGCCGACGCTGAGGCTCGCCGGGCTCGCCCTTTTGCTCGCGATTCTCATCGCCGTCCCCGCAGGCGTCATCGCGGCGAATCGGCGCGGCAGCGTCGCTGAGTTGCTCCTCATGTCGGGCGCACTTTTGGGTCAGGCGATGCCCGTCTTCTGGCTCGGTCTGATGCTCATCCTCGTCTTTGGACTCAACCTGCGTTGGCTGCCCATCTCGGGGAGCGGCACGCCGCAGCACTACGTTTTGCCTGTAATTACCTTAGCGACCTTTAGCGCCGCCTCGATTGCGCGGCTCACGCGGGGCGGCGTGTTGACAGAGCTTCAAAGTGACCACGTGCGCACGGCGCGGGCGAAAGGGCTTTTGGAGCGCGGCGTGCTCTATAAACATGCGCTCCGCAACGCTGCGATTCCCGTCGTGACCATCGTCGGTTTGCAGCTCGGCACGCTCGTCTCGGGTGCGATCATCACCGAGACGATTTTCGCGTGGCCGGGCATCGGGCGCTTCGTCCTCCTGGCGGTCTCGCAGCGAGACTTTCCGGTGGTGCAAGCGAGTGTGGTTGTCTTTGCGCTGCTCTTAGCGCTCATCAACCTCGCCGTAGACCTTATCTATCTGGCGCTCGACCCGAGGATTCGCTATGACTGAGGCGGCACCTGCAAGATCGTCTAACCGCTTTAAGGGTCTGACGCGGCTCTTGCGCCGCCCCTCGGCGCTCTTCGCGGTCACGCTCATCGCGCTCTTTCTCTTCACGGCGGCGTTCGCCCCGCTCCTCGCGCCGTTCGATCCGAACGCGCAAGACTTAGGTGCACGCCTCCTCGCGCCCGGCACCGAAGGGCACCTCTTGGGCACCGACCAACTCGGGCGCGACGTACTCTCGCGCATCCTCTACGGAGCGCGGCTCTCTCTTTTCATCGCCTCGGCGGGCGTACTTCTAGGGCTCATCATCGGTTTACCGCTCGGTCTTTTAGCTGGTTTTCTAGGGCGCTGGGCGGACGAGGTCATCATGCGCCTCGGAGATATTCAGCTTTCGATTCCCTTTATCTTGCTGGTCATCGCGATTATTGCGGCGCTCGGCTCGAGCCTCACCAACACGATTTTCATCTTAGGCGTGACCTCTTGGGTGACGTACGCCCGCATCGTCCGGGGCGAGGTCTTGCGGCTCCGTGACCTCGACTACGTGCAAGCGGCGAGCGCGTTGGGCGCGAACGCGCCGCGCAGGTTGCTCAAACACATTTTACCGAACACGCTAGGACCGCTCTTAGTCGTCATCACCTTAGAATTTGCGCGGCTCGTCATCGCGGAGGCGGCGCTCTCGTTTTTAGGGCTTTCGGGCGTCTCGGCGGAGATTCCCTCGTGGGGTCAGCTCCTCTCGAGCGGGCGTGAAGTGCTCTTTTTCGGCGGTTGGTGGGTGGCGACCTTTCCGGGCATCGCCATTACCCTCGTCGTACTCGCGGTCAACCTCTTTGGAGACGTATTAGCTGAAGTGCTCGACCCGCGCCAGCGGATGCGTTAGGTTATGACCTCTTTTTTTACCCTCCTTTTTCCGCAGTGGCAGGGGTCTGGCTCACCCGAGGCTTCCCTTCTCGAGAGAGGCGCAGAGCAAATTGCTCAACGCTTGGTAAGGGTGGATGCTAGAGTCAATCTCTCCCCTTCTAAAGATTTGGAGACCCAAGCAGGCATCAGAGGGCGCGAGCAACTCCTAAAACAGTTAGAAAAAGCCGCCGCTATTCTCGCTCGAGCCGAGCCTACACACCTCTTCACCCTCGGCGGCGACTGCGGCGTAGACCTCGCGACCGCTTCGTACCTGAACGCTCGGCATAGTGACCTCGCGCTTGTTTGGCTCGACGCGCACGGCGACCTCAACGCGCCCGCCTCCTCACCGAGCGGCGCATTTCACGGGATGATTCTGCGTACGCTGTTAGGTGAGAGTGACGCGGACTTTTTGGATAGAGCGTTCTCGACGTTCGAGCCAGAACAGGTCTTTCTAGCGGGCGCAAGAGACTTCGACCCGCCGGAAAAGGTGTTTGCTGAGGGGCTCGAGCACCTCTCCGTAGAAATCTTAGAACAGCAGCCAGAAGCGTTGGCAGAAAAGATTGCAGCGAGAGGCTTTGGTAAACTCCATATCCATCTGGATTTAGACGTGTTGGAGCCCGCCGATTTTGCGGCGACGGGCTATCCAACGCCGCGTGGATTGTCCATTAAAAGATTGATGGACATTTTAGAAACGCTCGGTAAGAGGTTCGAAATAGTTGGTTTGACGCTCGCGGAGTTTACGCCAAAAGAAGAGGGTGACGCGGAGAAGGTGCGGGGAATTTTAGAGGTCGTCCCCTAGCTCGAGCTGCGTTCTGAACTGCACAAGTAGAATAAACCTATGGCTTACCTTTTGGGTACTCTGTTAGCTCTGGTGGTTGCGGTAACCGCTAGAGTCACACGCTTCGACCGAGACCGGAGTTTCTACCCTACTCTGCTGATCGTGATTGCGAGCTACTACCTTCTCTTCGCGGTGATGGGCAGCCCTTCCGCTCTTATCGCCGAGCTTCTTTTCGCACTTTTCTTCGCTGCGCTTGCGTTCACAGGTGCTTACATTTCGGTCTGGTTTATCGGCGCAGGTCTAGCGCTGCACGGCGTTTTCGACCTCTTTCACGCCGCCTTGTTGACCAATGAAGGTGTGCCGCTGTGGTGGCCTGCTTTTTGCTTCGCGGTTGATGTGACGCTTGCGCTGTGGCTAGCCTGGCTCGTATCTCGAGAGCCGATAACTCCCGTAGAGCAGCGGTAGCGCAGTGCTTAGGAGCGTGGTGAAGGCGAGTAACGCGAGCACGAGCCAACCTTCTGGTGTTGTCCAAACCATAAGGTTCGGGTTTTTAAGTGCCTGCCACGCAGGATACGCCAAAATTACGGTCATCAGAAGCGTAAACGCGAGCGACAGCGCCATGTAGAGAAGCCCGCCCGCCGCCATCGGAATCTCACTCGGCGTCGTCGCGTTAAAGCGCGGAAAAGCTGCGCCGAGCCCGACGCCTAAACCCGTCACTGCTAACGCCGCGCAGAGCCCCGCCACCGGGCTCGCCCAGGCGAGCGTCGGGCTCATATCCAAGAGGAACGCGGCAGCCACGCCTAAACCCACGCCCAAGATAAGCATCACGGGCAGCGCGTACCAAAACTTGCTCATCACGATGCGCCGCGCCTTCAAAGGTCCAGTTTTGAGAAGCCAGAAGCCTTCACCCTCCAGGCTCACGCTCGGGTAGGTCATACGGATGCCGACGCCGCCCAGCAAGAAACCCATAAAGAGGAGGTTCATTGTGCCAAGTGCGTCACGGAAGCGCTGGTTGTCAAGACCGTCCACCGTTAAGCTGCTGACGCTGACAAGGTACACGCCTGCTAACGCGATAAGCACGAGAAGCTGCGACCACTGCGTCGGATCGCGCAAGAGGAGTTTGGTGTCTTTCGCGACGACTGCGCCCGCCTGCCCGAAACGGTGCAGGGTGCGCTCAAAGAGGGAGGCAGGGCGCGGTGTTGGGTCGAGTTTAGGCGCGCCGGAGTCCAGCGAGCGTATCCAGCCCTCGCGGTAGGCGAAGGCGGCGAGCGCGGCAACCGACCAGAGGGCGAGAAGGGAGGTGAACGCCAGCACAAAAGCTGAAGGCGTAAATTCACCGCGCAACGCACCCCAAACCGCTTCCGAAGTCCAACTCGTCGGCAGCCAGCCGATTTCAAAGCTCGCAAAGCGGGTTAAAAAGGCACTCAATTCTTCTAAGGACATATCCGCGAGTTGCTCGGGTCGGAGGGCGCGTAAACCCAAGATGAAGGCGGCGGCGAGGACGACGCTTGCCCCCGTCGCAATCTCTTTAACCCGTCCCGCAGGCGCAACGCGCATGAGAAAGAGCGCAAGCGCACACCCGAGCGCAACCGGAAGCGCGTAAAGGGTGAGCACCGCCGCGAGCGCTACCGGATAGAAGAAAATCCCTGCGCCCCGTTCGACGCCTAAACCAACCAGAATCGGCACGGTGAAAAGCGCAGGTAAGAGCGCTGCCGAGAGGTACGTCTCCGCGACTTTGAGCGTAAAAACCCTGCCCGCAGGTACGGGTAGCGAGAGCAAAAAGGGCAAGTCGTCCGAGCTGTAGAGCGTGTGCACCGCCGTCGTCAACACGCTAAAGGTCACGCCCAGCACAAGAATCAGAAAGAGCGTTTCTAAACTGCGCTGCAAAATCGCGTCGGCGATGTCCTGGTTGCCGAGGCGCAAGAAGGTGTCCACAAAACGCACCCCGCGCCGCGTCACGCTGAACATGCCCCAGTAAACGAGGCTTAGGAGGGCGAGACCGAAGAGGTAGCCAGCAGGACGGCGTGTGACGCTATTCCACGCGCCTCTTAAACGCATCGCAAAGAGGTTCATCCGAGGGTCACGCGGCTTTCTCGGTAGGTTGTAGAAGTTGTTCGTTTTGAATGGCTTCCTCGGTGAGCTGCAAGAAGATAGCCTCTAAGTCCGCCTCTTCGTCGCCGACACCCAAGCGTAACTCGTCTAGTGTTCCCTCCGCCGCGATTCGACCCTTGTGAACGAGCAGCGCGCGGTCTGCGACCTCTTCGGCGACCTCCATCGAATGCGTGGTGAGGAGGACCGTGCGGTTGTCGTGCTTGGCGTAGTTTTTCATCAGTTCGCGCACCTGCTTCGCCGCCCTTGGGTCGAGCCCCACCATCGGCTCGTCGATGACCAGCACGCGCGGCTCGTGCATCAAAGCCCCGATAAAGGTGAGCTTTTGCCGCATCCCGTGAGAGTAGCCCTCGATGAGTTCGTTGCCGAAATCCTGCAAGCCGAAGAACTCGAGCCACCCCTCGATCTTCTTCTCAGCATCCTTGACGCCGCGCAGCTTTCCTAAAAAACGCAGTAACTCGCGTCCGGTGAGTTTGAGGTATAGGTACGGTCTATCCGGCACATAACCGAGCTGCGCTTTCGCTTTGACCGCCTCTTTTACCACGTTGAAACCCGCCAAGCGCACCTCGCCCGAGGTCGGACGAATCAGCCCGGTAATCGCCTTTATGGTCGTGGACTTGCCCGCCCCGTTCGGACCTAAGAGCCCCAACACTTCGCCGGGCTGCGCGGTAAACGACACGCCGCCGACTGCTTGCACGCGCCCGTAGCACTTGGTGAGGTTGGTAACGGTGATCATGAAGTGTATCGTACGTCTGCAAGGGGCGCAGCGTCTGTTGTGAATTCAACGACGCAGTGTGGAGTGACTCATCAGCGGTAGGGTGTTCGGGAGATGGAAGAAGGGCGTCGTCAGTTGTCAGCAGTCAGCCTCGTCACTTTGCTGACTACTAGATTCCAACTACTCTTCTCCATAAGAATACTTGACACTATGAGACTCAGGTTTTATAATCGTTTTAACTAATGAAGGAGGCATAATGCTACAATCTTGGAATCCTTGGCAAGAACTAGAAGACATGCAGCGCCGCATGAGCCGTGTTACGCGGGGCGAAGGTGCTATGAACGTTTGGGCTCCCGCAACGGACGTCGTCGAAGACGAAGAAGGCTTATACATCTACATGGATTTGCCCGATGTGGATGAGGGTAGCTTGGACGTGAGCACCGAGCAGAGCAGCCTAAACGTCAAAGCGACGCGCCATTACAAGCACACCGAGTCGCAGACCATCCACTACCAGGGTCGCCCCAAGGGGGAGTTCTCGCGCTCGTTCAATATCCCCTCGAGCTTCGACCTCAGCAAAGTCGAAGCGGCGTACGAAAACGGCGTCTTGAACCTGCTCATCCCCCGCTCGGAGAGTACGAAGCCGCGCAAGGTGGAAGTTTCGACCAATCGTGAGAGTAAAACCGTCGATACAGACAGCAATTCGGATAGCGAATAAGCAAAACAAATGATCTGAGAGAGTCGGAGCCAAGCTTCGGCTCCTTTTTATTGTCCTCATATTGCTGATAAGATTTGACTCTGTGTATGGGAAAACGGTTTTGTCTGACACGCCGACTAGCTGACGTGCTGATTCGCTTCTTTGCACGCTGCTACGCAAAGAGAGTCTAAAACCTGCGGTACGATTATCTCATGATCCGCTTGCTGCTATGCGACGACCACGCGATGTTTCGCCAGGGATTAAAGAGCATTTTAGAGACTGAGCCGGACTTTCGCATCATTGGCGAAGCGGCCACAGGACGCGAAGCGGTGCGCTACGCTTTGGATACGCGTCCCGATATCGTGCTTATGGACATTCAGATGCCCGAGCTTGACGGCGTCGCGGCGACGAAGACGATTTTAGAAGAGCGAGCAGATATAAAGGTGATTATTCTCACCATGTACCGCCAAGACCGCTACGTGTTCGAGGCGATCAAGGCGGGGGCGCGCGGTTACATGCTTAAAGACGCCGATGCGAACGACCTCATAGGCGCGATTCGGCGCGTGGCGGAGGGCGAAACGCTCCTTAACGCGGAGATGGCGGCGTCCATTCTGGATGAGTTTAAGAAAGTGAAAGAGGAGTTGCCTACACATCCTGCTCACCCGATATCGGAATTGACCGAGCGCGAAGCGACGATTTTGCGCCTCTTAGCGCAAGGTGACTCGAACCAAGAGATCGCCGAGGCGCTAGGCGTCAGTGAAAAAACCGTGCGCAACCGGCTCTCGGAAATTTTTTCTAAACTGCGGCTCAACAACCGCACGCAGGCGGCGCTTTACGCCCTACGCGAAGGTATCGCGACCTTGAGTGCGAGCGAAGGGTGAAGGGCGCTAAGCAACGTAAGAATACGCCTCAAGTCAAACGCTTTATTGCAGGCTGCGAGCGCGTCAAGGAGGGACCGGCTGATCTGCGAGAGGTCGCCTACACCGAACTCGCCTTTCCCGAGTGTCCGACGTGCCCGCACCGCGTCATCCCCGAAGGTGCGCCCTCGTTTTGTCGCTGGCTGCCAGTGGACGCAAAGGGACCGTTTGCGGGGCTCGAGTCTTTCGCCCAAGGATTGGACTCATGACCGTCGTGGCGTCCTCAACTTTAGAAGAAATCGTCTCCCTCTTAAAACGCATCTGCGAAGTGCCTGCGCCGACCTTTGCAGAAGAGGAGAGAGGTCGGTTATTGGAGCAGCTTTTAGCAGAAACAGGTCTTTCACCGCAGGTGGACGAAGTCGGTAACGTCACCGCGCGTTTGCCTGGTGGAACGGGGCCGCGGGTGCTCGTCGCCGCGCACCTCGATACCGTTTTCGACGCTGACGTAGATGTGAGCGTACGGGAAGAAAACGGACGCTTGAGCGCTCCTGGTATCGGCGACAACAGCGCGAGCTTAGCGGTCTTGGTGCGCTTCGTGCAGCAGGTCATGGCGGGCGAACATGAACAGAGACCCCGCCTCACCGTCGCGGCGACCGTAGGCGAGGAGGGTTTAGGCGACCTCTACGGGATGCGTCACCTTATGGAGACAAAGGCGGGTGAGTTCGACTTCGCTATTGCTTTGGACGGACACCTAGGCGCACTCATCAACGGCTCGGTGGGCTCGAAGCGCTACGAGGTGCGTTTTTCGGCGGCGGGCGGGCACTCCTGGGGTGACTTTCCTAGCCCGAGCGCGGTTCACGCCCTGGGCAGCGCGGTTCACGCCCTGAATCAACTCACGCTGAGCGAGCAGCCGCGCAGTTCGTATAACGTCGGGCAGGTGTGGGGCGGCACAAGTATCAACGCCATCGCGCAGAAAGCGGGTTTCAACCTCGACTTGCGAAGCAAAGATAAGGACGTGTTGGAGCGGCTCGAGCAAGACGCTCTAAAACGCATCACCAAAGCAGCGAAGAAACACAGCGTGGAGCTAGAGACCAAGCTCGTCGGCGACAGACCCGCCGCGAACGTCCCGAACGAACCCCTTGTCAGAGCTGCCAGAGACGCGCTCAGCGCGGTGAACGTGCGCACTCGCCTAGCGGCGAGCAGCACCGACGCGAACGCGGCGATGGCGGCGGGGCTGCCTGCCGTTGCCTTCGGCGTGTACCGTGGCGGCGACGCGCACCGTCTGAGCGAGTGGTTAGAGACTCAGTCGCTGGTGACGGGCTATCAAGCGCTCGTGAAATTTATGGAGAACTTGAGCACCTTAGGTGAATGAAACTTCCTCTCGGATACGCTAACCCCGCCCTCTCGTTTTCCTTGCAGTAAGCGCGAGCTTGTCGACTAGCTCGTTCTCCGCGTGCCCCGCGTGCCCTTTCGTCCACTCCCAGTGGAGCGTGTGCATCCGGGCGAGGTCTAAAAGCTCGAGCCAAAGGTCCTTATTTTTGACGGGCTGCTTGCTCGCCGTACGCCAGCCGTTGCGCTGCCAGTTGTCTAACCAGCCCGCCGTGAACGCCTTTTTGAGATACTGCGAGTCTGTTACGAGCGTCACCTCGCAGGGTTCTTTGAGCGCCTCTAACGCCTCCACCGCGGCGGAGAGTTCCATGCGGTTGTTCGTGGTGTCCGCTTCGTAGCCCGAGTCGGTCTTTCTCGCATCACCGTAGACGAGCAAGTAGCCCCAACCGCCCTCTTTGGAGCCCGTGTCACATGAACCGTCGGTGAAGATGCGGACTTGTTTTCTAGTCTGTACTGCAGAGTCTGTACGTGCCATAAGGTGAGTGTAACAGTCTTAGGGGAACGAATTGAAAGTGGGGGAGAAGCTGATTGCGCAAAGGGGTCGTCAGTAGAAAGGGGTCAGAATTCAGCCTTTTCTCCTACGCCAACTACTGGATTCTGACCCCTGATTTCTATAAATGCTAACAGCCAACCCCTACGCCGCATTCGCTAGCGGCGTCTCGCGCCAACGTTCTTTCACGCTTTCAGCGAGTTCGCTCGGTAAGTTGGGCTCCAGGCGCGTCCACAGTCCCGCCGCTTTTTGCCGCGTGCGGGCGTCGCACGCGGGGTGACGCAAGACGAGCACGAGCAGCTCTAGGGCGCGCTCCGCGTGTCCTTGGCGCGTTAAGCGCTCGGCGAGTTCGGCGATGGCGAAGAGCGCGACGTCGGCGTCGGGGACGCGCTTGGCGATGAGGAGCGTGTCGCCCCTGTCAGCTGAGCCCGCGACGGTCAGAAGCCGCGCGTCGGCGCTACCAAGTAGATGGATGAGTTCTTCTAACTGCGCCTCTTGGTCGCTCGGCAGGGCGCGGTCCGTGCTGCGGCGTCCGTAAGAGCGCTTGACCTCGCGTTTCTCGAGCGGTCCAGAGAGCCGAATCGTCTCGATAAGCTGGGCGGTTTCTTCCAAAGGCTCCAAACCGAGTTCTTGCGCTAAACCCTCGCGAAAGCGCTCCGCGACCTCGAGTGCCGTCTCCCGCTGACCGCTCAGGTATGCATTCCGCAAAAAGCTCCCTAGTGCGTCCTCAGCGAAACTGTCGGTGTCCAGGAGGTTCTTGGCGACGTTCGCCGCCTTGCGGTGCTGCCCCGAACTCTCCAAGTCCGCCGCGTAGTGCAGCGAGGCGTCCTTCCAAAGCTCTTCTAAGGTTTCGCGCTCCAAGCTGAGCCACGCGTCGTAGCTCGGCGAACTCGCCGCGCTGACCCCGGCTAAGAACGCGCCGCCGTAAAGCTGCGTCGCTTCGAAC
>CBDCAM010000001.1:0-127737 GCA_965213925.1 Trueperaceae bacterium
TATTCCTTAAGCTCTTCAGGTGTGTAAACCTGCATGAACTCAATTTCGATCCCAGCAGCGTCGTTGTCGAGAAAGGCGACGTAACCTTCAGGGTGGGCATGGCTTCCCTTCACGCCGCACGCTTTACATTCTCGAAGGGAAGCGCCGTGCTCCTGAGCATGTTTCAGGGCGGCGGTGATGTCTTTGACCTCGTAGCAGATGTGGTGTAAACCTTCGCCGTGCTCTTCGATCCAACTTGCAAACCGACCATCGGAATCCATCGACTCCGAGAGCTGGTATTCGGTAGCAGCAAGGTTGAACAAAGCGACGCGGTTACGGGACTTCTCGTACTCTACGATTTTAGTGTCCTCGGAAACGCCGAGAAAACGCTGATACTGCTCCAGAGCGGTGCGAGCACTTCTGACCGCGAAAGCCATATGTTTTATCGCGGTAATGTTGTCCTTGATATCCATAATCGTCACTCCTCTTTAATAGCTGGGTGATCTTCCCGGCTGGACGTCATTCGGATTTCCTACAAATCCGCGCGTAGTAGTGCGGTAGCGAGCGAACTCGTTCGGCAAGAACCTCTAGCACACTTTTGCCCTCTCATTAAGGGGTTTTAAAGCACGTTTCATACATCGGCAGCGTCACTTCAGAACC
Source organism: Trueperaceae bacterium (assembly GCA_965213925.1). Classification (GTDB taxonomy): domain Bacteria; phylum Deinococcota; class Deinococci; order Deinococcales; family Trueperaceae; genus CBDBZX01. The sequence continues at coordinate 640 of CBDCAM010000001.1, forward strand.
GCTACTCGCTAGCCACCGAGACGGAGGTGATAGCGGTCGGCGGTGTGGGGAGACAGGCGCACCGCGCCCTGCGGCGTCACCATAAAGTTGTCAGAAATCAGGAAACCGTGGTTACCCTCCAACACGGTTCCTGGATGATAGGAGAGAACCATATTGCTTTTCAGCGAGAAGTCCGGCTGAGACAACGAGTTGGGTCCGTCGCTGCCGTCCAACCCAGTGGAGTGGCAGTCCGGGGTGTGTTTCCCAACTACAGAAAACCCGTGCTTCCGAATAGCATGATCGTTGGCTTCGGATACATCTCGGAAAGTGTTTCCCTCGCGGGCCACCGCCGCAGAGGCGTCCACCGCTGCGAGGTAAGCATCAAGCAACTTCTGAGCATAGTCAGGGAGTGGGCCAAACGAGAACACCGTGGTCATCTCCAGCCAATAGCCCCAAGGGGATTCATAAACGATCTCGAAGTTGATGACATCGTTCTGTCCCATCCGCAGGTCTTTGGGTGCAGGCACCGTGTAGGGTGTGAGGTCGAGCGACAGCTTGGTTCGACCCCAGAAAGACCCTTTGGCCTTGACGAAAGCCTCTACGGCAGCACATACGTCCCAATAGCGGGCTCCCACATAGGCGTGTTCTCTGAACACATCCATGCTCGCGTCGAGAGTGGCGCCGTTTTGTATGATCGCCTCGAGTTCAAACGGACTTTTAATCTGCCTCAGCGCGTTAAAGGGACCTGTCAACTCTACCAGTTCATATCCCTCCAGCGCATTTGTAAAAGCACGATGCTCGCCGACCGACATCACTTTAAGCATGTTTACAACGCCGATACGCCCAGGGGTGCCGACGTAGCTTCGCACCAGTTCGGCGCAGCGCGCTACGATGTTGTCGGGCGATTCCACCCGCTCCGGCGGGATGGCCGCTTCATTGCGGCTCCAGACCGCCTGATAGGCGCTCCAGGCAAACAGCCACGGGTCGGGGTCGTCAAGACCGAGTACAACGTACCCCGCGCCCCCCCAGAGGTGCGCGTTGCTGAGGTAGCGAATGGCACCTATCGCGCCGGGCGCTCCCCCTCCAGCGACGATGAGGGCACCGACTCCTTGTTCACGCATCATCATTTGCGTTGCGCTTACGCGGCGCGCAACCTCGTCCTCGAGTCCCTGTTTGGTTAGCATGCTCAACTTCTCCTTTCTGCATCTGTCACGGGGCGTCCGATGATGGCTAAGGGGGTACCTTCCGGTGCCAACGGCCAAGACAGTCCTGCGTCTATCAATACACCATCGGCCGGTGCCCGTACATCTTCAAGATGAACGCCGCTGAAGGGATGTCGCACATACCCGAGGCGGTCCCCTTGCCGCACAACACCTCCGCGGAGCGACGCGTCCATGAACACCAAACCGCGCTCGTGTGTATGGGTGAGGGTGGCGACGTGTTCCAGTTGGCGCACCGCCCCACCCCCGGCGGATCCCGCATCCAACATGCCGAGGTGTTGCAGAGCTCCGAGCACAGCTCGACGCACCTGCGCAGCATCCTCCTCGCGGTGGTCGCGCAGCCCCGGTCCTCCACCAATCCAGACCGTAACCGCCGCCGCGCCTGCTCTGGCAGCAGCAGCCACCGGCGTATTGTCCTCAGGAAGGTTGACCAGCACATCTCGGAGCCCGAGCGACGCCGCGAGCGCTACTGCCGAGGCGGGCGCATGGGCGTGAACGGCGACGTAATGGGCGTAGCTCCACTGGGCACCGGTACGGATCTCGAGCAGGGCATCGCAGGCGGTCACAAAGGTCCGAAAGTAGCTGTCGAGGAGACGCTCGCTGACAGTCCCATGTGCGTCGCCTCGCCCGAGAGCGTGCATCTCCCGGTCGTCCCAGGCCGATGCTGCTTGCTGAAACTCAAAACCTGAGGTGTTCAGTAGGGGAACTACCAACAGCGTTCCGTAGAGCGTGTCAAGATTTATCTCCTGTAAGACTGTCGGAAGGACCGTGGCAGGCTCGATTTCAAGCCCGTTCAGGCCAGCCTGTATCAGGAGCGTGGGCCCGCTCCGACGGCCCCGAAGAAAGTGGATAGGGACCATTAGCTCAAAACCGCCGTGGGTGTAACCGAAATTCACGCGTTTGAAGTGGCGTTCGCCGGGTTCGGGCAAGAACGTTTCGAAACCGGGGAGCTGACGTCTCGTAGCCACTACACACCCTCTCCGAAGGAAACGCGCAAGTTTGCGGTGCGACGATCCTCCACGCGATCGACGACGCCCAAAATGCCGACCGAGGTAGCGCCGATGGTGGGCCACTCTTGACCGCTGGGGATGACGATGCCGGCTTGGGGCGTGGTGATCTCGGCCAGCACCTCGCCCGTGTAGGGGTCTTGCAACACTGCGTAAACATCACCGGCTTCGAGATGCTCGCCGAAACGTTTCTTGCGAATAAATAGGCCGTCCACTTCGGGTTTCCAGATGACCACGTTAGCGTTGTAGACTGTACATTCAGGCCCGTCGGCCTGTATCTCGCCGTCCACCATGTTCATCGCCTTTAGGGTGTTCCAGATCCCGCGCTCGGCGTCACGAATATTGTCAGCGCCGTTGGCGAACCAGCCGGTGCCCCCGCCGAACTCCAGGGTGATTTGCGTCACCCCGGCTTCTTCGATAGCGTCCTTGGCGCGATTTTCACCGAAAGTGCCCGGGGGAAAGAAGGCGGCCTGATCGAGGCCGAAAGCGACGACCAGCGTGCGGCGTCTGCGCTCTAGCGCGGTCAGGCGGTGGGGATTCTTCTCGGCGCTGAAAAGGACATAGCGTTCGTAGGCGGTGCGGGCTCCGGCGTGAAAATCGAGCATGACATCAGCTTGGGCGATCACTTCGTGGAAGTAGGCGTGCGCCACTTGATCTGACACACTACCCCGGGGGTCGCCGGGAAACAGGCGGCTGATATCTTTGCCGTCCACACGCGAGCCTCGTTCGCCGAACTCGAAACCGATACGGTTCACCACCGGGACGGCGATCACGCGACCCCGCAGGTCTTCTGGATTGAGGTTGGCCACAAAGTCAAGGATGGCAATCGAGCCGACGATCTCACCGCCATGAATCGCGCCCTGTACCAGGAGTGTGGGTCCCGGTTCGGTGCCGCACACGAGGTGAACGGGGATGTCGGGGCTCAGTTGGGAGCGAGAGCGGGCCGTGGAAAGGTAGCCGAAAGTGCGTGCGCCGGGCGCCGCGCGCAGATCGCCTACCGTCAGCATGGGCACCTCATGCCGACACCGACCGGGTGCCCAGGTGGCGTTCAAACCACCCCAAGATGCGCCTCAACCGCTCGATGCGGTTGCCGGGTCGGCCGCCACGCGAGAGCCCGTGATTTTCTCCTTCGAAGATGACCATTTCGACCTCCTTGCCGAGCCAGCGTAGGGCTGCGAACAACTGCTCGGCCTGCTCGAGGGGGCAGCGATGGTCCTGGTCGCTGTGGATGATAAGTAGCGGCGTGGTGACGTTCGCGACGTAAGCCAAGGGCGATTGTCGCCAGGAAGCGCCAATGTCGCTCAGGGCGTGGGTTCGCGTTTCGCGCTCGGTCCCCTCGGGGCCGATATCGGAAACCCCGAAAAAGCTGACCTGGTTCGAAATGGAGCGTTGTGTGACCGCGGCGCGGAACCGGTCGGTGTGGCCAACAAGCCAGTTGGTCATGAAGCCGCCACACGAGCCGCCGGTCACTCCGAGCCGGTGTTCGTCCACAAAGCCGCGCGCCACGAAGTGATCGACCCCGAGCATCGTCTCCTCGAAGTCTTTGCCCCCCTGATCGCCCTCGCTGGCGCGCGTCCATGCCTGCCCGTAGCCCGCCGTGGTGCCGCGCTGGTTGAAGTACGTAAGCGCGTAGCCTGCGCTGACCAGACATTGGAACTCGTGACTGAAGTCCCACGAAAACATCGAGCAATGCACGTACACGATGCCGGGATAGGTGCGCGCCGGGTCAAAGTCGTGGGGGGTCATGAGCCAGCCATGCACCGGGGCACCCTCAAGGCCGCTGAAACGGTACTCCTCGGGAGCGGCGAGAAGGTGGCTGCTCAGCCACGGATTGAGCTGCGTGAGACGTTCGCTTGTTCCTGCCCGCCACAGGAACAAGTCACCTGGGTTGTGCGGATCGGCCCGGCCGTAAGCCACCCGCTCCCCGGGCTCAGGGCTATACTCAAACACTACACAGGGGCCGTCAACAAGAACTTCGTGGCTCCCCTCCGTATCGATGCGGCAGAGGCGCGTGCCCCCCTCAACCGTGAGCAGAAAATAGATCCAGCGGTCGCCACGCGGCCACTTGAGGGTGATGTTCGACAGCCCTTTACGAGAGTCCGACACGGCGTAGTTGCCGACCTCCTGGTCGAGGTCAGGTTTCAGCGGACGGGCACTCCGGGTTTGCACGTCCGCCAGATAAGGCGTCATGAAGATGCGGCGGTTGGTAGGAGCAGGGTGTTCGTGTCCGGCGAAGGCTACTGCGCGGTCGTCATCACCCCATACCGGGCTGCGGGCAGCGCCCACCCAACCGGGCAGCAGCGGCTCGCTCCTGCCGTCGGTAAAGTTGTGAATAAAGATCTGACCCTGGCCCAGGGCGGTGTTCTGTTCTCGGGCCAGCGCCACAAAGGCGAGGCGGTCACCACGGGCGCTCCACGCCGGTTCGGAGTGATCGCACTCACGGTCTGTAAGTTGCGTCATTGTGCGGCTTGCGGGCTCATAGAGCCAGATCTGCCTGTAACGGTCGTGGACAAACCCAATCCCTTCCTGTTTGTAGCGCAAACGGCGGATCACCCTGATGGTGGGCGCAGGGATGCCTGTGCGGTGGCCGACATCGCCCGGATGCCGATTGAGCGTCCAGCGGCTGCCGACCAAGTAGACTCCGTCGGGCGACCAGCTTAGCTCGGTCAGGGGAGCTCCCTCGAGCGGGTGTGTTTCCAGCGTACCTGTGGCGACCTCGACGATCACCAAGCCGCCGCCCGCGAGGGCGTCTACCGTAAAGGCAAGGTGCGTCCCGTCGGGGCTCCAGGCCAGACTGCTAGCCCGGACATGCCCTTCTGTCAGACGCCGCTCGCCGCCGGTGGCGAGTTCGCGGAGGTAAACGTCGGTGGTGTAGTCGTTGAATTCAGCGGAAGCACGTTTCACGGTGTAGGCTACCAACGCGCCTCCCGGGGCGAGCGCCAGTTCGTCGATCCAGCGGTACTGAAGTACGTCCTCGGGGATCAGACCGCGGCGAAGAGGGTCGGACATCAGCCCCGCCTTGGGATCAGGTCGTCAACGGTCTCCTCGACGACGCCAAAGAAGCAGCACCACTCCCCCTCGATAACGCTCGGGCGCGAGCGCAGCCCGAATACCACCCCTTCGCGCGGAGCACGCACTTCAGCGATGATCTCCCCGTAGAGATCATAGACGCTGCCGAGCAGCGTGCCCTCAGGGAGGGGCGTTTCAAAAGCCAACTCGGGGTTGCCGACGAACATACCGGTCGTCGGGGCGAGCAGCGCGATTTGGTAGCCCTGCCGCCAAGAGGATGCGTAGCGGGCTTCGCCGGGAATCATGCCGTAGTGGCGCATTACGTTGAGATAGCCGTCGGCTAAATCTCGCGCGACAGCGTGGAAGTCACTCGTGAGCGTGCGGCAGCTGCCACCGAGTTCTACAGTAATGCCGGCTTTACCCAGCGCGCCGATCGACGAGGAGGGGTTGCCGGATCCGGTGCCGCTGCGGAATACAAGCGTCCAGGCCGCCCCCATAGCGGCTGCCAGTTCCATACTTGGCGGGTTGTCGGACGCGAAAATCATGTGTGCCAGGTAGGAGTGCTCGCCCCCGGAATGAATGGCAATCTGGAGGTCACACGAGTCTTTCATGGCGTTCCAGTGCGCGTTTGCGGCTCGCTCGGTCGGGTAACCGCCACGTTTGCCGGGGTAGACACGGTTCATGTCGTGCGAAAACATATCCAGCGGGTCCCCACGCTTGCCGGCGGTAAAGGCCTCGACGTTCATCACGGGAACCGCCACCACAGTTCCTTTCAGAGTGGCGGGGTCGATCTCCGACAACGCCATAAAAATGGAGAAAGGCCCCTCGGGCTCATCTCCATGAGTAGCCCCGTTCAACCATAGGGTGGCGCCGTCCTCACGACCGCGCACCACGATCACGGGTACCTCGCGCTCCTTGCCGTACATATCTTTACCGATGGGGATGCCGCCGTGAACACGCTCGCCAGGCATAGCTCGAGCCGTACCGACCGTTAGGGGGATGGTCATTCTCGCGCTCCTCACTTACAGAAAAATCATGATTACAGGGATGAAAGAGAAATGGAAACACCGAGGTCGCGGGCGAGTGCGTGCAGCCCCTCGACGGTCTCGTGGGCAACAGGGACGCCACCTCGAGCGCGCGCTTCGGCGCGCCGCTGCTCCAACTCCCCCGGCAGCATCACTGGTCGGCTCGGGTCGATGGGCCGAGCGGCTTTGACTTCCTGCACCAGCGCCCCTAAGCGCTCGCGGAAACGCTGGCGGGGCATGAACGCTTCGGGATTCAACGCTAGCAGCACGTGACCCACGTCATAGTCAGCTTCGTCTTGGAAGACTGAGAGGCCGAACTTAGCGCCGCTTAGCACGCCCGCGAGTACGTCGGTGACGAACGACAAACCGTATCCTTTGTACTCGCCGATGGGCAGCAGCGGGCCGTCCATAGCGGCTGCCGGATCGGTGGTGGCGTTTCCGTCCGGAGTGAGCGCCCAGCTCTCGGGCATGTCGCGCCCCTGTTGTAGATACCAGCGCATCATCCCCTTGCCGGACATCGTGAGAGCCATATCCAGAACCACATGCGGCAGGTCGTCTGTGGGACTCGGCACAGCGACGCCCCAGGGGTTCGTGCCGAGAACCACCTGCGCCGACCCCCACGGGGCCATTTCCGCCCGGGCGTTGGTCATCGACCAGCCGATGAACCCCATCTTCGCGGCGGATAAGGCGTGATAACCGGCGATGCCGAAGTGGTTGCTGCGCCGCACCAAGACCAGCCCGAGCCCGGCGGTGCGGGCTTTGTCTATAGCCTTGGTCATGGCGCGTTGCGCTGCGACGTAGCCGAACCCCTGGCCCGCATCGAGGAGCGCATAGGCGGGACCGTCACGCTCCCAGCGCATGTCGGCGCTCGGTATGATGCCGCCAGCGCGCACCCGGCGGGCGTAACGAAAAAGCTTTTCCAACCCCTGTCCTTGTCCCGGATGCCACCAATAGGAAGCAGTCATAAGACCGTTCGTGATAATGCTGGCCTCGTCTTCATTAGCGCCGAGAGCCGCCAGCACGCGCAGCGAGCAGGTGCGCAGATCAGCTTCGGCGTAGAGCGAGACCGGTTCGCGCTCAGTGAGATCGTAGGCCATCAATCCTCCTTCGCCGTTAGTGCGGCCAATGTTTCGCGCAGCTCGAGTGCTCGGTTGGAGCCGGTCCCCCCGCCCACGTGAGGCGTGAGGATGACGTTGTCGAGATGACATAGTGGACTGTCGGCCGGTAGCGGCTCGAACTCGAAGACATCCAGACCCGCGCCTGCAAGACGCTGGGAACGAAGCGCCTCGACGAGCGCTGCCTCGTCCACCACGCCCCCGCGACAGACGTTCACCAGATAAGCGTCGGGCTTCATGCGCGCGAGCTGCTCGGCCCCGATCATGCGCTCGGTTTCGGAGGTGTGGGGCACCGCGAGAACCACATAGTCAGACTCGGTCAGGAGCGTGTCCAAGTCCAGGTAACTCGCTTCGAAGCGGCGCTCGAGTCTCTCCGGCAGACGAGAGCGCTTGGTGTAGATCACGTTCATACCGAGAGCGCGCGCTCGTACCGCCGTCTCGCAGCCGATCTCTCCCATACCGACCACACCCAAAGTCTTTTGCCTGACTTCATGCAAGCGAGCGTGCTTCATCCAGTGAAACGCCATCTTCCACTGTGTGCTTCGCTCCGGGCGCAGGCCGCGCGAACGGTAAGCGCCTTTGGCGACGCTGCGATGCGAGACCAGCAAGTCCTTGCTGAGAGCTAAAACCAAAGTAATTGCGAGTTCCGCAACGCAGTTCGGACCCTTCCGCGGAACAGCGGTAAAATTCACCGAGTGCTCGACGAGCGCGTCTTCATCGATATTCGCGCTGTTCCGCCCCATCTTGACCACATGTTCGACGTTTTTAAATCGCTCGAGCGTACCCCCGTCCACGACAACCCCATCAGAAACGAGTACCTCGGGCCAGTCTGTGTCGACCTCGCCACAAGCTACTGTCAAGCCTAATTCGTCGGCGGCTACAGCGGTAACGGCGTCAGAATATTCGGGGTCGAGCACCAGTACGCTCCTTTTCACCGAGCGCTCCCGCTGATGGTGTTCATGGCGCGTCCCATGCGCTCGAGCCCTTCACGTAGTTTGTCCTCAGGTTGTAAAAAGGTGATGCGGATAAAGTCGTCCATGCCTTCCGAGAATGCACCGCCGGGGTAGGCCAGCACGTGTTCGCGGGTGAGGATCTGGGTAGCAAGTTCGATGGAGCTCATACCGGTATGGCTAACGTCCACGAACACAAACTGTCCCCCCTGAGGCTGACCGTAGCGGAAACCCATCTGATCGAGGGCACTCTTGACGAGATCGCGACGACGGACGTAAGCCGCCCGCATAGCTTCCAGCGGTTCCTCCGGGCCCGTCAGAGCGGCCAAGGCTGCGTACTGTGCGACGATCGAGGCTGGGCCGCTCAGGCCGGCTTTGAGCCTTCTGACCCGCTCCATAAGTGTGGCAGGCCCGACCACCCAACCGGTCCGCCAGCCTGTCATAGCGTATGTCTTTGAGAGGGCGTTGAGCGTCAACGTGCGCTCTTTGCCGCCTGGGAGCGAGGCAACGCTGGTGTGGCGAACGTCGTCGTAGGTCAACAAGTCGTAGATGTCGTCTGCTAGGACGATGAGGTCGTGTTCCTTCGCGAGGTCCAGAATTGCTTGCAGGTCGTGCTTGGAAATAACGCTAGCGGCAGGGTTGTTTGGCGAAACCAGCAGCAGCGCGCGCGTGTCGGGTGTGAGATGCGTTATTAGACGCTCAGGGTCTACACGGAAAGCCTCGTGAGCGTGGGTAGGCATACCGATGACCCGTCCACGCGCGAAGCGCACCGCGTCCTTGTAGGTGTTGTAGTTGGGCTCGGGTACAAGCAGCGCCTCGCCCTCTCCGACGGCAGCGAGCACCATGAGAAACAGCGCTTCTTGACCGCCGTTGGTAAACACCACCTCGGTCTCGGGATCTACCTCGATACCGTTGACGTCGTGGACCCTGCGGGCGATGGCTTCCCGCAAGGGGAGGATACCTTCAGGAGGCGAAGCCCCCGCCAGGTGTTCGCGCAGCGCGGTCTGCGCCGCATCAATCACATGCGCAGGGGTGTCGAAGTCGGGGTCGCCACGGCCCAAGACGATGGCGTCGTCATACTGACGGGCCTGCGCGATGAGGCCGTAGAGGACGTCTGTGCCGCGCTTCTGTGACTTCGCAGGACTCACGAGGCACCCCCAAGTGCTTCGAGCAACGTGAAGTCCGTACGATCGTCTATCGCAAGCCGCGCCAAGTCGGGGCGGCCAAAGGCGGCACCGCTCATTCCCTCGACTCTGGCCGCACCCACCGATGCCAACGCCGCCTCCGGAACGGCGAGAAGATTGGCACCGCCTTTGGGAAGCGCGTGACCGCGCGCTACGAACGCACTGACAAGACGCCGACGGAGCGCTGCTAGCCGCTCCCGCCGCTCCGCGGCTCGCTCGGCATATCCGTCGGCGACAGCGAGCGCGGCGAGTTGCGAGGGCGTACTGGTGCAGATCGACATGATCTGTTTGAGTTTGGTCGTCAAAGCGACCGTGTCGGTAGGTCCGGCGAGATAGCCAACCTGCAACCCCTCGAGACCCTCTCCCGGAAAAAGTTCGCCGAACACGGTAGTTGCGGCGTTCCCTGCAATATCAAGCATACTCGTATGACCAACAGACCAAGGTGCGAGCCCCTGATCTACGACTGCCGTGGCCTCAACACGCGCGAGCTCGCGCGAGATATGGGTCAACTCTTCAGGCGCGTAGCAGCACCCGCTCAAGCGGGAAGGGTTCTCCAAGTAGATCAGGCGTGCACCGTCGTCGAGCGCGATGCGGACGTGTGCAGCGCTGGGTAAGAGGGTGTCATCGTCTACGTGGAGCGGGACCGTGTCGATGGGACGGATGGCGAGCGCAGCCGCGACACCTGGGTGGCGCACAACCGGAATGGCGACCGGGGCGCTGCGCTCGCCGAGAACCTGCAGTGCCAGCGCCCGCGCCTCCTGAACCCCAGCCGTGATCATGATGTTTTCACGAGATATTTCCCCGCCCAAGGTAGCTATAACCGCATCACGTAACGCCGAGATTCCAGGAACGTCGACGTAATGGGTTTGCCCGTTTTGTAACCCCGTGACCACGTTGTCGATATTAGAAGCGTCCAGTACATCCGTCGGTTGGTCAGGCCGGAAGTCGTGCGTATGGTGACGCGTCAGGGGCGGAAGGGTGTTGGACAACATATATCTCCATTCTGTCCGCAGCGATCTGCAAACGAAAGCCGGAAAAAAGAGAAGGCCGTTTTGTTAATGACCTCTTAGTCGGGGGTCGAGAAGGTCACGTAGCCAATCACCGAGGAACACCACGCCGAGTACCGTAATGGTGATAGCTAAACCAGGAAAGGTGGTCATCCACCAGGCACTGCTGATGTACTCGCGGCCGTCGGCCAACATGATGCCCCAGGTTATAGTAGGTGGTTGCACACCCAGTCCGAGAAACGAGAGCGACGCTTCAGCCAACATGGTGGTGGCTACCATCGTGGTGGCTAGAACGATAATGGACGAAGTGACATTGGGCAGGATGTGACGTACCATGATCATCGGTCGCGTTTGCCCTAGCGCGCGCGCCGCAGTGACATAGTCGAGCCCTTTGGTACTCAGTACCTCAGCGCGCGTCACCCGGGCGTAACTCACCCAACTGGTGACACCCAAGATGACGATCAGCGTGACGAGACCTGCACCGACCACCCCGGCCACCGCGACGACGAGCACGATAAAGGGGATAGATAGAAAAGCGTCGGCAACGCGCATCAAGACGTCGTCGAATGCACCGCCCACAAAACCGGAGACGAGACCGTAAATTACCCCGATCGACCCTGCGATGACCACCGACAGCACCCCGACCACGACCGACACCCGCGTTCCGGCGATGATGCGGCTCAAAACGTCGCGTCCGAGCTGATCCGTGCCGAGTAGATAAACGCCCTCACCGGCAGCGAAGCCGGGTGGCTTGAAGCGAGCACGCAGGTTGTGGGCGGCAGGGTCAAACGGGGATAACAGGGGGCCGAACACAGCCAAGATGAGCACTACCCCTACGATAATCATCCCGACCTGTCCCACACGACTACTACTCAGGGAGCGCCACACCTGCTGTGAACTACGCCCAAACCTTGGCGGCGGTGCCGGTACCGCAGTAGTGCGGTTCAAGAGGCTCCCCCCAAGTGGATGCGCGGGTCGATGAGGGTATAGACGATGTCGATAATTAGATTGATAAGGATGAAGGTGAGAGCGAACCAGAACAGGGCTGCCTGCACGACAGTGATGTCGCGCACGTTGATTGCCTCGATCATCAGGCGGCCGATGCCCGGCCAAGCGAACACGGATTCCACCACCACCGCGCCGCCAAGCAGCCACCCGAGCTGTAACCCGAACGCGGTAACGACCGGAATTAACGAATTACGCAAGGCGTGTTTGAAAATGACCATGCGCGGAGGTAATCCTTTGCTGGTAGCGGTGCGTATGTAGTCTTGCCCCAACACCTCTAACATTGCAGAGCGCGTGAGGCGCGACAGGCGCGCAGCTATGCCGACACCGAGTGTGACAGCCGGCATGATGATGGCCGTGGGCTCGAGCGCCCCGAACGCCGGTAGGACACGGAGATTCACTGAGAAGATGAGGATTAACATTAGACCCAGCCAGAAGTTGGGCATAGCCGTGCCGAGGGTGGCTAATGACGTGGCGAGGAGGTCTGTCCAGGTGTTTCGATGCAGGGCTGACAATACACCCAAAGGCACGGCGACGAGCAGTCCGATGGCTGCGGCAACTCCGGCCAACCGGAAAGTGTTGAGCAGGCGCTCCAAAACCAACTCCATCGCCGGAACGCCTGCCTGTATAGAGAGCCCGAAGTCTCCCCGAAGAGCTTTGCTCAAAAAAATCCAATATTGTTCCAACAGCGGTTGGTCAAAGCCCCAGGCGCGGCGCAGATTCTCGACTTGCTCGGCAGAGAAGGTGGGTGGTGCCATGACCGAGATCGGGTCCCCCTTAAGACGCACAAGAAAGAAAACGATCAACGACACCACAAAGATGGTGAGGAGCATCTGGGCGAGGCGGCTGAGAATGAAAGTTTGCATAGCCCTCCGGGTAGGGTGCTGCGTATCCTTTAGATACGCAGCACGGGGGCGTAGGTTTAATCGGCGAGGGTGAGATCGCGGAAGGTAAACCAGCCGTCTGCGCGCGGTGCCCACTCAAAGCGGTTGTTGATAGCCATGACGTCGTACAGTTCCATCACCGAGATGGTCTGGGCGTAGTCGAGGTAGATCGCTTGCCAACGCTCCCATAAGTCCAAGCGTTCGGCTTCATCCACCGTGACTAAGATTTCGTTGCCGATCTGGTCCCACTCGTCTTCACATACCGTGTAGGTGGACTGAATCCAATCGCATGTGTAGAACTTGGAGGTCAGCGACGGCGATCCGCCAAGTACAGCCATAAGCATTTCGCGGTTGTTGCCGGAATTCTGAATCTGCTCACTGAAAGCTGACGCGTCGAGCACGTTGAGCTCTACATCGAAGCCGACCTCTTCGAGCATGACAGCCATGACTTCAGCTACCTCCTTTTCGTTGCCGAACTGAAAAGCGGGCGCGTCAAGGTGGATGACGGGGCGATTGCCGACGTCGGGGTCATACCCCGCGGCACGGATCAGTTCCGCGGCCAGCTCGGGGTCATACCAGTCGGCTACAGCGGCTTCGCTGGCGTAGCGGTCGGCGAACGCTTCGGGGTGCTGAGAGTTAACGCGCACCAACGTAGGGTCGGCGGACCCCTGAACTTCGGCGAGGAGTTCACGGTCTATGGCGTGGCTGATCGCCTGGCGGATATTCTGATCGAGTGTGGTCGGCACGAAGTCTGGATAGGTATCCGCAACTTGGCCGGTTTCTGTCTCCACCCTCAGATAGAAGTTCATCACCCGTGAAGGGTAACCCTCTATAAGCTGAATGCCGGGAGTGCTCTCCAGTCGGGGGCGATCGGGCAGTGAAACCGAGGGTATCATGTCTACCTGACCCGCGAGCAGCGCAGCTATCTGGCTCGAGCGCTCGGGGATCACCTGATAAACTACACGGTCCACCTCGGGACGCCCGCCGTGGTAGTCGTCCCAGGCCTCGAACACGTAGCGGTCGCTCTCGGTGAATTCGACCAGACGGTAGGGACCGGAGCCGGCAGGCTCACGGGCGAACGTTTCCTCTCCCACCTCTTCTATATATCCCGGCGGAAGCAGTTCGCAGCCGTTGTAACTGATGTCTGCCAGAGTGTAGGCGTGAGGGCCGTCCGTGATTACGTCTACCGTAATGTCGTCCACCACCCGCACCTCACTCACGAACTGCCACTGAGGCTGAACCATAAAGTCCTCGCGGGTGCGAACGCGGTCGATATTCCACTTCACGGCTTCGGCGTCGAGAGGTTCTCCGTTGTGAAAGGTCATGCCGGGGCGGAGGTTGAAGCGCCAGGTGACGTCATCGAGTTGCTCCCAGCTTTCTGCGGCTTGTCCATAGTAACCGGAGCCGTCCGCCTTTTTCCATACAAGGCAGTCGTATAGCAAGTTGGTGAGCCAGTGAGTGGAACCGAACCAAGTTACAGGTGCGTCCATCGTCCGGATAGGACCGGGATGAGCGAAAGTAAAGGTCACCGGCTCTTGCTGCGCTGTACCCCAAGTAAGGATCGTCAGGGCAAGTAGTATTGAGACAACTCGCTTCATTATGTATCTCCTTTTGATGCTATGAGAGAGCGGAAGGGTAGAGCAGCGGTTTAGAACGAAGAACATTGACCGTACGTTACGTGGCTCCCACCTCCATATACTCGGACGTGCTACTTGCTTTGAGCAGCTCGAGATTATCTATCACTCGGCGAATATGCTCGCGGGCTGCTTCCTCCGTATAGTCGCTGTCACGGGCGCGCAGACCATCGAGTATGGCCTCGTGCTCGGTAAGCACGTCTTCGCGAGATCGCTGTACCTGCGTTGCTCGACCCGAAATTTCTAAGCGCGCAATACTCGAACGGCGGTAAAGTGCAAGCAACTCAGCGGCGATATTTGAGAAGCGAATAAGGTGCGTATTGTGCGACAGTGCGTAAATTTTCTCATGAAAACGCAAGTCTGCCACCCACAGGGTCATGGCTTTTTCCTCTTTGTCGGCTTCACGCCACACCTTCAAATACTCCTCAAGTTCACACACATCGGCATCTGTGATGTGCTCGGCGGCAAGCCGACTGGCGAGGGTGTCAAACGCTAAACGGCACTGATAGAGGTCGATCACGCTCTTTAGCGACAGTTGGGCAACATAAAACCTGCCACTTTGATACTCGAGTAACCCACGCTCGCGGAGCATGATGAAAGCGTTGCTGACGGGCGTACGACTAACATTGAGGTTGCTGGCGACCTCGGACTCCACGAGAAGTGAGCCTGGTCGATAGTCGCCGCTCACAATCTTCTCTTTCAGTAGTTCGTAAATCTGCTCCCCTAGGGTAGGCCCCTTAGAAACAACGGTATGCATCTATCTCCTTATTTCAGAGTTTAATCATTACATGCTGCATGCAGAATACAACGTTTTGAAAGTTTATTCGGTTTTTTGAATATTGTCAATAGCCAACTCGCTTACTTTTTTGTATTAACCTCGGATGCTAGGGGATAAGCAACCTTCTCGGACTCGCATCCGAGCACAATCATTGCCGTAAAGTTCGCCTAGCACGTAAATACCTAAGTTCTCTACATCTTTGAGCGAACGGCTTTGTCTGTATAACAGGGGTAGCTGCTAGGGCGAGGTGTGAACCAGGCGTTGTCTGCCTCTAATGGCTTGAATGTGAGATTTCCCCTCGCCCTTAAGCAGCAAAAAGCGACTCGTTGCTTGATACCAGGCTGCTGACCTAGCTCAATCTGTTACAGACGTGCACGAGTCGCTTCACACCACCTTGGGAGGTCGTGCATGTCCAGTATACAGAGGCTCATTACTATCGGTGTTGACCCGCATCCCACCACACATACCGCTGCTGCGCTTGACGAGACCGGCAAAGTTTTGGAAAGTCTGACAGTCAGCCACAGCAGCAAAGGACTACAGAAGCTCGAAACGTGGGCGCAGGGTTTTGAGAAGCGGCGCTGGGCAGTTGAAGGTATCGGCAACGCCTATATCTACCCCTTCGTGGTGTCGTTACTCGGGGAGGGTGAAAAGGTCTTTGCTATCTCGCCTAATTTGACGAGCCAGTACCGAGCTAGGGGCAACCAGATGAAGAGCGATGAAGTGGATGCGGCTAACGCGGCCCGCGCCCTGCTTGCTAATCCCACGCTCGGACCCTACCAACCTTCAGCGCCTCAGAAACAGGCTCAAGAGCTGACCCGGCACTATCAGCGGCTCAGAACCCAACTCAAGGCGAACGAGATGGCGATGAAAGAGGTGGACGCAAGCATCAAAGCTCCGCTGCAGAGCGCCATCACGGGCTTGAAACAGGCTCTGGCTACTTTGGAAAAGCAGATGAAGGCTCTTGCTAAGAAATACGCTGCCCCGCTACTGGCCGAGCGGGGTGTCGGTCCTGTGGTGGCTTCGCTCCTGCTGGCCGAGGCGGGCTCGCCCGAGCGCTTCTCTTCTCAAGATGCCTTTGCCCTTTACGCGGGTTGCGCTCCCTTATCTAGGAGTTCCGGCAGAACAGCCAGAGTGCAGGTGAACTACAAAGGCAACAGAAGGCTCAACTACGCTGTTCACGTCGTTGCCTTAAATCGCATGCGGACCGACCAAAGAACTAAGGCCTTTCTAGCGCGTAAGAAAAACGAAGGGAAAACCCAGCGTGAGGCGATGCGCTGTCTCAAGACTTACATCGCTCGTGAACTTTTCGGGAAACTCAAGCAACTCAATCTACCACCGCTCGTCGCTCTTTATCCTGACGGGGCTTGACAAAGTTATACCAGGCTCACATTAACTCCGCGGTAGTTAGGGTGTCGTGTTAGGGTGGCCTCCCGTGAGTAGCGCCCTCTACAAACGCCACCGCTTCCCCGCTGAGATCATCAGCCACTGCGTCTGGCTCTACCACCGCTTCTGCCTTTCGTTCCGAGACGTTGAGGAACTGATGTTCGAGCGGGGCGTTGTGCTGAGTTATGAGACCGTCAGGCGCTGGTGTTTGAAGTTCGGGGGTGAGTACGCGGGAAGGCTCAAGCGCCGCAGGGCGCAGCCAGGAGACAAATGGCACGTCGACGAGGTTTTCCTGAGCATCAACGGCGAATGGCGCTACTTGTGGCGGGCGGTCGACCAAGATGGCAACACCCTCGACATCCTGGTGACAAAGAGGCGCGACAAGCGTGCGGCCAAGCGCTTCTTTCGCAAGCTGCTCCGGGCTCACGCTAAACCGAGGGTGGTTGTCACTGACAAACTACGCAGCTACGGGGCGGCGCTCAAAAAGCTGTTGCCCAACACCGAGCACCGCCAGAGCCGCTACCTCAACAACCGAGCCGAATGTTCGCACCAGCGGACCAGGCGACGAGAACGGGCGCTCCAGCGTTTCAAGTCCTCCGGCCACGCCCAACGCTTCCTGTCCGTGTTCGAACCCCTCAACACCCACTTCCGCCCGCCCCGCCACCTCCTCAAGGCCAGCCACTATCGTCAGAAGATGCAGGAGTGCTTCTCGGCCTGGCGTGAAGTGACCGAGCAGCAGACAGGAGCCTGAAAAGAGACCCTTTCAGTAGTCGGCGATGGAGCTTAGCGGTTGCTACAGCAAGTTAATGTGACAAAGCCCCTGCCCCGAGACTGTAAAGTTGTGCTGGAGTTATGGCGAACGCCGAGGGGCTGGTACGTCGAGTTTCATCCCCTACACCGCTCCAGCCGTGGTTCGCAGCTCCGCCGCCAGCCACGAGAAGGTCGCCACCTCTGACTTTGAACGCTCGTGAACCGAACTTGGTGCGCGCTGATGCGGTGGGCGGACGTCGCCGCGCCGCCTGAGCGAGTTCGATGCCCTCCAGCAAGCGCTGCCCGGTTTCGA
The DNA here is from genome assembly GCA_965213925.1 of Trueperaceae bacterium. Taxonomy (GTDB): domain Bacteria; phylum Deinococcota; class Deinococci; order Deinococcales; family Trueperaceae; genus CBDBZX01. Next base: position 17,883 of record CBDCAM010000001.1, read on the forward strand.
CAGAGGCTAAGCTGCGCATCGGCCGTGTCCGGTCCTTGACCGGGACATGTGAGCGTTCGACCGGCTTGGTGGTGAGCGCCCGCTTACGGTGGAACCCGGTGCGGCGGTGCTTCGCCTTTGGCGCGTGGCGTTTCATTGCCCGAAGGTAACCACGATGCTTGTCGGTGGTAACCTCGTCGGGCACAACACCGCGGCGTTCAATCGCCTGTTCAGAAAACGCTTCGGCGCTCTCCGGGTCGCGTTTCTCGCGCAACAATATGTCCATGACTTGTCCCGTCTCGTCCACGAACCAGCACGAGCCGACCCGCCTGGCGTACCTCCTTGCCGCTTCGGCTAAGAGCATGCCGAACTTCTGTACCCAGTCCGCTACCGTCTGCTGGGACACGTCCGTTCCACGCTCGGCCAGCCTTCGCGGACGTTCGCGGCTGAAAGCCGGTAGCGGAAGTACCAGCGTACGGCCATCATAATCACGTCCTGGGGCCAGCGGTGCTTCGTGAAGGGCGTGCCGGTGCGGTCGGTGAAGCTGTGCCTGCACGCCGAGCAGCGGTAGCGCTGTTTCTTGGCGCGGTCTCGTCCGTCTTTATGGGTCCTGGTGCTTGAGCAGTGGGGGCAAGCTGGCATGCCCGACCCTACCCCAGCACAACTTTGCAGTCTCCGGTTGCGCGCTCGCTTGCATGCCCTCTCCTTAAGTGTTCGCTTCAAGTGTTAGTAGGCGGGATGATTTTTACGGACGGGTCCCCGCGTAGGGCCTGTTCGGCCCCGGCGGGCGCGTAGACGACGATGAGGCGCATCGGCTCGCCCCCGCGGTTGACGGTCGCGTGGTAGACGCCCTGGGGAATCCAGATGCAGTCCCCGGCTTTGACCCGTACCGTTTCCTGGTCGTCCAACATCTGGTCGCCTTCGCCCGACAACACGTAGATAACTTCGTCCGCCGCCGGGTGATGATGCCGCACGTGCCCCTGATCGGGGTGAAGCTCTACGTAGCCGAAGCTAAACGACCTTGCGCCGGTCACGTTTTCCTCGCTCAACATGCGGATGTCTCCCCAGTCGAAGACGAGCGTGTCGACGTCTTCTTCTCTTGTTACCGTGCAGCGGCCTATCTCTTTCATGTGTCCTCAACTCTGACCTACACTCTGATGACCTACACTTTGATGGCTTTGAACCGGGCGGCCTGGGTCTCGATGGCCTTTTCGGTGGCGAGGCGTTCGATGCTCGAGGCCCCGAAAAAGCCCACCACGCCGTTGATACGCTCGAGCACGTACTGCGCGTCCTCGGGTTCGGCGATGGGGCCGCCGTGACAAATCACCATCACGTCGTCTCTCACCGCTTTGGCGGCGTCGTGGACGGCCTGGATTCGCTCGGCGCTCTCGTCTAGAGTCAGCGCGGTGGTGGCGCCGATGGAGCCTTTGGTGGTCAACCCCATATGGGCGACGAGCAGGTCCGCGCCCGCCCGGGTCATCTTGACGGCGTCTTCCGGGCCGAACACGTAAGGGCAGGTGAGGAGGTCCAGGTCGTGCGCTTGCTGGATCATGTCGACCTCGAGGTCGTAACCCATGCCCGTCTCCTCCAAGCCGGTGCGCAAGCTGCCGTCGATGAGGCCGACCGTCGGGAAGTTCTGTACCCCGTCGAAGCCCGCCGCCTTGACCTCTCCTAGAAAGCGCGGCATGAGCCGGAAGGGATCGGTGCCGCAGACGCCCGCCAAAACGAGCGTATGCTATGCGGGAAGTATACAACAACTGGCTAAGTCGGGTAAGGGAGATGTTACCGCAGGAACCGAAGACGAGACGGGTGAGCCTGGTGAACTTAGTAGTGGGTATTTTTTAGCAAAAGCGTACACTAGTGGGTCATCCGTCACGGTTGTAGCCAATGAGGGCTAGGGGTGCTAAAGTAGGTGCTGTCAACTTAGGCAGTAAATAAGGAGTCGGCATGGCGCGTCCACCTAAAGACCCGTTACGGCCTTTGAGCTTAGAAGAACGTCAAACCCTGGAACAGCTCAGTCGTTCTTTGCGTGAAAGCGCGGCTAAAGTGGCTCGCGCCAAAGCTTTGCTCTGGGTTGCCGAGGGGAAAATCTATAGCGAGGCCGCACGTTTGGTCGGACGTAAGTCGGGCGACGCGGTTGCCAAGGAGAGCACAAAAAAGCGTGGGAGGTAGTTGAGGGCGCACCTTTCTATATGATGCGCGGCCTTGTCACGTTAACTTCTTCTAACCACGCTAATTAGGGTTTTCTGGTGTAAACAGGCACGTCTACTTATGCGGGTGCTGCCAGCTCGGCAACTTCACCCCAGATCGAGAACCGCTCGCGCATCTTCTGGCGGTAATAGCTAGCTTTGAGGAGGTGGCGGGGCGGGCGGAAGTGGGTATTGAGGGGTTCGAACACGGACAGGAAGCGCCCTGCATGGCCGGAGGACTTGAAGCGCTGGAGCGCCCGTTCTCGTCGCCTGGTCCGCTGGTGCGAACACTCAACCCGGTTGTTAAGGTAGCGGCTCTGGCGATGCTCGGTCCGGGGCAACAGCTCTTTAAGCGCCGCTCCGTAGCTGCGTAGTTTATCCGTAACAACCACCCTCGGTTTAGCGTGAGCCCGGAGCAATTTGCGAAAAAAGCGCTTGGCCGCACGCTTATCGCGCTTGCTCGTCACCAGGATGTCGAGCGTGTTGCCTTCTTGATCCACGGCCCGCCATAAGTAGCGCCTTTCACCGTTGATGCTCAAGAAAACCTCGTCGACGTGCCATTTGTTTCCTGGTTGCGCCCTGCGACACTTGAGCCTCCTTGCATGTTCGCCCCCGAACTTCAAACACCAGCGCCGTCGTTAACGCTTGAGCGTAGCGCACCTGCCCCAGCTAGAGTAGGAATGTGCCAGTCTGGTACAGGCTCTAAGGCCGGTTCTGGCAGGACTCGTTATGGGAGCGTGTTAGCCTTGCCCGATGACCTGCCCCCACTGCTCCCATGACCAGACAAGAGACCTCCAACAACCAACGAAACTCGGTTATAAACGCTACCGCTGTGATGGCTGCGGTAGGACGTTTAACGAGAGAACGGGGAGCGCTTACAACTTTCTCGAGTTTCCGACCGACATCGTGCTGCTCGTGGTTCTTTGGCGGCTCAGGTATAACCTCACGCTTAGAGACCTCTCCGAGATGTTTCTGGAGCGAGGCTTTGTATTTACCCATGAAGCGGTCAGGGAATGGGAGAGGCGTTTCGCCCCTATCATGGCCGAGGAGCTGAGGAAACGGCGTAGCGGCAACCGGGCTAAGAAGTGGCATGTGGACGAGACGTATCTGAAGGTCAAGGGCAAGTGGTGCTACCTCTACCGAGCTACCGATAAAGAGGGCAACCTTGTTGACGTGTGGCTGAGCAAAAAGCGCGATATGGAGGCGGCCAAGCGGTTCTTCGAGAAGGCGCGCTCTACCGCAGGCGAACCTCCCGAAAAGGTCACCACCGACGGTCATGACGCCTATCCTCGCGCTGTTCGAGAAACGCTGGGAGAGAAGGTTCAGCACCGCACCAGCCGCTACCTGAACAACCGGCTCGAGCAAGACCACAGAGGTATCAAGGGTCGCTATAAGGGAATGCGAGGCTTCAAGAACTTCAACTCCGCCTCAAGGTTCTGCAACGCCTATGATGGATTAAGGGACTACTTCAGGCCGCGAAGCCGTCCTTACGAAACTCTACCCCTTCCCGAGCAGCGCAGCCTCTACCTCACAAGGACGCAGTCGCTGATGGCTGCTGTGGGAGGAATGTAGCCAGGCGTTTTTGGTGAAGCAGAGAAATGAAGTGTCCGCTCTGCTTCTGCCTGAGCCAGTTCTGACAGAACCGGCTGGGGCGCAGTGATGTGCCCCGGCTACCCGCCACAACCGCGCGCAGCTGCACAGCTCGCTCAACTACGAAACACCCGACACTTTCGAGCTGTGCCAGCAATGTGCCAGCAAAAGGAGAAACTGGTGGTGAGCCTAACCGCTTAACGGTATACTTCGAGTGTCCAAGGTTTTAAGCCAAGCCCAGGTTGCTATTTCCATCCCAGGTGTCGCTACGCCAAAGACAGGTGCAAAGCAGAAATACCCATGCTAAGAGAGGTCGCTCCTGGTCATTTCGCAGCTTGTCACTATTCGGAGAGGCTCGAGCTGAGAGGGGTCGCGAGGCAGGAGGGTTAACTGATGCCTATGGATAAGCACAAAGTCGCTACACAGGTCTCACCTCGAGATATCGATATGGAGCTTCGCCGACGGATGGAGAGACAGCTTCCTCAGACGCACCTCCTCGTCGACTACTACCGCATCCGTCGGCGCATCGCCTATCCCCTCCCCATAAGCGAGCTGACCTTTCCAAGTTCTAAACCGCGTGGGTTTGAAAACTACCCGTGGGGTATTTGGTTGAGCTGGTCGTTGGAAGAGCGCATCATGGCTTTAGGTTGGGCGGGAACGTGGTTCCAGAATGAGCGGGCGCGTGAGGTGGTGCGTAGAGATATCGAGGGATTAGCACGTCTGCCGTGGGACGCTTCATTTGCAGATTTGCCAGCTCTTACTCTTATCCTTGCTCACCTATCGCGGACGCTCAGCGTGGCTCACAGGGAGTGGGGGTGGATAGGGGAGCGGCGTGAGGCCGTAGAGAACGCTCTGAACAAAATGGTCGATGTGGGCGTTGCGCTCTGGGGTGAGAAGATCGCCTCTTTGCTCGAGGTTTCGCAGGTTCTCTCGCAACCGTCCCCACACAATGAACTCCACAACTTCACCATCATCCGCGCCGTAGGTTTATGCTTAGCTGCCAGACGCGTCGGCCATCCGAAATTGACGGTCCTCGACCAGCATCTTCGTGCGCTAATAAACACGCTCTTCGAGCTTAGGAAAAAGGGGCACAGCGAAGGCGTAGGCTACGATGGATACATTTTAGATTTCGTTGTCTCTTACCTACAAGAACTTTCCGAGCCGCAGCGCGAATCTTTTCTCGATCAGGCGGCGCTCTCAGGCTTTTTCGAGCAATCTCTCTGGCTGGCCGCGCCTGGAAAGATGAGCGAAGTCGCCGAGATTGGAGACGTCGAACCGGAAGAGATGACCTTTCACGCCTCTGCTCAGGCAAAGTTGCAGCGTTTTCGTCCTCACCCGCGGCGTGCCTGGTATCTCAAACGGTACCCGTTGAGTTTGCTGCGAGCAGATGCGTTAGCAGCCTTGAGGATGCTCAAAGATGACGTTACGCCAGAAGAACCTGCCGCCGGAGTCTACCAGGGTTGCTACACTGTGGTTATGCGCAACGGTTGGGAACCCGACGATGCGGCGGTTTGCATGTCGTCGGGGAGCGTCCATATGTCTCACCTTCACGCCGATACGGGCACGCTCGTCATCGGTACGGCCGGGCTGTGGATGGTAACCGACCCCGGCTATCAGCAGTATCTCAGAACGTCGGAACGCACCTTCACGCTCGGTCCTACAGCGCACAACATCCCTGTTATCAACGGTCATCCCCAACAACGGAGAATCAATCTGCCAGCCACCGTAGAGAGGCTTTCAGACGATCTTTACATGGCTCATCAGGATTTAACGGCTTGCTATCCGGACGACCTCGACCTCGAGGCTGCCGAGCGTCGCGTCTGGCTGGCAGGCAAACATCTCGTGGTGGTGGCTGACCGTGTCGTCGGTGATGCTCCGTATCGTCTCGAGTATCACTGGCATGGTCATTCCAGCCTATCCTGGTGGGTGCAGGACGGCTGGGCGACCCTGTATGATGAGACGACAGCCAAAGCTTTGTGGTTGACCTCACCGCAGGCAACCATCACGAACGCGTGCGTGGATAAGCTGCCGGGTTCGCGCGGGCAACTGACACTGTCTGTAACGGTAGAACCAACGTCTTCCTATGTATGGTGGATTTTTTCAATTGGCGAAGAGGCGCTATCGTACAACTACAGCGACGACTATAATGAAGCCGCAACCCTCCACATCGACTCGCTCACCTTCGGAGTTCCGTAAGCGTGCAAAGCGCGAAAGGTAGGTATCTATGACGTTACCTAACACCACTCGACCTGACACCACTCGACCTGACACCACTCGACCTGACACCACCGAGCCCCTAGCCATCCTCGGCGGCGTGAGGGCCGTACCGGAAGGGAACGCGCACAAGCGCCTTTTTCACTGGCCGATCGTCACCGAAGAGGATGAACAGGCGGTCCTCGAGGTGCTGAGAAGTGGCACCATGTCGGGTACGGAACTCACAAAAAGGTTTGAAGCGGAGTTCGCGCAGTTTATGGGTGTCGAACACGCCCTCGCGCACTGCAACGGAACGATGGCGCTGCTCGCCGCGATGTACGCGGTCGGCTTGGGGCGGGGCGACGAACTCATCTGTCCGAGCGTCACCTACTGGGCGAGCGCCCTGCCAGCTTTTTCGCTGGGGGCCACCGTCGTTTTCGCCGACATCGACCCGCGGACGCTCTGCCTCGACCCGGACGACCTCGAGCGCCACATCACCCCACATACCAAAGCCATCATGGTGGTGCATTATTGCGGTCATCCAGCAGACATGAACCGGGTCCTGGCGGTCGCACATAAGCACGGGCTAAAAGTGATTGAAGACGTTTCCCACGCGCATGGCACCTTGTACGAGGGGCGCATGTGCGGAACCTTTGGGGACGTAGCTGCCATGTCGATGATGGCGGGGAAGAGCTTGGCCGTAGGTGAGGGGGGCATGCTCGTCACGAACGATTCTGAAGTTTACGAACGTGCTATCGCTTTCGCGCATTATGAACGCCACTCGAGCAGCTTGTCCCGCCCGGAATTACAGGCGCTGGCCGGTTTGCCCTTGGGGGCGGTCAAAGGTCGTATAAACCAGACTTGCTCGGCGATGGGGCGTACGCAGCTAAGACACTACCCGCGACGGATCGAGGAAATTCAGCGTGCGATGAACCGCTTCTGGAACCTTTTGGAAGAGGTTCCAGGTCTTCGGGCGCACCGCCCGGTCGACAAGGACAGTACGATGGGCGGGTGGTACAACCCGGTGGGTCATTACCTCCCTGAAGAGCTGGGCGGTCTGCCTGTTGCAAGGTTCATCGAAGCCGTCAACGCTGAAGGCGGCCGTTGCGGGCGTGGCGTGAATGCCCCCTTGCACCTGCATCCCGTTTTTAACGAAGCCGACGTTTTTGGTGACGGCAAACCGACCCGCATCGCTTTTGCGAACCGCGATGTTCGGCAACCCCCAGGGTCACTGCCGGTAGCCGAAGCGCTAGCGGAGCGGGCCTTCGGCATCCCCTGGTTTAAGCACGATGATCCCGACCTAATTGAACAATACGCCGCCGCCTACCGAAAGGTGGCGCTTCGGGCGAGCCAGCTTCAGTGAGTCTGCGAGGCGTTAGCGTGGCTAAAGCGTCCATACCGGCCGAGCTTGCTATTGACGGCGGTACGAGGGTGACGCGGAGAGGCGCTACCCGATGATCTACATCACGACGACCGACGCCCATCACTTCCGAATGGGCTTTCACGAAAACCTGACAGAGCGAGAAGGCGACGCCTCACTTTTGGCACTCGAGAAGGTCGAAAGGGCGTATCTCACTTGAGGGATACCAATCTCTACGCCGACCTTTCCGCCGGGTCGGGTCTGAAAGCGTTGAGGCGTGACGTAAAACATACCCACGTCTTTTTAGAAACCTACGCCGACCGCTTGCTGTTCGGGCGTGACTACTACGGCGGTGAATCGCTCGAGTTTCTTCGGTCGCTAGAACTATCCCAGTCTGTTCGAGAGAAGATTTTTCATGAAAACGCCCTAAAGCTCGTCCCGTCAACCGGTGAGGAAACGCGAGCCGCACCGAGGCTCAGTTTAGGTTGACCTCGTGTGCGTGCCGAGCTTTTCCCACCATCGCGATGCACCTCGAGCCTCTTCGAAAGGAGGTGAGAAATGTTTGGCACAGCTCAGCACTGCCGCCGCTTTCGGCCATTCGGCTGAAAATGCGCCCGTTCACGTAAAAGGAAACGGAGGCTTTCTGTCGGAGAACACCCATCAAGCGTAGTCACCTCGAGGAGGAGAAGATGATTAAGAGAGACCGCGAGTCCATAAGCTTTTGTAGATACAAGGTCGCAAATTGTGTGGTTTTGCTACTTCTCGCCATGTTCCTCAGCGTCACATTGGCTCAACCTTACAACGAAGCGCCAGCCCTCGCCGCTCAGGTAGAAGCGGGTGAACTGCCCCCGGTGGCGGAGCGCCTCCCCGCAGAACCGATGGTGCTCCCCGTGGTCGAAAGGATCGGCGAGTATGGCGGCACCTGGGATTCCGCTTCGGTCGGTGGGCTCGACCTGGGCTGGTTCATCAGGACGATGGGCTACGAAAACCTGTTCCGGTGGAATCACGAGTGGACCGAAGTCATCCCCAACGTCGTGGAGTCGTATAGCGTCAACGACGACGCCACCGAGTACACCTTCAACCTGCGTGAGGGTATGCGTTGGAGCGACGGAGAGCCCTTTACCTCCGAGGACATTATGTTCTGGTACGAAGATGTGTTCCTCAACGCCGACCTCAATCCCGGGCAGTCCGGGGAACTTTTCGGCGTGCCCCTCGAGGAGGTTCGAGCACCTGACGATACCACCGTCGTTTTCCGCTTCGGTACGCCCTTCGGCCTCTTTCTGGAAAACTTAGCGCACCCCAACTCCGCCTACTTCGTGCAGTACCCCGAACACCACATGAAGCAGTTTCACCCCGACTACGACCCCGAGAACGTCGAGAGGATTTTGGCGGAGGGTGAGTTCGCCGACTGGCCCAGCCTCTTTCAGGCCAAGGGGGGGCTGGTAGGGCGCTGGGAAAACCTCGAGCTGCCCTCGCTCAACCCCTGGCTGATGACCGAAATGAGCGATACACGCGCCGTTGCCGAGCGCAATCCGTACTACTGGAAGGTAGATGCGGAGGGAAATCAGCTTCCCTACATCGACCGGCTCGTGTTCCCGATCGTCGATAACGCGGAGATAGCGGTGCTGCGCGCCCTGAACGGCGAAATCGACATGATGGATCGCCACATCGCACAGCTAAGTAACAAAGCGGTGTTCACAGACAACATGGAGCGAGGCGGCTACCACTTTTTTAGAAAAGTGCCCGGCATCATGAACACCAGTGTGATGGCTTTCAACTTGACCCACAACGATCCCGTGCTGCGCGAGGTTTTTCAAAACAAAGACTTTCGCGCCGCGATGTCTCACGCGATCAATCGGCAAGAGATCATCGACCTCATCTACGTAGGGCAGGGAGAGCCTTGGCAGGCCGCACCCCGCCCCGAATCCCCCTTTTATCATGAGGAGCTGGCAAAACAGTACACCGAGTACGATCCGGAGCTTGCCAACGAGCTGTTGGATAGGCACTTTCCCGAGCGTGACGCCAGCGGTTTCCGACTCGGCCCCGATGGCGAACGCATCAGTTTCATTATCGAGTATGCAGACAGTTACCACCCGGAGTGGTCAGACATCATGGAGCTGATCGTGCGCTACTGGCAAGATGTGGGTATCGACGCGCAAGCTCGCGTGCTCGACCGCGAGTTGTTTGTGACCCGTCGTTCTGCTAACGAGCAGGACGTCAGCGTTTGGCAGGGCGACAGCGGCATGTTCGACGCTATTCTCAACCCGAGAGATTACCTCCCCACAAGTGCAGGAGGCTCGTCCTTCGGGATTCTTTGGGGACGGTGGTACGAAGGTGTCGAGGGGGGCGAGGAACCGCCCGCCGACGTCAAAGCTCACCTGGAGCTGTACGACCGCGTGCGGACGAGCGTGGGCGAAGAGCAGCAGGCGCTCATGGACGAACTTTTGGATGAAAGCGCCGAGCAGTTCTACAACATCGGCCTGGTCCTGCCCGGCGAATTGTACGGCATCGTCAAAAACGACTTCCATAACGTTCCCGAGGTCATGTTCCAATCCTGGACCTATCCGGAGCCGGCGGCCACCAACCCTGAGCAGTACTTCATCGGCTCTCCTGAGCCGTAAGGTCGCAAGCTGGTTTTTCAGCGAGGGCGCTGAATTGCTCGAGTCGAGACTGGTTTGGCTGCCCCGTTCATAGCGTCTTTACGTTGAAGAGTGAGGGTTTCTAGACAACCAGGAAGCGTCGTTTCGATGACGCTTCCTGTTGCCAGATTTGCCATTCCTCACGCCGCCTACCTGCTAGGCGAAGCCCGTCTACAGGCGTCATAACGCATTCATGGGGATTTATCCCGCGACATCAACATGTCCATATAGGCTAAGACCATCAGACCAATGCTCGGCGAGCATCGGGATGCTCTAGAAGATACGAGAGATGTCATGTACGACTACAGCATACTCCTGCAAGATGTAACCAGGCGCGTCCGCGCTTCCTTCCAGCGCCAGGTGATCGATCCTGATGCGCCAGACTACGGGTCTTTTCGGACAGAACATTATGGGTACACAGACGGTAGTTTGGCGAGTCATGCTGCCGATCTGTTGAGTGCGGCTTACGCTTTTCTCGCCCCAAGCTCACCCCTCGAGCATGACCCCGAGTTGCGCGACCGCCTACGCCTTGCTCTAAGGTTTCAAGAGGAGCAGCAGCGCCAGAATGGTCTTATCGATCTCACCGCGACCAACTGGGCGTCCCCCCCGGACACCGCTTTTGTCGTTCAGGCGTTCTGCCCGCTTCTTGGCGCAGCGCGACGAAAGGTGCTCGAGGGTGATGACGAGGTCGAGCCGATTGCCAGTTCGCTCGCGTCGTTTGTTACGCGAGCCGCCGAAGGCATCATAGGCCGCGGCTTTCATACCCCGAACCACAGGTGGGTCATCTGCTCCGCGCTCGGGCAGTCGCTGACTTACCTTGAGCCTCCGCTAAGAGCGCGGGCAGAAGCGTACGCGCAGAGTTTGCTGGCGGAAACGCTCGACATCGACGAGGACGGCAACTTCAGCGAGCGGAGTACGGGTTTGTACAACGCCATCGTCTGTCGTTCACTGGTTTTTATCGCAGACCACCTCGAGCGCCCCGACCTTCTCGACGCCGTGCGAAGGAACCTCGACTTTACCCTTCAGCTACTCCACGACGACGCCTCCCTCGTCACGAGCGTGTCGACCCGCGTCGACCGCAAGCGCTACGTCGTCCCCGTGGGTCTGGCCGATGTTTACTTCGATATGGCGCAACGGGACGAAAACGGCGTATGGGGGCGGGCGGCGGATGTCTTGGTACAGAGGGCAACCTCCGCAAAGTGGCTGGCCGCTTCCTTAACGTTCGCCCAGGACCAGAGGCACCTTTGGCTGCTTCACCCGTTCATCAAATTTCCGCGCTACAGAGAGGAGACCCTACGTCGTGTGCCCTTACCCGACCAGTTTAGAACGTACCTCCCCTCGACAGGGCTCTGGCGGGTGAAGCGCGGTCCGGTATCGGCTACGGCTGCCGCCGACACCCCTATCCTATTTTCCTTGCAGTACGGCCCCGCCAGTCTCGAGGTCAAGCTTCACAGCACCTATTTTGGGCTACACGACATCACGTTTGGTGTGGTCAAGGTGACGGAGGATGGTGTCAGGATGCTCCACCAGAGCGAGAGAGCGCCCGGATATAAGCTTCCGCTCAACCGTCCTGTGCACGTCTCTTCTATGGATGAGTGGCACCAGCTCGAGCGCGACCGCTGGGAACTCCCCCCTTTCAAGCTCGAGCTGGTCGTTCAGGAGGTCGAGGAGGGCTTCGACCTGTACTTAACCTCTTGTGGAGGGCTCGACGGCGTCGGATTTCAGATCGAATGCGCGTTTGGAGCACCTGGCATATGGGAAACGGCGGGTCACCTCGCGCTCGCTCACCGTGGACAATCGTCCATACTCAGGTCGGGCTATGGGGTTTACGGTGTAGAGGGGTATGCGATAAAACTCGGTCCAGGCCGCTGCACTCACCGCACCTTTCAAGTCTATGGTCAAATCTATGGCAGCGAACCCCAAGACGGCTTTCGTGTTCTTTTGACATACCAGAGCCCCCTCGACCAGACCCTCCGTTTCCGTTACGGTGCCCTGTCGGCGCTCACGGAAAGCTTTGAAACGCTCTGAAATGGTGACCACGCGCGGTTATTTGAATCATCTCTTTGCAAAGACGCTACCGGCGAGGTTCCGCCCTTACGAGGAGACAAAATGACGGATGAAGCGATACGTATAGGCATCATCGGTTTGGGGCGTAGCGGTTGGAACATTCACGCAAACGCCCTTAGAGAACATGACGCTTATAGCGTCGTCGCCGTGGCAGATCCGTTGGCGGAGCGGCGAGACGAAGCCGCTCTCGCTTTCGGTTGCGCCACCTATCAGGAGCCCGAGGACCTGCTGCTCGACGCCGAGGTCGAGGGGGTCGTCATCGCCACCCCTTCCCATACGCATGTTCCGCTCGCCAAAGAGGCGCTCCAGAGCGGCAAGCACGTCATTCTAGAAAAACCGATGGCCGAGACGGTCGACGAGGTGGACGCCCTCATTGCGGCCTCGCAGCGTGCGGACCGACTGCTCACCGTCTATCAGCCCAGACGTTTGGATGCAGATTTCACGCTGATCCAAAGACTTATCGAGGAGGGGCGCATAGGCAGGGTCGTGCTCATCCGCCGAGGCATCTACCGCTTCGCCCGCCGCGCGGACTGGCAAACCTTACGGAAGTTCGGCGGCGGCGAACTCGCCAACACCGGCCCGCATCTGGTGGATCAAATCTTGCTGCTGCTGAATGGCCGCGTCGTCGACGTTTTTGCCGACCTTCAGCGCACCGTCAGCAGCGGCGACGCGGAAGACCACGTCAAACTCTCCTTGAAAGACGAGACCGGTCTGGTGGCCGATATCGAAATGACGTCTTGTAGCACGTTCGCGCACCCGAACTGGGTGCTGATGGGGACTCGAGGGGGCATCATCAGTACACAAGTAGACGGCCAAAGTGCGCTGAAGGTCAGGTGGTTCGCCCCGGAGGTGTTGGGGGAACTCGCGGTCGAGGAAGGCCCTGCACAGGGCCGACGCTACGGAACGGGCGAGGAGATACCTTGGCAGGAAGAGGTGCTGCCGGTCGAGCAGCCTAAGTCTCCCGCGCTCATGTTTTACGACCTTTTCCACGCCACTCTAAGGGAGCGAGCGCCGTTATACGTAACGCCTGAGAGTGTGCGCCAGCAGGTTGAAATCCTACAACGTGCTCGTGCTTTAACGACTCCTACCTAACGAGTTCTAGCTAACGAGCCCTTCTATGTAGTGCGATGAGCAGCAAACGAGAGACGTCTGGGAATGCTCAACGCTCGCGGTACGCGCTCGGGCTACAGCCGACAAACTTTTTGAACCTGCGCGTGAAGTAGAAAGGGTTCTCATACCCCACCTGCCACGCAATGTTTTGAATGAGGTGCGGCGTGCTTCTCAGGAGCTGCTTGGCACGCTCGAGCCGGTGACGCTCCAGAAACTGTTGAGGCGTCACGCCGACCTGTTCGCGGAACAGATGGGCGAGGCGCGAGGGGCTGAGATGCACCTCCTCGGCGACATCTCGAAGGGTAACCCTCTCGCTCATGTGCTCGCTCAGGTAGTTCATGGCCCGCTGCACGCGAGCATCGAGAGACCACGCGGCTCCACGGGGATCGGGGTTGATGAATTTCACCCAAAGAAGGAGCCGCTCCAGGGCGTTGAGCGCCAGATCCGTCCGGTAGGGCAGCACACTGGTCGCTAGACGGTGAACGTCTTGAAGCGTACTGACCACCTTTTGCTCATCTTCTTCCCTGTCCACGCGTGAGTATCTGAGACCGGGGGCGACTTCCGGCCAGGTAAGCCACGGGTGCCAGTGCAAGCGGGGCGAGAAATGCACCCACAGCAGCTCCCAGCGTTTCAAAGACGCTTCGCTGCCGTAACTGTGCGCGGTCCCGGGGGATAAAAGAACCAAAACTTTGGGCTCCGCTAGAAAAGTACCCTCGGCGTGGTCGAAGCGACCCAGGCCGCTCATCGTGTAGATGAGGAGCCAGTCGTCCGTCCCGTCGGGTCGCGAAACCGCATATTTCGGGCCTTCACAAAAGTGCCCCGTGACCGGCAGCGCATCAGGGGTAAAAAGGCTCATCGGCATAGCAAGATTGTATAGGTCGACAATGGATGTGTGTATAGATCGTCTCCCTACTCCGGGTCTATACTGGCTAAACGAGGCTGAACACGCAGTCACTTGTGATAGGGAGTTGACAGATGGCACCGCAAACGGCACCGCAAATGGCACCGCAAACCCATACCTTCGCTGAAGGAGAACTCGGTGCGTACCATCAAAACGGATTTCACGTCGCACGGCAGGTTTTAGAACCTCACGAGGTAGACCAAATCCGCAAGGTTTTTATGGAGCAGGCGGAGAAGGGGCCGGTGGCGGGGCTCAGCGAAACCGGCAGGATCACCGACCCCGACGACCCCCTTTACCACTATCCACGGATGATGCACCCGCACCGGCATCCGGACAGAGCCGTCGGGCAGATCGCTCTACGGTACATGCTCGACGGTCGCATCGGCGAAGTATTGTCTCATCTTTTGGGTGAACCGCCCATCGCGGCCCAGTCGATGTTCTACTTTAAACCGCCCGGTTCCCGAGGGCAGGATTTGCACCAGGACAACTTTTTTCTCAAAGTGAGGCCCGGTACCTGTATGGCCGCCTGGATCGCCATCGACGACGCTGACCCTGGCAACGGCGGCATGGTCGTCGTTCCCGGTTCCCACCGCCTAGACATCGTCTGTCCGGAAGCGTCGGACTCGAGCCAATCGTTCACCGCCGAACATGTCGAGCCGCCGGAGGGCATGAACGAGCACGCTGTTACCCTCGAGGCGGGAGACGTCCTCTTCTTCAACGGGAGCGTTATCCACGGCTCCCATCCTAATACCAGTGAGAACCGTTTCCGCCGTGCGCTGATCTGTCACTACGTTCCCCAGAGTTGCGAAGAGGTCGGCAAGTGGTATCAGCCCCTTTACGATTTTGACGGGAACATCGTCAGCAAGGAGGTCGCACTCGACAGCGGGCCCTGCGGGGTCTCCGGAGACGCCGCACCACACTAATTGGCAAAAGAGCAGCATCAAATTCTGAAAGGTGAACATCATGAACGAGCCCGTCGACATGGTCGGACAAGCGGCACCTACCGACGAACCCATCGAGTTCGATAAGGATATCGAGGGGAGCGAGTATCAAGCCCCGGTAGACCTGTACCGGTATACGGACACGGCCAAGGGTATAGACGGCTTTGAAGCCGTGACCGACGAGCATGTAGGCTTTTTTCGGGAGCAGGGGTATCTGGTCATCAACCACGCCTTTACGCGCGGTGAGGTCCGGTCGGCGCTGGACGGTCTGTTGGACCTCATCAACGGTTCGAACCCTGAATTCAAAGGCGTCCAGTTCGAGGGAAAAGCACGCGAGCTCCTGCCGACGCTGTCTCGCGAAGAGAAGCAGTACTACGTGCGCAAGCTCTACTACTACGTCGAGTTCGACGCGCGGTTGAAAGCGATTTCTGAGCATCCGCAGCTCCTCGCGACGGTCAGCAGGATGATTGGTAGCGAGCCCACGCTGTTCGCCGACCAGGCGATGCTCAAACCGCCGCGGATCGGCCGTGAGAAGCCCTGGCATCAGGACCATGCCTTTTTCAACCTGCCTATGGGCACCAGGGTTGTCGGGGTGTGGATCGCCCTCGATGAGGCGGTGCCCGAGAACGGCTGCATGCATATCATCCCCGGCGGTCACCTCAAGCCCATCGAGCACTTTCAGCGGCGTGACTGGCAAATCTGTGATACGGAAGTCGCGCGGGAAAAGATTCTTGCCGTACCGCTCGAGCCAGGAGGCTGTCTGCTGTTCGACGGCCTCATCCCTCACGGTACGCCGGAGAGCCGCTCGGACAGGTGGCGGCGGGCATTACAGCTTCACTACGCTCCGGCGAACGTCGGGAAGATCACGAAAGAAGAGCGTCTGGCGGTCTTCAACGGGGAGGCGAAAGGTCTCAGTTGCTAGCAGCGGCCCCTCTCGTTCACACAAACTTCGACCAGGACGCTACATGAAAATGTTGATGATGACAGACCTCGAGGGTGTGGCGGGGGTGGTGTCTTTTAATGAGCAAGCCTACGCGGAGGGCCGCTACTATGACCAGGCGAAAAGGCTTCTAACGGCTGAGGTCAATGCTGCGGTAGAAGGGCTTTTAGAGGTAGGGGTCGAAGACACCTTGATTCTGGACGGGCACGGTCCTGGCGGCATCTGGTTCGAGGACCTCCATCCGGCAGCAAGAGTACTCCACGGTTGCCCCTTGGTTCCCTGGCAGACGCTAGACCATGTGTGATCCGGGTATGACGCGTGTATGATCGTAGGGCAGCACGCGATGGCCGGGGTTTCTACAGGCAATCTCAACCACACGATGAGCAGTCGCAGCATCGAGCATTACAAACTCAATGGCCGACTCATCGGAGAGACGGCTGTCTTTGCTCTGTACCACGGCGCGTTCGGCCGCCCGTTACTCTTTCTCAGCGGAGGTACCGGGCGCAAACTCGCCGCGCTCTGCCGGGTGTTGGGAGCGTCCGGTGTGAATAAACATATCGGGGCGCTCTGGGACCCCGGCAACGCCCTCGCCGCCGGTAAACCCTCGCCCTATCCCGACGGTTACGAAGCGCTCCAGGCTTGCAACCTCGTCCACGTTCACCTCAAAGACTTGACCTTTACTTCCGCAACAAAGCTTTTGATGATGTCGTCCAGTTCTTCTATTTGCTCTGTGTCTGTTTTATCCTTCTGTTTTATCACCCCCGCTAGTTGAGTTGCACCCGGCCGACCGAGACCACTTGAAAATTTTAAGAGTTTTGGCTACACTCCTTTCTATTAGAAAGAAACTTGAGGTGGTGAAGATATTATGGCTCGAGCTGCAACCGTTCAAAAGACTTCCCTGGCCTTATTGGGTGGATCTCCAAATGTACAGGGTGATGCTGGAGCCATGTTTACCTGGCCTATCGTGACCCAAGAAGAAGAAGAGGCTGTGCTGGACGTCTTGAGACGCGGCGCTATGTCGGGGTTTGAGATTACGGAAAAATTCGAACAAGAATATGCAGCTTGGCAGGGTAACAAGTATGCACTAGGGCATAGCAGCGGTACGGCATCTTTACAAGCAGCTATGTTTGGCTGCAAAGTGGGGGTGGGGGATGAAATTATTGCGCCGAGTGTGACGTACTGGGCAACTCTGCTTCCTTGTTATTCTCTCGGCGCCACAGTCGATTTTGCTGATATAGACCCCACCACTTTGTGTATCGACCCTAACGATATCGAGCACCGAATCAACGAGCGTACCAAAGCGATTATAGTAGTGCATTATTGTGCTCACCCCTGTGACATGGACGCCATTATGGACATTGCTCAGCGTCACAACGTCAAAGTCATAGAAGACGTTTCGCACGCTCACGGCGGACTTTACAAGGGAAAAAAGCTTGGCACATTTGGCGCTGTCTCAGGTATATCGTTGATGAGCGGCAAGTCTCTCGTGGCGGGTGAAGCCGGGATGCTCACAACGGATGACCTGGAGATTTATGAACGTGCGGTCGCTTGGGGCTTTTATAGGAAGTTTGATGAAACGATTCAGACCGACTATTTGAAGCCTTATGCTCACCTGCCCTTGGGAGGTAACAAATACCGCATGCACCAAATGAGTGCGGCCGTCGGTCGTGTCCAGCTTAAGTATTACGATGAGCGGATAGCCGAGATTCAGAAAGCCATGCACTACTTTTGGGACTTGCTCGAGGGTGTTCCCGGACTACGCGCCCACCGCACGCCGAAAGACTCCGGTAGTACAATGGCGGGCTGGTATGCAGCAAGAGGACTCTACAAAAGCGAAGAATTAGGCGGTTTGTCTATCACGAGGTTCACCGAAGCCGTTCGCGCTGAAGGGGTGAAGACCTGCCACCCTGGCATTAATCCCCCCTTACATTTACATCCTCTGTTTAATACAGCCGATATTTACGGTCATGGTAAACCTACCCGCATTGCCAACAGCGCTCGGGATCTTCGTCAGCCTCCGGGAAGTTTGCCGAACAGTGAAAAAATTGGAGAAATCACTTTTGGTATTCCCTGGTTCAAGCACTACCGTCCCGACCTTATCGAAGAGTATGCGGACGCGTTTAAGAAGGTGGCTGCCAACTATGAGCAGTTACTCGAGCAAGATGAGGGCAACCCACCCAATATTGGTCATTGGGGTTTGACAGCAGTTGCATGACCCCCTCAAGATAGAAAATAAAATTGCAAAACTTGTGTGGGCAAAGGCACGAGGGGAAGCTTATGAGTTGGATCGACCCTGAACATCCTCTGGCTACCTATCATCGCCAGGTCATAGATCGGGAGGGTAGAAGCGAAGAAGAGCTTTTTCGCCAGTGGGGACGCCTAAAGCTCGCCTCTGAATTGCCGGATAAAGGCTTCCCAGCCGGCTCCTATCAAACGGTACGGCTTAGCTTTCAGGTTGGCAGTCTCGGTCTTGATGAAGATGGAGGCTTCAAACTATCGTTTAGATTTGTCAGTGATGCAGGCTCTTTGCAGATGCATGATTCCAGCGCGGATAACTTTGTAAGCGCAACCACCACTGGCGAAGCGGATTTAGAACTACAGTTTGAGCGCAAGGGTAGCCGCCGCCCCTTCCAAAGGACATTGCGGATAACGGTTCGCAACGCCGGTCTTTTTGAGGGCGATGAAGTCGAGCTGGTTTTGGGTGACCGCAGCGGAGGCGGCCGCGGTTGGCGTCAGCAGACTTTTGTAGAAACACCTTTTCCCATTCGGATAGCGGTAGACCCGTTTGGAAGCCATCTTTACCAGCCATTGCCACGCGATCTCGGCTGGAACATCCTGCCGGCCAGGTCAGTTCGCTTCATCCTGGTGACCCCGCCTCACGCTCTTAAGGGGCAAGCTTTCAAATTAAGGCTGAAAGCTGAAGACGCCTGGGGCAATCCTTTGAGGAACCTTGCAGCTGAAAAGCCAAAACTTTTTATTCTGGGCCCACAGGGGCGTCGGCCCTTGGAGCTAGAGGGAATTCATGATTACGGCGTATGGCACTACCAGGTTAGCCTTGATGAAACAGGCGTTTACTTTTTTGAGGTGGATGCTGAGCAGGCTTCTGTAAGCAACGGGGTCACCATCGTTGAAGCGACAGAGCGGCCCGGATACCAGCACTACTGGTGTGACTTACACGGTCAGACCGGTGAAACGGTCGGGGTTGGCACACTTGAAGACTACTTCTTTTTTGCTCGACATTTTGGCTTTTTAGACGGCTGTGTTCATCAGGGTAACGACTTTCAGATCAGCAAAGCGCTGTGGCAAACAATCAAGCAGGCTTCCCAGGAGGCCTATGAGGCTGGTGTGTTTGTTACCTTTCCAGGCTATGAATGGTCGGGAACTACAACGATGGGGGGCGACCACAATGTACTCTTTTTTGAAGAAGATCCCCCCCTGTACCGCTGTAGTGGCTGGTTGGACCATCATCCTTTTGAAGAGACAGCACCCCTTTCTGAACTCTACCGTAGGCTCAAAGCTCACCGAGCGTTAACGATTGCCCATGTCGGCGGCAGACCGGCGGCACTGACCGAATCTGACGCTGAAGTTGAACCGCTTATGGAAATTCACTCGGCCTGGGGTACCTTTGAATGGGTTTATCACGAAGCGTTCGCGCGGGGCTTTAAGATCGGTTTCGTATGCAATAGTGATGGTCACAAATGTCGGCCCGGCGCCTCTTATCCTGGCGCAGGCGTATTCGGTACCTTGGGCGGGTTGACGTGCGTCTTGTCTGAAACCTGTGACCGCGAAGGGTTTTGGAAGGCCCTCATAGGACGTCGCTGTTACGGCACAACGGGTCAGAGGATTGTGGTCGAGGCCGACTTAAATGGACAGCCCATCGGTTCAGAATTCCAGATGTCTCAGGGCCAACTCAATGTGCGGGTACTCGGCACGGCTCCCATCGTCAGCATTGAACTTTTATGTGGCACGGAAGCCATCGAGACCTTTTATCCTCCGGCTTTGGGGCCAGCTGATACGTTGCTGCTACGTTTCGGTGGGGCTCGCGTCCGAGGGCGTGCGCGAATGGTTGATTGGGAGGGCAAGCTGAGCGTGCAAGACAACGCCTTGACCGAGTCGGTTATGAACGGCGTATTTAGTCCAAACTACGGGATTACCGACAAGAACGAGAACTCGGTGACCTTTCATTGCGTCACGACTGGCAATCTTGTCAATCTACTTCTAAAATTTAGTCGGGGTCTCAAAGGACGCTTATCCTTTGAAAGCAATGTTACCGACACCGAACTTGAACTCGAGCACCTTGGTAACGAAGTAACCGGGCTGTTCACAGCGCCACTGGATCAGCGTGTTGAGGCAGCGGCGCTGCACCAAGCCAGCCTACCTCTGGACGTTAAGACGACCTTTGCCCTGAACGTTGATCACCTTGAGCAGCGCCCTTATTTTCTGCGTGTTACTCAGCTTGACGAGGGCAGGGCCTGGACAAGCCCCTTTTATATAGCTTGCCCGTAACACTTGATTAAAATGAGTGAAACCGAGTATGATACTTTCTGTACGAAAGCAACCAAAAGCGTCTATTCATAAGCACTGGAAAATGTCGGTTTTTACGAAAGTGGGAGACTAGGTGCAGAAGCAGTTGATTGGGCGTCCTCAGCTGTTGCGAGACTTGGACTACCGGGCAGTGCTCGAGTCTATAGCTGCGCACGGCTCGCAGTCGCGTGTCGAGGTTGCCAAGCGTCTCACCTTGAGTCAACCCTCAGTGTCCCGAATAGCCGACGCTCTCCTCCAAGCTAATTTAATTGAAGGTAAACGTATCGCTTCAAAGGAACGTATCGCTTCAAAGGTAGGTCGAAGGCAAGTTTTACTTAGGCGTAGTAAATATCGCTGTGGTTTGTGCTGATCGTGCTGTGATGCTAAGCGCCGAAGACATGTTCACTTTAGGTGGAAGGCTTCAGCACTTTCTATTCACTCACCCCAATCCACTTTATCTTAAGCTTAAGGAAAGGCTGGACCCATGACCACCTTTATCATAAAACGTGTAGCCTTAATGATTCCCACCTTATTTGTTATTTCACTCATTTCATTTGTCATTATGCAGGCACCTCCAGGCGACTACTTAACCTCTTACATGGCTCAACTGGCTGCGGGAGGTGAAACGGTGGAGCGGAGTGAACTAGACGCCCTGCGTAAACGTTACGGACTCGATAAGCCCTGGTACGTGCAGTACTACCGCTGGATCACCAATTTCTTGCAAGGCGACTTCGGGTTTTCGTTCGAGTGGAACCGTCCTGTCAATCAACTTATCGGTCAGCGGCTTATGCTTACCATTATCATCTCGGTTACCACCCTGCTTTTTACCTGGATTGTGGCGCTTGCTATCGGGGTATTTTCAGCCGTTAAGCAGTACTCATTCTTTGACCACTTTTTTACCACCTTGGGGTTCTTAGGCTTAGCCACCCCGAACTTTATGCTGGCGCTGATTCTCCTGTATGTTTCGTTCGCGTATTTCGGGCAAAGCGTAGGTGGCTTGTACTCGCCCGATATGGTCGACGCCCCCTGGAGTTGGGCAAAGGTGCTCGACCTGCTTTCGCACATGTGGATTCCTGTCGTCGTTATTGGGACGGCCGGCACAGCTGGGCTGATGCGCATCATGCGCGCCAACCTGCTCGACGAATTAAAAAAGCCCTATGTGGTAACGGCTCGAGCCAAAGGTGTACCGGCCTGGCGAGCCCTGTTTAAATATCCTTTTCGGGTCGCTATCAACCCGTTCTTAAGCACCATCGGCTGGTTGCTGCCAGCACTAATCTCGGGTGAGATTATTGTCTCCGTCGTGCTTAGCTTACAGACAACCGGCCCGCTGTACTTGCGCGCCCTGCAAAATCAGGACATGTTTTTAGCGGGTAGTTTTCTCATGTTTCTGGCTACCCTTACGGTCATTGGGACTTTGCTTTCGGACCTTCTGCTCGCCTGGGTCGATCCGCGGGTTCGCTATGATTAGGTCGCACCATGCCTGGCAGGTAGATAATGATTAAAGCGCGTAGTGAAACTCCTGAAACCGTTGCCGAGGTTGAGACTAGGTCGAGTGTTGCCACTACCTCACAGCGGCAGCTTATCTGGCGCAAGTTCCGCAAGCATAAACTGGCTGTCGCCAGCCTCATGGTGCTGGCGCTGTTTTATACCATCGGGCTGTTTGCAGAATTCCTGGCTCCCAACGACCCGCTGGAAAACCAGGCAACGCTGCCGGGCGCGCCACCTCAGCAGGTCCGCATCTTTGAAGAGGGCAGGCTTCAGTGGCCCTATGTCTACGGTTACCAGGCCACGATGAATATCGAAACGATGCGCCGAACCTTTGAAAGCGACCCGGACCAGAGATTCCGCTTGGGTCTATTCGTAAAAACAGACCCTTATAAGATGTGGAACCTTGTCACGCTGAACCGAAAGTTTGTGGGTGTTGTCGGCGAAGGTTACGTTTACTTTTTAGGTACGGACCGACTCGGTCGAGGCATGCTTTCACGCATTATTTATGGCATGCGTATTTCGCTGTCGATAGGTTTGGTGGGCGTGCTGCTGAGTTTTTTTCTCGGGCTCTTGATTGGGGGTATTTCGGGTCTGGTAGGGGGCGTAGTGGACAGTATGATACAGCGCCTTATCGAAATTATCATGGCCTTTCCTACGATACCGCTGTGGATGGCGCTGGCCGCCGCCTTGCCGCGCGACTGGCCGCAACTGTGGGTCTTTTTCGGCATTACCATTATTCTTTCGCTTATCGGCTGGACCGACTTAGCTCGAGTGGTGCGCGGAAAATTTTTGTCGCTTCGTGACGATGATTACGTCGTTGCCGCACGGCTGGCTGGCGGGGGTCACGGCTGGGTCATTCGAAAACACCTGCTGCCCGCATTTACCAGCCACATTATCGCTTCTCTCACCCTATCCATCCCCGGCATGATTTTGGCGGAGACGGCGCTCTCGTTTCTGGGCTTGGGTTTGCAGCAACCGATTATCAGTTGGGGTGTTTTGTTGCAAGAGGCGCAAAACATTCGCAGTGTAGCCCTTATGCCTTGGGTCTTTTCCCCTGTTTTCTTCGTCATTGTTGCGGTGCTGGCCTTTAACTTTGTCGGCGACGGTATGCGCGATGCGGCGGATCCCTATGGCTAAACTCCAGACGAACAAGCTAGAAATGGCCGGGTCCGAAATGGCTGGGTCTAAAATGACTGGGTCTAAAATGACTGGGTCTAAAATGACCGGGGCCAAAATAGCTGGCTCCAACATGTCTGAGCTTAAGGGCGAAGACTTGCCCGCCGAGACGTTGCTTGAAGTCAAAGACCTCAAAACTTATTTTCACACCGACGACGGTGTTGTGCGGGCGGTTGACGGGGTCGACTTAAAAGTCGCGCGCGGTAAGACGCTGGGGATTGTGGGCGAGAGCGGCTGCGGCAAGACTGTTTTCTCGCGCTCTGTTATGCGCATCGTCGACGAGCCGCCTGCCCAAATCAGTGGTGAGATTCTCTTGCGCCGCGAAGCTGGTGGGGTGACGAATTTAGCCGCCTTTGACGTCAACGCCCGCGAACTGCGCCACATACGGGGTCGTGAGATTGCCATGATCTTTCAGGAGCCCATGAGCTCTTTCAGTCCCATCCACACGATCGGCAACCAGATTATGGAAGCCCTGCAGGTGCATGAACGCGTTTCGCGTCAAGAAGCTCGAGAGCGAGCCACCGAGATGATTGGCACGGTGGGTATCCCGCAACCCGCCCAGCGCTTTAACGCTTATCCCTTTGAACTCTCAGGGGGTATGCGGCAACGCGCCATGATCGCTATGGCCCTTATGTGCCACCCTGCTTTGCTCATCGCCGACGAGCCGACCACCGCGCTGGACGTTACGGTCGAGGCGGCCATCCTAAAACTTTTGAAGTCGTTGCAAGAGCAACTGGGTATGACGATTATGATAATTACCCATGACCTCGGCGTCATAGCCAAGGTCGCCGACGATGTCGCTGTCATGTATTTGGGAAAAGTGGTCGAGCAGGGCAGTGTAGAGGCTATCTTTAACAGTCCCCAACATCCTTATACGCAAGCGCTGCTGCGCTCTATGCCGCGCCTCGAGACTAGGCAAGACAGGCTCGAGTCCATCAAAGGCAGCGTCCCCGACCCCTATACGGTCCTGCCGGGCTGCACCTTCTTTCCACGCTGCGGCGAGGCGCAGCCGGGGCTTTGCGATGTGACGGTCCCAGAACTCGTCGAGGTTGAAGCGGACCACTGGGCGCGCTGTCTGCTAAGAGAGGAGAGAGAGGAGGCGGCAGGTGACCGAGTCCCAGATTGATGTAGAGCACGCCGACACCGTCCTTACAGTGACAAACCTCAAAAAACATTTTCCTGTTCGCAAAGGGCTCTTACGCCGTGTGGTGGCGCATGTTAAAGCCGTCGACGGCGTTTCTTTCCGGGTAGAGGCAGCTGAGACGCTGGCCTTAGTGGGAGAGAGCGGCTGTGGCAAGACCACTACGGGCCGCCTGGTGTTACGCGCTCACGTTCCCACGGCAGGGCAGATTGTTATCCGCGACGGGGAGCACGTCTGGAAGATGCACGAACTCGAGGGGGCAGACTTACGGGCGGCGCGCCGCAGTGCTCAGATGATCTTCCAAGACCCTTCTCATTCTTTAAGTCCTCGCATGACGGTGCTCGATATCATCAGCGAGCCCCTTATTTTGAATGGCGTAAGGAGAAGCCGTGCGCGTCAAAAACGGGTGCGCGAACTGATGGACGTGGTCGGTCTACCGCAAGACTATCTGCGACGTTACCCCCACGCCTTTTCAGGGGGTCAGCGGCAGCGCATCGGCATCGCTCGAGCGTTGGCGTTGCAGCCCAAACTCATTGTCGCTGACGAGCCGGTATCGGCTCTCGACGTGTCGATCCAGGCCCAGATTTTGAACCTGCTCAAAGACCTTCAGACGGAGTTCGGCTTGAGCTTTTTGTTTATTTCTCACGACCTTCGGGTGGTCGCTCACATCAGCACTCGAGTGGCGGTGATGTATGTAGGGCACATCGTTGAGATAGGTCCTACAGAAGAGCTTTTTGCCAAGCCTGCTCATCCTTATACGGAAGCGCTCTTCTCAGCTATTCCCCAGCCCACGCCCAATGCGCTCAGCAAAGAAATCGTCCTTGGGGGTGAGGTCGCCGACCCCATCAATCCGCCGCCTGGTTGCATTTTTCATCCGCGTTGCCCCTACGCCACCGATATTTGCTACCGGGAAGTACCAAAACTGGAGAAGGTCGAGACGAGTAGCGGGTCGCACTGGGTCGCCTGTCATTTGGCAGCTGAACTCGACCTTCAAGGTGCGGGGCCACCACCCTCATGAAAGGAGGTGATTACCGGCTTACCGAGCAGCTGAAAAGAAGCTAAAGTCCGAGGGCCACCTTAAAAACTCTTGAAGGGAGTAGGTATGAAACGCACTTTTTTAAGCTTAGTAGGACTTTTTGCCCTGACTTTTACGCTGGCTTTTGCCCAGTACGATGAGGCACCCATGTTGGCCGAGCGGGTCGCCGCCGGCGACTTGCCGCCTGTAGAGGAGCGTTTGCCGACAAACCCTATGGTGGTTGAGCCCCTCGAGCAAGTCGGCGAGTACGGCGGCACCCTGAGACGCGCTCTGACGGGAGTATCTGACGCACAAGGCTGGCTGACGATTTCCAGGGCGTCGCTTATCGAATGGGACATCGGCACCTCTGAACCCGTTCCCGCCCTGGCTGAATCCTGGGAAGTCAGCGAGGACGGCACGACCTATACCTTCCATCTCCGCGAGGGTTTGAAGTGGTCGGATGGTCAGCCTTTTACGGCTGATGATCTGGTCTTTTTCTATGAATCCGTAGCGAGCAACAAGGAGCTTTCGCCTAGTTTTCCGGGCTGGCTTATGGTTGCCGGGGAGCCCGTGATTATCAGCAAAATCGATGACACCACGGTCGAGTTTAGATTTGCCGCTCCCTACTCACTCTTGCCCGCCCTGCTGGCTTTTCGTGGCCGCGAGATTCTTACGCCTGCACACTACCTAAGCCAGTTCCATCCTGACTTTACCGATGAAGCGACGCTCAGTCAGATGGTGGCGAACGAGGGCTTTGACGAGTGGTTTCAACTTTTCCTAGCAAAAGACGATGACTACTTAAACACCGACATTCCGGTTATGCGAGCTTGGCAGATTACTCAGGCTTTCCCTGAAGACCGAATGGTTGCCGAGCGCAACCCTTATTACTGGAAGGTCGACACCGAGGGCAACCAGTTGCCCTACATCGACTTTGTCACCGCCGACCTTCTTTCCGACGCCCAGGTGATTACCCTGCGGGCGGCCAGCGGCGACATCGATTTACAGTACCGTCACATTGGCTTTAGCGACGCAGCGCTGCTTATTGATGGTCAGGAAGCTGGAAACTACACCATAGAGCGCTGGGTTCCCGGCGGCGACGCCTTCGGTTTGAACATGAACCAAAGTCACAAAGACCCCGTCATTCGTGAGCTGATGCAAACGGCGGAATTCCGCCAGGCGCTTTCGCAGGCCATCGACCGCAACGAAATGAACGCGTTGCTGTTTAATGGTATAGGCACTTTAAGTCAAGTCATTCCCTCTTCCGGTGACCCTTACTACATCGAAGGCAGTGGGCAGCGCTGGCTCGAGTACGACCCCGAGCTTGCCAACGAACTTTTAGACGGCATCGGCCTGGATCAGCGGGACGCCGAGGGCTACCGTTTGCGTCCTGACGGCGAACGCTTGAGTTTGACCATCCTCACCTTTCCCTTCGAGACGGGTGCAGCCTCGGGTGACGCCTACGAACTGATAGCCCAATACTGGCAGGACGTCGGCGTTGACGCCCGTATGGACCTGGTCGAGCGCTCTCTTTGGACGGAACGCATGACGGCTGGGGACCAGGATGTCGGCGGCTACGGCTCTGCAGGCACGCTCTGGGAAATTGATCCGCTCTGGTTTGTTCCGACCAGGGACCTCTCTTACTGGGCGACTCTGTTCGGAATCTGGTACGAAACCCAGGGCGCGGAAGGCGAAGAGCCGCCCCCTGATTTGCGCCGTCTTCAGGAACTTTACGATGAGATGGTCGTCACTGTGGACCCAGAAAAGAGGCTCGAGCTTGGGCGAGAGATTGTGAGAGCCCACGACGAGAACGTGTGGATTATCGGCACCTTGCGGCTTCCGTTTCAGCCCGTAGTGGTTAGTAACGACCTGATAAACGTGGTTGAGCAGGGTACGGCCGACTACCGCTTGCTGCACGAGGGTCAGACCTGGTTCGAGCAACTGGCTTTCGAAAATCCTGAGGAACATTAACTCAAAAACACAGGAGGGTAGCGTAAGCTACCCTCTAAAGTGGAGCTTTAAGTCAGCAGACTCGCTACTGAGAGGCAGATTATGAATAGGATTAGTGCGGGCTGGGCAACGTGTGACATTACCCCTGAACCGGGTCTACCTCTTGGCGGTCGCGGTCCGAGGCTTACCCCTGCCCGTAAGGTGCTCGAGCCGCTCACCGCGCAAGTCCTCATCCTCGAGGACGCGAAGGGGTTTCGCACGCTGTGGCTGTCGCTCGACCTCATCGGCATGTCGCCCGAGGCAGGTTTGGCGTTGCGCTGGCAACTAAGTGCAGCCTGCGCAGTTCCGCTAGAGGCGGTTATCATCAACTTCTCACACACCCACAGCGGGCCTATGATTAACCTTGGCCTTGCTGCAACGCTGGTCGAAAAACCTGACTCGATAAGTAGCTATCACGCCTGGCTCACCGACAGGATGTGTGAACTCGCCAGGGAAGCCGCCGACGATATGAAGGCGGTTGAGGTGCGGCGTTATAGTGGCACCTCTCGTATTGGGATAAACCGCCGTCTTCAAACAGAAGCAGGTATGGAAATGCGTCCCAACGAACGTGGGGTCTACCATGAAGAGCTGTGGGTTCTAGAGCTTAAGGGAGACAAGGAGCGCTGTCTGGTTTTTTCACATGGCTGTCACCCTGTTATTGTCTACGGCTACGCTTTAGACGCTATCTCGGGCGAATACCCTGCCTTTTGTCGCAAAGCATTGCGCGCTGAGCTGGGCGAAGAGGTTCACTGCCAGTTTATCCAGGGGGCAGCGGGAAACGTGCGCCCGCGCATCTTAGCAGACTTAGAAACCAAGCGCTTTCGAAAAGCTCAGCCAGGCGACGCTGAAGCTGTCGGTCAGGACTTAGCCAGAGACGTGCTTTTGGCCCTAGAAAATGAGGGTGAAGGTCTCGAACTCGACCTGAAGGTGGCAACAGGGTCTTTTTTGCTTCATCGCAGAGAAGGACCAGACGCATCTCACTGGGAAAGCGAGCTTGAAAGCCAGGAAGAATTGAAAAAACAGCGCGCAGCCTACTGGTTGGCCCACCCCGTGCAAGCTCTGGCTACGCCCTGGTCGATGGGTCTTTTGCAACTTACACATGAACACTGGATTGCATTTTGTGGTGGCGAGGTGGTCGCTGAATGGGTTGAATTGCTCAAGAATTACCTCGACAAACCCAGCCTGGTCGTTTGGGGTTACTGCAACGACTGCGAAACCTACTTACCTACGGACGCTCTTCTCGAGGAAGGGGGATATGAGGTCGCGGGGTGCGCGCCGAATACGCGCACCGGACCGGGGGTTTTCAAGCCGGGTATCGACGAGGCGTTGCGGGAGCGGGTCCAAAGTCTGGCGTTGGAGTTCAACTAAACCTTTTGAGTGCCCCTTAGTCGGCACTAAGCACCAAAAGGAGTCACTGTCACTATGTCAAACGGCAAAACGGTAAGTACCGGTGAAGAGTTTCAACACTTCTGGGACACACCCCAAAACATCCTGCTGACAGGCGAGTGCGTACCCTTCGACTTTGAAGTTCCAGCCCTGGAGGAAATTGTCGACGCGGTTCGCCGCGACGAGCACGCGCGCATAACCAATTTTTTACCGGGTTTCGCACATGAATCCGATCATGAGGATTTTGCAAAAGACTTTCGCAACGCTCCTCTCGCTGAAGCTATGAAGATGCCTTTTCACATGCGCCACTTCAACCTCGACCGTTTTTACGGTAAAGGTCAGCTTTTAGAAGGCTTTGTCGACGGGGTGCTCCGACCCTGGCAGGCGTTTTTGGCTCGCAACGGCTTCACCTGGTACCGCCTTTATCCCACCTTTTTTATGTCGGGCGGCGGCAAGAAAGGGAGTCACTACCACATGGACGTGTCTTACGTACTCGCCTGGCAGCTTCACGGTACCAAGATTTTCAACGGCCTTAAAGAGCCAAGTCGCTGGGCGCCTATCCACAAAGCCACTACGCCGGATTTTCGCAAACAGGAGCAAACCAGGAGTACCCCCCCTGAAGGTATCGGCGAAGACGACGTCCTCAGCTACCGCATGGGACCGGGTGCGGTGCTGTGGAACAAGTTGCTGACGCCCCATTGGGTGGAAACGGGCGACGACTCGGCAGCTTGTAGCCTCAATATCTCGCACGGCGGCGTGCGCCACCACGGCCAGCTTTGTCCCAACGGGCGCTACCTCGAGGCCTACTGGCAAGAGCACAACCAAGCTCGTTTTTAAGATGGGCGGTGAGGGAGCTTGGAGCTTCGTCCACGTGAGCGACATCCAGGTGGGCTCGCCGCGCTCTTTTCGCTTTGCCCCGGCCTGGAACGAAAACTGGCGCACGGCGCGGCGGCAAATCATAGCCCAGCACCCCGACTTGCTGCTGGTGGGGGGTGACCTCACCCGTGACGGCACCCTCCACGACTTTGAACTAGGGGCGGTGCGCGACGACTTAGCGGCACTGCCTATGCCTCACCATGCCATTCCGGGCAATATGGATGTGGGTAACAAGCACGCCTCACGGCAGGGGGCCTTTGACAACCGTGACGACGTTACGCTCAATACGAGTTCAGTTCAGTTGCAGCGTTTCGCCCGTTACTTTGGCGACTTTCCCTGGACGTTCGTTCATAAGAACGTTCGTTTCTCAGGTATCTACGCGGCGTTAGCGGGCTCGAGCTTGCCCGAGGAAGAAACGCTTTGGCGATGGCTCGAGTTGCTGGCTAACTTGCCTAAACCCGACCATCACGTGCTTATGATGCACTACGCCCTTTTTATCGACGCGCTGGACGAAGCCGAGTTCGATATGACCTCTCCTGAGGAGTATCACGCCTGGTACTTCAGTATCGACCATGCGTATCGGCAGCGGCTGCTCGACGCCTTTATAGCGGCGGGGGTGGATACCGTTATAAGCGGTCACATTCACTGTCGGAAGCCCGCACAGGTGCAAAGCGGTATAACTTTTTATAAAGCACCGGCCACTTGCTCTTCGCAATTCACTGAGCGTTGGTCGGATGGCGACCCCCACTTAGGCTTCTTGTGTTTCGAGGTGCGGAGCGACTGCCTCGAGGCGTCTTTTATCCCCCTCGCATCTACCTCTTCAGCCCCGGGTTACGGCCCTGGCGGTCATCCCAAACCCGAGGCGCGCAACTATACGCTGGCCTGGGAAAAACCGTGAAGCCTTTCTCAAAAGCCCACCCCATTTCTCGCCGGGATGCACGACCCCCCGCACAAGCTAAAGAAAGCGAACCCTTATGCTCAAGATAGGTATGGTTGGCTCGGACAATTCTCACGCCATCGCCTACTCAAAACTCGCCAACGTCGAAAAAATCGTCGGTGACAAGTGCCGCGTCGTCGGTATCTTCGGTCAGGAAGAAACGCGTACGAAGGAGGTTGCTCGAGAAGGACAAATCGAAACGGTCGTCAGTAAGCTTGACCACCTGGTCGACATGGTCGACGCTGCGCTGGTGGTCGATAGACACGGTGACTTACACCTTGAACACGCCCTGCCCTTTTTAGAAAAGGGTTTGCCCGTTTATGTTGATAAACCTTTTGCCGTCAGCTTGTCTGACTGCTCAGCCATGTTGAAGGTGGCAGAACGGTCGGGTTCACTGTTAAGCTCTTTTTCTTCCCTGAGAATCTCGCCGGGAACCACGGCTTTAGCTGAAGAAGCCAAATCCATCGGCGACATAAAAGTAGCCCATTTCGCAGGCCCTTGCGACTTTGAGAGCCAATATGCAGGTCCCTTTTTTTACGCTACCCACGTGGCTGAAATTGCCATCAGCTTGCTCAACGACGAAGTAGCAAGTTTGCGGGCGAGTCGCTTAGGCGAAAATGTCAATGTGCAGGTTTTTTGGAAGGGGGGAACCCTCTCGAGCTTTAGCTACTTAGGGGACGCGGCTTACCACTTTCACGCCAGTTTGTTCGGCACCGAAAAGATGACGGCCAGAGAAATCCTCGGGGGCTACAGCAGTTATGGCGAGGTGCTCAAAGCCTTTTTACTGATGATTGAAACCGGAGAGCGCCCGCTCAGCAACAAAGAACTGCTTCATCCTATCGCCATCGTCCACGCCATTCAAAAGTCCCTGGCTTCTGAGGGCGCACAGGTCGGCATCGCCGAAATTTTGGAAGGTGAGACTTAGGTGGAAAAGTTAGCCCTTTGTGGAGGCCCAAAAGTACGCGACAGGC
The DNA here is from genome assembly GCA_965213925.1 of Trueperaceae bacterium. GTDB lineage: Bacteria > Deinococcota > Deinococci > Deinococcales > Trueperaceae > CBDBZX01. The sequence goes on from CBDCAM010000001.1 coordinate 49,292, forward strand.
CTTTTGAAAAATGCAACCGCTACGGTGAAGAGGAACTGCGAGAGCTTAAAGAAGCTCTCGCGCAAGGCACGCTTTTTTACTGGCAGGGTAAAAAAGTTAAGAAATTCCAGTCTACCTTGGCTGAGATGCTGGGTAAAAACCATTGCACCGCCACGACATCGGGCACCGCCTCTATACATACGGCCTTAGGCGCTATAGGACTCGGCGTGGGGGACGAGGTTATCACGTCACCGATTACGGACATCGGGACGGTAGTGGGCGTTCTTTATCAAAATGCCATTCCCGTCTTTGCCGACCTTGATCTAAGAACTTATACGGTGCAACCAAGCTCCATTGAGAGCTGCATCAGCGAGCGCACCAAAGCTATTTTGGTGGTGCATCTTGGCGGTAGCCCGGCCGACATGGACGCCATACTCGCTATCGCCGAGCGTCATAATCTCTACGTGATCGAGGACTGCGCTCAAGCTTGGATGGCGAGCTACAAAGGCCGCTACGTCGGCACGATGGGGCATCTGGGCGCTTTCAGTTTGAACGAGTTCAAACATATCTCCACGGGGGACGGCGGAGCGGTCGTAACGGACGACGACGCGTTGGGTGCCAAAGCCAGAATGTTTGCCGATAAATACATGGACCGTGTGGGCGGTGTTAGAGAGTCCCCCATGTTGGCCCCGAATTACCGAATGACGGAACTTCAAGGCGCGGTTGCGGTGGCCCAACTTGGCAAGGTTCACGCCATCTGCAAACGCAGAACTGCTGTAGGAGACAAAATCAGCAACGCCGTCAAAGACTTAGAAGGTGTTTTGCCGCCTCGAGTGGTTGAAGGAGGGCGTCACGTTTACTGGCACTACATGCTGCGCATCGATGAAAAGACGTTGGGCGCTACGCGCGTCCATTTTGCTGAAGCTCTTAGTGCTGAAGGTATACCCTGCACCGCAGGCTACATCCCCACCTGCCTTTATGAATACCCGCTTTTTAAAAACAAGACGATTTACCCCAACTCGCGCTTTCCGCTCGAGTCGCGCGAGTTGGCTAAGACTTACAGCTATAGCGCCGGTTTGTGCCCGCAAGCCGAGGAGATTTTAGCGTCTTGCGTGGTGTTGCCCTGCAGTGAATGTTATACGGATGATGACGTGAACGACATTATCGACGCCATCACTAAGGTCGCTACCTATTATCACCGTCAGCCCGAACGCGATCACATTTCATAGGGCGCGGACGGTTGCGCCCTCACTTTGAGGTGCCCATGAAAGACTTGAAACTCATAGATAGCCATCAGCACGTCTTCTGGCATGGTCGGGACGATGTAGGGCTGATTGCCGATATGGACGCCCACAACATCGAAAAAGCCTGGCTTTTGACCTGGGACGAGCCGGGCGCAGATACCAACAACATCAACATGGCTGTGATGGATCCACGCTTTAAACAGCTCGGCAGTCGGGAAACAATGGCACCCTTGCACAATGTCATCGAGATAAGTCGCCGCTATCCCGAGCGCTTTATTCCTGGTTACTGCCCCAACCCCCTCGATCCACAGGCTGTGAGCAAGCTGGCGGCTGCCGTTGATATTTTAGGTGTGCGGGTTTGCGGGGAATGGAAATTCAGCTTGCACATTGACGACCCTCGCTGCATAGAGCTTTTTAGGTTTGCAGGCACTCGAGGCCTACCTGTCGTTTTACATCTCGACGTACCTTATTTGCCTCCAAAGGGAGGCAAGTTTGTGGGGGAAGGTATGTGGAAAGGGGGATCGGTGGATAATCTAGTACGCACTCTTGAAGCTTGCCCTACGACCAACTTCATAGGTCACGCCCCTGGTTTCTGGCGGGAAATGTCGGGTGAAGCAGATACGTATCCTGTAGCCTATCTCAAAGCGCCCTTGGCGCCCGGCGGTAGACTCCCCAATATTTTTGAAGCGCACGAGAATCTTTACGCCGACCTATCAGCCGGCAGCGCCTTGAGGGCTTTACGGGCCGCTGAGGACGAGGCTCGAGCCTTCATCACGCGCTTTGAAGACCGCCTGCTCTTCGGACGCGACTACTACGGTACGGAACTTTTCGACTTTTTATCGGGTCTTGACCTGCCTGAAACCACCTGGCAAAAAATCGGGCGCGGCAATGCCGAGAAGCTCTTAGCTCATACCAAAGGGACGAACACCGCAGCTATTCGCCCCCTGATTGGAGAATGATGCACAAAACGGTAAGCACCTGGCGAGATTTTAAAGCCCACTGGGACGGCGTTCTTAACTTTTTGCTCGGCGGCGAATGCGTCCCCTTCGCCTTTGACCTGCCGAGCGTTGAAGAGGTCATCGACAGCGTCCGCCGCGATCCTGACGCTCGCATCTGGCGCGGTGCCAAAGGAGATAGCCTTGATAAAACAGATATCGCCGAGTCGTATAGGCGACTTCCTATCGACGAGGCTGTCAAGGCCAACTTCCAAATGTCGCACTTTAAACTGGCGAATTTTTACGGCGAAGGTCAGCTTTTCGAAGGTTTTGAAGAACAGGTCATGAAGCCTTGGCAAGGAGCGCTCCGCGCAGCGGGGTTCAGCTGGACGCGCTGCTACCCCATCCTTTTTATCAGTGGACCCGGCTGCGCTACCAATTACCACCTGGATTACTCGCATGTTCTGGCTTGGCAACGCTACGGCAGCAAACGCTTTTCAGGGCTCAAAGATCCCGAGCGCTGGGCACCCCTGGAAACGCGCCTTCACGCGGCGGGCATCAAGCAACCTTCCGGTATTCGGGAAGAGGACGCTCTCAGTTACGACATGCAGCCGGGTGACGTGCTCTGGAATACCTTTCTAACCCCGCACTGGGTCGAAGCGACTGATACGGTCAGTTACAGCATCAACCTCTCGCACGGAGGCTTGAGGCTTGATGGTAAACTCTGCCGTCATGAGCAAGAGCTTTTAGACTGGCGTGAGGCACATCCTGCAGAAAAGGGTCTCGGCGCTGTAAACGTTTGACGGCAAACACCCCTGGGGGAAAATGGTGTTTAAGCTTGGCGTACTCGGTGACGAGATAAGCTCGGATTTCAAGCACCTTTGTCGGTTTATGAAAGAGTGGAACATGCGACACGTGGAACTGCGTACCCTTCCGAGTCATGAGCATTAGAGTTGTTCCCCAATAGTGCATAAAAGGTGCTATGGTCATGAGATGGTAGAGAAGATACGAGATGAACGGCAACTCAAGGCTCTGACAGGTCTACCGAGAGATAAGTTCGAGGTGCTCATAGCGGAGTTTGCACAGGTATATCAAGCAAGACAGCAGCAGGCTTATGAGCAAGCTCAAGCGCAAGGGATAAGACGACGCAAACCCGGTGGTGGGCAGAAAGGGAAGCTGCCGGGGGCGGGAGACAAGCTGATGTTCGTGCTGTACTACTTCAAGAACTACCCGACCTTTGATGTATTGGGAACCCAGTTTGACATGGCACGCTCAAAAGCCTGCGAGAACCTGCATAAGCTGACACCTGTACTGCACGAGACCCTGGCCGGGCTCGGGGTGCTACCTCGGCGGGAGTTCGAAAACGTCGAAGCGTTCAAGTTTGCGCTAGGTGATATAGACAAACTGCTCATCGACGTTACTGAGCGCCTCCACCGTCGTCCGAGTGAGAACGAGCGGCAGCGCGAACTATACAGTGGTAAAAAAAGCGTCATACTCTGAAAAACACCGTCATGTCCTCAGCCGACAAACTGATTCTGTTCTTAGGTCACACCTTTGTAGGCCGCACGCACGATTACAAGATGCTCAAAACAGAGTTTCCACCAGAACAGCCCTGGTTTCAAGCTGTTGAAGCTTTGTTCGACCTGGGCTACCAAGGTATCTGCAAAGACTACCAGGGAGAAAAGCTCAGCCTTCCTCACAAGAAGCCGCGTAAGAGCAAAGCTAAGCCCGACCCCCAGCTCAGCAACGCGCAAAAACAAGCTAATCGGGCTTTGGCTAAGCTCAGAATCTTTGTTGAACATGCCATCGGTGGCATGAAAAGATACCGCATCTTGGTTGCTCCCTACCGCAACCACAAGCCCAACTTCGAAGACGATGTCGCCGTCGTCTCAGCGGGCTTATGGAACTTCCTGCTCACTTGAGATTATTCGGGAACAACTCTATTAAGCAAAAGCTCTTAAGTTTATCTGTCGATTTGTGAGGCTATGAATCCACCCGGAGGTAATATCTTACGCAGATGAAAAGTCAATCGCAAGCACAGTCATCAGTGGCTCTACAAGCCAGCAAAAAGACCCTGTTACAGAAGACCCTGTTACAAAGGTGGAAACCACAGTACAAGATTGATGTCCACATGCACCTACCTGGTGCCAGCATTCCGTGGATTGACAGCAGTGATGATGTAGTTATGGCTGCGGAGTCACTGGGTATTCGGGAAATGTGGTGCTCTGTTCCCATCACAGGTGGACGAATTGCACCCCTTGCCGAAGTGCGCGCCTGCAATGACATTGTGTTGGAGGCTATACGCGACTACCCCAAGCTCGTGCGCGGTTACTGCTACATAGACCCCAGCAATCCCCAGGCAGCGTTGGGAGAAATGGAACGTTGCCGCGCCGCTGGCATGATTGGCGTGAAACTTTATAATCAACTAAAAATTACAGATCCTCGAGTAGAACCGATTGCTCGACGAGCACTTCAACTGGGTATGGTGATTCTAACGCATGCGGGTCACCTTCGTGAGCCCAAAGAGCTTGCAGCGCAACCTAATATCTCGGACGCTGCTGACATCTGCGCCTTTGCCGCCCGCTTCCCCAATCTACCTATTATTCAGGGGCACATTGGTGGCGGAGGAGATTGGGAGTGGACACTCCGGACTTTACGAAACTGCGAAAATGTCTATCTTGATACGAGTGGGAGCGGGATTGATGCGGATATGGTGTTGCGCTGTGTCGAAGAATTAGGGGTGAACCGCGTCCTGTTTGCCACCGATACCTGGATGGAGGAAGGGGTCGGCAAAGTGGTCGGGGCAGAACTGACTGCTAAAGAGCGTGACCAAGTGTTTTACCTAAATGCCCAGGCACTCCTCAACAAGCTGAGCGCGAGGTAGCGTTAGCGGCAGCGACATCAAACCTGGAGATGCGTGACTGACATCAATGTAATGCTGGGACCTTATCCTTTCCGTGATCTAGTAGCCACGGACGTTTCTAATATTTGCGCTTTACTAGGGAAAGTTGGCGTTCGTGCCGCAATCGTAGGAGCAACCCCCACCCTTTTGTACCGTGACGTTTACCGTGGGCATCGTTTGGCATTCCAGGACATTAAAGCCACTAAAATATCCGGTGAAATTTCACTCTATCCGACTCTGACGGTTAACCCTTTAAGTCCTGATTGGCAACGCGACCTCGAGGAAACGCTAGCCGGTCGCGGTCCCGCAGCAGGCTCAGTAGGTCTCCGTCTTTATCCGTCCTACCACCAGTACCATTTGACTGACTCTGTAACAAGCTTAGTTGCACATGCGGCCGTTGAGCGTAAGCTACCTCTGCTACTGACTCAGCGAATTGAAGACAGGCGTCAACGTCATCCCTGGGACAGAGCCAGCGACCTGTCGATAACCGAGGTCGTTCGCTTTGCAGAAAAGCATCCTGGTCTGAAACTTGCTTTGCTAAATTGGCTTGACTTTGGTCCGCTTCATGCAGGCTACTACCTGCAGATGAAACGCCTTGCTGAAAATGCCTGCTTACTGATTGACCCGACCAGAGCCAGCGTCCTTATCCGTAAGCACCTCCCGCGCCTGCTTGATACTTTGGGAATTGAAACGCTTGCTTACGGCTCCGCTACCCCCTTTCTCGCTGCGGAACCAACACTGCTAAAGCTCGACCTTTTGGGTCTGACAGCTGCTGAGCGGCAAAGTGTAGCATGGAAAAATGCATCTGTATTTTTTGGTCTTCAGCCTTGATGGGGTTTTAACAGAAACCGGAGAGCACAAAAAACCGTGGGAGCTGTGCTTCTGGTCACACGACCGCTTTGTCAGCAAGGGCGTAAAAAGCAGGTGGGGAACAGAAGCCTGACGACACCGATTTGTGCGCTCAGAAGGTCATATCCCACACTTTTTTGTGCTCTCGTTTCCCACCGCCTCGTCGTTCGGGACTCGAGCGGGAAATGACATGAAGCTGACAGCCCAACCTCACACTGGAGTATGCTTGTGACGATCGAGACACCGACCGAGTGGCGTTGGTTTTGGCGAGAGGAGGTGGTCGGTTAAACTGTGGGGGCACGAAGCAAGGAAACTATGTCTAGTCTGGGAGGTATAGCATGTTGCAACGCTTGAGTGTAAAAGTTTTGAGTCTGTTAATCGGTCTAGTGGTTTTTGCCGCACCCGCCTTTTCTCAAACCCTGACCATTACCTGCCGCTGCGTGGCGGACGGCGTAAACAGTCAGTTGGCGCAGTGGCTTCGAGAGGACGTCATTCCGACCTTTGAAGAAGAGCACCCCAACGTTACGGTCGAACTTGCCGAGTTCGGCGGTAGTGACGAGCAACTTAAAGAACAGTACGCCCTCGACCTCTCAGTCGGTGCGGGTGCAGACGTTCTCGCCTTCGACGGCTTCTGGGTGCCCGAGTTCGTGGCGTCGGGCAGCCTCAAACCGCTGTCCGAGGTAAGCACGGCAGCCGCGGACTGGGAAGGTTGGAGCCACATCCCTGAAGGCTTGCAAGCGCTTATGAGTTTTGACGGCGAACGCTACGGCGTTGCCCTCGGCACCGACTACCGGATGCTTTTCTACCGCAAAGACTTACTCGAGCAAGCCGGGGTCGAAAACGCCGACAACTGGCAACCCACCTCTTGGGAAGAGCTGCTCGACACCGCCCGCAAGGTCAAAGAGGCCATGCCCGACTCGGCACCGCTGCAAATTAACGCGGGCACCGCGATGGGCGAGGCGACCACCATGCAGGGGTACTACCCGCTGCTCTTGGGCACCGGGCACTTTCTGACCGACGAGAACGGCAACTGGATCGTTCGCAGTCAGGGCATCCTCGACGCGCTCAACCTTTATAAAACCATCTACGTGGATGAAGAACTCGGCGACCCACGGTTGCAACTTCTCCAGGACGGACGCAACCAGAGCTTTGCCAACTTCCGCGACGGTGACACGGCGATTTTGCTCGAGGGCGACTACTTTTACCGTGGCCCCACCGCACCCGACCAGGAGTTCGCGGTTGCAAACCGCGACGAGGTGATGGGTTGGGCCGAGATTCCCGCCGAAGAGCCGGGGGCGGGCTTTCGCGGTCAGGACTTCGTGACCGTTTCGGGCGGTACCGGCTTCGTCATCAACCCCAACACCGAGAATCCCGACCTGGCCTGGGAACTCTTAGCCACCATGAACAGCCAGGAATCTTTAATGGCGGCGCAGGAAATTCAGCCGCGCATCCGCGTCCGCGACGACGTGCCGGTGCCGGACAGCCCGTTCCTAACCGAAACCGCCGAAGCGCTCGGACCGCTCACCACCGCACGCCCCAACCTGGCAATCTACCCCGAAATCTCCTACGAAGCGCAGCTCATGACCGAGCGCGTCGTGTCCGGTGAGATGAGCCCCGAAGAGGCGATGGACGCTTACGCGCAGGCGGTGACTGACCTCGTCGGTGAAGAGAACGTCGTTGACATGATGCAGTAATAGGATGTAGTAACAATGCCGTAATGCCTCGAGAGGACTGAAGTGTCTCAGTCCTCTCTACCCACCGGATGATGGAGGTGCTGACTCGGTGCAAAAAACGACGGCGCAGAGAAAGACAGCGCAGAAAGTCGAGGTCGTCCCCCACGATCCGGCGTGGCGAGAGGCGTTCGGTGCTGAATCACAACGCGTTGCCGAAGCGTTGGGCAGCAACGTCACCGGGGTGCATCACATCGGCAGCACCGCCATTCCGGGGATTTTTGCCAAACCCATTATCGACATGCTAATCGAGGTCGAGGACATCCTCGAGGTGGACCCCAAAAACGCAGCAATGGCAGGGCTCGGTTACGAGGCGATGGGCGAATACGGTCTCCCTGGTCGCCGTTATTTTCGCAAGGAAGATTCACAGGATATTAGAACGCACCACGTCCACGTGTTCGAGCGCGGCACGGCGGCGGTGGCGCGTCATCTAGCCTTCCGCGACTATCTGAGGGTGCATTTGGGCGAGGCGCAGGCGTACAGCGACCTCAAACGCGAGTTGGCTCGAGCCTACCCTGACGACATAGAGAGCTATATGGACGGCAAAGACGCCTTTGTCAAAGAGGTCGAGCGGCGGGCGGCGCGGTGGCGTGCCTTGTCAGGGAACAGCGCACCGAGCTAAGGATGCAGCGCCGCAGCATCCTTTCTTTGCCGACCGGGCTCCTTTTTCTCTTGCCCGCCGGGGTCTTCGTCTTTGTTTTTATCATCCTGCCCTTTTTCTGGATTGCCGCGGTCAGCTTTACGAACCGCACGCTCACCGGGCGCACCGCCGTCGACCCGGAATTTGTAGGGTTTGCCAACTACCTGCGCCTGTTCGACCCGGACAGCTTCATGCGGGCGGGCGAGTTCGGTTCGTCGCTGCTGATTACCGGGCAGTTCGTATTTTTTTCGGCCCTCATGGGGCAGGCGCTGCTCGGGTTACTGCTCGCTTATTTTTTCTACGGACGGCGCGGTGCTGTGCAGGGTACGGTGCAAACCCTGGCGATTCTCGCCTGGATCATGCCGGACGTGGTGGTGGCGTTCGCCTGGTTCGCGTTTCTCGACTATGACGCTGGCACTCTCAACCAAATCTTCAGCAGTTTGGGGCTGGGGCGACCCGACTGGCTGTTGCGCCTGCCGCTCTTCTCAATTATTATCTTCAACATCTGGCGGGGTACTGCTTTTTCGATGTTGCTCTTTTCTTCGGCGCTCGGTTCGATTCCGCCGAGCCACTTGGAGACCGCTTCGGTCGCCGGAGCGACGGCTTGGCAGAAGCTACGCGACATTATTTTACCGCTCATCCGCACGCACATCGTCACCGACCTTATTTTGATAACGCTGTGGAGCTTCAACACGTTTACGCCCTTTTTGCTGACCGGCGGGGGTCCGGCGTTCAAGACCGACGTGGTGGCGATTTTCACCTACCGGGAGGCGTTCAAGTTCTTTCGCTTTGGCGAAGGGAGTGCGGTCGGCATGGTGATGATGCTCATCAACCTGGGTTTCGCACTCGTCTACCTGGCTGTTTTGCGCCGGGGCGAGGCGCGGGCATGACCTTTCGCGCGATTCTCACCCGTATTGGCTTTTACGTGGGGGCGGTGCTGTTCTCGAGCTTTTTCGCCCTGCCGCTGCTCTGGCTCGTGTTCGCGCCTTTCAACCGGCTGGCGACCCTGTCGGTACGGGTGCCTGAAAGGTGGACGCTTGCCAACTTCGGCGAGGTGTTCGCCAACACCTTTGCGCTGCGCGCACTTGTTCAAAACAGCGTGATACAGGCGGCGGGAGCCATGCTCCTGATCACCCTGTTTGCCACCCTCGCCGCTTACGCGCTGTCACGGGCGCGCATCCCCGGCAGCGACCTGCTCAGTTACGGTCTGGTGCTGTTCTCGTCGGTGGTGACCGGCACAGCGGCGATGGTGCCGATTTTCCTGCTCATCTTCCGGCTCGGTCTGATCGACACGCACCTGGGCGTCATCCTCGTCTTTACGGGCGGACTGCTGCCCGCTGCAATTTTCATCATGCGGGACTTTGTGGACTCGGTGCCCCGCTCTTACGAGGAGTCGGCGCTGGTCGCGGGTGCCGGACCGTGGCGCGTCTTTAACGACATCGCGCTGCCTATCGTCCGCCCCGGCATGATGGTGGTGGCGGTGTGGGCGTTTGTAAACGTGTGGGGCGGCTTTCTGATTCCGTTTATCCTGCTACGCAGCTCTGAAAAGATGCCCGCCTCGGTCGCCATCTACTCGTTTTACACCGAAGCGGGTACGCCCCTGATCACGCTCACGGCGGCCTATTCGCTGCTCTACACGCTGCCGGTTCTTCTCTTGTATTTGTTCGTGAACTGGCGCTACGGCTTCCGCTTTTTCGGGGGTATCAAAGCGTGAGAAGGGCTGCCCGCCGCGATGGCTAAGGTCGCGTTTCAGAACATCAGCAAGCACTTTGGAACGGTCAAGGCGGTTGACGACGTTTCATTCGAGATAGATGACGGCGAGTTCATCTGTCTGCTCGGTCCCTCGGGCTGCGGCAAGACGACCAGCCTGCGTATGGTCGCCGGACTCGAGCCCCCCACCGAAGGTCGCATCCTTATCGGCGACACCGACGTGACGAAGTTGCCCCCCAAAGACCGCGACATCGGCATGGTGTTTCAAGACTACGCGCTGTACCCGCACATGACGATTGCCGACAACATCACCTATCCCCTCAAAGTGCGCGGCGCAAGTAGTGAGGAGCGTCGCCGCCGCGCCGCCGAGGTGGCAAAAAGCTTGCAAATCGGGCAGCTACTCGACCGCCGCCCCGGTCAGATTTCGGGGGGACAACAGCAGCGCACCTCGGTCGCCCGCGCGGTGGTGCATAAACCGCAAGTCTTTTTGTTCGATGAGCCCTTGTCTAACCTCGACGCGAAGTTGCGGCTCGAGGCGCGCAGCTTTCTCAAACACTTACAACAAGAACTCGGCGTGACCGCTATTTACGTGACCCACGACCAGGCTGAGGCGATGGCCTTGGCCGACCGCATCGCGGTGATGGAAAGCGGCAAAATCGTTCAGATGGGACCGCCTTTGGAGGTTTACCGGCGACCGGCGAACACCTTCGTCGCCAACTTTATCGGCAGCCCACCGATGAACTTGCTCCCGGTGCAGGTTGAAGGAAGGGGCAAGACACGCCACTTCGTCACCGACGGCTTCAGGCTCGAGGCTTCTGCCCTGGCACATCGCTTGGAAGCTTTTGCCGACGGCGCGAGTCTCACCCTCGGCGTCCGTCCCGAGCACTTGCGTTTAGGCCGTGAAGGCGAAGCGTGGACACTCCCTGGCAACCTGTACGCCACCGAACCGCTCGGTCCCGAAACGCTTGTCACGCTCACGGTCGGCGAGGGGCTGGTGACGGCTCGCCTGTTCGGTGATGACCCCCCTGAAGTCAGCGGGCGCACCTTTTTACAGCTCGAGCCCGAACACCTTCACCTGTTCGGTGAGGACGGACGGCGGCTCGAGTCTTGACCCGAGCCGTTGAGAGCAAAACGTTCGAGGGTACCCTCACCCCTGCTGAGCGTGCCAGGAGCCCTTATCTCTATCTTCCCTTCGAGGTGCCCCCTGGTATGACCCGCCTCGACATGAGCTACAGCTTCGACGAAGAGAACAGCATCCTCGACCTCGGTCTGTTCGACCCTACCCTGGGACCTTTTCCGTCACGCAGCGGCTTTCGCGGCTGGAGCGGCAGCGCGAGGCGTGAGGTGTACGTCGCGCGAGACGGGGCGACACCCGGCTATATTCCCGGTGAGATTGTGCCGGGAACCTGGCAGGTCGTGTTCGGCCTGGCGCGGGTTCTCGACGGCTGTCGCTACCGGGTCGAGGTCGGTTGGGACGACGCGCCCCGGCCCCTTGTGGCACCCGTGAGGCGTGTGGGCGTGGCTCGAGCTAACCCCGGACTTTACCGCGGTGATTTGCAAAGCCATACCTTTTACAGCGATGCTAAGGGCTCACCAGAAGACCTCGTTGCCGTTGCCAAAGAGCGTAGCCTCGACTTTCTTGCCGTCACCGACCACAACACGAACAGCCATCACCGCAAGTTGGGAGAGTTGAGTTCACCTGACCTCCTGCTGATTCCAGGTGAGGAGATTACGACTTACCGAGGTCATGCGAACGTCTGGGGGGTAGACGGTTGGGTCGACTTTCGGGTTGAGCAAGAGGAATATTTAGACGTGCTCGTCGACTACGTTCACGCTCGAGGCGGCCTCTTTTCGGTCAATCATCCCAAAGCCACCCCGAACTGCCTCGGCTGCGATTGGGAGTACGAAGTTCCTAGTGCGACCGACAGCTTAGAAGCCTGGCAGGGACCGTGGGCATACCAAAACTGGGAATCTCTATCGCGCTACGACGTCCTATTGCGTCAAGGGCGACGCCTTGCACTCGTCGGTGGCAGCGACCGTCACCAGCCCGGCTACCCCGATACCGACCCGACCTTTTTGCAAGTCGGCTCACCTACGACCTGGCTCTGGCTGGACGACCTCTCCGTCGCCAGCATTTTGAAGGCGGTAAAGACCGGACGCGGTTTTGTCAGCGAAAGCCCTAACGGCCCTCGGCTCGAGCTGCGCGTTGGGGGGCAGGAAATGGGCGACACTCTGCAGCGTGCGCCCGGTAACGCGGTGACCGCAAGTGCTCGAGTCGAAGGTGCACAGGGCGACCTGCTTCGCTGGGTCGGAAGCGAGGGTGTAGTACGCGAGACGGTTATAGATGCAGAACATTTCTCAGACGAATGGCAGTGGCAGGTCGCGGGACGCTATATTCGGCTCGAGGTGGTTGCCAAAGCTTCACTGCCTTTTTTCAAAGCAGAACTCGCGCGGCTCGAGCAAGTTAAAGAACGACCAAACTTTCTTTCTATCTTAGAGCAGCCCTGGAGGCGCGCCCTGAGTAACCCAGTTTATGTTTCGTGACAGTTCGCTCTGGAACAGATAAATTCTAATCTCATTCATGTTTTGCCTTTACTCAAAACTACGTGAGACACGTATAATTTGCCGAGGTGCTATTTCATCAATCCCCTCAAGCTTGTGTCTACCGCGGCGTTCTCACCTTGGGGTTTTTGGCCCAACGCCGGTTCTTCCTAGCTTTTGATGAGCAAAGTTGGACCACTGGAAGTTTGCTTCTCTGACCCCTTTTCAGTCAGCTTCAACCAGCATGGAGCACGCGCGCTTTAAGCAGGTCGAAGTTGGCGCGTCCATACATGGAGTGCTTAATCAGCTTAAGGCGATTCACCTGCCCTTCGACCTGACCGTTGCTATAGGGTAAAGTCAGCGCCGCTTCCACCGCCGCTTGGTCGAGCCGAATGCCGTTGGCAAAGCGGCGCAGCTCGGTCACGCCACTCGCAAGTGCCTCTTTCAACCAAACCTCGAAAGGCTGCGGGTCCCTTTTGCGCAGCATCTCTGCGAATCGCTGGGCCAGGTTGTAACAATGTGGTGCGTCCGGGCAGGTGGCAAGCACCCTCTCTAAACGCGCTCTACCTACCTTGCCGAGTTCGTCTGCGGGGCAGGTGAAAAGTCTAGCCGCCTCCCTCGGAAGGTAGCGCTTGAGTTGTGGGGCGGGCGCGGCGTTCGCTGTTTGCGATTCTGACGCCGAGTTGCGCAGGTAGATGAGGTAGTTCGAGACCAGAATCGCGGAGCCGGTGAAGCCTTGGTCGGTAATCTCACGCCACAGCGTCTTAGGCTTTTCACACCCTTCGCGCCAGCGCTTCTCGAGATGAGGCTTGTAAGGGTCTAAGATGCTGCGCCTGCCGCCTGACTTTTTACGTTCTGGCAGCGTGGTCATCGTACTCCAGCGCCTTAAGGTGCGGGTGCTTATGCCGACCTCGCTAACGATGGCCTCGCTGCTGCAACCTTACTTACGCATGAGGGCCGCTTTCTCAAACTGAGCAATACGCTCCGCCCGTCGCGCCTTGTGAGCCTCAGCCTGCTTTGGGGTCAGTTGCCAGGTGGCGGCGAGACGCGCGGGTGCGTTCTCGTCGGTTGAGCCCACGATGACCTCTTCGGTGAGGTGACTACGGTGACGCCCTAACCAAGCTTCAAGTACGTCGCCAAGGTTTTTGAAGAGGTGCCAGCGGTCGGCGACTTGAACGGCCTCGGGTGCCGCCTCCTTCGCGGCGAGGGTGTAGTCGCTACGGTTGCGTCAAGTTGTTTGAGATGAGGTGACGTCTAGCTACGGCGGCCCGCTGCATCTGTAGCCCTTGCGGCCTTTTCTAGGAAGCTGACAGCGACAGCTCTGCCCATACCCCAAAATCGCTCGTCCAGTTGCGGCGGCGTAGGTTGGCGGGTGTGCGGGCACGGGTGTAACGGAAGAGATGGTTGACCTCGGCGTGGGTAAAGAGAAAACTTTGGGCACGACCCGAACCTCTAAAGCCTCGTTGCTGTCGTTCTTGGTCTCGCGTCGGCCGGTGGCTCTGCTCGACGAGGTTGTTCTGGCGCTCCGCCGCCGAGACGGTGACGTGCTCCGTCGCGCCTAGCTCGGGCAGCTCTCGAAGGGCAGCACCATAGCTCCTAAGGCCGTCGGTCACGATCTGCTCGGGGACATCTTGCTCGTCCAGCAGTCTGCGGAAAAAGCGCTTGGCCGCCTCTGTGTCACGCTCCTTTTGCATGAACACGTCCAGCACCTCGCCATGCTCATCCACTGCCCGCCAGAGCCAATGGACCACACCGCCTAGCACTATACGCATCTCATCCAGGTGCCACGTCCTACCCCGCCTCGGCTTACGCTGACGCAGCGCCTCGGCTATGGCGGGTCCGAACCTGGCGCACCACGCCCTTACCGTCTCGTGACTCACATCAACGCCCCGCTCGAAGAGCAGCTCCTGCACGTCCCTATACGAAAGCAGAAAGCGGTGGTAGAGGTAGACCGCATGCGAGATGACCGCTTTGGGGAAGCGGTAGCCCTTGGGTCGTTCGGCACTCTCGGTCATTGGGGCAGCCTAACCCATCTCAAACAACTTGACGCAACCCATCATGCCTGTTTCTACTGCTGTGGCAGCTTAATTTGGGACATCACTTCAACGGCTTTTCCTGTACTTAATGAGCGATTGGCGGCAACTCCCACCAAGACACTGATGATGCCATCCATATAACCAGCTGCGCGGCCTAGCGGATCCTGACTTACCCCTCTGAACATGTCATCAAATATTCGAACGTCACCACCCTCATGGTTCCCTTTGGGCTGTTCAAAGGCAACTTCTTGGGCCCGCTCCCAGTGTTTCTGTATGACAATGCCAGGTCGTGATAGCTTTAGTTCTCCCGTGCCCCGTGCGGAGGGGTTGGTGGAGGCTATCCCTCCTTGCGGATGATTGAATTCGTTGTCTGAAAGATGGGGTCGCATAACAGTTTCTATCTCCAACCTTCCTTTGCTGCCATTGATAGAGATTCGGTCGCCTTCCCAGGGGCAATGAGTATTGAGAGAGTAAGTTAGGACAGCACGGTTTTCATAGCGGACAACTACTGCTAACGTATCCTCGATCGTTATACCATCGCCGAATACATCCTGATTTCGGTCATAACCGTCCTCATCTTTTGCAGAAAGGAACATCTCCCGCAGATTCGGACTCCGTTCCATGTCAAGGTAAAAACGTTTTCTCGTTTCAGAATGCAAGGAGGTTTTTGCTTCTGGGTCTACGCCTGCGTATCGACGTATTAAGTTCTCGCGACCGTAATACTGAAGGCCACCAACCGCATAAGCCACTTCCGGGAAACAGTCAAGCCACCAATTAACCAAATCAAAATGATGGGTAGCTTTATGTATCAGCAGCCCCCCTGACTTTTCTTTTTCACGATGCCAGCGACGGAAGAAATCCGCTCCATGATGTGTATCTAGCAGTTCCTCATAGTGGATTGAGAGTACTTCGCCTATCTCCCCTTTGCGTATAATCTCCTTCACTTTTGAATTTCGAGGCATGTAACGGGCGTTGAACGCAACTCTTATATTTTGGCCTGTTTCCTGAACCGTATCCACTATGCGTTGGCACCCATCTGCTGTTACCGTTACGGGCTTTTCGGCAATGACGTCACACCCTGCTTTCATGACCCTAGCAATATAGTCGTCATGTGTATGATCAGGCGAAGTGATGATCACCGTATCTGGTTTGGTTTCAAGTATAAGCCGTTCTAGATCACCTGGATAGTAGCAGTTAAGTTCGGAGTAAGACTGAAACCGGTCCCTTCCTCTTCGATTGAAAAAGCCCATACGAGCCTGATTTGTGTCACACAGGGCGACGAGTCGGGCTACATCCGGATAGGTGCTGACCAATGCCTCAAAGTACATAAGACCACGTTCGCCTGTGCCGATTAGGGCGTATCGCTTCCTGCTCATTACTTCCTTTCGCTGATCAATTTATCGTCGCTTGTCACCTTCGCCAAGCCATTAAACTTTGCTTGTTCAGGTTGTGTTAGAAAAACTTACAAATGATGTTTACAAAGTGGCTCGTCGAACTCACATTTTGTGCAACACCCCTCTCCTAAAGGTTATTCACGAACGCGTGGACCCCCTCATGAAACGATTGCATAGCTTGACACATATATTTCATCACTATATACTTATTTTTGATTAGAGTGAAAAAAACTAAGGTGTTAGAATTGGAAGCTCACACTTGAGTACTAAAAATTCTTATCCGGATCTATGGACATCGCTTTACGCCGAGGAGAAGCGAGAGTTGGCGTTTGATACAAAAAAGGGAATTAATACAAGAGAGTGGCAATGCGAACTTCGCAAGACACTGTGGGAACTTCTTAGCCCATGGCCCTCGCGTGTACCTCTCGAGCCAAGCATTGTTCATGATGCGGACTGTCGATTCTATAGACGTTACCGAGTCACTTACCGCACTACTCGATACCTTGAAGCATGTGCGTATCTGCTTATACCGAAAGCCGCCTCCGACGCCAACCCGATGCCTGCTATCTTATGCCTACACGGTCATGCGATGAACCCCATAGAGCGGCGCGGAAAGGAAAATGTTGTAGGTGTAACCGATACGTCTAAGCCAAAGCAGCAAGAGGCAATTCGATTAATGAACTACGACTATGCACATCAGCTCGCCAATCAAGGGTTCGTTACTTTAGCTGCTGATACGTTGGGCTGGGGAGATCGTGCTGCTGGATACGAGTTTTCAGGTCGAGATCCTTGCAATATTCACTACCTCAAGGCACAACTATGGGGTTTGAATCTGATGAGTATTCATCTTCATGAAGACATGTGTGCCTTGGATTTCTTACAGGGACTTCCAGAGGTGAATTCAGACCAGTTGGGTACAATCGGCCTATCAATGGGAGGGACACGCGCACTGTTTCTCGCCGCACTAGATGAACGAGTGAAGGCTGTTGATGTCTCATGTTTTTTAACTACATTTTCCCATTACGCCATCCGAGCGAGTGACATTTGTGGCGCGCAGCTGGTTCCCGGAATCCTTCGGTACGCGGAACTTAGTGATGTAGCAGCGCTTATTGCCCCGCGCGCCGCGCTTTATGAGTCAGGTACAGGAGATCACATATTTCCTGTTGAAGTTGCTCAAGAAGTTTATCAATCTGTAAAGCGAGTATACGAAGAGTATGGCGAAGCTGAACTTGTAGAGCATGAGATTTTTAAAGGAGGTCATAGATTTGCTGGAGGCCGAGCGTTCTCTTTTTTCGAAGAGCGACTAAAAAGTGGGTGATACTCTTCAACCGTCTAGGCACACCAGTAAGGTATACAACAACTCAACAAAGGAATGAGGTAGAAAAATGGCTGGCCGTTTTTTGGTGTTAGTGGTTCTCATAAGTTTTGTTTCTGTGACTCAGGCACAGGAAACACAGATCACCTACGGTTACTGGGACGCGAATCAAACAGAAACCATCGCAGAGCAGATAAAAGTTTTTGAGGAAATGCACCCTGATATAACCGTTGAACCTCAACTCTTCCCGTGGACGGAGTACTTTACGAGGCTTCAAACAGGTGTCGCGGGTGGCTCTGCATTTGATGTGTTCTGGATCAACGGACCGAACTTTCCGGTTTACGCTTCTCAAGGGGTATTAATGAGCTTAGAGGAGCTCGTAAGTAGCGGGCAGATCGAACCCAACTTGTATCCACAGGCGCTGATCGAAGCCTACAGCTACAACGGCGAGCTTTACGGCGTTCCGAAAGAATTTGACACGATCGCACTTTACTATAACAAAGCCATGTTTGATGCGGCCGGAATCGAGTATCCCTCCGAAGATTGGACTTGGCAAGACCTGAGGGGGGCCGCGGAAAAGTTGACGATCAGGGACGGTAGTCGGGTTGCGCAATACGGAATGACGGCACACACTCTAGCTCAGCAAGGTTGGGCGAATTTCGTGTTTCAGAACGGTGGGCGCGTACTCAGCGAGGACGGAAGCAGCGTGGTCTTGGATGAGCCAGCCGCTTGCGAAGCGCTTTTGTTCGTTTACGACTTTGTGGCAGATGGCCTAGCTCCTGATGGCGCGGTGCTGACGGCGGAAGGGTGGGAGCCAGCCGTCAATCAGTTTCCAGCCGGTAGGATAGCCATGACTCCTGGTGGCTCTTGGTTAGCGACATTCCTGCACGGAGCCAATCCGGATATTGGTATCGCCCCACTTCCCAGAGGTGAGCAACAGGCTTCCATTATCCATGGGGTAGCTAATGTTGTTTGGTCTGGAAGTCGCAGTAAAGAAGCAGCTACCACTTTCGTAGCTTTCTTGGCTTCTCGTTCAGCGCAAGAGATTGTTGCTGAATATGGTCAAGTTATACCTGCCATGGATGGTCTACAGGAAGCCTGGGTTCAAGCCATCCCAGAGTCGAACAGGCAGGTCTTCATCGATGCTGTAGACTACTCTGTACCGCTTCCTTCAATGACGACAGATAAGGGCACTGAGTGGGAAACTAGAGTGGATCAAACCTTACGCGACGCCTGGCTGGGAAATATACCACGTGACCAGATTTGTCAGCGAGTCACAGAAGAAGGTAATGCGGCGTTAGAGCGTTAAGCCTGACGGCATCCTCTAAACCTTGTGAGTTTAGAGGATGCCGGTTTTTATTAGAGGGAAAAATGCAGAAGCAAGCGCTTAGCAAAAAGAAAAAAGACTCCCTGAATACTCTTCAAGGGAAGCGTCACAAGCGCTTGAGCCAGCGCGAGTCGCTCTGGGGATACTTGTTAATTACACCCTTGATGGCCGGCTGGATAGTCTTTTTTCTCATTGGCTTGTTCGCTTCTCTCGGTATCAGTTTCACGCAGTGGAATCTTCTAACTGCGCCAAGCTGGGTTGCACTTGACAATTATGCGCGTCTTCTAAAAGATCCATTATTTTTCGAAACCCTTAAGAACACGCTGTTTCTCGCCTTGCTTTACGTTCCACTCAGTACAGTTGTCTCACTGTCTTTAGCCTTGGCTCTGAATAGAGAAATTCAATTCCGCGCCTTTTACCGTACCGTTTATTTTCTTCCTGTACTCACGATGCCTGTTGCAAGTGCCACAATCTGGCAGTGGTTGTACAATCCGAGTTTCGGGCCGGTGAACTACTTCCTCTCAACGTTCGGATTACCTTCACCCGCCTGGCTCTCAGACCAGAATACCGCCATGATCGCGGTTGTTATAGTTTTAGTGTGGAACATTGCGGGGTATAATATGGTACTTTTCTTGTCAGGTCTGCAGAACATCCCAAAGGAGTACTATGAGGCAGCTGAGATTGATGGAGCTGGGGCGTGGCCCAGCTTTCGCTACGTCACTTTGCCCCTCGTCGCCCCCACCACCTTCTTCGTCGTAACAACCACGCTAATTCTAGCGTTTCAGGTTTTCGATGTAATATATGTGATGACGCAGGGCGGTCCTGCTGACAGTACACGTACTTTGGTTTACTACATTTACGAGGAAGCATTTCAATTTTTAAGGATGGGGTATGCGTCGGCCATGTCGTGGATACTGTTTCTTATTATTTTAATCTTTACTTTATTTCAGTTCCGATTGCAGCGGTACTGGGTGCATTACCAATGAGAAGCACACAGGTTCTATCAAGGCTCTTTCTCCATACATTTCTTCTAGTAACTGGCGTGCTCTTTTTACTACCTTTCGTCTGGATGATCGCCACGTCCCTAAAGCCAACCCGTGACCTATTCACGTTAGTGCCAAACCTAATTCCAAGTGAGATACGTTGGCAAAACTACCTGGACGTTTTAGACTCAATTCCGTTTGTGCGCTTTTACCTAAATACAATCTTGATGACTTCTGGAAGGGTTGCTGGACAAGTTATACTTTGCTCACTCGCCGCGTTCGCGTTTGCTCGGCTGCGCTTTCCTGGGAAGAATATACTTTTCGTGTTACTTCTTGCAGCACTCATGATACCATCACAAATGCTGTTCATTCCGAACTTCATCATTCTCAAGTACTTTGGTTGGTTAGATACCTTCACAGGTTTGATTATTCCATCAATTTTCAGTGCCTATGGAACCTTTCTTCTGCGCCAATTCTTTATGACCATCCCAAGCGAATTCCAAGAAGCCGCGGTTCTTGAGGGAGCCAATCCATTGCAGATTTATTGGTATATATTCCTTCCGCTTGCGAAACCAGCACTGTCCGCTTTCGCCCTACTTGTGACGCTATGGTCTTGGAACGACTTCCTGTGGCCTCTCATTATTACTAACAGTATCGACATGCAGGTTCTTTCGGTAGGAGTCGCATACTTTCAGGGGCAGCATACTGTGGATACAGCCGCCATGATGGCCGCGGCAACTATGGCAACAATCCCTATGCTTCTAGTCTTTCTGGTTGCGCAGCGGCAGCTCATCCACGGCATTTCCCTCGGAGGGCTGAAATGAGCATACATTAGTCAATCTCGAGTGAGGTAGTCCAACAACTTCTGATGTGAGCCGCACTCGCTCGGTTGTAACATGACCTAGGGGGTCTCTGGTTGCTTAGAATTTGATTGAACCGTCTACACTTGAGCTAGGGTCTGTCTGACTAAAGCTAAATTTAGCGTTCCTGACGGACCTAAAGGGTGTTCAGCCTAAAAGGATGATTTGTGCGTGCAGTACAGCATTCAGACCCGATCAGTCAGACAGACCCTAGTCGGCTTCATAACTCAGCCTCAACGACCTCGCTGCCCTACCGATCTTTCACCGCTTGCGCGTGCGCGAGATACCAAGGGAAGCGTCCCTCTGCTCTCGTATGGTTGAAACAGAGAACGCCCTGCTTGGTTTCGACCAACCACGCCAACTCTAAGCTGCTCCAGCTGTGACGTCGGGAATGCCTGGTCCTGCGTTCTCATCCTCCCGCGCGTATGTGTAAAGCCACTCTTGCCACATAGCGCAGTCACAGACAGTGTGCAGCGTGTCCTCATGTTGCATGAGGTAATCTCCCGCTTTCTTGTACGCAGTGCCTAGTCCCGAAGATTTCCCGCCTGCTAAATCTACCAAGCCTTTGAGAATGATACCAATAAAATCTAAGCCATAGCGAAGATATACAAATGAGGTTCTCTGCGCTAAAGGTAAATCGCTAGCATGTTTGACTCTCTCTTGACAGAGCTCCAAAAGTTGTCCTAACACTAATTCTGCTTCCCGGAGGTTATTTTGGTAAGTTGGAGACGGTGTTTCCTCGAGACCAAAAATGATATCGGAATCCATAAGCGCGCTTATGATCCGCATTTTCTCCAGCACCTGCATACCATCAGGGCCGAAAGCGGAAGAAAAGTAGTCATCCTGGATCTTTTTAACCGGTAAACTCGGGTCCCAGAGCGTCCGGCCACTCACCTCCATGGCTATGCCGGTTGGGAAAAAGTACCGTTGAACCTGACAGTTAATTAGCCCTTGAAGGTCAAGGTCATCAATCTGCTGAATATCTCTGTGAAGGATCGCCGAGATAAACAGCCCAGTCGGCTCGACGATCGAGTGCTTCCAGAGCAGGTGATAATCGTACACGAACCCGTCGCCCGAAAAGCCGCGCTTCCAGTCCCGGAGGTAGTGGACGTTCACAGTCGTGGATTTAGGGAAAATGTTTTTATTACGGCTGTAAGGAACGGGCGTTTCCGGCACGGCCGGTGCCTCGAGCAAAGCGTTGCGCCACATACGTGTCAGCGGGGCAAACATTATGACGAACCGCTCGGGACTTTCGATACGTGACTCCTGTGGTGCCCATAACAGGTCGGCGTATGCGAGAAACACGATCCTGGTGGAGATCTCGCGCTCCCGTAGCTTCCGATCAACTGCGTTTAGCACGTCGACGTAATAGTCGGACGGGAGCTTAGTGCTGCACGCCTCGCACTCACATCTGTTGTTCCACCCGTCCGACATCCACAGGTGTAGCAGGTCGATCTCGGGGCGCTTCTCAGCGTACCCGACAACATGATCGACCAGCAAATCAAACGCTCTAGAGTTGGAAAGGCACAGCTCTGTGTTGATGGGAACCCCTCCCCACCACTCCCGCTTTCCATCAACTTCCGCTAAAAGTTGGCGGGTATCTTCAGGTGGCGCGCTGTCCGTTCTGATCCAGCCAGTGCCGGGCACCCCCAATGCCTCACAGGTCCAGCCGTGGCCAACCATCTGGAGCGTCAAACCTCGCTGCTTGATCTCGGTGACTAATTGGTTGGTGAACGCTTCTGCTTGTTCCGGTGTGAGATTTCGCCGCTGAACTTCCCTGGGCACGTCGGGATCGCGCAAGTGACGATCGTACCAGCGACTCCAGAACATATACGCATTCTTGAACTGAATGAAGTAAGTGTTGAAGCGCTTTTTGGCGAGATAGTCGACGAGTGCTACGGCGTGCTCGATAGAGACGCCCCCCTCTATGCACACGCCGCGGTATCGGTATCCCGGGCGCTCAAATACGTCATAGCCATCGAGTCGAACGTCCACACTGTGGGGGAGTACCTCACCGTCCTCGCCCATGCGGATCCACCTGCACCCCAAGGTTTCGAGATAGGCGTAAGCAGCGAAAAGAACACTCCTAGGGTTCGCGCCCGCCAAGATCAGCTGAAACTCTCCAACGGATCTCAGGTAGATTGCGTCGTCAAGGTCGTCGCGAAGGTCGCCAGTGTTATCCAGGCCCGCGAACGCGTCGCTGGTCCCCAGCCAAACGCCAGGTAGGCCGGGGTCATACTTCGTGCGGGCATCGAAGTAAACGTCTTTATTGCTTATCCGCCCAAGATATTCACGCAGCTGGGTGGCGGCAAATGAAACCACTGGGTGGTCAGAAAGCTGATAAATGACTACCTTACTCAAAACGAATGCCTCCAATACACTGGCTCTTAACCGCACCCGCCTTCAGATTTGCTTATAGATGCCGGTGCGCAAGAGAAAAAAGAGCAAAGACGGGAGCGTAAACAGTGTAGACGCGGCCATCAGCTCGTTCCACTAACGGATTTGTTCGCGCCGCGGATACGGCAACGATGGAAAAGACAACAAGAGCGATGATCCGTTTTATGTTTCATCTCTACATCTTTGAAACGGAGAGGTGTCCCGCTTTAGGGCAGGAGTCGTTCGGTGGATACGCCCGGCCACCTCCTTTCACGCGAGAAGGCTTCAGCGTAGCGAACACCCGTTTGCAAGCCGCGATACTCAGCGACGATGCGCATCCAGTTAGCAAAATCGATGCCGCTGTGGTCTCTCATCCACTGAAGCTGGCTCTCGTGCTGAGACAACGCCTCTACTTTGGTACCATACTCCGTGGTTACGTCAACGTACCAGTCTGGGTCAGTTCCGAAGCCCCCTAAGGTGTCCATCAGGAACACTTCTGGGACTTTTTTCAGGGCTGGGTGCCCACTGTTTAGGTGCGGGATGGTCGCTAGGAAGGTCGCGGCAAACACCAGATGGTAAGTCGCACGGTGATCAGGGTGGTAGTCGCCGGGCGCGTGAGTTATTACGAGGTCGGGCTGGCGTTTTCGGACGACCTCCACGACCTTTTGCCGCGCCTCTTTACTTTCGGAAAATAACCATTCATCGGGGAAGTCGAGCCACTCGAAGTCGGCACCGATTACCTCGGACGCGCGGGCTGCCTCAGCTCTTCGCACGTTCCTCAGCTCTGCGGGCAGGATACTCACATGGCCCATGTTGCCGTTCGTAAGACACACCATGGTCACGGCGTCACCCCGGAGAACGCACTTATGAAGCGTCCCACCTGCCATAAGCTCGAGGTCATCGGGGTGAGCACCTAAAGCGAGGATTCGCATCTGCGCCTCTCCGAAGTCATTGCGCTTCCCACTCCTTCACGCCATCTGAACGTCCACGTTCGCCGCGACGCCTCCCAGGAGCGTGACCGTTGTTGGTGCTAGTTGAAGGATCGAACCTGGCACGAGGGTGTTGACCGGGCCGTGAAGCGCGAGCCTGGCAATAAAGCGCTGCCAAGAGATGCCCCCACCCAGGTAACCGTCCAGCCAAAACGAGCGCTCTTTGGCGCTCATGATTTCCGCGGGGCCGATAGTGTTCGCTTTGGGGGGAACCATAGACCAGTCGCCGCTGAATGAGTGTAGGGCGTTTTGCATGATAGTCATAGGGTGAAGTTCGACTAACCGAGCTCCCGCTTTTTTATAAGCTTCAAGGTCGTTCCCGAATTCAAGGCCAAGTTGGGGCTCCCAGAAGGCGATGTGCCCACCCCAGCCGACGCCTCCGTAGCAGACGTCGGCACCGCCAAGGTCGGTGATCATCTGGCTATAGTCGTCAATGACCTCTGCGGTCGGGAAATGGATCTGATCGGACGGGGGTTGGAGTTCGGGTTTGATCTTACCAAAGAATGAGCTGCGCATCGCGCGCTGAAAGGAGCCTGGCCACGAAACTGGTGCCGTATTGCCGTCCTCGTCAGCGTATTCGTCCATATTAAAGGAGACGAGGTGCTTGCAGTCGATCTGAAGCCGGTTGATCACTTCTGCCGCGAACTTATATTGCGGCATCGGACCTACGGGAAAGATCGCTACGAGCTTTTCTCCTCGCTCCCTAGACGCCTGTAACCGCTGGACGATGTCCATTGCGAACTGGAAGTAAAAGTCGGTAGGCTCCTCAACGATCCGTATGTTGAGGTCAGGGTTTGGATGGTCGGAGATCCTCTCCTTCGAGATGCTCCGAACGTCATCACACACCTGTTTGTCACGGTAGGTGATGAAATCGGCGAGCTTGTAGTCAAAAGCCATAAAAACCTCCAGGCGGCGGGATCAGGGGACGCGGCCCTGGGTTGAAACTGCATCATTCATCCGGCGTTGGGCCTCACCGAGCGCCACCGAGACCGCCCCTTGCAGAACCGCGTCCTGCCCAAGCGAAGAGATGTCGATAATTGGCAAGCGTGGTGCCAACCTCCCCACGACCTCTGTGATAACCGAACGCGACAACTCTGGCAGGAGGGTGGCGTCCCCGCCAATGACGATCAGCTCCGGGTCAAGCATGCTCACGATGTTCGCTGTCGCAACTCCACACAATGTAAGCGCCTCTTCGATGACCTCTAACGCCTTCTCGTTACCGCCCTTCGCAGAAAGGTAGAGGTCCTCGAGAGAGGGCTCTTCCTCGCCTGCATTTCTTGCCGTGAAAGCTCCTCCTTCACAGGCTTTGCTCAGCAAACTTTTGCCACCAGCGAGAACTTCTAAATGTCCGAGCCCGCCAGCTTCTCGATGCGAAAAGGCATGAGTAAAGGCCATGAAGCCAACCTCACCGGAGATCCCGGTGTGGCCGGTAAATAGGTCCCCGTTGATAATCAGCCCGGCACCGATGCCTTTACGAAAGCTCAAAAAGACGAAGTTTTTGTAGCCCTGCCCTACGCCCAGGGTGTGTTCACCTATCGCGGCGAGGTTGATATCGTTCTCTATCAAAATGCTCACGTCGATAAAAGTCTCGGCGAGACGCTGTTTGAGCGGGAAGTTCTGCCAGCCAGTGATGTTAGGGGCGTCTTGCACAATGCCCTTTTTTTTATCGATTGTTCCGGCTACCCCAACGGCAATGGCTGAGAGTTGTTGCGAGGGAACTTTAGCCTCGCCCAGTGTTTTAGCAATCGCCTTCACCAGCTGCGCGACCGCGCGCTCTCTTCCTTGACGACTTTGCGTTGGCACCCGGGACGTGGCTAAAATTTGTCCTCGTAAGTTAGCTAGGGCAGTGCGGATGTACTCCTCGCCGACGTCCACACCAACCACGTAAGCGCTGCCCGGGTTGAACTTGAGGAGACTTGCGGGTCGACCGGGCCCCACGGGGCTTTGGCGTGAGCTAACCAATAGCCCCTCATGGACGAGCTGATTTACCAAGCGATTGACCGTTGGGACTGAAAGACCCGTGATGCGAGAGATTGCAGAGCGAGTGACTTGCCCTTCATCCCATATAATCGAGAGGATCTTTGTCGCATTTCGCTCACGTAGGCTTTCGACTGTCCCGGATCCCACAGCCAAGTCCCTTCATAAATCGCGTTATTTTCGCTTAGACCGAAAATTATCAACATAGATTCTACTACTCTTCGGAGTGGGACGCAATGCCTTTATCTCCTAAGTACACGACAAAAGCCGAAAGCAGTGGTCCAGGTCAGGCTTTTTGGTTGCCGAGTTGGTGAGTAGATGCCTGAGGTGATCTAAGCCCGCGCGGAACAAAGACTTCTGCCTACGCCCGTGCGACTTTAGCCGCACAGGTTTGAGTTGTTGATGAACGAACTCGCCGACTTTCAAGGCCCATAAGAAAGCCAGAGTGACAACGACCAGCAGGGTGCTGATGCGCTCTAGGTACTTGAGATGCGTTGCTTCAAAATCGAAGCCGCTGCTTTTTAAGGCTTTAAACAGATGGGTAGAGCGTCGATGAGCTCGCCAGCCACGCACTGCATCGCGTGAAACTCGAGGTAGTGCTGCAGGTTCTCCAGCACGGGGATGTGACCGTGTCGGGTCGACGCCAGCATGGCGTTGCGCTCGTCACGAAGCTCGCGGGGGTCGTCCCACCAAGCTTTGTCGGTTCGCCCCCAGCTGTCTACCACCCAGCGCTCGGCACGCCAGGCCACCTCCTGCGCGGTTTGATGAAAGACCCGCCCGAGTGGGGCGAACCAGTAGGGCATGGTGTCCATCGAGTCGAAGGTGTACCGGCGCCCCTCACGGCTGAAATCCCACTCGTCGCCCCCGCGCCAATAAGGAGACTCGTAGGGGTAGCGGCAGGCGAGGGGTGTGTTGCTTTGCCTCAGCTGTCCCACCTCCTCGGCCGACAGTCGGCTAGGGTCTTCCTGCGCCAAGCGGAGGACTGCCCGCTTAGCTAGTTCCCGCACTTGAGCATGCGGAAAGCTAGTTGACAGCGCATGTTATTTTAATGTACCGACGTGCCGGAGCATCAAAGCGGGTTGTTCGTCGGCAAGGCGTTGTAGGAGAAGGAACAACCATACGCGCGC
The DNA here is from genome assembly GCA_965213925.1 of Trueperaceae bacterium. Taxonomy (GTDB): domain Bacteria; phylum Deinococcota; class Deinococci; order Deinococcales; family Trueperaceae; genus CBDBZX01. The sequence continues at coordinate 76,206 of CBDCAM010000001.1, forward strand.
CGACATCCAGTAGAACTCCAAGTGTGAAGAGCGGAACGCTCCGGCAGACTGGGTGTCGGCCAACCGAACTAGCTCGTCCAGCAAGGACCCGTTAGGAAGGTTGATGAGGTAGCGCGCAGCGTGAAGTGCCCGCCAGCGGACGCGTCTATCGTAGTGGCCAAAGAGGGAGAACAAAAACGTCGCCAAGATTTCAGGAACCTCGTCAGGGAGTGCCGTGTTTGGTGGTATCCAAGCACTAAGGTCCAGCTGCGCTTCCGTGCGCGCGAACGACCAGGCCAGAGCCCGCTGCAATTCCGGTCCGGCGGTTGACCGGCCGAGAGCTTTAGCAAGAACGTAAAGGGCCTCGGGGCTGAGCGAGTCGAGGTGCTCTACGACCGCAGGTAGCAGCAGACGGGCGCGAGATCCGGCCGCTGCATGCGGCAGTGTGAGCACCGCTTCGAGCTGCGCTTCGGCGTTATACCCATATGCCATAACGGCAGGAAGATGGCGCTTGAGGAAGGTGCCGATGCCGTCCAGCGCCCATTCCCGGATGGATGGACTATTGCGCCACGACCTTAGCGCTGAATCGAGTGCAGTGAGCACAGCGGGCATGCGGATTCGGTTCTCGATCTCATCCTCGGTCATGTCCGTAAGCAAGCTAAGAAAATCGATGCGCCGCGACGGGGCTAGGGAGCGCGCCAGCATGGTTAAATATCGGTCCACCGTCGAGTCGTAGGTGAGGTGCCGAAGCTGTCGTACGGCTTCGTCAAGGTCCGCGAGGTCGCCCCGGCGAGCACTGTCTAGAAACTTTTGGACTGTCGCCTCAGCTTCCTGGTCCTGCTTTTGAAGGCTTAGCCGTTCAGCGCGTTCCGGGTCAGGAGGAAAGTTCTCGACGAAAGATGACAGGTCGCGCAGTTCTTGTACACCCTCTAGCGAGCCCTGTCGGTTCGCTTCGGTCCAGGCAAGAACTCGGTCGGCCGCGGCTTTGCGTTGGCGTAGGGGCACATCGCGGCGGATCCAGCGGCTTACCGTCTGCATGGCGCTGTTGAGCCGTGGACGGTCGCGTGAACGGCTGGCGAGCAGGGAACCTAGAACAACAACCGCATCCGTGGAAACGTCGAAATGTTCGCCAGCAAGCCGAAGGAGCCCGAGGTGCTCGAGCGGGCTCACGATTCCCCTTTCTGCCGAAGTGCGCACCACCGGCAGGACGCCGTCAGCCAGATTGATCTTGTCCTCGTCGTCCCAGCGGCTACACAGCGCGAAGCCGGCCGCGGGGTCCAGCCGCGTCGCCGCGCCGAGCGCCTCTTCCCAGGGAAGCACCGACTTCGCCGACACGAAACGCTCGTGGGCCTCGACGACCCGCGCGAGCCGGGCGGCAAGCTCGCGCCCCCGGCCCCTCGGCAGGTCGGGGGACAGCGTCGAGGCGAAGTGGGCTTGGACGCTGAGGAGCAAGGCGCTGTCGTCGTCAATCCCCTCCGCGGCGGTGAGGCTGCGGCGGTAAAAGTCCCTGGACAGCCCTTCGTCGTACGGCTGCGTAACCCTAGCACAATCAAGGAGCGCCTCCCACCGGTCGCGGCCGGGGTACGGCCGCTCCTCCAAACACTGGGCGGAGCGTTCTGTCAGGGAAAAGCCGACTAGTCGGTACGCAGCGTGAGGCAAAAGCTTCTCACCGAGCTTGATCCAGAGCCACGGTGCCCCATCCCGTCGTATGCGGCTCGCAGCGTCCGCGATCTCCTCGAGGAGGGGTTCGGCATCCCCTTCGCAGCGGACGAGAACGTCGCATACGCGCTCCGCCCAGAGCGAGAAGGAGCCGTCGAACTTGAACCAGCGATGGTCACTCCTGTCCGTGCGCCGCTCCAGATCTCGCCGGATCGGCCCCTCAACGTCCTCCAACTTGTACGACTTCACAAAGCTCTGAGCACGTAAGATGTAGACCTGCAGAAGTTCACCGACGTGGTCCCGGAAGCGCCGACGCTCGGATTCGTAACGGTCGTACCCCCCCGGCTCCTCTCTCTTGCGGTACTTTTCGGGTATCAAATCGTCTAAAATGGGGGTGGCGTCCTCTAGAGCCGCCTTTAGGCACACCGCGCGGAGGGGCAAGTCGTAATACCCCGACTCCATGCCGGTGCCAGGGACAAAATCGGGCATAGCCGGGCAGAGGGTGCCAACGAGATACGCGACGCTCGAGTGCGCGACGCCGCTCAAGGTGGCAAGCTCGCAGAACGCCGGTGCCCAGCCGAGCGCCTCCTCCGCGGGTCGCTCCTTATTCCGCTGTACGTACTGCTCCAAGCGCAAAGCGATGCTTTGAACGAGGGCCGGAGTCAGTGTCCAACCAGCCTTCCAGAGCGCGGTGATAAATGCCGCTCTGAAGTGGACCCCTTTGTCAAGACACGGTTCGGGCTTGTTCTAAGCTACACTCCCTCCCTTCGGTGAGTGCTTGGTGAGCGTCGGTAGTCGTGTCGGTGGTGGTCGTGTCGGTCTGCTGGGCTGATCCAAAGTACACCTCCGCCGGGGTCTGGTAGCCGAGCGACTGATGCAGGCGCTCGTGGTTGTAGAAGTCTAAGTAGCGGCTGATGCCTGTTCTTGCTTCCTTGGGGGTTTGGTAGTCGTGCAGGTAGACCTCCTCATATTTGAGACTGCGCCACAGCCTCTCGGTAAAGACGTTGTCGCTCGCCCTTCCCTTACCGTCCATGCTGACCCGCACTTCGGCACTACGGAGGAGCTCGAGATAAGCAGGGCTGGTGAACTGGCTCCCCTGGTCGCTGTTGGGAATGTCGGGTTTGGCCTTGGTGAACGCCTTGGCTACAGCGGTCAGGACGAAAGCCAGCTCTAAACTGTCATCAAGTTCCCAGGCGACGACGTACCTGGAGAACCAGTCGAGCACCGCCACCAGATACAGCCAACCGCGGGCAAGGCGGATGTAGGTGATGTCAATACCCCAGACCCTATTCGGCTCGTTAATCGCTAGACCTCTTAACAGGTAAGGATAGACCTGGTGCTCAGCACGGCGTTTGCTCAGGTTCGGCCCCGGTGTAATGCCAGCAATGCCCATCTCCCGCATGTGCCGCTGGACGGCTTTGCGGTTCAGCCGCCAGCCCTCCCTTCGTAGGGTGGCGGTGATGCGGCGCGAGCCGTAGAAAGGGCGCAGCGTATAGAGTTCGTCGATGCGATGTTTTAGCGCGACTTCCTCGGGTGAGGGAGCAAGCGGCTGGTAGTACAGACCTGAGCGGTTCAGGCCCAACAACTCCGCTTGGCTTCTAACGGGCATCGTCTGGTCGTCCCAATCAACGAGCGTGAGGCGTTCGGGTCTAGTCAACATCAAAACTTTTTTTTTTGAGCCACGCCAGCTGCGTGCTCAAGCGCCCGATCTCGGTGTAGAGTTCTTCAATCTTCTGCTCCGCGGCTTCTTGAGCGGCTTTAGCGTCTCTGTCCCTCTCGAACACCCCCGGCAAGCCCGCCACCACCTGTTTCTTCCAGCGGTGCAGCATGGTGGGGTGTACCCCGTAAGTAGAGGCGAGTTCGGATACGGTCTTTTCCTCTTTGAGCATTTCCAGCACCAGTTGCGCCTTGAAGCTGCTTGAACGGTTCTTTCTCATCTTCTAGGTGTAGCTTAGCCCCTGCCCTTTTTGTGTCCGGTTTCTTGGGTCCACTATACTCCTCCCCAAGGAAGCTCTTGATCTAGCGATAGCCGGTCCTCTAACTCTGCGAGGTCGCGTTGCGAAGCCAGCGCGGTTGCAACGTGCGGTAAGACCTCAAAAACGAAGCTTCGGGGACGCCAACGCTTAAGCAGCTTCTTAGCTTCTTCTGGGCCTTTAAGATAAAAGGTCGCAATGACGCTGCTGGCGGCGTCCTCGGCATCTAATCGCCAGTTGTGCGTCTCATTTTCGGGAAGCGTTTCACGCCGCCTCACCCACGCCCAAGCCATCCGCAGCTGCTCGTCCGCACGGTCGTGCTGCTCCGGGTCGCGGGCGTAGAGCGCTGCCGTACGGAAGTGAACGGACCCGTGCCAGGGTTCTTCTTGCGCGTAAAGACGTGCCACCGTCCGAGGGTCGCCGTAGCGGAACGCCAGCTCGGGGCGTTATCATCGCCATGGTCTAAGGGATCAACACCTTCCATGAGGACTTTGGTGAGGCCGCTATGGGGCTTTAGCAGGTCGAGCGCGCGGCGCGCGGCCCAGAGGATGTGAAAGTCGTCCCCGGCGTTGGACTCGCGAACGCCCGGGTCGGTGCGGAGCCGATGGCGGGTCATCACCGCGGGCACGCCTCCTCACTGCCTGAAATAAGGTATCTCTCCCTAGCTGAGCAGGCTAGACCCTTGCCGACAAAAGTCGCTGCCGCCTTCTCACGTGGGCTAGAGACCGGAAGAGGCACAGAACTCTACCGAAACTGCTTGCCTCGGTCGTACGTGTTCAGAAGCTCGCGCGCGAACTCGTACTCGGATGCGAGGTGAGTTGCTGCGTCCTCTGACCAGCCTTCCTCGATCAAGAACCGGCGCAGCAAGTCCGCACCAAAATCCGACTGGTCCTTATGGGCAACAACCAGAAACTGCATCCACCGCTCCTGGTCCGACGGGTGACTACCCCATGTTGACTTGTTGGCCGACGCCGAGAACGTTCTCAGAAGGCGCGCGGCCTCGGCCGAGAGTACGTCTTCAGGTTCCACCTGCGGTTTGGTAAGCTCCACCGATATGCCGAGCTCATCCGCAACAGGTCGAACGAGCCGATGGCAGAACTCGTTCAGGATGCCGTTGTACTCGTCGTAGGCAAGTTCACTGGACTCTGTAGGGACGACGTTCGTCACGTGCCATCGCCCCACCTCAGCTTCTGCGACAGCGACAAGAGCTCCCGGAAGCGCAGCGTCGGCTTGCCGAACGAAAAGGTACATGCTCTCGCCGAACTGCTGTGAGTCCTGTTCCCTAACTTGGTCGCGTGACCAGGTTGCTACAGTCGCTCTGCGAGCTCAGCAAAGAATATATCAGGAGAATTGGCACCTAAGTTGATGTAAAGGTCTTGGTGGATCTTCATGCTTTTCTCCCTCACGGGCTGCCCTTAAGTCGCCTAGCTAGTTGTCTGTACGTCTTGATGTCTTTGAACACTTTGTAGGGGCTCCGTCAAGTTATTCTGGGTGGGGTACGGAAAGCTTACGACAGCCCGCCGTGGCAGCCGCGTTCACAGGATTTCTAAGGGACAGAAAGCGACAGCTCCGCCCATATGCCGAAGCCACGGGTCAGGTGATGGCGCCGCGTACCAGCAGAGACGCCTGCACGGGTCGGGCGGAACAGGTTGCCGACTTCGGCATGGGTGAAAAGAAAGCGTTGAGCGCAGCGCAAGCTCCTGAAGCCTCGCTGCTGCCGCTCCTGCTCGCGGGTAGGCCGGTGCGACTGCTCAACGAGGTTGTTCTGGCGCTTCTGCGCCGAAACGGTGAGGTGGTCAGCCGCGCCCAGCTCGGGCAGCTCTTCGAGCGCCGCGCCGTAGCTCCTAAGGCCGTCGGTGATAACGCGCTCCGGAAGCCCTTGGTCCTCGATCAACCGCCGGAAGAAGCGCTTGGCCGCACCCGTATCACGATGCTCTTGGAGCAGCACGTCCAGCACCTCGTCATGCTCATTCACGGCCCGCCACAGCCAGTGAACCGTTCCCCCTACGACCACCCGCATCTCGTCCAGATGCCAGCTCCGACCCCGCCGCAGCTTACGGTGGTGTAAGGCTTCGGCTAAGTCGGGGCCAAAGCGACCACACCAGGCCCGCACCGTCTCGTGGCTGACGTCGATGCCGCGCTCGAACAGCAGTTCCTGCACGTCGCGGTAGGAAAGCAAGAAGCGGTGATAGAGATAGACCGCGTAGGAGATGACCGCCTTGGGGAAACGATAGCCTTTGGGATATTCGGACGCGTCAGACACCCCGGTAGCCTACCTTAGTGGGAGTAACTTGACGGAGCCGGTAGAGACCCGTCTCCTCGCGGAGTTCGAAGTCGAACTCGACGGGAAAGGCGTTGGAGTAACGCCGGTAGCCGAGGGGTTGTTTCGGCAGCAGCACCTCGCTCGGGAAGCCGTTCCCGACCGTGGACACTTCATAGCTGACCGTCTCAAGCTCGATGTTCGGGAAAACGACGACGCGGTACGCTCCGTAGCCGACCTCTCCCCTGGAGAGCGAGAGCGGGACGTACACCTCGCGGGTCACCTCGCCGAAGTCGACGGGGAGCGACGCGGTCACCCCGATGTCGTCGCCATTTAACGACAGCGCCCGCAGCACTTCGGTTTTCCAAGAAAACGAGCCGCTCCCGAGCGGCTTCTGGGTGTCCATCCGGTAGTAGACGCGGTAGACGTTGCTTCCGCCCGCAGGTTGAGGGGCGGGTTTTCCAGACCAGCCAGAGCAGGCACGGCGTCAATGTCGTCGGTGCTCCAAGAGAGGCGGAGGTCGCCTCCCTCCTCGTCACCGAAATCGTACTGCCGGGTGAACGAAGTCAACGTGGCGACATAGCCGGATACTTCCTTCACATAGAGGCCCTCGCAACGCCGCCCCTCTTCCCTATCTCGATAGCGATTCCCGTCTTCCCTCCTCAACGACGAGATTAGGCTCACAGAAAGACTCGGGGTTCTGGGAGAGGGCTGCGGACGCTGTCAAGAAAACGGTTACCACAAGAAGACGTACCAACCTCTTTTCCTCCTTCCCTTTCCCGCCACGCGTGTCCTGACTCAATAGTACCGGTGAACCGCACCGTTGTCATCCTGGCGCGTCTCACCGCCACGAGTTCTCAGCCTAGCGAAACGCCCAAAGAGGCCAATACGGGCGTGAGGCTCCCGCGATCTCCGGCGGCGGAATGTGGCGCCGAAACAGGCACAACAACTCGAGGACGTGCCGTGGCTGCCGCACGGGGCGACCCCTTCGGCTGACAGGCTCGAGCGCCCTCATCTGCTATCCTATCGGACACTTATGGCTGACAAAGAGGCAAGTATGACTGACGAAGAGATAAGGGAGTTGGAAAGTCTCACGGAACCAGGACGCGCGAACTTAGCCGGATTCGCGACCGCGAGGGCCGCGCCCCTGCCGCGCCGGGACGCGGCTATCCTTCACGCCTTGCAAGCGCTCGGCGTCACGGCCCATCACACCGCCACCCTCGACACGTTGAGGGAATTCGCGCGCGCCAGGGAGGCCGTCGGCGTCCTTTATGACGAGTTCGGCGACGCGCTCGGCGCCTTCCTCAACCAGCCGCTGGCCGACTACAGCGGCAAAAGCGTAGCCGACCTTGTGGCCGAACACGGGGTGCGCGCCCTCGAAGCAGTGAGGTCGGACATCGAATACCCCGTGCCCGCCTAAGCCAGGGGAGTGCGCGACCTTGCTGACGCCGAGATCGTCGAGCGCTGCCACCCCAGGGTCAGCCAACTCGCCTGGCGCTACGTCGCCTACCGGTACCTCTTCCAGCCGGAGCCGGAGGCGAAAAGGCCGCTGTCGGTGCTGGGCAGCTTAAGAGGCGGCGGGCGTTACAACATCGGCCTCAACCTGCCGGGGCTCGACCCTTCAGGGCGATCTACACCAGCCTCGAGGCGACGACGGCCGCCCAGGAAATGCGTTTCCCGACGGCCCCGGAAACACCCTACCTGCTCTTTCCCGTCCGGGCTACCCTGGCACGCGTCCTAGACCTGCGCGACGAGGAAGTTGTCCGGGCGCTCGAGCTCGACGAGGCCAGACTTTACGGCCCCTGGCGTGAAACGAGCAAGGTGCTGGGCCGGGCGGCGTATCCGCAACTTGTCGGGCGGAGGCTCTTTAGCGCCGGTGTCGAGGCGCTACTCACCCACAGTGTGGTTGACAAAGGCGGCACCAACCTCACGATCTACCCCGCCAACTTAACGGGCGACAGTCGCGTGAGCGTCAGCGCGGACGTGGATGACCCGAAGGTGGTCGATGTGCTGCTGCCCGAAGGTAGCTCGGGAACGTAAGGAGACCCTCAAATAACGCCAGCTAACATGTTTCGGCTCTTAAACTGTACCCATCTAAACTGGGTGTATTAAAAAAAGGGTAATACCCCCCAACATCTTACCCAAACTCCCCAAACGGTAAACCCGATAGGTCCACCGCAAGGCCCGCGCCGTCATGACGGCGAGGCTGCACTGGGCTCGAGCCCTCTTTATTCCTACTTCGTTTTGGAGCAAAGATGGGTAGACCCCATTGCTTCATCGTGAAGTACAAAAGGGATAGAAAGTACGTGCAGGAGCGAGAAAACCCTTGTTTGCTAGGGGTGAAACTGCTATACTCGAGCCATGAATCAAGGTCCCAAACTCTCGCTCGACGCGCTGCGGGTGTTGAGCCTATTTCACGCCTCGCCCGAGCGGGCGTTTTATGGGCGCGAGCTCTCGAGACGCGCCGACGTCTCCTCGGCCACGGTGGTGCGGCTGTTGCTTAAGCTCGAGGACGACGGCTGGTTATGGAGCGAGTTTCAGCGGGGGCCAAGGCAGACGCACCGGCCCGAGCGGTATTACACCCTGACGCCTAGAGGTTATGAACTTTCTCGACGTGCTCTGAAGCGGGTGGCGCACCTCGACACGGTGAAAGAGAAGGAGCCGAGGTTACTCGAGGCCCCGGAGGTCGAGCGGCCGCGGCGGGCAGGCAGGGTGAACGAGCAGCCGTCGCTTTTTTAAGGATGAGGGCTGCTTTGAGCTCTTTTGCAGGGCGGCACGAGCCGACGCTTCGTAAATGTTCTGGCTCAGCCCTTCTCTTTTAACTGCATCCTGAGCTTTCCCGCCTTGGTCACTTCCACGCTGAAGCTGTCTACCCCGCCCAGCAGGTGCTGGACGTCTACATCGTTAGGGAACTCGAGCACTAACTTCTGCCCTTCTAGGCTGGCCGTGGCCGAGGTGTTGAAGCGCACGAGCTTCGTTCTCCTCTTGTCGCCGCTCGCTGGTTCGGCCTCCCGCTTCTGCTCGAGCTTTTCATAATGCGTGGGCGCGCTCAGGTCGAGCTCCTCGCCGTTGGGCGGCCAGTCTACGTGTGCGCTCTTCTTTAAGAGGCTGCCAAGCGCGTGCCTCGAGCCCCCGTCCCCGTGCACCAAGATGACGCGCTTAGGGCTGTAGCGCTTGATTAAGGACACCAGCCCGCCCGCGTCGGCGTGGCCGCTGAAGGAGAAGGCACCGAGGCGGCAGTGAACCGGCACGGCCTCGAAGCTCCCGCCGGGGCCGGTGGGTAAGCTCACCTCTCCCCCGCTCTCGGTGAGTTCCAAGAAGCGTTTGCCTGGCGCACCCTCGTCCTGGTAGCCCACAAAGGCCAGGAGGTTCTTCTCACTCTGGACGAGGGGCTTGGCGTACATAGGCGACACCCCGGCGGTCAACATACCTGAGGAGGCGATGACGACCATCGGCTCCTCGCTGTGGATGAGCCCTTGCCGTTCGCGGTTGGTCTTGACCGACAGGAGTGTGTCCGGGTAGAGCGGGTTGTTGCCGCTGTTCTTAGCACGGTTCTGTAAGGCACTGGGTAAGACCCCGAACAGCTCGGTCGCCAGCGCCTCGTGGACCTTTCGCACGAGGCCGTCCAAGACGATGGGCACTTTGGGAATGAGGCCACCCTGCATGTGGTCGGCCAGCGTGAGGGCCACTTCGGTACTCCTGCCCAACGCGAAGGCGGGTACGAGTACCCGGCCTCCTCCTTCAAGCGTCTTCCCTACCGTCTCGGCGAAGCGGCGCACCTCGCTCTTGCGGCTCGTGTGCGACACAGTGTCGCCGTAGGTGCTCTCGCATACCACCACGTCGTAGGTCGCGGGGGGGTCGGGCACATAAGCTGCCTCGGTGGTGTAGCCAGAAACGTTGCTCACGTCGCCCGTATGGAACACGCGGCCTTCTTTGGCCTCGAGCCCGTACGAGACCGCGCCGACCAAGTGGCCCGCTGGGTAGGGAGTGACCACCACCTCACCAACAACGAGGGTCTCGCCGGGAGTAACCGTACGGACACGCGACAAGGCAAAGGTCACGTCCTCTAGCTCATAAAGCGACGCACCCTGACTTTTTTGCACCTTGACCGCGTCCTTGAGCATCTCGAGCGCGATGCGGGCGGTGGCGGGGGTGGCATAGACGGGGGCGTGGGGAAAGCGCCTTACAACCAGTGGCAGCGCGCCGATGTGGTCGCTGTGGGCGTGGGTCAGCAGGACGGCGGCGGGCGGATGAGCAAGTAGCCCCAGCTCGGGCAGCGAGGCCTCGCCCAAGGCGTTGGGTCTAACCCCCGCGTCGACGAGCAGGCGCGTCTTGCCAAAGGTGTAGAGGTAGCACGAGGCACCGACGAGGTAGCACGAGGCACCGACTTCGCTGGTGCCGCCCAGGCCTAAGAAGGTGAACTCAGGTGCCAGATTTATCCCTTCTCTTCCTTATTTTCTCAGACTTCTTCTAAGTCCTAAATTGCTCAAGTGAAATCTTACTGGTCGCTGTTAGAAAACAGTTTTTATCGTCTCAAGCTCCTATGGTGGCAGGGCTACGGTACCTTAGCTAGACCGGCTCCTCACTAAAGAGCACCTCGAGCTCCGAAAGGAGTTTCTCCGCCCGCTTTTTGGACTTACCCTCTAGCCGCTCGAGCTTCCTTGGTGTGAGACTTCGCCTTAGCCGCGCTAGCCTCTCCGTCATCGGGTTGGCCGTCACCGCCCCATGTACCTTCACCTCCTGCTTCAGCTCAGCGAGACTCAGGTTTTCGGATAGCGCTCGCGCCAACAGGGCATTCCGCGCCTCATCGTCCCTCACCTTGGCGAGTTCGCGCGCCTTGGTGTGGTGGAGCCGTCCCAAGCGGACCGCCTCGAGCACATCCCCCGGCAGTTTCAGAAGAGGCAGGCGGTGGGTGTAAAAAGAGCCCGGAGTGAGGCGTCCCAGGAGCGCGAAAAGTACCTCAACCTCCTCCCGCTCCTCCCTGGAAACAGCGCTGTTTCCAGCGTCGTCGAGGGTGCCGCTCCTCCCTCGCCCCTCGTCGTAGAGCTGGCGAATGATGGTAATCACATCCTCAGTGGGCTTCCCCAGCCGCGCGCCGAGGAGGCGCAACACCGCGTCAGTCTCCTCTACCGGGTTCAGGTCCTCGCGCTGGAGGTTTTCTAGCAAGGCGAGTTCGAGCGCCTCCTCACCAGTCAACTCGCGGACCACAGCGGGCACCTCCTCGAGCCCTGCTAAGGTTGCCGCGCGGTAGCGCCGCTCCCCGGCCACGAGTTCGAAGGTTCCGCCAGGCAGCGGGCGCACGAGCAGAGGCTGCAGCACTCCGCGCTCCCTTATGGAGGCGGCGAGACTCTGGAGCTCCGTCTCGCCGAAGTAGCTGCGGGGCTGGTCCGGATTGGCCCGTATCTGCGAAAGCGGCACCATTTCCCCTGCGGCAGCTGGGGCCTCACCGAAGAGGGTGTCGAGCGCCTTGAGCTGACCGCCGTAAGGCTTCTCCCCTTTTTTCATATGGGAACGCCTACAAGCCCCCCCGCGATACGGTCGAGAACTCCAACCGCCGGGTGTCTGGGATCGTAAATAGCCAGCGGTAGCCGCGCCTCGGCTGCGTCGGCGAGCGCGGTAGACCGCGGGATCGGAGGGAACACGGTGGCGACGGAAGAAAGTTGTTCTGTGATGGCGGTGAGGGTGCGCTCGTCTTGTGAGTTACGCCCGTCGAACATTGTCGGTACGAAGCCCGCAACAGCGAGCGTGCGGTTAGGCCGTGCCCGCACTCGTGAGACGGTTCGCAGGAGCAGATCAGTTCCCTGGAATGCCTTGAACTGTGTCTGGATGGGGACAAGCACCGCCTGGGCAGCGACGAGTGAGATGTAGGTGAGAATGCCTAAACTCGGCGGGCAATCCACCAGCACCACGTCGAAATCCGCCGTAAGGGGCGCGAGCGCGTCCTTAAGGCGGAGGTCACGCATGTCAGCCACAACCAGCTCGAGCTCAGCGGCGCTCAGGTTGATGTTCGAGGGCGCGAGTGACAGGCCGTGCAGGTCGTGCTGGAGCGGTAAGGGCGAGCCGTCCACCACCGCGTCATAAACTGTACGCTCCAGCTCGACAGGGTCGAGTCCCATGAAGAGCGTGAGCGAGGCCTGCGGGTCCATGTCGACGAGGAGCACCCGCAGGCCTCGCTCGGCCAAGGCGTGGCCTAAGTTCATCACCAGCGTGGTCTTACCTACACCGCCCGCCTGATTGAACACCGTCACCACACGGGCGCCCACTACCGCACCGCCGCTTCGATACCTGAGTTAAGGGCAGAGATCCAACTGAAGGGCTTGAGGCGCGTCGAAAAACTCGCAAAAGTTTCCTGGTATGCGGCAGACACGCGCCCTAAACCATAGAGCGCCGCTGAGGTAGTGTGTTGCATGAGCTAGTGTAGCATTTAGCGGCAAAGACGTAGGGGAGAGTTGATGAAGTTTTTGCACCTGGATCTCAAATTCTCTCCCACATCGAAAAATCCTTCCGGTCGCTTACATCCTTTATGAGCAGGGGAGATATGTCGGTCTGACACCTCGTAAAGTTAAAAGGGGAGAAATGTCGGTCTTCCTAATTGTGACTTAAGGATTTTTTATGGAGATGAAAAAACGCGTGAGGCACGCTCTGTATCCTTTGGCAACTGAGCTACAGCGGCAACAGCCCTAAATGAAAAGGGGGTAAAACCCGGTCAACGGCGGCATCATTTTTATTTTGTGCGTCGGTTCATGGGGTCTCCGGAACGCGATTAACACCTAAGGCCGGGAATTCTCCCTTTTTCAAGGTGGCTCTGCGTGTTCACTACCTCCTTGATATGTAACGACCTAATTGCAGGTGTTGAAGGAATCTTAAAAATCCAGCACCATAGAAGAGTCTTTGATGATGTTTTACATACTTTAAATCTTTGTTCTTTTCTCGATGTCAGAAGGATCGTCCCACACGCATTTCCCACGCACTACTAAGGGAGAAAACCCGGTGACTACAGGGAGGCTTCCCGGCCTTGATGGGGAGCAATCTCGGCTTTGCCGGAGGAAAATGACGGGTTCGAGCGCGTAAGATTCCGGTCTAAAAGGGGGTAAATGTCGGTCTGCTTAGCAACCGAAGTGGGGATATGGCGAGTTTGAGTCCTTAATTACAAACGGTGAAGAGGAAAATGCTTGAACCGACTCCCGCTTTAGGTTAAACTTTGTTTACCGTCGGAGGAAAAGCCGTGGCTAGTTCCCAGGTTGGTACTAAACTCGAGCGAATCACACAGAGTAATGACCTCGCGCGCGCCGCCCAGGATCTTGACTTAAATGAAAAACGCCTGATTTTATATACCATCGCCCAGATTAAGCGGGGTGATAAAGAGCTGTTGCGTCACCGCTTCTATCTCAGCGACCTCGCGCGTATCTACGGCACCAACCGCCATGACATCTATAAGCTCGCCAACGACATCACAACCAGCCTTTTAAGACGCGTCATCTACATCGAAACCGGTCAAGGCTGGAAAAAGTTTCAGTGGACCACCCTTGCAGAGTATGTAGACGGTGCTAGCAGCAAAAATGGTGCTTACGTCGACGTCAGGCTCAACCAGGAACTCGAGCCCTACCTCATCGAGCTCAGCGAGCGATTTAACAGCATTCCGCTTGACGAAGCCCTCGACATACCCAGCTTCAATAGCTTGAGGCTTTTTGAACTCTTGTGGCACGACTCGCACGCGGGCCACAATACGGTGGTCGAGTACCTACTCGACGACCTTAAGGTCCGCCTCGGTTTGAGAGAGATCCGCGGCAAATGGGAAAAATACAAGTCTTTCAAAGATTTCCGCACTGTGCTGGATAAAGCTCGAGAAGACATGGCCGAGTTCACCTCCCTCCGCATGTCTTATAAACCCGTTCGGAGCGGTCGCAAGTACACCCGCCTGCGCTTCATCATCGAACGCTCCGCCCCCGCCACCAGCAAGCCAAAAAGCCCCCCCACCTTAGAGCCTACGCAGCTCGCCGAGCACCAGCTCCTCGCCCGAGAGCTCGAGGCAGCGGGCTTCACCCAAAACCCCTTCGATACCATCGAGCGCTACGGCCCGGACGTGGTGGCGCGAGTGCTCAAGAAAGCCAGAGCGGCCGAACGCCGCGCGAACTTCACCAAAAGCCCCATCCAAAACCTCGGCGGGCTGATCACCTGGATGCTGCGGAGCGGGGTAGGGGAGGGCGCGGACGAGGAGGCCGAAGCGAAAGTTGGCGACGGCACGCTTAGTGAGAGCGACGTCAACACCTACGCCGAAACCCTGCGCGACGCCTACGCCGCGGCTCGCGCCGAGCACCTCGAGGCGTACTGGCAAGCTCTAAACGATGAAGAGCAGACCGAGCTGCATGACATCATGAAGGTCGTGCTCGACCGCCACACGCTGTCGCTTCTTGGCAAAGCCGACTGGCGCGGTCTTGTCTACGAAACCGCGCGTAACCGGGCGCTCATCATCCAGGGCCTTGTCGAACTACCGGAGGACCTTAACTCTATCGCGGGCTACCTCGAGAAGCACTTTACTTTCGACGTGAGCGAGCGCGAGCGTGAGCGCATCATTAGCGCCACTATCGCACTCGAGGGTGGGGAAAGCACTTACTGACGCTCATTCCCTATTTCCCTGCTACATACTCCACCTACTAAAACAGGAATCCTTAACCCCCCTCCTACAAAACAATTAGCTTCAGAGCTCCCACCCTTTTCCCCTCACTCCTCTGGTTTAACCTTTTGGCTTACCAAACAGACAATCAGAGACCCCTCGAGCTTGCACACAAAAAGTGGACGACCTGGTGAAGCTCGAGCTCCTCGCAATGCTCGGGAACTTTGGAATTTTCGTCAAAAAACTATAGCGGGTGGCAAGAAGCGGTGATCATCTTTGTTTCAGGACTCGAGCTTCCACTTCCAAGCTCCAACCCTCGAGCCTCCCTCCTCAAAGGCCAACCTCATGGTTTAACCTTTAGGAAACCGTAGGGTTAGGGGAGAATGGGGCTGTACAGGAACTTTTCTGAGAAGTAAGGGTTAAGGGAGCTTTAGAAGTGTACTTGAATAAGGCTCGAGCCCTTAATGAGTAGGGGAGAGGGCTCGAGCCCCTGGAGGAGCGGGCAAAGGCTGTGTTCGCCTGTCAATGCCGCACCAGCAGCCGTGCCTGCCCGTTGAACTCAAGCCTTAGCACTTCGGCCAGACATTTGAGGTGGCTTAAGCTCGCCGTCTCGTAGCGGCTCGCCTCTTACCGCTTCTACTGTTGGCGCACTGTTCGTGATACGGGTGGAGGACGCGGGGAGGATTGGAGCTAAGCGTTGAGTGAAGGGTACTCGAAGGGGCGGAACCCGAGTCGTCCGGGCTTCGTGAATCGGGGGCGGGATAGGGGGGAGGTAACTCTGGTTTCAGGTCCTCGAGCCCGAGCGATCAGCGGATGCTCAATTATCGAGCGAAACGCCGCTAAGTCCGGAACGCGTTCCAGTTGTTGCTGCGTTGATCTTCTAATGGACTCGAGCCCTAGTCCCTCCCCTTGGTAGGTTCACCTTTTGGTTTTCCGGTTGGAGAAACCTATGGGAGAGGCTAAGGTCTTCAGGCTGGTGTCTCTAGGGGGCTCGAGGGGGTGCTGGGGAGTGTTGAAGGTTTCCTATTTTTATATACGGGTATTATCTAGGGTAATGATATGCTCGAGCCTTTGGAAACATAAGGGGTTACGGCGGCGTTACCTCCCATACCGCCTGTAGCGCTGTGAGTAGGGCCTGCGCGAGGTCGTGACGTTCTCGCCACAGGCCGCTGGGCACGAGGATGTGGATGAGGTCTTGCGTGGCGGTGGAGAGGGTGCTGTGTTCCTCGAGAATGGTGGCGACGTAGGAGAGGTTCGTCTGGTTGTCGCGCTTGGGGTCGGGGTCGCCTATCCAGAGGAGCCTCTCTAAAGCGTCGGCGAGTTCAGTGTCACTCATGGTGTGTTGTGAGAAGGGCTCGAGGGTGCGGTGTCCGCGGAGAGAGGCGTTTCATGGTTTGTCTGCGGTCGCACTCGGAGACTCGGGCAAAGGTGTCGGCCGCTTGAAGGTGAGTTCCTGCTGGTCTTGCAGCGTGTGGAGGCCCCACAGGAGCGCCTTGTTGAGCCAGAGCTCTTGTTCGGTCCAGCAGGTGCTGGTGAGCAGCGCCTCGCTGAGGTCTTTGAGCGCCCGCAGGTACAGGTCGCGTTCTTCGAGCAAGCTTTTGAGCCTTTTGACAGTTTCCTGGGGAGTGGGGTCTGTTTCCACTTCGCCCCAGATGAGGCGGGTGGTGATGACGGTGAACTCGAGGTCGTTCATTGAGCCGCCTCGACGATGTACTTTACATCTTTAGCCTTCGTAGCCGCGGTGCAAAAGACGGCTTCTGGTAACATAGAGTGCTCCTTGCGAGGAGTGAATTTCAGCGTGGGTGGTCGATCTGCCACGATTCAGCCCATCCACGCTGATACACCACTATAAGCTACCTTTGACATGTATGTAAATGACATACATTGACGTGACACGTTCAAAGCTGACTTCTACCAGTGTGGCAGGTTATGTTGATAGGTTAGAGCCATGTCTCACCCCGAGGTCGACTGGAAATTCAAAGCGTTGCTTGACCGCGAAGGTGTCACAGTTTACGCCTTGGCTAAAAAGTTAGCAGCAACTATGGACGAGCCGCTGAGTATCCGAACGCTTTACCGTTGGGCTAACACAGTACCGAACAATCCGAGTCTAGAAGGGATCGTTTGGGTTCTCTGGGGGCTAGAGGAGCTTACTGGCAAAAGCTATGACATTGGCGATGTGCTCGAGTACCACAGGAAAGAGTAACAGAGGCTCTAGCCATGTGGAGCTGTAAGGCAAGCCGGTTCTGTAGCGCGTTTTGCCTTACAAAGGGGCAAAAGCGCCCGTTCCTACTGTCTTCGTTCCACTCACTGGTGAGACGTTGATGCCTCGATAAGCTCGAGCGCCTCTTCCAGAACTTCGTCTCGACCCTCACGCACACCCTCGAGGGTGTGCTCAACCGGCACCGTGGGCCGAATACCGATGAGGTGGTGCTGCGAGCCGTCATGCTTGATGACGCGCATCCCCGTCCACCGGACCGTGTAGTCGCCGGGGAGGGTAAAGGGGTTCACGTTGCCGTTGGCCCCCGCCGTCGGTCCTCCGACGATGTCTCCAAGCTTGTAATATTCCACGATGCCCATGGCGCTCTCGGCGTAGGAGATGGCGCGCGCGTCGGTGAGGAAAACAATCTTGCCGGTGAAATATGGGGCCTTGGGAGGAAGCGTCCAGCGACCCGAGGTGTCGTAGCCAGCTAGGTTCAGCCCGTCCGGGTAGATGATCTCCGGCACCTCCCAGTGCGCCGAGCGTAAGGGCTTTTGCGTGAGGTAGCGCAGCACCTCATGGTTTTAGAGGCACATAGAAGGATAGGATCCGCTAACGGCCGATGTTTCTCCAAGCCGCACCGACTCCGCACCGCCTATGAAGTTATGTGAAGTTATGCCTTGGAGCAGTTTTTCAGGTGCCGCCTGCACGAGAGCTTGGAGGCTTAGGGCTGACGCTTTGACCACCATGCCCGGCCCGACCATAAACCCGACCCCCTGCCTGTTTATGCTTGTGGAGAAAAGCTGCTTATCTCGGGCGTTACTCGAGGGGTCGCACTGGCTGTGAGGGTCGTCGGCAAAAGAACCGGGGGGAAGGACTTAGGGGTCCGGCGAGGCTCGCGCGCCCGCCTCGAGACCTTCAAAGCCGTGGCGCGGGGCCTGGCGGGACGAAAATGGCCCAAGCGAGAAGCGCAAAAAGCCGCCGATAAAGGCAGAAGAAGCGGGACCAAAAGACGCGTGAAGAGGCGGGTAAAGGATCGGGTTTTCCCTCTTTTGCTAAGAAAACGCGCGCGAAAAGCGATATTTGAGTTGCATTTTGAGCTCCGCGAAGAGCAGCTCGGGCGTGGATCGAGGGGTGTGTTGGAAGTGATAAGAGGGTAAAAAAGTAGCCAAAAAGAGGACGCAATGACTAACTATTGACATAGTCTTGACCGAAGAAAAGTCCGAAACCTGTGGCACTCGGCGAGCGAAAGGGGCGTGAATCGAGGTGTCCCGATGTACTAAAATTCGGAGTGTATGTCATAGAAAGAGCTGCCCTAAGGAGGTCTATATACACCATGAGAAGAGATGAAAGGCGCAGATCTAAGCTTGCGCGGCGGAGGTAAAGGTGAGAGAACGCACGAGCCGGGAGGCGCGCGGCCGCAGCCCTCTCAAGCCGCGTTAAACTCCCCTGCCGGTCTTCAGGCCGGGACTTTGCGCGCCGGGCTTCAGGTTCGCCTCCGAAGTCACACCTTCGTCGAAACTAGGGGTTAGCCGTCCGGGGTGACCGGATCTCCCTTACCGCCTCTGGTGGTGCGCCGGAGGACAAAGGGTCAAGAACCCCTAATCACCCCCGGCCGGTTTGGGAACCCCAAGCTGCCTGGACCCGAAAGGCAGAACCCGGTGAGCGTAGGCTCGAGCAGTAAACGCCGCGGCTTGAAGCCAACTCGGCTAGCCTTGCCCATGGAGCAAAAGTCCTGCCAGGCCGACGCACGTGGAATGGCAAGGCCGACTCTTAAGGAGCGGAGAAAAGCCTTTATTAAGCCAAAATGAAGACCACGGCGGCCTACAGCGAAGAGGGTTTTAGGCCGGAAGGGTCCGGGCCGTGGGGTTTTGAACTCCCTTTTCCTTACCATTTAGGGTTGGGCGGTGTTTTCTCTCATAATTGAAATTTGTGCGTCTAGCAAACAACCATTTAGGGTTTTAGGAAACCGTTTCTCATTCACCTTTAATAATCTTACCATTTGGGGTTCTCGCGTCTGAGACAGTGATACCCCAAATGGTGTGCGAATAGTGTACGTAAGTTCTTTTCTACCATTTGGGGTTGGGGCGGGCTCAGCGGGCGCCCTCTTCAAGCCCACTCCCACCGATTCCATACAACAAAAACGCCGGGTTGCTTTATGAAAAAACTGAGAGAGATTTGAGCATGGCGAGTATTTCTTGCGCCTCCACCATCCGGGGGTAGATAGGTACGACGAGGCGGGGGTAGCGCGTTATTTCGGGGTAGTGTGACGTCGAGACTCGTAAGACGCGTCTTCGAACTGTCACGCCCCACTGCCTTGCCTTACACTGCTTCTATGCCCGTAGAACGCGCCGCCATGACGTCACCCTTTCCCGAGGGCTTCCAGGGGACCTGGGACGCGTTTCCCGGTCTAGCGGATAAGCCCCGGCTCCTCCTGGGCTACCGCCTGACCTGGAAGGATGCACAAGCAACGCGTAAGGGGAGCCCGCTTTTTTATCCTGTAAAGTCTTGAGCTTGTGCGTCCTCTAGTAGCTGGCGACAAACGTCGTGATGGGTTCTGAAACGGACACCGAAAGTTTCTGCTGCCTCATACTACAGAGCACACCACGGATTCGGAGCCGCCTTCCGGGGTTCTCCCGAGTTCCGTTGCGCCTGTGCGGGAGCCGGGGCCGCGAGGAAAGACGCCCCAAAGGTCCGCGATAGGGAGTGCGGGCGCGGCCGTTAAGGCCGAGGTGGTGCTCGAGCCGTAGACGCTAGGGCCTAAAGTCGGCTTGGCCAACCTCGTTCACGGGGCACAAGCCTTGGAACCGGACCACCACGCTAACGACATCAAATCCTGTTCGTATATGGCGGGGAAAGCATTTATTAAGCCTAGATGAAGAGTCTTGTGGCCCACTATGAAAAGAGTTCCAAAGCCGTAAAGGCCTAAATCTGAGCTTTTCGGCTCTCTTTTCCTTACCATTTGGGGTTGGGCGGTGTTTCCTCTCATAATCAGAGTTTGCGCGTCCAGCAAACAACCATTTGTGGTTTTAGGAAACTCCCTTTCATCTCTTTTTAATAATCTTACCATTTGTGGTTCTAGCGTCTGGGACGGTGATACCACAAATGGTCTGGGCATAGTGTACATAAGTTCTTTTCTACCATTTGGGGTTGAGGGGGTCCTCGGGGTCCGGCCGAGCCTCGAGGGAAGGCCGAGCCCTCAGGAGAAAAAACGCCGGGTTGTTTTATGAGTTTTCTGAGGGGGGCTCGAGCTTCTCGGGGGCAGGGAAGGAGGGGTCAAGGCGGGCTGAAACGAACCCGGGGTGCTGGTGGCGGGGGCCTATAAAAGATTGGGTGGCCAGGGAGCTCGGGGCGAGGCGAAGGCGAAAGCGCCCGTGCGGGCGCAGGGGCTAGGGAAAGGAGATCTTATGTACGCCAAAAGATGGAAGCTCGGGGAACGTCGGCCATTCGTCCACCTCGCCGCGGCCTCGGGGAGGGAAGAGCGTTACTGCGTTCAGCTGGTCTGGTCGCCGGGCTTAGGGCTGAGGCTCAAGGACGCGCCCTGGGGCAAGGAGGAGCTGGAGGAGCTCGCGGGCGAGATAGAGAGGGCCGGGATCATCAATATAGAGCGCTGGGAAAAGTTCTTCTTGGGGAACCCGCGCGACAAAAAGCGGTTCAGCGTGACCTTCTCGGACTAGGCAAGGATGTACTGATGCGGGGGTGTGAGAGTGCGCTTTTGTGAAAGTGCGTCCTTGCGCCCCTGTGGAACCGCATTGTTGTAAGGATGCGTTGATGCGCTGCTGTTTAGGTGTGACGTTGCGCGAGTGCGTTGATGCGTGAGTGCATTGATGCGCGAGTGCGTTGATGCGTTGTTGTGCGAGCATGACATTGTACGAATGCGTTGTTGCGCAAGTGCGTTGATGCGTTGCTGTATGAGCGTGACACTGTGCGAATGCGTTGTTGTGCCGATGCGATGATGCGCTTCTGTGACACTGAGGTGTTGGGCTGCTGTGGCGCTGGGGTGCGGAGTTGTTGCGCAGATGCGTTAGTGCGGGGTTGCGTTAGTGTGTTGCTGCAGCACTGTGGTGCTGTGGATTTTTATCGCTGCGGCGCTGTGGTGCTGTAGAGATGTGCTACTGCAAAGTTGTGGTCCTGTACTTATGTGGGACTATGGTGGCGCGGTGATGTGCTGATGTAGAGCTGTGTTCATGTGCGGAGGGCCGGGAAGAGAGGTCGAGCGAAGTGAAGATCATCGCGGTGGTGAGCGGCAAGGGCGGCGTCGGGAAGACAACCCTGAGCGTTACGCTGGCGGACTACTTCGCGCGTTTCGAGGGAGAGAAGACTGTGCTCGTCAATACCGACCCCCAGAAATTGACGGACGCCTGGGTCGCGGGCGGCGAGGGCGGCGAGTTCGGCTTCGAGCTCGACACGACCGCGGACAGCTGTAAACCGGCTCGTCAAGTGCTTGCCGGAACTCGCCGCGAACGGCTACCAGACCATCATCGTCGACACCAGCCCGCGGCGGGAGTCAAACCTTTTCGCCGCGGTCACCAACGTGGCCGACTTCATTGTGGTCCCCTCGGGCCAGGGGGAGCTCGACCTCGACTCGGTGATAGCCACCATCGGCGAGGTGGTCCGGCCCTCGGGGCAACCCTTCGGGGTGGTTTTGACCAACGTGAGGCTCGAGCAGAAGTGGTAGGAAGACGCGAAGAACATCCCATCGAGACTCCTTGAGAATCACGCCTTCTAGGGCAAATTTCCCTTCGACGCCGACGACAGCCCTTCCAACGCCTCCTTTGGCAGCTCGAGCATCTCGCTCACGCTCATCCCTAAGGCGTCGGCTATCTTGAGCAGCGTCGCCAGCGTGGGGTCGCTCTTGCCCTGCTCGACGAAGCCCAGGTGCGCCCGGTGCAGGTGCGCCCTGGCCGCCAGCTCGTCCTGGTTCAAGCCCCGCTCTTTACGCAAACGTTTAAGGCGCTCGGCCACCAGCGCCCGGTAGGCCGCCTCCCTCATCTTGAGCCTCTCCCTGACCGGGTCCGCACGCTTCTCGGACCCCCCGGCTTCCCCCCGCTCTCCTTTCGTCTCGTCACGCTCCGCCATCTCTTCATCATGGCGTTGTGCTATAAAGAGTGCGACTAGTAAAAACTAGTTTCGTTTTGGCGAATCGAGATGAGATGAGAAAGATGAGAAAGAAAGGGCAGGGTCGGCCGGATGACCCGCGTGGGCTGAGGGATGTGATGAGGGGGCTCGAGGGCGCCGGGGCGGACGGGGGAGAGGAACGCGGCAGGGGAGAGGGCGCCGTGCTCGCGCGGGCGCTGGCGGAGCTCGCGCGGGCGGGCGAGGGCGAAGGCTGGCGCTCGGCGGGCGAGGCGCGGGTCCCCTGGCGCGAGCGGCTGCGCGAGCTTCTGGGCGAGGCGGGCGTGGGGCTCGAGCCCGAGCGGGAGGCGGCGGGACTGCGCGAGGCGCTGGTCGCGCGCTGGGGAAGCCTCGAGGGGGAGGACCAAAGGGCGGCGGCCAGGCTCTGGTGGTACGCGCTGCTCAGGCTAAGGGCGGGGGCGTACGCGGATAAGACCCCCCTGCCCGAGCGGGTGCGGGAGGAGGCGCTGGGGCTGGCGTTGGGCTCAGGAACTTTAAGGGACGCTTCCGGACCCGAGGTGCTGGGCGACCCCGGCCGCGGCCCCTTCTGTCACGGCTGGGTAAAGCTGGGCGAGCGGCTCGAGGAGGCGTACTTAGAGCTCAGCCTCATCAAACTCGACCCCGCTTTCAAGACCTTCCGCCATCCCTTGGACGAGCCCGCGCTGGGCTGGGCCGGACGGGGGCTGCTTGCTTACCTCGAGCGCCGAGAGGTCCCCGTGGCCGCGCGCGAGCTCGTCGCCGCGGGTGCGGAAGACGGAGGCACGCTGCGGCTGCTGCGGCGGCTTTACGCCGAAGGTTGGCTGCGCGCGCGTGCGCAGGGCATGGCGGCGCCTGGGCTCGAGGTCTAGCGGACATGTTCCGGCGGGTGCTGGGTAGGCGAAAAAAGAGGGTAGAGCGCGAGGCGAGCGAGCGGGACATAGGAGACAGAGGAGAGGTGGCTGTGGGTGAGGCGGAGGAGAGCGTGACGGAGGAAAAGGTAAACGAACTGGGGGCGGCTGTGGGCGAGCGACCTCTCGAGGAGGGTCGGGTAGGCGAGGCGCGGGTCCTGCCCGACGAGGCGGCGGAGGCTCTTTCGGTGAGTCCTTCGGGCCTGCGGCGCTACGCGGCGGACTACGAGGCGGCGTTCGACGAGCTGCCGCGGTATGAGGGGCGGCGGGTGTTCAGCACAGAAGCGCTCGAGCGCTTGAGAGCCGCCCAGGCGCTGCTGCGCGCCAAGCAAGCACCAAGCCTCAAGCAGGCCTTGCTCAGGGTGAAAGACGAGCCGGGGCTGGTGACGGCGGCGGGCACGGCGGAAGCGGAGGGCGAGGCGAGCGCGCCGGAGGACGCGGACATGGCCGGTGCTATAAGCGAGACGGAAGGCCCGAGCATGGCGGACGCTTATGGCGGAGCGGAAGCCCCGGCCCAGCAGGTCGGCCCCTCGTCCGAGACGCGACTCGAGCCAGACGACACGGGAGCGAAGGAGGTGCCAGCAGGGAGCCTGCAGGTCACGCTGCACCTCACTAAGGGCGGCTGGCGGCTCGTGGCCGAGGGCGGAGCGGGCGAGGGCGAGAGGCTCCTGGCGCTCCTCGAGCCACTCGTGCGCGCGGCGGGCGTGGCCCGGAGCGACGGAAGCGAAGGTGGCTGTGAGGGGGAGGTCTTATGAGCCGCGACCCGGAAACGGCCCGCGCGCCGAGGCGAACGTGAGGCTCGAGGACGGGCTGGTCCGGCTTAGCACCGAGGAAAAGGAGAAATTTGCGCTCATGTGCGCGCTCCTGGGCCGCGGGACTCGCGAGGTCGAGCTCAGCGTGCAGAATTTGGAGGAGGCACTCGTGGCGCGTTACGGAGCCGCGCGAAGCGGATGCGCCCAGGAGCGTGCTGAGGCTCTGGTGGTACGGGCTGGTGCGCGCCAGCGGACCTCTGCGCGCCGCGCCTCATGACGATGCGGCGCGGGCCGCGTCGCTCCTCTTCCTGGGACACCTCAACGCCCACGCGGGCGCGGGGGGCTGGCGGGTCTTGAGCAAAGGTCTCGAGTTCGCGGGCGTCGAACTCAGTCACGCGCGGCTCACCGAGGCGGGCAAGCGGGCGCTCGTGAAGTCCGACCTCGCGCCGCGGGAGCGGGCGCTGCTGGACGTCCTGGGGCACAAGCGACGGGTGCCGGTGCTCGAGTTCATAGACGGGGAGGACGACCCTATCGCGACGCTGCTCACGCTGCGGCGGCGCGAGGCTCAAGGCCATATAGAGCTCTCCGGCGACGCCTTCGTGGCGCTCGGCCTGGCGCTTTAGGGGCGCCCGCCTGTGCGGCTACTCCTTTGTGGACCTGAACACCCGCCTCTGGTCCCGCTCGAGCGAATCCTCCAGCTCCTCCTCGCTCGGCTCGCGGGTCAGCTCTTCAAGATGTGCCCCCAACGCCTCCGCGAGCTTTAGCAGGGTGTCGAGCGTCGGGTTGAACGCGCCGCGCCCCCCCTCGAACTCCTGGTAGCGCCGCAGCGATAACCCAGAACGTTCTGCCACGTCGTCCTGCCGCAGGTTCCGCTCGAGCCGCAGCCTCCGCAGCCGCCAGCGGACTACGCGCTTGTAGGCGGCGTGAGCTTCATTGGGCACCCGCCCATCATGGCGAGCCCCCCTTCAACTTTGTACGCCCATATAGTGCGTGTTAGTATAGAGACAGGTCTGAACTTCGTGGAGGTGAGATGGGACATGGTGTGAAGGCGTTGAGAAAACGGGCTATGGAGTCTGAAGCGTGAGCCGGAAAGTTGAGGGCGGCGAGAGAGCAAGCCCCGCAAGGGGCGCTCGCAAGAGATTGGCGGTCAACGAAAGGATGAAGGCGTGGGTCGAGCGTGAGCCGTGCCCGGACCGGCTGCGTTTTCTTTTGGGTCCGGGCGAGGTGGGAGGTGCGGACGGGGCGTTCGACGCCGAGGGGGAGATGCAGGCGGAGCGGCCCGCCAAGGTGGCGGAGGAACGGACGGGGGCAGGGGGTGAGTAGGCGCTTGGGGCGAAACGAGGAGCTTGACACCGGCGCGTCCCGCGGCAGGCGGGTCGGCCAGCTCGGGTGGCGCTCGCTCTTGCTTACGCTGCTTTTCCCTCTGGCGGCTTACGGCCAGCCCGTCGACTTCGCCGCCGCCTTTAGCCCCTGGCCCCCGCCCGGCTGGCCCGGAGGGGCGTCCGCCGAGGTGCGCGTGACCGCCCTCGGTGAGGGGGAGGAGCTGGTCGAGTTCGCCCGCTTCCCCGTCACGGAGGGCCGGGTGCATTTCGTGCTCGAGCCTGCTACGCCCCGCGCGCTGGAAGGCCTGCTCGCGCCGTTCGACCCGGCGGCTTACGCTCTGTGCGACGCCGCGCTGCCCGTGGTCAGCCCGGGAGACGCCCGCGTCGCTTACGCGCTGCCCCTGCTCTACGCCGACGGCGAGCCCTGGGGCATCGTCACCAGCGAAGGCGAGAGGAGCACCGGCTTTCTCTCCTTCGAGCTGACGAGCTTCGGGGGCATCCTCTACGCCGAGCGCGAGGCGCGCGTGGCCGGGGGCGGGAGCTGCCCGGCGGAAGGGGGCTCGGAGGAGGTGCGCTACGCGCTCGAGCTCCGGGGGGGACCCAACTTGACCGTCGCCACGGCCAGCGCGGGCCTGTCAGGCGTGACGACAATCGTCACGACCGAGCCGCTCCTCGAAGGACCCCTGGGGGTCCTACCAGGAACGCGGGAGCAGCTTGTCGAGGCCCTCGGGTTCTGAGCCGTGGGCGGCGCTCGTGTGAAGGGGGACGGCTATGGGGACAGCTAGAGTGGGCCGGGGCCGGGGCGGTCGGGGAGCATTTCTCACCCGCGCTCCCTGGGCTCGCCTTCTGGGGAAAGGGGCGCGAGCGTGCTCGAGCTGAGCGGGACGCCCGACCGGGCGCGGGTGCTGGGCGGCACCCTCGACGAGGCGGAGCGGCGCGTGTTGCGGCTCTTTCTGGGGGCCGCGCTCGCCGGGCTGAGCGAAAGCTTGCGGGAGGGGCTGGAGGACGCCCTGCGGCGGGGGGCGCTGTGAGTCACGGCCCCTGCGCCCGTGGCGCCGTCGTCTTGCCGGCGCGCCGCCCTTCTCGGGTTGACGCCCCACAGGTTCACAGGTTGCCGGAAAAGAGAAGAAAGGAAGGAGCATGATGCAGAAGTCGAGCAAGAGAGTGGTCGTCGGGGAGCATACCCGTCCCCCCGAGGTAGCGGGTAACGAAGCCTATGCCAGGAGGGCATTCGCTATGTCCGCCCTCCTCGCGCTCTGCTTCTTGTTGAGCGCGTCCCGAGCGCCGCACCCGTCACCCCAGACGCCGACACCGGCTCCCTGCAGGTGACGGTCCTGGGGCTGCCGGAGGACGCCGAGGCCAACGTCACCGTCACCGGCCCTGACGACTACCAAGAAGAGGTGGAGAGGAGCAGGACGCTCACCGGCCTCCCCACAGGGCGCTACACCGTCACCGTCGGCAGCGTGGTGTTTGCAGGCGAGACCTTCCCCGGCTCTCTACCCGGCAGCCGCGCGATGCGAGAGTTAGACGTGACCCGGCAGGCGGTGAGCGAGGTGGCGGTGTCTTATGCCTCGGTGGGCGTCGTCGGGGCGGGCGAGATCGCCCCCGGCGTGACCCGCAGCGGCACGCTCTCGGTGGGCGCTTTTCACGAGTACACCTTCGGGGGCGTAGAGGGCGTGCCCTTAGCCTTTGACTTTGAAGGAACAAGAGAAGGCGCCGCCGCCACCTACCTGGTAAGCATCTACGCTGGCGACCCACAGACGCCCTTGTACAGCCAACGCTTCGGCACCCTCAACGCCGACCCCATCGTCGGCTTTACCCCGCCCTCGAGTGGTGGCTACGTCTTGCGCATTAGCACCGAGCGGGGCGAGCTCAACTACACCGTCACCGCGAGCTACTTGAGCGGCACGCCCGAGGAGCGAGGGACGCTTACGCGCTTGGAAGCGGGCGAGCTCGTCCGGGGGGCGGTGACGGCGGACTCAATCGACTCCTATCTCTTTAGCGCAGCGGCGAACGAAATGGTGACTTTCGTGTTCGACTACGAGGAAGGCGGCGGCATCTACGACGTGGAGATTCTTAGCGCCGCGGGGGGTGAGGCGCTCTACAGCGAGCGCTACGGCACCGCCCTCCTTCCGCCCGAGATCGCCTTCACCCCGCCCGAGACGGGTGACTACCTCCTGCGGGTGAGGGGCGTGGACAAGGTTATCCGCTACAGCTTAGTGCTGCGGAAGTAGGGGTATGGGTAATTCGTATCAGACCCTTCCGCCGCATCAACAAGGTTACTGGAGGCGCCACACATGACCCCACCCAACTCTTCCGGTTTAACAAAAGGCATGGCGGAGGTAGATGAAAAGCAGCTGGCGCTAATGAACGCGCTGCTCACCCTGCTGGCCCCAAGGACCAACGTCTCGCTCGAGGCGGAGATAAAAGGAATGGAGGAAATGCTCTTGACGCGTTATGGGGCACTCGAGGCGGATGATTACAGCGACGTTCACCGCTACCGCGCCGCCGTGCGCCTCTGGTGGTACGCCTTTAGCGGCGCGGGCGGCGCGCCGGGCGCTGTACCCGAGTCCGAGGTGGTCAGGGCCGAGGCCGTAAAGTTTTTAGACGGTGTCGGCGACTACCTGGGCCAACACGACGCGGGAAGCTGGACGGGCTTGAGCCGGGCGCTCCGGCTCGCCTGGATCGAACGCGGTCAAGCGAAGTTCAACGCTGGCAACCCCGGTGCGCAGTGGCAGTCGTATCTGGAGGACCCCGAGCTCGACTGGGGGGAGCGGGGGCTGCTGGCCTTTTTGGAGTACCACAAGGGGCGAATGGTGGCGGCGCGCGAACTCGTAGACCGGAACCGGGAAGGTAAGTTCAAGATCCTCACGCTGCGGGCGCTCAAGGGACTCAACGAAAGAGGTTACGTGGGTCTTTTCGGCGACGCGTCCTTTGCTTTGGGCTTAAAGCTCTAGCCGGGGGTCGAGAGGCTGCTGAGGCCAGCAGAGGGGAAGCGAGTGAAAAACGTTTTCTTTAACGGCGAGTCGGATGACCTTGTCCACGTCGAGGGCTTTGGCGGCCTCTACCATGAGGTCGACTGCTACGGCAGCGGGGTCCACTTAGCCACCTTCAACGTCCGCGCGGGAGATGAGGGCGTCGCGGTTCACGCCCTCTACGACGGCAGTTGGGGCTTCGCGCTCACGAGTCTGAACGAAGCCGACGACTTCCGCTCGCTCCCCGCCTGGCCTTTTAAACGCAGCTTCGGGGACAGGTGCGCTTATTCTGAGACGCTCAAGCTGGTGGTGCCGGACGATGCGACGATTGAGAGAGTGGTCCAGCAGGGTGAGCTGCATTAGCGTTATGAACAGGGCAAAAGCGTGAGCCCGAAGACCGTCGGGCTGCTCGCCGTGCTCGCCCAACTTTGCGGAGAACGCTGCTCGAGGCGCGGGTGCATTCTTTATAAATGGTCGTGCCGAGGTGACGTTCACCCGCCGCCATTCGCCAAACAAAGATACCTGCCGGGGCGGGCATTCTGTACCAAGATCAGCCCTTGACGCCCTCTCGCAAGCTCTTGCCCGCCTTGAAAGCGGGTGCCTTGGAGGCGGCGATGTCTATCTTCTCGCCCGTGCTCGGGTTGACGCCCTGGCGCGCCGCACGCTCGCGCACTTCGAAAGAGCCGAAGCCGGTGATCTGCACCTTGTCGCCCCTTGTTAAGTGCTCGGTGATGTGGTCGAACACGCCGTCAACGACCGCTTTGACGTCATTTCTTGCTCAAGCCGGTTGCCTCTACCATCTTGTCGACCAGGTGCCCTTTGTTTACCGCGTCGGCCATGTCTTTCTCCTTCGGTGCCCAACTTAACACAAGAAGGGCGTCAGGGGCGCGAGAAACACGCTTTGTCCCCTCTCCCGGAGTAAGGGTTAGCGGCCTCGAGCCGAGCACCGTGACCGAGCCACACGAGAAGGAGTAGCGTCATGTCCCTGATTTGCACGGGGAAACCCTTGCTGATGGCGAAGGCTTTAGCTTGCCGGAATGCTTCTTGGATGCCTTCGGAGTCATCCTCGAGCCTCTCCGGGCGGGGGAGTTCGGGCAAGGGCTCGCCGTCGGTCTGGGCGATGTCGAAGACGCGGGCGGTGCGGAAACCCACAACCTTTCTTTCGTCGTCACCTCCTTCGCCCTCTACCTTTTTCAGGATGGGAGCCAAGATGGCGAGGCTCGTCTCCCCTTTGCGGACCTGGCGGCCCAGTTCTTGCCAGCGCCTGTAGCCAGCGACTAAGGTGGCGGTGGGGCACTGGAGGTAGATGAGGTAGGCGTTCCTGAAAGAGTAGGAATGGAACTTGCTCCTGAACTTGAGCGCCTCTTTCCAGCTCTCGGAGTCGAGCAGGTTCGTGACGCCGTCGTAGAGGAGCTCGAGGGCTTTATTGGGCTTGTCTTGGGGAGCGGGTGAAGAGTGGTCTACAGCCTGAGGCGTGTGGTGCATGAGGCACCTCCAGAAAGAAGTCAGGAGCTTCTGGCCCCTGCTCCTTCTCCGCCCGCACGCGTCAGCGTGCTACTTGGTCGTTTTATGTACCACCCTGTGCTGAGGCTTGCGCTTTAAGGCGGTACAAAAACGCAACAGCGGAGATACAAAATAGTTCCAAGAGGTGTATAGTGAGCTATGGTCAACCTCCTCGAGCACACCCTGGTGAGCGCCCACAACCCGCGGACGGGGCGTCTCGACGCGCTTAAGCTCGCCCACACCCTCGCCGTGAGCGCCCCGCAGATGGCGCGGATGGTGGGCTACACCCCGGCGGGCCTGCGCAAGAACCCCGACTCGGAGCGGCTGCAGGCGAGGCTCCACGAGCTCGTCGGGCTCACCGGGCGTCTCAGGGCGCTCTTCGACGGCAACCTCTCCCACGCCCTCATCTGGCTCAAGGCGCCCCACCCGGACTTAGCTGGCAAGACTCCGTTGAGTTGCTTGGAAGAAGGGCACGCCGACGCGGTCGAGCTGCTCGTCTACGCGATGGAGACCGGGCAGCCGCTCTAGTGCTCGAGGGGGATGCGCTATTGGGTGCGCTCGCCCGGGTGCCGGTCCGTCCCGCTCGGGGGGTGAGCTACCGGGTCATCCCCGCCCGCTTTCACCTCACCGCCCTCTCCGCCATCGGGGCTTACCAACGCGGCGGGCGCTACAACCCGCGCGGAAGGCTCGAAGCGCTCTACCTCTCGGAGAGCCCCATCGTGGCGCTCCAGGAGGTCGAGGCGGTGCGGGGGACGGCAACCCAGCTTGTGGGGCTCACCTTCAGCCCCAAAACGCTCCTCAGCGTCGAGTATGACCTCGTCCGGCTTTTAGACCTTACCGACGAGGGGGTGCAGCGGGCGCTCGAGGCGAACCTTGAGGAATTGACCGCGCCCTGGGTGCTCGAGCAGTCGCGCTTGGGCAGCGCCCCCACCCAGCGGCTCGGGCGGGCAGTCGCCGAGGCGGGCATCGAGGCGCTGCGCGCGCCTTCGGCGAAGAATCCGAAGGCCGCTAACCTGGTCATCTATCCCACCGTTCTTCAGCCCGGCTCGTCCCTGCGGGTGTTCGACGACTCGGGCTTCATCGACGCGAGGCTTCCTTAGCGTGTCTTAAGTGGGCAAGGTTTAGCAGCCACCCTGTCAGCACGGGCTTCCCCGCGCCTTTGCGGTAATCTTGATGACCCCAAGGGGCAAAGAGAAACACCCGCCAAGGCGGGTGCCGTCGCTCAGTTCTTGCTCAGGCCGGTGCTCTCGACCTCCTTCTCAACCAGGTGCTCCTGGTTGACCGCGTCCGCCACGCTGTGCCTCCGCGCTACGAGATGACAGAGCACTCTTCCTGACGCACCTCCCAGGGAGCGGCTCGAGCGGTGGCCCTAAAATACACGGCGGCGCGTGAAAGCGGTTGTTCCATTCTTCAGGCAACTCCGTCCTTATGCGTGAGACGGCCCGAACTATTACCTAAAACTATTTGAAAGGCTGAATGAGCATTACACCCTTTTGTCGCGGCGTCTCGAGAGGCTGCAGTGTGCCTGGATTAGTTTTGTAAAAGCAGGTCACAAGCAGGTATAGGCATATCACCAAGCATGCGGAACCCTGAACGGCTCCACGCAGCGACGTGACCTCCTTTGCATCAGATCTCCTACTCAGCCTCAAGTAGCCAGTGCAGATAAGAATCCGCCAACAAATGCGTCACCAAGCCCAATCGTGGTCGCGTTTGGCAGATCAACATGGGCGACAGGGAAACAACATACTCTGTTGCCTAGCAGTCTGTTTACCTCGTTGCTAAATGCAGCCCCTCCTTCGTTAGCACGAAGACCCTCGATCTCGCTGTAATTGTCCGGGGTGAATTCATCCCCGTAATAAAAACGCGTTGTCGCCATGGTGACACCACCTTTAAGGGCTTTCGAAAGCTTGAACGCCTCGTCGCCATAAGCGAGCGCCCAATAGCGGGTATGTACAACGATAACGGGTTTGGGAATGAGTCTTCGTAAATCCTCGAGCGCCTCTTTGATTTGGAAGGCGTTTAGAGAATCTAGCTTTCGCCCGACGTACTCTTGGAGCTCATCTTCATTCAGGCTGATGATATGCTTTCTCTCCTCCAAGATCTGGAGAATCATTCGGCGAAATTTCGGCTCGTAGTACCCTGCGTCCTCATACAATATCAGCGCGTCTTTGGGGAGAGCTTCCATGATTCTTGTGAGCGATTCGAGCCTCTTTAAGAGGAGCGCTTCGTCCTGCATGGCGTTAAAGCCTGAGAGCAGGAGCACTTTCACGCCTGTGATCAAGTCAGAGAAGCCCTTGTTAAGGCTCATGGCGATATTGTCGTCATCCCTGTGGTAGATGATGCGGTTTGCCTGGTTGGCGCGGATGTCGATATCGCCAGCCCTGACGCCGCTGCCCTTCCCAAACTGCACGATCACGTGGGGGTACAGGCTGTCGTGGGTATTGCTACAGACGTACGGGCTATCGTGGGGGATAAGTCTGCGTACGTGATCATTAACGGTGACAAGATGAAGGGCCGAGGTATAGCCGAGCTTACGCATGGCAATAGCCGCGCGTACGCCGGTCCCGCCGAGCGTGATTCGTTTCTCGAAATTCCGCGAAAACTGCTCGAGGATCTCCGACGAGGAAACGGTGCGTTCGCCTCCAACTCCAGCATTTAAAAAGCTGACGATCGAAATGACCAGGTCGCGCTCGTTCGTGACAACCCGGCTGATATCCAGCTCTTCATTACGGATGCCGTACCGGATGACCATGTTTTCGATAACCCTGGAGTCCCAGATGATTTCGTAGTCAACATTATTGCCGAACCCCAAAGCGATTCTTTCTTTCATATATCCTTCTCGGTCGAATACACCAGATGACGCGGACGTTCTCGCCCCGCCTTCGCCTCAGGAGCCTATGGGTACAGTTTGGCCTTGCCTGCGGCGTCAAAGAGCCTAAACTTGTAGTGGGCAACTTCTTTCATCGCTGCGATACAGGAGGGATAGATCGAGCTCGGCTCCCTTAGCGCGGGATTTGACAGCACTTTGCGGCACTGCTGGTAGAAAGCGTCCTTGATGTCACTGGAAATGTTGATCTTGTTGATGCCCATCTTTACGGCCCTGGCGATCTCATCATCGGGGTTGGCGGAGCCGCCGTGTAGAACCAACGGGATGTCCACTCTTGACGTGATCTCCTGCAACAGGCCAAGCCTCAACTCAGGCTTTCTGTCTTTTGGGTAGATGCCGTGAGCGGTACCAACCGCGACCGCCAGCGTAT
This sequence comes from Trueperaceae bacterium, assembly GCA_965213925.1. GTDB lineage: Bacteria > Deinococcota > Deinococci > Deinococcales > Trueperaceae > CBDBZX01. Next base: position 108,699 of record CBDCAM010000001.1, read on the forward strand.
CCACGCCCGTAGCTTCGACGAACGTCTCGACGTCGTCTGGGTTGACATAGATGATCTCTTCCGCGCCCGCCTCTGCCTCGGGACCGGTGGTGCCGATGGTGCCTAGCTCGCCCTCCACAGAAACCTCTACCGAGTGAGCAAGTTCTACGACCCTCTTGCAAATCGCAATGTTCTCCTCGAGCGGCAGCATAGAGGCGTCCATCATCACTGACGTAAACCCGCACCGGATGGCTTCCATGATTTGAGCCATCGACGAGCCGTGATCGAGATGGATGCACACCGGGACGGTGGCGTTCACCGCCTCCTCGATAGCCGTCTTAACGAAAGAAGGTCGGAGAAACGCCAGCTCATCCGGGTGAATCGCCAGGATGACCGGCGCTACAGCCTCTTCGGAAGCTTCCATCACGCCTCTAAGCAGCATGTTACTGCTGATGTTAAAGGCCGGTACGGCAAAGGCGTTTGCGTGCGCTACAGCCAACAGATCTTTCATATTGAGCAACATAGATGTGCCTCCGTTATTTGTACTAGGTTAAATCCTTAGCCGATATATACAGATAACCTGGCGGTTCAGGCATTCTCACCCCTTAACGGACCCTGCGGACATTCCAGTGATGAAGTAACGCTGAAAGACAAGGAAAAGGAGCAACACCGGGAGAGATCCGAGTACGCTCATCGCCATCATCTGATTCCACTCGAAGGAGTGTTGACCCATGAGCAGTTGGATGCCGACAGGAACAGTGCGCATCTCGTTCGTTCTGGTGAGGGTGAGGGCGAACAAAAACTCGTTCCAGGCCAACATGAAGGTATAAACGCCCACGGAGACAATCCCGGGCAACGAAATGGGGACGAGAATCCGCCACAGGACAACAGAGCTGCCCCCGCCGTCGATGACGACGGCCTCGTCCAAATCTCGGGGGAGGGTGTTGAAGTAGCCCGTCATCATGATGATGGCGTAGGGGAGGGTGAACACCATGTAGGTCAGGATGAGCGCCCAGTAGGTGTTGTAGAGCCGCAGCCAGACGATGAGGCCGAAGTAGGGAATCATCAGCGTGATTGGCGGCACCGACTGAACGCCAATAATCAGCAGATTCAAAGCGTGCTTGAACCGAAAGTTATACCTACTGAAGCTGTAGCCCGCCAGAATCCCGACGAGCGACGTGAAAACGGTGACCAGTGTAGAGATGAGGTAGCTATTGAAAAAGAAACGTCGTTGCTGCGGATCGGTGAGAACGGCCCGGTAGGCTGCGAGGGAGAACGACTCGCCGATCAAGCGGGGAGGATAGGCGAAGATTTCGGTATTTGATTTGAATGAAGACGCGAGCATCCACAACACCGGTAGTCCGGCGAAGAGGGCCCCGAACACGAGTCCGGCGATGACGAAGACCTTGGATGGACTGATCCTGGCTATGCTCGCCATGTCAGCCGTTCGCCAGTCGCTGATTCCGGACATAGAACACGCCCACGATGGTCGAAAGGGCCAGGATGATCACGGCGATGGTCGAGGCGAGAGAGAATTGGTAGGAGCTGAACGCCGTTTTATAGGTAAAGGTGCTTAGCACCTCGGAGGCCCGTATCGGACCGCCCCCCGTGGTCATCCAGATCAAGGTGAATTGGTGGGTTGTCCAGATAAAATCGAGCATGGCTAGGCTAATAATAATGGGCTTAAGCTGGGGCAGCGTGATAAACCGAAAGAGCTGAAGCGCGTTGGCACCGTCGATCTTGGCCGCCTCGTATAGGCTGGCGGAGATACCCTGAAGGCCGGCAAGGAAGCTGACCATGTAGAAGGGGTAGCCCGCCCAGATGTTAATAAAGATAATCGAGGGCAAGGCTAACTGCCTTGACCCCAGCCACTCGACGGGTCCGCCCGCGAGGCCCAGCCCCATCAACATATAGTTGACGACGCCATTGGGGTTGAGTAGAAGCCGCCACAGAACGGCTATGATCGACGCTGTAAACACCCAGGGTAAGATATAGACAACCCGGAAAAGCGCTTTCGTCATCGGGCTGACCAGATCGGTGTTCAGGAGCATGGCAAAAGACAGGCCGAGGATAAAGTGGGCGATAACGCTCCCTATCGCCAGAATAAGCGTGTTACCAAGCGCCGTGAGGAAGTCGCCGCTCGCGAGGATCTCTATATAGTTGCTTAAACCCACGAATGACGGCGTGTCCCCCGTGATGATGACGTTATCCATCAAGGAATAGTAGAAGACGGTCGCGATGGGAATTAACGACAGCACGGTCAGCAAAAGAAGGGTCGGCGACAGATAAATAAAAGGGGTGAGCCGCTTCCCCAGGCGTCGCCGTGCAGGCGGCGCTGACGGCGCTGGGACGCTCATGTTCGCCATAATGAAGCCCTTTCTGTCTGGCGGGCGCTAGCGCCTGCCAGACTCAGCGCCACGGGAATAGCCTTTTAGCTACGCCCAATGTCCTACTGGAAGCTTTCCGTCCAGGACGCCTGGGCGTTGGCGAGAAACTCATCAAGCGTCAGGTCGCCGTCTAAGTAGAGCTGGAACTGCTCGTCAAACTCGCGCATGAGAGTCTCGGCCACCGGCAGGCCGACAAACTCGTTCGCCAACGAACCGCTCTGGAAAATTTCGAAGGCGTCAGCAAATAGCTCATCGGTCGCGACGAAGTCGGGCGTGGCGTTCACATTGCCGGGGAAGGCGTTGGCAATGGACGACAGTTCCGAGTTGGCCTCTGCGCTCATGAGGAACTCGATCAACCGCCACGCTTCGGCCTTGTACTCACTGCTCTCGGCGATACCGATGCCCCAGGACGCATAGGGAAGACCGCGCAGGCCGGTATACCCCTCGACCGCTGGCAGCGCGGTGATGGCGAACCTCAGGTCCGGGTTTCTTTCGCGGATCAGGTTGATATGCGCCAGGCTGTCGACCATCATGCCGACCCGGCCGTTGGTAAACTCTTCGACCTTGTCCTGTTCTCGCATAGAGAAGGCACCGGGAGCGACGACACCCGCGTCGTAAAGGCCTTTTATGAATTCCATAGCGCTGCGCACGTCCTCGTTGCCCACCAAGTTGGGTTGGCCATCTTCCAGCATGCTCCCACCGCTCGCCCAGACCCACGACATCACGTCATTCTGGATACCGTTGGGCTGCTCCATCGACAAGGGCAGTACCCAACCAGAGACGTTGTTATCAGCGTCCGTCAGCGCCCTGGCGGCGTCGGCAAACTCGCCACGCGTGGAGGGGGGGCTGGCGATCCCCGCCTGCTCCATCAGGTCTAGGTTGATAAATACAGGGTAAACAAAGTTGACGACCGGGATCATGTAGGTCGAACCGTCCAGCCGGATCTGTGCTGCCAGTTCGCTGTCGTCGTACCCCGCCTCGCTCATCAGGTTAGAAAGGCTGGCTAGCGCACCCTGTTTCACCAGGTCGTTAACCCAGGCACCGTCAAGCCCCACAACATCCGCCATCGTTCCTGTGGCGGCGCCGGCAACGATCTGATCTCTGGTGGACGAGTAGGGGCCGCTGATCAACTCGACCTCGATGCCGGGGTTCTGCGCCTCGAATTCGTCCATCAGCGCTCTGAACTCCCCGGCGGGGAGCTCCGGCTCCCACCACTGGGCGAACTCGAGCGTGACCACCTCGCTCGACTGGGCGAATACACTGCCGGTCAAAGCTAAAACAACCGCTGTCAGGACTAACCCCATCAATCTTGCCTTCATACTTTCGTCTCCTTTAACCTTGTTGAGAAAGTGCCTAGGGCCTAAGACGTCGGATCTGGTGTAGTTCTACATACGGCCTCGCTTCCTGTTCATAGAACCTAGTACTTTCGATGCTCGGTCGCCCTGAGCGTTCGCGAAACTGCCTGCTCGGTAGCGTCGGCCCGTTCGGTGCAGATACCGACGAAAAGCGCCTCGGTGAGCGCAAGCATCGCAAGATTGGAGTCTAAGCGCTCCTCACGAAAGTGACTGACGCGTGTGGCGGTAAACAAGCGGAGATTCCCGTAGCGGGTCAGCGGGGAGTCGGAGTGATTGGTGATGCAAATCGTCCGCGCCCCGCGCTGTCTGGCCACTGCTAAGGCGTGAACGGTATCTTTTGAACTCCCCGTGTGCGATATGCCCACGGCGACGTCCTCGGCGGTAGTGAGTGCGGCGTGCATCTCTTGCAAGGTCGGATCCGTCGAGAACTGGCTATGAAGCCCGATCTTCGTCAGGCGGAAGTTGAGGTCCATAGCTATGGGGCTCGAGTTGCCTGAGGCGAGTAAAACGATGCGGCGAGCACTGCTCAAAGCCCGAACTGTGGCTTCCAGCGTTGACATATCGAGGATGTGAATCGTGTCTTCCAGGGAGCGTAGACCTACCGTCATCGATTTCTGCACGGCCGCGACGGACTTGTCATCTGGGGCTAAGTCCTCATGCATGATGGACATGGGTGAGACGATGTCTTCGGCGAGGCGGATCTTGAGCGCATGAAAGCCGGAATAGCCCAGCGCTTGAGCGAAACGGACGATGCTTGCCTCGCTCACGCCCACACGCGACCCCAGCTCCGTGATGGTCAGATCGATCGTCTCATTCGGAGCGTTGAGGATATACTTCGCAACCCTTTGTTGCGCCCCGCGCAGCTTCGGCAGCGCATCCGAGATGACCGCTAACGAACCACGGTTGTGAATGGTTTGATTCCTCATGCCCATGGCGGATCCTAACTGTGAAAACTACTTTCACAGTTTAATGGAGCATGAAAACCATTGTCAATCCCCCTTTAGGTGTTTACCTGACCCATTCGATTTTTCCGGGATTCCTTTGTGAGTTCTTCAAGCGGTGTCGGAGCAGCGCGCGCCGGAGCGCTGCCTGACGCTCACTGATGCCGTAGGTGCCGCGAGATGAGCGGCGTTGCAAGTTACCGGCGTGTTTCAGAGCGTCCCGCTGCAGGGTGGCTTGGGGCCGCGCATCAGGTTGACGGCAGGTACTAGCGGGCGGACCCGCATGGCGTTTACTATGGACCTAGCGACAAGAAAGGAGCGACATGACCAGCGTGAAAGAGCGGGCGCTCGAGCCGTTAAAGGCAGCAGGCGTCGTCCTTACAAGGAAGTTGGCGAGACGGAAATTGCCGACCTCGGCCTCGGATGCTGTGACGGTCAGCTTCAGTATCCTCGAGCGTTATGCACCGACGTTAGCGGGGACCACACCGACCATTCTCAGGGTGGATGGGGGCATCAGCTTGTACCAGCGCGACTGGTTAGGCTACAGCGAATGGCGCCTCATGTACAGCGTGGGAGATGCACTGAATCTCGGCGTGAGTGGGTGATCGTTATGACATTCGTCGGGTCCGAGGCGGAACTTGAAACGCTGGAGATTACGGCGCGCGTGTCGGCCGAAGCGATGACAACCGGTCTTCCGGTCTTATCCGAAGCCATACTTTGTACTTATGAGCGCATCCCAGTCGGATGAACCATGAGGTCATGGCGAGCGCCGCGCGTCTAGCCTTTGAGCATGGGGCGGATGCCATCAAGAATTGTCACACCGGCAGCGTCGAATCCTCCAGGTACGTTACCGAAAGCTGCCCGATTCCCATGATGATCGCGGAGGGTGCGCAAATGACTTCCACACGCGCAGTCTTTCAGACCGTCAAAGATGCCATGACGGCAGGCGCGAGGGGTGCCGTGACCGGCCGAAACATCTGGCAGCACGAGAATTTTGTCGGCGTGACGCGCGCACTGTCGCGCTTCATCCACGAAGATATCAGCGTCGATAAAGCCCTTCAGGAACTCCAGGAAGGGGTTCGTGTCTGAACGGGGCGCGGTGCTGCTTGGCGTTGATGTAGGCACCACCAACGTCAAGGCGAGTGCGTTCTTCCTTAATGGAGCGCTGGCCGCGAGCGCCAGCCACCGTCTACCTGTACTCCGCACCCAACCGGGCTGGGCGGAGTACGATCCTGATCAGCTCGTCACCACCACGGCAGCTACCATCCACTCGGTGGTTGAGCAACTCGACAATATTCATATCTTAGGTATAGCGGTTGCCAGCATGGCGGAGACCGCCGTTCCCGTCGACAAGCAGGGAAATTCGCTTCACAACGCGATAGCCTGGCACGATGAACGCACGGACAGGCGGCCTGGTGGCACCAAGAAGTGGGAGAGGAGCGCGTCTACAGCATCACAGGCCTACCGATCCTGCCCATTTTCGGGATTCAGAAGCTACTATGGCTCCGGAGCAACAAGCCGGATATCTTTGGACGAATTCACCGTTGGTTGAACGCGGCGGACTACATCAACTTCAAATTGTGTAACGTTGAAGCAACGGATGAGTCTCTTGCTTCACGCCTGATGTTACTGGATCTTCGTACCCGTACGTGGTCCGGAGAGCTGCTCGCGGCCTGTGATCTTCCCGTAAGCTTACTGGCAGACGTCGTGACGAGCGGTAGTTTTCTTGGGAATGTGACAGTCAAGGCTCAGGACCTGCTCGGCATACCTAAAGGCACCCCCGTCATCGCTGGAGGACATGACCATCCTTGTGGGGCGTTTGCCTTAGGTATTAACGACCCTGGCGATATTCTCGACTCTATGGGTACGAGTGAATCGGTGTTTACAGTGCTTGAAGAACCCTGCTTGAGTGGTGATTTGGCACGAACAGGTTATCAGCAGGGTGTTCACGTCACCCCAGGAAGGTACTATGCTAATGGAGGCCTCTTTACCTGTGGTGCCGCGGTTGAATGGTTCAGAGAGACGATATCCGTCGAAAGCAACTCGTACGATGAGTTGGTAAATTCTGCGCGCAAGGCGCCCGCGGGAAGTCGAGGCGTGACATTTCTTCCTCACCTCCGCCTTTCGAGCCCGCCCAATAATGACGACCGCGCGAAAGGTGCCTTTGTTGGCCTCAGCATCGCAACGCAACCTCAAGATCTTGCACGAGCTTTGCTTGAAGGACTCGCGCTTGACGCGTATCACTCGCTGCAAGGACTGAGGAAGCACTTCTCTTTGTCTCCTCAGCGCATCTGTACCATCGGAGGGGGAGCCCGTAACTCGCTGCTGATGACTGTCAAGGCCACCCTGGCCAGGCAGGACCTGCTCGTGCCGCAGGTTGATGAGGTGACCACCCTGGGTGCCACCATGCTTGCGGGGCTCGGCTCAGGAACCTTTTCTACCTTTCAGGAGGCTCAGAATTTGATGAGCGCAACGTATGTTCGTGTCAAACCGACTAAAGAGCTTGAGGGGTTCTATCAGACGCTGTATCAGCAGGTTTTTTGCCACCTTTACGATGCCCTCGCCCCACTTCACCATTCCCTTCACGACCTTACTGCCAATGCAGACCTCCAGGAGCACACAGGGTGAGGTGCTGGAGGCGTTGTCAACTTATCTTTAGCGAGCCTCAATATAAGCGGTAGAAGGTGACTACTGCAGTTGTTGTGTTCGTTGGGCAGCCACATGGAGGCCAGTAACCTCCCGCCAACTCGCGAACCGCTGCTTCAGCTCCTGACGGTAGTCGGTGGCGGTAAACAGGTGGCGTCTAGGGTGGAATGTGAAGAGATAAAGCTGTAGGCCGCCAGGGACTTTTGGCCGTGTCCAGAATATTGAAGCGCTGCATGCGCCTCTCTCTTTCTCTGGTCGGTTGGTGCGAGTTCTCGGCGCGGTTGTTAAGCCCCGCTAAGCTGGCGATGCTCCACGCTTGGGGGTATCTCTTCTTTAGCAGCCCCCTTGCTTTGTGACTCGTCTGCGATAATCACGCGAGGCACGTACTGCAAACCCTTGAGAATCTTTTCGAAAAAATTTTTAGCCGCTTTCTTGTCGCGCTTACTCTGCACCAGAACGTCAAGCACATGCCCACCCTGATCCACCGCCTGCCACAGGCACGAGCGCCGACCGTTGATGGTCAAAAACACTTCATACAGATACTATTTGTCTCCCGGCTGTGGGCGACGGCGCTTTAAGCTGTTAGCGGAAGTCCGACCGAACTTGCCGCACCAATGCCGCACTGTCTCAGAGCTTAAAATCACACCCCGCTCAGCCATCATCTCCTTAACGTCCCTGTACGACAGAGAGAAACGGAAGTACAACCAGACACAGTGGCTGATGATTTCAGCAGGAAAGCGGTGGCGTTTGTACAGATTGGCAGCAGCATTCGTGGCCGGAAAACCTAACACGTCGCTGCTGAAGTTTACTTGACAACGCCAACTTTTACGCGAAGGCTATAGGGAGGAGCGCAGCTTTGTCTTTTGATGAGTCTGGCCGGGAACCGTTGACGAACGACCGAATGCGATGGACGCTCGACTTCATCCAGAACAAGCTTGGCGGCAGCCTGACCCATAAGCTCCGTAGGCTGCTCAAGTACACAGAGTGGTGGACTGACAAACCGTGTCAGAGGGTCATTATCAAACGTTAGGAGCGACACATCCTCAGGTATTTGCAGATGCAGGTCTCTCAGAGCCTCGACGGCCCCCATCGCGATAGTACTGGTCATAGTAAAAAGAGCGGTGGGAGGAGTTGCCAGCTGCATCAACTTTAGCGTGAGGTCGTAAGCATCTTTATCGTCGACCTGCTTTGGACGTTGGTGGAGAGTGGGGTTGTACGCGTCAGGCAAATCGAGCCCTAGATTTTTCATCGCGCTCACAAAGCCTTGTGTTCGCTCGTCAAAGCCTCCTGCAGCTTTTTGAAGACCGAGCCCAGCGATTCGACGATGACCCAAACCGCGAAGATAATGAACCCCCTCTGTTGCAGCGGCAACGTTTTCGAGCATGACATGGTGGAAGGGGCTGCTTTCGTGAATGTAGTCGATCTCGACTATAACTGCACCTTGCTCCTGCATCCGCTCTAAGTAGCTGTAGTTGTGCTTTCCAAAGGAAGAGCGGATAATAATCCCGCTCACCCGGTGACCCGAGAACATCTTGAGGTTGAGCAATTCGATGTCTGCATCGTACTCGTTTTCTGCAACGAGCAAGGTGTAACCTCGAAAGCGCACCTCTCTACTGATCACGCGCGTTAGTGTTGAGAAAAAGGGTGCCGTGATGTCACCGACCATCCAGCCGATTGCAAGGTTGCGACCGCGCCTGAGCGCCCCCGCTGCTTGGTTGGGTTCGTACTCTAAGTCGGCAACTGCTTTGAGAACCCGTTCGAGCGTTTCTGGAGCAAGAAGATGGGGCTCGTTGATGGCGCGTCTGGCAGTCGAAGGGGACACTCCCGCCCGTTTAGCGACATCTAAAATACTGACCACCAAGCCATTGTATCAGGTGTCGTCAGACGGCAGAGGTTCCTCCTCAGTCTTTTATAAAGCCAATTGAGAGCATACAAATACCACCGCGACCGGGGGTTTTTCCAAAGATGCCGATTCCCCTAGACAGAGGCCGAAGGATCGGTTATGCTAATGAACACGAAACCATATGTGAGAAATACCATTGAGCATCGAACACTCGTTTTTAGAGAGGTTGATGTTCCAGAGCAAAAGCTCCACCACGCTACCCGTTGGGAGCAGTCCGGAAGTGGTTGTAGTGCTCGAGAGGGGGGGACAGCAATGGCGACATAAATGTAGGTGAGAGCGGTACGCGGCCACAGATCTTTAGCCTTTTAGCCTTATCGGAAACTTTAGGAGGGGTCTACCCATGCGGAAACTGATGCTTTGTGTTGCAGCTCTGTTGATAGGCGTGACCAGCGCCCAAGAGGTCGTCGAGGTTTTGTCTCAGCCGAGGCTGGAGTGGGAGCAGATGGAAGCCTACATTCCCGAATTCGAAGAGCAGACGGGGATCACCGTCAACATCACCTACCTCGCCGAGTTAGAACGTCGGGCCAGGTCCAGGCTCGACGCTTCGACGGGTGCCGGCCAGTTCGATGTCTACTACATTGACGAGGCCAACGTTACCGAATTCGCTTCGAACGGTTGGATTGTGCCGATCCGGGACTATTTTCCCGAGGAGCTCGACTTTAGCGGCTTTTCTCCTGCACTCGTCGAGATGCTCAGTTATGAGGGCGTTCCTTATGCCGCCCCAATGATCACCGAAGGCGACCTCATGTTCTACCGCAAAGACCTCCTCGAGGAGCATGGGCTTAATGTTCCGACAAACTTGGACGAATATCTGGAAGTGGTCAAGGCACTTCATGACCCCCCCAGGGTTTACGGAACCGCTACCCGCGGGCTCCGCGGTTCGGGTATGAACGTTTGGCGCTTTAGCCATTACCTTTCTGCTTTTGGCGGGAGCTACCTGGATGAGGAAGGAAACGTCGTTATCAACTCGCCCGAAGCGGTAGAAGCCGTAGAGTATTACCTCGAGCTCATCAAGCATAGCCCCAGCCCCACCATGTCCTGGTCGGATGCGTTGGACGCCTTTGCGGCGGGGCGCGTGGGTATTGTGACCTTTGCAAACCTCAAAATGGATACCTTGCAAGACCCCGAGCGGTCGGTGGTCGCCGACAACATGGGTTATAGTGTCGCGCCGGCAGGTCCCATCGGGACGCCGGTATCGAACACCAGCGTCCACGGTCTTGCCATCTCCGCGCCCGGCGCGGCGACAGAGGCCGAGCGCGAGGCGGCGGGCGAGTTTATCGCTTGGTTCACCAGTCAAGAGAACGAGCTCCGGAAAGTTGCGGAAGGCAGCGGTCTGACCAACGCCCGCACCGCGACCTTCGAAAGCGAGGTTTTTGCTGAGGCGTATCCGCCAGAATTTTCGAGCGCGATGGGGGACATGTTGAATGCCCAGCGGCAAACAATTCCTCAGATTCCCGAGTGGGGTGAGATCGGTGATTACCTGGGGATAAAGCTTGAAGAGCTCTTTACTGCGGCGTACAACGATCAACCCTATGATGTTCAGGCTGCTTTGGACGATGCAGCAGCCTATGCCGAGGGCGTTCTCGGACGATAGACCTCCGCCTCCTGTGGACGGTACCGTCCACAGGAGGCTCTTCCGGGACCAAACGGCTCATACGGTAGCTATTCCTCAGGGCGGCAGAACATGACAAAACGCCAATTTTTTTATCTCTTCATGATTCCTACGTTTGCTGCCCTTTTTATTTTTGCCTTTTATCCACTTTTCACAGCTCTATACTTTTCTCTCTATGACTGGGACTTAAGAAGCAATCAGCCTATGAACTTTATCGGGTTCGGCAACTACACCGCCATGTTTAAGGACGAGAGATTCCTCAATTCGTTACGTATTTCGGCAACCTTTCTCGTCACCACGGTCGGCGGGTCGATGCTTCTGGCGTTCGTCCTGGCACCGTTTGTCCACGAAGTCGCCAAGGGCTGGCTGCGTACCATGAGCCTCTTTGTCTTTATCATGCCTGCGGTGCTGCCCCGCGTCGGCGCCGCCTACATGTGGCGGCTCATGTATGACCCGTCCATCGGGATTTTCAACTACCTCTTCAGCCTCGTCAACTTAGGACCTTTTGCGCTTCTCCAGAATCCACGTACTGCCCTCGCCGCTATCGTCGTGATCGACGTTTGGCAGTGGGGTTTTCTCCTCACGGCGCTGGTCATGATCTTGCTGCAACAGGTCCCCTCGGAGCTTATCGAGGCTGCCCGTTTAGACGGCGCGAATACGGCGCGCCTCTACATAAACATTATGTATCCGATTATTTTACCCCTCTCCTTGCCCTTGGTTTTCGTCAAGATGATGGAGTCACTGCGGAGCTTCGACTTCATCTTCGTCCTTACGGGAGGTGGGCCGGGGGTGGCGACCGAGACGCTCGACATGTACGCCTACTGGCAAGGGATGGGGACGGCGGGCCGTGTCTCCTACGCCTCGGCTATGTCTCTCTTTATGGTTGTCCTCTCGATCATTCTCATCACCATCATCTGGAAGTCACTGAGGCGGTGGCACGAATGAAGCTCGGGCGCATCCTCAGCTTGCTTGTTCTGGCGGTAATTCTCTTTATCGCCGTCGCGCCTATTCTCTGGATCGTCCTAAACGCGTTTAAAACGCGCGTCGACATCATCTCTTGGCCGCCCAAAATCTTCTTCACGCCCACCCTGGACAACTTCCAAAGGGTGTTGCAGATAGGCACCATCGTCAACGGCGTAAGAAACAGCCTCATCGTCGTGCCCCTGTCTCTACTTATCGGGTTTGTGATGGGCGTGCCTACGGCGTATATCTTTGCGCGCTACCGTTTTCGAGCCAAAAGCGACCTTCGCTTCTTCGTGTTGTCGCTGCGCTTCATGCCGCCTGTGGCTGTCTTTATTCCCTTTTTTCTGGTCTGGTTGCAACTGGGCTTGCTCGATACCAAGGGGGCGCTCATCGCGACCTACTTGAGCATCACGGTGAGTACCATGATCTGGCTCTCTATCGAGACGTTCAAGCATCTGCCCATCGAGTATGAAGAGGCGGCCGAACTCGACGGTTTGGGTCCATTCGGCGTTTTTTATAGAATTGCTCTGCCCTTGGCGCTGCCCAGTCTGCTCGGCATGGCGATTTTCGTTTTCATTCTGGTTTGGAACGAATTCTTTCTGGCTTTTATCCTCACTTCGCGGCAGGCGGTGACGATGCCTGTTGCATCGGCGACCTTTGCGGTCATGGGCATGGAGGTGCCGTGGAATCAGCTGAGCGCCTCGGTGACCCTGCTGATGATACCTCCGCTCATTTTCTCTTACTTTTTTATGCGGTATCTGCCCAACTTTTTTGGCGTGGAGTAACGCGAAGGAGACACGTATGGCGAGTGCAAGGTACCGTTTTCAGGAGAAGACCGTCCTCATCACTGGGGGCGGGGGAGATATCGGACGAGCGAGCGCGCACCGGTTCGCGATGGATGGTGCAAGCGTCGTCATCTTAGATATCGACGAAAAAAAGGGGCTCGAGACGGCCGCAGAACTGGAGGGGTATGGGGGGCGGGTAAGCTCATACGCCTGTGACGTGACCAGGGCCGCCGAGGTCGGGGCGACCATAGAGAGAGCCGTTGCGGAGCACGGGCGCATCGACTGTCTGTTCAACAACGCCGGGTATCAGGGTGCCTTTGCCAAAACCGACGAGTACCCCGATGACGATTTTCAAAGGGTTGTGGACGTCAATATTGTCGGCGTCTACAATATGCTCAAGGCGGGAGCGCAGCACATGCGTCAGCAGGGTGGCGGGGTTATTGTCAACACCGCAAGCATGGCCGGGGTGGAGGGCCCACCCAACATGTTGGCTTATTCGGCCTCTAAATTTGCAGTCGTCGGCCTTACCAAAACGGCCTCCAAAGATCTCGCCCCCTATGGAATCCGGGTCAACGCCATTTCGCCCGCGCTGATAGGTCCCGGCTATATGTGGACACGTCAAACGGAACTTCAGGCCAAAGCAAATTCTCAATACTTCGATGCCGACCCGAAAACTGTCGAGGAGCAGATGCTGCGTTCGGTACCGATGCGGAGGCTGGGAACTTTGGAGGAGGTCGCCAACGGGGTGGCCTTTCTGATGAGTGATGAAGCCAGTTATATTACCGGGGTCAATCTCGAGGTGGCTGGGGGTTGAATCAAGATGCAGTCGCGCCAGCGGTTCTGTCGGGACTGGTTTCTGAGGGCCATGCTAGCCTCGCCGGACGACTTGCCCCCACTGCAGCTGCGACCACACAATGAAGCTCGATTAGCCCACCAAGCTCGGCTACAAGCGCCACCGTTACAACGGCTGCGGCAAGATGTTCAACGAGAGGACAGAGACGCCCTGAAATGTCCTCGAATACCCGACCGACATCGTGCTGCTCGTGGTGTTATGGCGGCTACGCTACAACCTCTCAGAGACCTGGCAGAAACATTTCTGGAGCGGGAGTTCGCCTTCACGCACGAGGCGGTACGCGAGTGGGAGGCGAGGTTTGCTCCTCTTGTGGCCGGGGTGTTGAGAAGGCGGCGCAGCGGTAAGAGAGGCGGAAAGTGGCATGTGGACGAGGCCTACCTCAAGGTCGAGGGGAAACGGTGCTACCTGTACCGAGCCGTAGACAAACCCGCAGGCTAATTGACGTTCGGCTGAGCGAGACGCGGGTTATGAAAGCGGCCAAAGCGTTTTTTAAAAAGGTGCTTACCACAGCTGATGCCCCTCCTGAGAAGGTGACGACTGACGGTCATGACGCTTATCCTCGCGCCGTTAAAGAAGAGCTGGGCGAGGAGGTTCAGCACCGCACCAGCCGCTACTTGAACAACAAACTCGAAAGATCACAGAGGTATCAGAGGCCGGTACAAAGGGATGCGAGGCTTCAAGAGCTTTGGTTCAGCGCAACGGTTCTGCGACGTTTTCGACGGACTGAGGGATTGCCTGCGCCCACGGAGCCGTCCTTATGAAGTGCTTTCCCTTACCAAGCAGCGCAACCTCTACCTTGAGCGGACGAGCTCGTTGCTGACCGCCCTGGGTGGGGTGTAGCAGAACGCTTCACAACAAACAGTGCTAGCGGACGGCCGCACCGACCCTGCTATGAACCAATCCTGACAGAACAGACAGAAGGGCGTGCCCCGCCTTACCCCAGCACATCTTTGCAGTCTCCTCGAGCATCATCCAGTTAAGGTTAGTCAAACGCATGATGAACTCCTACAAACAGGTGACCGCGCCGCCGTCGACGAACAGGGTGGCGCCGGTCATGTAGCTCGCCGCATCTGAGAGGAGAAAGGCGGCCACGCGCCCGAACTCGTCGGGCTCGCCCAAGCGGCCCAGCGGAATGCTGCCGACGGACGCGGCCCGCACCTCGCCGAACGACCTCCCCTGTTTTTCGGCCAGCGCCTCGTCCAGCTCGTTCACGCGCTCGGTCTCGATGCGCCCCGGCGCGAGGCAGTTTACCCGCACGTTGTCGGCTGCCAATTCGATCGACAGCGACTTGCATAGGCCCTGCACGGCCGGGCGGTAGACGTTCGAGAGGAGCAGGTTGGGCAGCGGCCGTTTGACGCTCGAGGAGACGATCGTCAGGATGCGCCCGCCCCCCCGCCGCCGCATGTGAGGCAGCGCCAGCCGGACGCTGCGCACCACGCTCTGCAAGGTGAGCTGGTAGGCGAGGTCCCACGCGCTCTCGTCCAGCGCATCGAACCCGCCCGAGGGCGGCCCCCCGGCGTTCGACACGAGGATGTCGAGCCCGCCCAGTTCCGACCCGACTCTCTCGAACAGCCTCTCTAAGTCAGCGGCCCGGCTCACGTCGGCCTCGAACCCCAGAACCCTGCTCCCGGTCTCGTCCGCGATGCGGGCGGCGGCGTTCTCGGCCCTCCTCTCGTCGCGGCCGCAGATGGCGACCTGCGCGCCCTCGGCGGCGAGCGCCTGGGCCGTGGCGAAGCCCAGCCCACCGGTGGCGGCGGTCACGAGGGCGAGTTTTCCGTCCAAGCCGAACCTCACGCGCTAACCCCCTTTTGCTCGGCGCTGAGCCCGCTCGCCTCGAGCGCGCCCGCCAGCTCCGACCTGAGCCGGTCGTCTATCTGCGCGCCGGGGTGCCTTACAAAGGCGCTTTTGATAGCGCCCCGCTGCCGGTACACCTCTTTGCGCAGGGCGAGCCCGATGCCTGGCTGGAACTCGTAGCGCAGCACGGGGCAGGCGCCGTAAAAAAGCCCTCGCGCCTTCTCCTTATTGGCCTTGTCGCCCGAGATATAGGCCTTGTAGATGGCGACCAAGACCTCGGGAAACGAGAAGCCCGTCATCATGCCGTCCGAGCCCCGCTCGAGCTCTTCCAAAAAGAACATGCCGCCCAACCCCCCCACGATGCTGACGTCGCTGCCCAGCGCCCGCAAGGCGCTCACCTTGGGCGCGCTCGGCGTCTCCTCGAGCTTGATAACCCCGACGCGCCCGAGTTGGGCGTGCAGTTTGGCAACGAGCGTCGGGCTCAGCCGGACGCCGGTCGTGGCCGGGTAGTCGTGCAAGATAACGAGCCCGTCCACCGCCGCGTCGATGCGCCGGTAATATTCGAAGATCACCCCGTCGTTCTGCACGAGGGGCGGCGCGACCAGCAGGCCGGAGGCCCCCAGCGAGAGCGCGTTCAGGCTCTTTTCAACGGCGAGGTCGGTGCCCTCCGCGCCGCTGCCCGCGAACACCGGCGCTCGGCCCCCCGCCGCCGCGACCGTCGTGGTGATGACCTCGTCCTGCTCTTTCTGCGAAAGTTTGGGCGCTTCGCCCATCACCCCCAGCACCACGAGCCCGTCGACGCCGAGGTTGATCAGAAAGTCCGTCAAGGTCTCCAAACTCTCCAAGTCGAGCGCGCCGTCGTCCCTAAAGGGTGTCGGCATGATGGTGTAAACGCCTGAAAATCTCGTCATGACAGAACCTCTTCCTTGGTGGGTCGGGAGGGACGCACGAAGCCGCCGTCACCCGCCCGGCCGACGATCTCGCCGTTTTGGTACACGAGCTTGCCGCCCACCAGCGTGGCCTCAATACTGGCGTTAAAGGTCATCCCGTCGTAAAGGCGGTCACAAAGGCGCGCCTGGGTCTGAAGCTTTTCCTTATGGATGGTCGTAGTCTTGGCGAGATCGACCAGCACCAGGTTGGCGTCGGCGCCGGGCAGAACCGCGCCCTTGCGGGGGTAAAGACCAAAGCGCTTCGCGCCGTTCGAGCTCGTCAGGGCGACCGCCCCCTCGAGCGTGACGCGACCGCGTTCGACCGCGTCCAGCATCCCCAGCAGCAGCTCTTCGACCCCCGGCGCGCCCGGCGGGGCGGCCCAGATGTCGGTCTTGGCCCTTTCTTTTTCCTCAACGGTGAAGGGGCTGTGGTCGGTCGTGACCGCCAGCAGCGTGCCGTCTCGCAGCGCCTCCCACAGGGCCGCCTGGTCGTCTTTGGTGCGCAGGGGCGGGTTGATCTTGGCGTAAGACCCGACTCGAGCCAGGTCGTCCTCGGTAAAAAGCAGGTACTGGGGGCAGGTCTCGCCGGTGACGTCCATGCCGGTCGTTCGGAACAGTCGCAGGGTCTCGGCCGCCGCGCGGCTGGACACGTGCGCGATGTGTAGAGGCGCGCCGATGGCGCGGTTCATGGTGAGCAGTTTGGCGATGGCCACGGCCTCGACCACCGGCGGCCGCGACTCCCCGTGTGTTCGGGTGTCGTTGCGCCCGGTCGCTCGCAGCTTTTGGGAGAAATGTTTAAGCAGTTCGTTGCTTTCGGCGTGTACCACCAAGGCCTTGCGCGTTTCCGCCACGAGCTTGAGCGCTTCGTACTGCTCCCCCTCGCTCGGCAAGCAGAGGCCGACGAACTCGTCGTCTCGCCCCTCGGGCGCTTTCGTCATAAAGATTTTAAAACCGATCACGCCCTCCTCGACCATGCCCCGCACGTCGCGCGGCTTTAAGGTGCCGGGCGCGCCGTAGAGGGCGAAATTCACGAAGGCGCCTTTTTCAAACAGCTCGCGCCTCTGGCGCACCACCTCGGGCGTGGCGCAGCAGGGCTTGGATATAGGCATCTCGAACACCGTGGTCACACCCCCGGCGGCGGCGGCCCGCGTTTCCGTCTCGACGGTGCCGCGCGCGGGGTAGGCGGGCGCGCGCACGTGAAAGTGGATGTCGATGGCGCCGGGCAAGAGGTGTTTGCCCGTCCCGTCGATGACCATTGAGGCCTCGGCGGGGGTGTTGGGCTCGAGCAGGGCCGCGACGCGCCCACGGGCAAGCGCGACGTCGAGGCGTTGCTGACCTCCGGGGGTCACCACGGTTGCGCCGCGGATCAGAGTATCGAACATGCAGCCTCCTATGCTGCCGGTTGCGTCGAATTACTTTGAACGACATCAAGCTACGACAGCTCATTTCAACCGTAGCTCTTACCGACTTTTCAAAAGTTGCTTTATCCTTTATCACAGATATGAAAAGATAATAAAAACATTCATTTGGGTGCTCATAAGCATACCTGCACCTCATCCAGGTCAACCTCTTTCTAGCATAGTGCGGCGAAGAAAGCCGGTGATAATCGCTTCGCATCGATCAAGAGCGGCCAATTCGACATACTCATCAGCGGCGTGTGCAACTTCATAGCTGCCCGGACCAAACACAACCATGTCGCCACGTGCCAGCTTCATAAGATGCTTGGCATCACTTCCCGGAAGGTAGCCGATCGGTTGCGTATTACTATCCGTTACAGACCGAACGGTAATGAGAAACGCGCGCCCAAGGTCGGTCTCAAGACTAGATTCGAACCAACTCGAAAATAGGAAGTCGTCGACGCTCACGTCGGCGGGCGCGATATCCACATTTCCGACAACATGTTTAAGTTCGTCTTGAACCGCTTCAGGATCTTCCCCTGGGATCATCCGTCGGTCAATCCTGATTACGCAACTGTCAGGAACTGCGTTGGCGGTATTCCCCCCTTTGATGGTTCCCACGTTGCAAGTCGGGTGACCGACCAGCGGGTGCTGGCGCGAGGCGAGTTTTTTGTGGTAAGTGTTGAGCGCGAGCACAATTTTGGACATAGCAGCAATAGCATTTATTCCGCGGTCCGGATTGGTGGCGTGGACTGAGCGTCCCCTGGTGGTGATGGTCGCCCGCATTACCCCCTTGTGAGCTAAAGCCACATGATTGTGAGTCTGCTCCCCAACAATGATAAAGTCTGATGAATAAAGATGACCTGCATCGACTAACCACTTTGTGCCCAGCTGTCCTCCAGTTTCCTCCTCGGCGGCGGCGGCGAGCACCAAAGTACCGCGGAATATACTAGCCGCAGCGATCTTGCTAAACGCGATCATCATCGCAGCCAGAGGAGCCTTGTCATCAACGCTGCCCTTGCCATACATGCGGCCGTCCATCACAGTTGGGGTGTACGGAGCCCGTGACCACTCCTTCGCTTCAGCCTCGCCAACGGGCACGGTGTCTATATGAGCGTGCAGCGTGATTACAGGCGGCTCTCCACTCCCGAGGACTGCCACCACGCTGTGCGCCTCCGTCTTCTCGGAGGGGTAGACCGTATGGACTGCGGCGTCAGTACTGCGCAGCCACCTATCGATAAAGCTTGCAATCCTGCGAGCGTCTCCTGGCGGATTTGGAGAAGGTATGCGAATGAGATCCGCTAAAAGTTGATGTAGCTCGGTCATCTAGCGAGCGCGCCTAACACTTCCGCAGCGAAGCGGCACACGCCACCATTCGCAGGTCATAAGGTGGATGATGGAAAGGTGTCCCGTTGCTAGGGATAGCTACCTTCGACCCCGCTTTATCATGAGGGGAACAAAAGAGGACAGGTAAAGTCATCAGATGCCCCTCACG
>CBDCAM010000002.1:0-6900 GCA_965213925.1 Trueperaceae bacterium
TTTGGCGTAAGCCCCCAAACGCTGCTTTACCTGGCCAAGGGCAGCCAGCACCGTCCATGCCTACCGAAGTTCGAGAGCAGTCTCCCGCTGATCACGGGGAGTAGCTTCATCAGGCTGGAGGTCAAGGATACGAGCCGTCTACTGAGGGAGTATCTCTTCGCCCAGCTGTGCTCCACGCACGTTTGGCGGCAGCTAGAAACTCGCCAGGAGGGTGCCTTCATCAAAAACATCAACCGTTCGGCACTCGCCGATCTGGAAGTCGACGTACCGCCGATGCGCCGCCAGGAGGCCGTCGTCGAGTACGCACGCCTGCACCGCCAGGCGCAGCACCTGCGCTCACGCCTCAACGACCTCAACCAGCAACGCCTCAATGCGATGCTCACCGACCAACGCTAAATGACCGACAAGACCACCATCAATCAGATCGTTTGGAAGGCCTGCGACGTGCTACGCGGCTCCATCGACTCGACGCAGTACAAGGATTACATCCTGACGCTGCTCTTCGTCAAGTACGTAAGCGACAGCTACCGCGAACTGCACGAGGAGCTGTTGGCCAAGTACAGGGGCGACGAGGAGCGCGCGCGCCACGCCATCGAGACGGTGGCTCGCTTCAACGTCCCGGAGCGGAGTCGCTTCGAGTACCTGTACCGACACCGCGACGGTAAGGTGATCGACGGTAAGCGCAAAGGGGTAGGCGAACTGATCGACGAAGGGCTCGCCGAACTAGAGCTGGCCAACCCCGGGAAGCTGTCGAGCCCCGACGGCGGGTCCATATTCCAGAGCATCTCCTTTAACTCCTCGAATCTAGGCAACGAGAAGGACAAGGCGACGCGGCTCGGTTTGCTACTCGATGCCTTCAACGATTCGAGGCTCGACCTGCGCCCGAGCCAGCTCGACGGCAACGACGTCATCGGCGACGCCTACGAGTACCTCATCTCCGAGTTCGCGGAGGGCGCCGGCAAGAAGGCCGGTGAGTTCTACACGCCTCCAGAGGTGAGTGAACTCGTGGCGCGTTTGGCCGACCCACAGCCCGGTGCACGCATTTGTGATCCGACCTGTGGGTCGGGTAGTTTGCTACTGCGCACGGCGGCCCAGGTGCGCAAGCACTTCAACAGCAACAATTTCAGTCTTTACGGTCAAGAAAACAACGGCGCTACCTGGGCCTTAGCGGTGATGAATATGTTCCTACACGGTGTCGACTCCGCTACCATCCGCTGGGGAGACACGCTTCGCAGTCCCAAGCTGTTGGAGCACGATCGGTTAATGCAGTTCGACGTGGTGGTGGCCAATCCGCCCTTCAGCCTCAAAAATTGGGGCCACGCTGATTTGGGCGATGATCGACACGCTCGTTTTGGGTGGGGACTGCCGACGCGGAGCAAGGGCGACTATGCCTTTCTGAGCCACATGCTTAGCACCACGAAGCGTGAGACCGGTCGCATGGCGGTGGTGGTGCCGCACGGTGTGCTGTTCCGGAGCGGCTCGGAAGGCAAGATCCGGCGGCAGCTCATCGAGCAGTACCTGCTGGACGCCGTGATCGGCCTGCCGAGCAATCTCTTCTTCGGCACCGGCATCCCGGCCGCCATCCTCGTGTTCGACCGGGCGCGGGAGGCGAAGGCCAAGGAGGAGATCCTGTTCATCGATGCGAGCGCGCACTTTGCAGCCGGCAAAAACCAGAACAAGCTCCGCGAGTCGGACCTACAACGCATCGTCGGACTCTACCAGCGCTACCGGCAGGATGAGTTCGAGCCTGGCGTCGTAGAGGACAAGTACGCCTACCTCGCGCCGCTGTCCGAGATGCGAGAGAACGACTTCAACCTCAACATCCCCCGCTACGTGGACACCTTCGAGCCAGAGCCACTGGTAGACATGGCTGCCGTCAATGCCAGGCTGCGAGAGACCCGCAGGGAGCTGGTGGAGGTAGAGGCGCGGATGGAGGAGATTTTGGAGACGCTGGGGTTGGGGTAGGGCGTAGCCCCGCGAAAACTCTGCATATGTTAATTGCGGCCAGATTTTTGGACAAAGTTTGGCCGTTCACCTAAAAGTGAACATGTTTGCACGACTAGACGTTGTATGGGAGACGGCCCAGGTAGACTACCTGTCCGTCGCCCTCAACGGTGACTCCGAAACGCTCTTCGAACGGTTCCTCGATGAATACGACACTCCGCAGCTCAAAAAAGACCTCGACATCATTCAATCATGGATGTCCAAGATTGGAGGAAGCCGGCTGGGTGCCCAGGATCACCACTTCCGGGAGGAACGCAAAGCGACAGCGCTTCCGCCGAAGTACGAGAAGCGAACCATGTTGCGCCTCTACGCCCTGCGGTTGACTCCCCACGTCGTGATCCTATTTGGCGGCGGACTCAAAACCACGCGCACAGCGCAGGAGTGTCCAGTCGTCGGCAAGCACTTCGCGCTCGCGGAGCGGCTGGCCAAAGCGATCGACCGCGAGCTCATCGACTATCGCAGCGACCTGATCAACAACCGTGACGAGTACGCTAGGCCAAAAGGTGGCTACTCTTTCGACTACTAACAACACCATGGCTACCAGCAGATTAGAAGCATTTCGGGACCGCGAGGTCCCAGCCGAAATCGACCGCTTCGTCAAGCGCAACCTCGCCATCGTCGACCGCATCGCCGAAACCCTCACCGACCTGGGTTGGTCGCAAAATGAGCTCGCGCGCCAACTCGGCAAGCGCCCCTCGCAAGTGAGCAAGTGGATGACGGGCCTGCAGAACATGACCCTCGCTACGATCTCCGAGCTAGAGACCGTGTTGGGCGTGGAACTCTTGGCAGTGGTGCAGCCGAAAGCCACGTCTCGCCGTATTGGCGCCCGAGCGCTGTCGACGAGCACGCGCTACCGAAACTTTAGCGCTGGCGAACAGGCACTTCATGCGCGGCCTAAATCCTCACGAGTGGCTGTAGGGTCGGCGTCTAGCTTGCAGCAAGCGGCCTGATATGGAAGAGCACAGCACCCGCCAGTTCAAGGCCAGCGACATCTCCGTGATGGGGTCCTTCGTCTACCGCTGCGAATTCAACTTCCCGCGCGACCTCGAAGACGACGACATTTCCGTCGAGGGTGATACGATCATCAAGCACGATCTGCGGTTTCAGATCGACGCGGAGTTTGCCTACGTGCGGCTCGAGATCCACGCCGACCTCACGCTCGGGGGGCAGGCTTCGCCTGTCTGCATTGGGGCGGAGTTCAAGTACCACGTGGATGGGTTGCAGGACTATCTCATAGTTGATCAGGGCACCGAAGAGCGCAGGGTCGATGTCGACGAGACCTTCGCGAGCATCCTCATCGGCATCTCGCTCTCGACGATGCGCGGCATTTGGTCCGGCTTCGCACGCCAGACGCCCTTTCCCGACTTACACATCCGCGTCTACGATCCGAAGGAGGTCTTGAGCATGCCGGTGCTGGAAGATTAGTCAAAAGCTTCAGAGACGCCGTCATGGGTATCGGCACGATCATCAGCAGCGTCCTGAATCTGCTAGGACCCTTAGAGATAGGCGAGAAGATCAGTGAGGCGCTGGATCACCTCAGTCCGAAATGGGCTACCTGGCTACTCGCACTGGCCATCGTTTCGTATATGCTCGTCGGCTGGGCCTGGGCGCTGTTCGCCGCTCACCTCCCGTCCCCGCTATTTGGGAAGGTCTATCTACTTATCACACCTCTATTGCTGCTAGCCGCGGTAGAGTTCCAAAACACCGACACCTGGTCACGCATCGCAGGCCTCGTTTGGCTACCGTTTTACCTCGTCATTCGGCTCATCGAGGTAGTCGTCGGCGGCATCATCGAGCTTTTCCGAAAGCACGGCGACACGATGACAAACGGCGTCCAGCGTCTCTGGAAGTGGTGGGCCTCCCGTAGGAAAAAGGCTAAAGCCAAGCCAACGTTAGCGCAGCCCAAGCCTAGCGAAGAGAAGAAGCTGTCCCCGGACGCCCAGCAACTCGAGGAGGAAGGTGGTCTGCAAGAATTTAAAGAGGCTATCCGCGCCATCAGCCCGAAATGGTCGAGCCAATTCGCAGCCGCGATCGCCTGGCTGACCTGGATCTCGCTTTGGGTGGCCCCCGCCTTCATCGACCTCTCCTCCGGATGGGCAGTCGCACGACTGCTTGTCGGTTTGCTCTTTCCCCTGATGGTACTTGGCATCCTCGGTGCCATTGAGGCGGCCTACGATCCGTTTCCCTTCTGGCGCACGACCATCGGTATGTTTTGGACGCCGATCTACGCTTGGCTGCGTGGGGCCTTCTGGGTGTTCTTCCTCAGACCAGAGTGGCTCCAAGCCTTACTCCGGAACGTCTGGTTTTTGCGAAAGCTATACTACCCGGCTGCCCTCTTCCTCCTCTTCAACCGCCGTTACCTCACCTACCTGTTGGCCACCGTGCTGGCGGGCGTCATCTGTGGCGTCACCCACCAGGGCTACTACCTCGTTTTAGGGTTGTGCTTAATGCTCTACTTCATCGAGGCCGTGCGTCTCATCGGTCAACTCCGAGAGGTGCGCTACCTTGGGGTGGCGGACTTCGATGATCTTACGGGCGTCCTCGCCTCCCAGGCTGATCAGGCCCGGGGCAGCGACAAGATCGAGGAAGGTCAACGGCTCGCGAACGCCCTGCAACGTTATATGTACGTGCGCCTCTCGCGTAAGGTCCTCGACGAGACCGAGGGCGACGACAGCTACTTCGCCACCGTCATCTCCATCCTCCTCAAGCACATCGTCATGATCGGCGTCGCGGTGGCGGCGCTCCGGATCTTCTACGAGTTCGGCTTTCGCCAAAACAAAGACCTCTCGATTGTCGACACCGTCATCAATAGCCTGATTCTGCTGTTCGGCGAGGTCACCTTCGACCGCAGCGACTTGTTTCTGAACCTCGTCAATTTGCTGGGCGTGGCTGCGAGCTTCTTGCTGCTGGGTCTAGGGCTTACCTACCTAAGTGGCAAGGCGCACAATGATTACAGTGAAAAGGCTCGGATCCTCCGCGGGGAAGTCGAGAAATTCGCGCAGGGCGAAGAGATAGAGGCCGTTCGCAATGGCCTGCTACAGGAGCGCATTACTCAGCTCAGCGACATCGGGATCTTCGACCTGTTCGTCATCCTGACTAAGTGGAGCCGCCGGGCGCAGAATGGCTAGAGCCGGTTCGACGCGCCCTTCGCGATTCCAGGGATTTGTGCGCCTTCCGGCAAAACTGACCAGATGAGGCACCAGCCAACATTGGCCTTGAGATGCGAATCTCCTTCCAGAAAGGGGTGGCAAAGCAGGCGACCAACGTCCGGCTGTTGGTCTCCTACCACGATGCTGATGCAGGTAAAGTTCACCATAACCCGTACCTACTCTTCGTGTCGCTCAAGTCGGTAGGTGTCCAGGGACTAGATGAGCTAGCCGGCAAAGGCCACCACGCTATCCCCATGCCCGCCCGCGCGAGCCTGATCGGCATCGCTCTCGGCACGGCCCGCGGCATGATCCGCGTGCAGACGAGCGGCTACAAGATCGGCAATGTGGAGCTGCCGGTGGTGAGTCCAATGCAGATTTTGCTGGAAGCGGAGGCGTCTCCAAAAGCAGAGTAAGTGGCATCAGACTAACCAACCGGTCTTTTCACTGAAAAAGTAACGCTAGAGTTTGGCCGGTGACGCAAGTTGGGTTTACCTTTGGCCATCAAACTTCGCAACATGAGCAAGCAACGCAGAGTGATGCCGCACCCGGACGGCGGCTGGCGGGAGAAGGTAGACGGCAACACCAGGGCCACCGCCCTATCGGACACCCAAGCCGGAGCGGCCGGACCCGCCCGCGAGCGAGCGCGAGCGAACGATGAGGAGCTGGTCATTCATGGGAGGGATGGACGGATCAAGATCAAGGACTCATTCGGGAATGACCCACGTAGCTCAGAGGGATGAGGCACGCCCCAAAGAGCCCTCCGCCACCTGGCGAACTCATCCTCTACCAAGATGATGCTGGACGGACGCGCCTACAGGTGCGTATGGTCGATGAGACGGTGTGGCTCACGCAGCTGCAAATGGCGGAGCTATTCGGGCGAGATAAGTCTGTGATCAGCAGACACATCCGCAACGCAATCGAGGAGGGCGAAGTGGGGGAAGCGGCAACTGTTGCAAAATTTGTAACAGTTCAAAGCGAAGGTGATCGGGAGGTAGAGCGGAGCCGGGAGTACTACACCCTCGAAGTCATCATCTCGGTGTGTTATCGCGGCAAGTCGCTAGGAGGCGGAAAGTCGCAAGACGCCCACCTGCATTTTTCACTCAGAAAGTAACGCCAGAAGTTTGGTCGAAGACGTAATTCGGGGTTACCTTACCTCCGCAAACGCCATAACATGAGCAAGCAAACCAGAGTAATGCCGCACCCAGGCGGGGGATGGCAGGAGAAATTGGATGGCAGCACCAGAGACACCGCGCTATCGAGCACCCAAGCGGAAGCAGGCGGGCCAGCCTGCGATCGCGCGCGAGCGAACGGTGAAGAGCTGGTGATCCACCGTCCTGATGGGCGAGTTCGGAAGAAGGACTCGTATGGGAGTGATTCGCAGGGATTGCATGGTCAAGCGGAGATGCGAGAACTGAACCATCATGAATAGAGCACAGAACCCAAACGAGGGCAGAGGTGAGATAGTCATTTACCAGACCAGCACAAACGCAGTCCAACTCCAGGTACGAGTCGTTGGAGACACGGTGTGGGCGAGCCTAAATGATTTGTCGCAGCTATTCGACACAACCCGGCAAAATCTTACCATACACATTGCCAACATCTACCAAACGGCTGAGCTTCAGGAGGTTGGAACTTGTAAGGATTTCTTACAGGTTCGAAATGAAGGCGCGCGCGAGGTAAGGCGCCAGGTGATCCACTACAATCTAGATATGATAATTTCGCTTGGTTATCGAGTAAATAGCGTAGT
>CBDCAM010000003.1:0-4814 GCA_965213925.1 Trueperaceae bacterium
TCGCTTTCGGTAGCAGCGTGCGGAGGCGAGCGCGACCGCCAGTTGGAGGCGACGTGGGACGACGCGACAGTCCTCGTCGCTTCGTTTGACCGGCCGCTCCCGCTGCACACGTTCTTTCCGCTTGTCCGGCTCAACGCTCAGGTCAACAACCCGACGGCGGACACCGTCAGTTTCTACCTCGGGGGCATCAACTTCACGGATGGCCTCATCGCAGGAGGCAAACGTGAGGACCCAGGCCAGTTCCTCCTCATCGGACCCGACACGACGCTCGCGCTTTACGCCAGGCGCAGCCGCTTCGAGATCGACTCGCTCACCGTGGCGCCCGGGGAGTCGGGCGAGGTTCTACTGGCGACCGACAACACGTGGATCGGCCTCCGGCAGAGCGAGCCGTCCTTTGTAGCAATGGATTCCGCGTCGGTAGCCCGGTTCTTTACAGAGTCGTTGGGCCGGGGCCGACTGGTCTACGTGACGCACGGCGCTTCGCCGGACACGTTGGTTTTGCCTCAGCCTCTCGCGGCTGAGCGTCCAACTGTTCTACCGCGCTTGTGCCATCCGTGCGGCGTCGGCGCTTCGGTCTCCTGCGCGACCACCGCCAGTGGGGCGGGGCGTCGTGCCGTTGCTCTCTCGCGGCGGCGCTGGCGGTCGGGCTGTTCGGTCTCGCCACGTCCGTTTGCATCGCGTGAGTAGGGCCGGGGGCGGGGCGCGCGGTAGAACCCACCGCTGCAGGCCGACCCTAAGCGCCAGCGTTTTTGGTTCCGACGGGGCCTTGGTGTCTCCGTAGCTTCGGGCTACCGCTGCGCCCTCAGCCTAGGGCGGCTGAGCGGTCCACTGTTAGGCAGCCTCCTCCTCCGAAAACTATGAGCAGCGTACTTGAAATCTGGAACCGTGTACAAAAAGAGCTTCGTCTAGTGGACGGCGCGATCGCGAGGGGGGACGGCAGTACCGCCTTCAACCATTATGTTGAGGCCCTGAACATTTCCGACGAGCTTGAATATCCGTACAAGGCAATGTCTATAGATGCAAAACTTGCCTATGTTGATTTTGTATATACAAACACAGACAGAAATAAAGAAATAATGGATAAACTGGAGCAAATACTGTATGATGCCTGTGGTATGTCACATGGATTCCCCGACGTCCCCGAAGCCGGGATTACAAAATATGATCTGGTTAACTCTTATGTTATGTGCCATTACTTTCTCATAGTTATGAAAATGAGACGAGGCAAATACAACGACGTGAGAAATATTTGCGATGAAGCATTGAGATATGCCATACCTCTATTCAAGAATAACAAGGCTACTACCGTTACGCCCGACATTGTATCGACTCTGGCTTCCTCGCTGGTGATGAAGCTTAGAATATCAGGAATGTACGATTCTCAGGAGAAAGACCTGACAGAAATGAGAAACGATCTGACGCTCATGTCTCGCAAGTATCCTGATTTCAACGTCGGCATAGACGCCATCAATGCTTACCTCCTTGAGACCTTCGGTAGCACCTGAGGCTGCCTAACTCGCCGCTGCAGGCCGACGCGAAGCGCCAGCGTTCTCAGTCGGCCGTAGCTTCGGTGTCTCCATCGCTTCGACCCAACGCTGTGCCCTTAGCTTCACGCGGCTGAGCGTCCATCTGTTCTGCCGCCTCGAAACCGCTCAGTATGAACTCAACCGTTGTCGGTCGCCTGTTCTTCGTCACCCGGAACGACACAGCTCGGCTTGCTCGGACCCTGTCCTTTCTTCAAGATAGGGGCTTCTTCTCAAACATCAAGTTTGACGACGAACTGCACGACAAAGAGGTCGTAATCGAGTTTCAGGAGATGCCTGGTGTTCTATGGAACCTCTTCGATACTGGGTATTTTAGTCCACATGACGGAGATGTCTGATCGAGGCATCCTATTCTACCTTGCCTATCCGCAGGGCGACGACATGGTGTTTGTTCCTCAACACAACGTTACCGCCATTCACACTGTGACAAATCAACGCTTGTTGAACATCCGCAACGACACCCGCTAGCTGGGGCGGCAGAACCCGCCGCTGCAGGCCGACAAAGGGCGCCAGCGTTCTTGCGCTGTTTGACGTTCGGCGTCTCCGTAGCTTCACCCCGCCGCGGCGCTCGGTGCCCTTTGCGGCTGAGCGTCCATCTGTTACACCGCCTCCCAACCTATGAGCACTCTGAAACACTGTGAAGTCTGCGGCGCGGCCGCACCGAATGGCTTCTACCGCTTTCTGTCGATGGCTACAGGCATTGTCTCTCTGGACTCGCCCTCAACCCAAAGGGTGGACCGGAATCGGGGAATCGCCTACCTTGCCGACGGACGAGAGATTCAGTACGCTTTCGACTTTGAGACCTACGGCCTTCAGACCAGCGCGCTGATTCCTCATTTCTTTTGCCCCAATGGCTGCGAAAGAGTATGGGTCAATCAGTTTAGTGCCAGTTTTAGTATAAACGAGCTTAGACAGCTTGTTCACACTCCGCTTGACAACAGAACTCCTATGGGTGTGAGCGTGGAGCCGTATTCCAGAGAATGCCGTGAGGACCAATGCTCATACTGCGGCGACTCATTTCCTAACGACGACAAAGCGTTCGCCGTCGCAAAAATCTTGTCCTCGAAGGAAGTCCCCGGCAGCATGTCCAATCCAGACATATCTATGGTTGGCACTCCTTATGATTTCAACTCATCAGATATATCGAATGCCAATCCTGTTGGGAAATGGATTATGTACCAGCGCGACCTAGGTAATATCGACAGATCTAAATTGTTTTGCTCCAACGATTGCTGTCTTGGATTTGCATCAGATAAAAAAAGTATAGTCGAAATGAATAGCAACCTGTTCGGGGGAAGCATAGTCGCCGTGGTGCCTGAACTTGCTGAATTGAACCGGAATTTGAAGGAAAAAAACCTGTACAATCCAATCGACTTGGGCTATTCGTAGCTGCCGGACGGTGTAATCCACCGCTGCAGACTGGCCCTATGCGTCACCCTTCTTAGCGTCGGCCGAATCTTGGTGTATCCTGCGCTTCGCTCCACTGCCGCGCTCTTGGCTACTGGTGCTGATCGATTCACTGTTACACCACCCCGCCCCCAACCCATGTACGACATAATAACCATACCAACGCCAGAGATCGGACCTATGGCAGACAAGGTCCGCCTCATAGCGTCAGCAATAAAATCGAACTATCACAATCATCATTTCCATGATGACGTCCAGGTCAATCCCTTCCCCTGCCAGCACTGCGGGGCGTCAGACTCCGTCATGATGTGTCCTACCAAGTTTATGGATATAGGCGGCAAGTTTGCCGTACATTCCATGATAGATCCTGAGCTAACGGGATTTTGCCTGAGATGCAAATCTATACTTATTGCCAATGCGGCATAATACTTTGCACGGCGGTGTAACCCGCCGCTGCAAGCCGACCCTAGGCGCTAGCGTTCTCGCTTCGGGCGGGGCGCCAGCGCTTCCGTAGCTTCGATTCACCGCCGCCCCCTCAGCCCAGGGCGGTTGAGCGGCCAACTGTTATACCGCCCCCACCGTATGTCTCAGGAGCGTGACTATCACCGCGAGTCCGTCAAAGCCAAGATCGACGTGCTCAAGCATATCGCCACGCTTGACACTGGCGCCATCGTTGTCGTCGCCACTTTCCAGGGAGCGGCGGGGCGTTGGGCGTCCGTTGCGGCATCTAGCGCTCTCTTCTGTTTTCTTGTGTCAGCCGCGTTTGCGGGGTTCGGGGCTTGGGGCTATGCCCACGGTCTGAGTTACACCTCAGACCGCGCCAACTCCCGAGCTGGTGAGAAGGAGTCGCTCGGGTATTCGCCGGGCGTGCGAGCAGTCTCAGGGTTCGCGGGTGGCGTGTTCCTTCTCATAGTAGCCTTCGGGCTCCGTGCTCTGGCGGTATAACTCGCCGCTGCAGGCCGACGTGAAGCACCAGCGTTCTCAGTCGGCCGTAGCTTTGGCGTCTCCACCGCTCTGATCCAACGCTGTGTCCTCAGCTTCACGCGGCTGAGCGTCCATCTGTTCTACCGCCTCCGACTGATTGCCACGCAAGCGCTGGATCGACTGGCGGCGCTTCGGGCTGGCAGCCTCGCGCTTTGGTCTCCTCCGGTAGCACCGCCAGTCGAGCGAGGCGACGGCGCTTCGCCGCACGTGGCCGGTCCGGTGGCACCTCCGGCGTCGGCGCTCCGTCGCGCTGGCCGGGCGCCCCGCCAGTCGGGCGGCGGGTCCTACGTCTATTCCTCTCGCGCGCTTGGCCTCGGCGGTCGTGGGCGGTAGAACCCACCGCTGCAGGCCGACCCTAGGCGTCAGCGTTCTTGGCGTTGACCGGGCCTCGGCGTATTCTCCACTTCGACCTACCGCCCCGCCCTCAGCCTAGGGCGGCTGAGCGGTCCACTGTTCTACCGCGCCTCTGAGACGCCTTGCTCGCGCATCCAGTCGCGGAGGTTGTACCACACCGCGCGGTCGCAGTCGTCGCCGAGGCTCCGCGCGCTCCACTGGCGGAGGTTATCGCTCGCGTCGTCGAGATCCCCGCCCGGCAGGTGACGCTCATAGTCGCGGATCGCTTCTTGGACATCGCGCGCGATTACGCTGTGCGTGCCTCGGTCGAGGTAGCGCCACACGCGGCGGAGCCAGTCGGCCACGAGCGACGGCGCGTAGGTCCGGCGGCCGATGCAGTAGCGGACCGCCGAGATCGCGACGAACCCGGTGTCACGGTCAGCCAGTACGGCCGCCGTGCCCTCCGGCGCGGTAGAACTCGCCGCTGCAGGCCGACCTGCGGCCGTAGCGTTGTTGGGGTTTTGGTCGCTCATGGTCTAGGGGTGT
>CBDCAM010000004.1:0-6079 GCA_965213925.1 Trueperaceae bacterium
AAATACTACGCAATGAAGGCGGTGGCGGAAGAGAAGGATTAAACTTTTCAGGAGTTGGATCAATAGAAGTTCCCCTCCCACCCCTCCCCATCCAACGCCGCATCGCCGCCATCCTCCAGACCTGGGATCGCGCCATCACGCTCGCCGAGCAACAACTGGCCGACCTCCAGGAGCGCAAGCGCGGACTGATGCAACTGCTGTTGACGGGCAAGGAGCGGCTGCCGGGCTTTGCGGGGGCGTGGGAGGAGGTGAGGTTGGGGGAGGTAGGCACTGTCATGAAGGGAGCCGGACTTACTAAAGACGACCTACTCGAAGTTGGCGCTCCATGTATTCGGTACGCCGAACTCTACACTACCTACTCAACTCATATTAAGAGCGTATATTCTCATACTTCTGAAGGCGTGGCAAGCAACTGCTTACCACTGCAAACCGGAGATTTACTCTTTCCTTGCTCCGGAGAAGATAGAATTGATATCGCCACAGCATCCGCTTACCTCGCGGAGGATGGCTGTGTCGCAGGAGGCGATATGTTGGTCTTGCGGCCTCGGCAAGCGCTGTCAAGCTTCCTAGGCTATTGCCTTAACCAGGACAACGTACGAAAACAGTTCCATGCAGTCGCGCAAGGGGTTTCGGTTGTGCATGTGTACAAATCGAACTTTGACGAGATCACCGTAAGTCTGCCGCCCCGCGCTGAGCAGGTTGCGATAGCAGGTATCCTTGATGCGATCAGCGCTGAAATCACGACAGTTTTGGGTCGCATAGAAGCGTTGCGCCTGCAAAAAAAAGGCCTCATGCAACGTCTTCTAGAAGGCGAAATCCAAATCGGAGAACAGTTCGAAAAGTACGTCCACCATGAGTAAAGCAAGATGCAAGATCATGGCCGACAAATCTCTGGAGGCAGCGCTGGCGGCCATCGAGATCTACAACAAACCGGACGCAAAGTACAGGGAGGAGTCTTTTGTAATTCTTCTGATTAACGCCTGGGAGTTGCTGTTGAAAGCGCGTATTCTTTCTGTGAACAACCACAAACTAACGAGCATTTACGTCAAGCACTCCGAAACTGCCAAGCAGCCTCGCTATAAAAGGAACCGGATCGGCAATCCGCTCACAGTCGAACTCAGGGGCGCGATGAAGATCTTGAATGTTGCACCAGCACTACAGGCTCAAATTACTGTCCTGATAGACATGCGAGATAATGCGACTCACTTTTATGTGGATCAGGCGGTACTGAACAAGAAAATTTACGAGGTGGGCGTGGCTTCGCTTCGAAGCTATGCTCGTCTGCTAGAGGATTGGTTCTCCTTAGACATCAGCCGCTACAACTGGTACATTTTACCCGTGAGCTTCGTCAATGTATTAGGCCTCGTCGAGGCGAATGCTGGATCAACCTCTGATGAATTAAGCCGATTGCTGGATGCTGTTCACAAAGCAGAGCAAACTTTTCCCTCTTCTCCGCAGAAAGCACACAACGTCTCTCTATCCGTAGGTATTCGGTTCAAGAAATCGCAAAGTGATACGGCGGCGCTTGTGCAAACCACCAAACCCGGCACGGAAGGCGCGGTGACAATCGCGCAGGACGACGAAGAGCAGTTTAAGCAGAATTTCAAGTGGAGCTTCAAAGACGACCTGTATCCGGAACTCCAGCGTAGGTACCCAAACCTGAAACAAGATGCTGCCTTTTGGGAGATCAAACGCGAGCTTGAGAAAGACTCGAAATTTGCCCGTCAACGAATGCTGGATCCCAACAAGCCGAAAAGTGGTAAAAAGTGGTTCTATAGCCCAAACTGCCTCCAATTTTTTGATAAGCACTACAGTCGGCACGCTGCTACGGATTGAGTTGTTACGTATCATTCCGGCCCCAGGATACTGAATCATGAACGATGAACGCACCACAGACGCCGCGCAGCTATTCCTCGACAACCTCCACCGCGAACTCGACGCCGAGTCTGCCCTCGCCTCCGCCAAAGCCCGCATCCTCATCCACCAACTCGAAACCAACACTGTCCCCGAACCCATTATCCGCTGCAACTGCAACCACCTGCAAATCTGGTTGACGTACGAGCCCGAAGACTTAAGCTCCGGTCGCATCCCTCCATCCAAACCTCAGCCGCCTTACCTTAATTAAGCGTATACCCGCCACCACCCGCCGTCCGTAGACCTCACCCCATGCCCAGCGCCACCGAAGACCTCTCCTCCCAGCTGCCCGCCCTCCAGGTCCTCGTCAATCTTGGGTACACCTACGTGCCGCCCGCCGAGGCGCTTAAGTGGCGGGGCGGGAGTACGGCCGAGGTGCTCTTCCCGGCGGTACTCGCCACACAACTGCGCAAGCTCAATCCGATTACGCACCTAGGCCAAGCTTATCCGTTGAGCGACGCCGGGATCGACGGCGCCATTCGTCAACTGCGGGACGTCTCGATCGCTGAGGGCCTCTATACCGCCAACCGCGCCGCGCACGACCTACTGACGCTCGGCTACACCCACGATGACTTCTACGATGGCAAGCGCTCCAGCAAAACGCTACGCTACGTGGATTGGCATACGCCCGCCAACAATGTCTTTCACGTCACCGAAGAACTGAGCGTTCGGCGGGATGGGGACACGACTCACTACCGCCCAGACATAGGGCTGTACGTCAACGGCATCCCCTTCGCCGTCATCGAATGCAAGGCCGCCAGCATTCAAGATCCCATCGGCCAAGCCATCTCGCAGCACATCCGCAACCAGCAGATCGGCGGCATCCGTAACCTGTACAAGCTCGTCCAACTCACGGGGGCACTCGCCGTCTCGGAGGCGAGCTACGCCACCATCGCCACGGCGGAGGAGTTTTGGGCGGTCTGGCGGGAGCGATTTGGAGCCTGCACTGAGCTTGTCGAACGTGGAAGTGAATTCGAAAGAGACCAAGCCGAGACTACAGACCGTGACGCCAAGCGCGCCGCGCAAAACACGCCCCTCGATCCGGCCGTGCGCCAGCGCCTCATCGAGGCCAGCGACAACCCTTACGAGCAGGCGGAGCGCCGGCAGGTTTTGGCGGAAGCCGTACCACAAATAGCCTCCGCATTCCCTCGCGGGCCGAGCATGGCTAACGAGATAGGCACACGCATTATGAGCACGTTTGACGCAGGGCTTCTCCACCAACCCGAGCCCACCGCCCAAACCGCCCTCCTCTACGATGTCTTCCGGCCCGCGCGCCTGCTCGAACTCGCCGGTGATTTCTCGCTCTTCGACGACGGCAACCGGAAGGTGGCGCGCTACCAGCAGTACTTCGCCGTGCGCCGTACCCTCGAGCGCATCATGCCCTTCAACGCGGCCGGCCAGCGCGACGGCGGCATCGTGTGGCACACGCAGGGCTCCGGCAAAAGTCTTACGATGGTAATGCTGGCGCGGGCCATCTTTCGCCACCCGGCCATGGACGGTCGCGAGCCACAGGTCGTCATCGTCACCGATCGCGTCGACCTCGACGAGCAGATCCACAACACCTTCCTGAATTGCGGCATCGAGCGCGTGAGTCGCGCGGCCACCGGCACCGAACTTCACCGCCTGCTGATGGACGGTAAGCGCAAGGTGATCACGACGATCATCAACAAGTGCGACACCGCCATCCGCTCGCTCGGGCGGCAGCCGCCCATTGCGTCGCCCGACATCTTCCTGCTCGTCGACGAGGCCCACCGCACGCAGTACGGGAGTTTTGCGGCCAGCCTCGCCCTCACGCTGCCGAAAGCCTGCGCGGTGGCTTTTACCGGCACGCCGATCAGTAAAAAGGACCGCGACACCAACGAGCGTTTCGGGCGCTACATCGACAAGTACCGCATCAACGAGGCCGTGGCCGACGGGGCGGTGCTCAAGCTGCTCTACGAAAACCGCATGCCCGTGCTCGACATCCAGCGCGAGGCCATCGACGCCAAAACCGAGCGCCTCGCCGAGGACTACGGCCTCGACGACACCCAGCGCGCCGAGCGCGAGGAGTACAACGCCCGCATGGAGAAGCTGCTCACGACCGAGCAGCGCCTGCGCCAGGTGATGGAGGACATCGTGCGGCACTACACCCGCGAGCTGCGCCCGAACGTCATTTACGTCGGCGGGGAGGAGCGGCCCTTCAAGGCGCAGTTCGTGACGCGCGACAAGCTCACGGCGGTGCGCTACTACTATCTCTTCAAACAGACCGGCAAGGTGAGTGTCGAGCTCATCATTAGTGCGCCCGACACCCGCGAGGGTCACACCGACATCTCGGAGGCGTCCAGCAATCTGGTGCTCAAGTTCTGGGCGGAGATGATGGACCGCTACGGCACGCCCGAGAAGTACCAGCGCGAGGTAGTAAGCAAGTTTAAGCACCACGGGGCGCCGCAGCTGATCATCGTGGTGAGCAAACTGCTCACGGGTTTTGACGCACCCTACAACACCGTGCTCTACGTCGACAAAAACCTGCGCGAGGAGAATTTGCTCCAGGCTATCGCGCGCGTCAACCGCCGGGCGGAGGGCAAGGACTACGGCTACGTAATCGACTATCGCGGCATGCTGCCCGACTTGCAGGAGGCACTCGCCAGCCAGCAAGACGACGAGGAGGACGCCGAAGATGTCCGTACCGCAGTCACGGCCAGCGCCGAGGAGTTGGCGCAGTTGCCACAGGTCCACGCCCACATCATGATGTATTTTCCGGGGCTCACCGACGCGCGTCGCCCGGATGTCGACCACTGGACGAGCTTGCTGGAGGATGACGATCGGCGCGATGAGTTTCACGCCGACTTGGGTGCTTTTTTGCGCCTCATGAAAGTGGCCGATGCTACGGCCGACTGGCGCCGGGACACGCCCGAGGCTACGGTCGAAGGCTACCAAAATGATCGGAAGTGGCTTTTCAAGATCAAGCTGGCGGCCGGCAATCGCTTTAGCGAGACGATCGACTTCCGACGCTACGACGCGCAACTCACGCGCATCATGGACGAGCACGTGACCAGTTATCACGTACAGCGCCTCGGCGAGCCAGTGGATATTTTCGACGTGGCGGCCTTCGCGAAAGACTTGGAGAGAGCGACCAGCGATGACGCCCGCGCCGATATCATCCGGAGTCGCACCTCGCGTCATCTCCACGAAAACATGAGTCGCAATCCGGCGCTCTACCGTCGGTTCTCGCAGTTGCTGGAGGAGGCGCTGGAAGAGTACAGGCGCACCCGTGACGCGGTGGAGTACCTACGGCGCGTGACGCAGGTCCACGGCGAGGTGATGTCGGGCGGCGAGACCGACGGCACGCCCGCAGAGATTCGCGGCAACGAGCCGGCGATCGCCGTGTACGCCAGCCTCGGGGCAATTTTGGATGATAGTATCGCGGCTTCCGCCAAAACGGAGGTACCGCAGCTTTCGCTAAAACTCGTGGCGTGCATCCGGGAGGCCGTGCTCGAGGACGGCCGCGAGCGCGTCGACTGGCACCGCAACGACGGGGTGCTGCGCTCCCTGAAGCTCGCCCTCACCGACGAACTCTACGATGCGCCGATCTACCACGGGGGCGAGTCCCCGAGCTACGACATACTCCGTCACCTTGCCACCGATCTGATCGAACTCGCCAAACAGCGCAAGTGGTCGTGAGTGACGCGCTAACAAAGCATGAGCTACCTTACGGCAAAACGCACCTCGTCTATACCGTCCACCGCAGCGAGCGCAAGAGTCTGCGCGTGAGTGTCCACCCGGACCGTCGCGTCGAAGTGTACGCCCCTATCTGGGCCACCGACATCGACATCGAGCGCCGCGTCCGCAAACGTGCCTCCTGGATTAAGCGCCAACTCGACTTTTTCCTATCGTTTGAGCCAAAGCACGAGCTAAAGGAATACGTCCCCGGCGAGACGCATCGCTACCTTGGCCGGCGCTACCGCATCCGATGGATCCCGACGGAAGGCATAAAAGGCGCCTGCCAACTGCGTGGCGCTTACTATGAGGTAGCCACGCCGACACGCGAAGGCATCCGCCCCGCCGTCGAGGCGTGGTTTAGCGAACGAGCGAAGCAACAGCTTCCTGTCATCGCAGGCCCCTGGGTAAAGCTCTTCAGAGAGGTCCACGGCGTTTGCCCGAGCAAGGTGATCATCCGCCGACTCGC
>CBDCAM010000005.1:0-15909 GCA_965213925.1 Trueperaceae bacterium
GTTATCTTCCCGCTGCAGATGGTGCTCAGTCATTGGTGGCTGACCCGCTTCAGGTATGGACCTGCCGAGTGGGCTTGGCGCTGTTTGACGTATGAAAGGCGGCTCACTACCGGGACAAAAGCGAGATAAGCCAGTCTATGACATGATTTAGGTGTGAAAGAAACCATTGTCAAAGGACTGGCTTATGTATAAGCGTAACGAACTTCAGAAGAAAATCCAAGCCCACCTACCCCTACACGGAGCGCGCACCGCTTTTATAGCGAAATTCGTGATGGCGCTCATCGTGGTGCGAGGCGTAACGGTGAGCACGGTAGCGAGCGTGCTGAACCCACGGGTGCTAGCGGAGTCAAATGAAAAGCGCATCAAGCGGTTTTTTGGAACGGTCAAACTAGAGGGTGAAGGGTTTGCAAAGTTGATGTTAGCGCTGTTGCCTGTTAAAGATAGCTTAGTGTTGACGCTTGACCGTACGACTTGGGAGCTAGGCAGCGTCTGCATCAATATTTTAATGTTGGGCGTTGCTTACAAAGGTTTGGCCTTCCCGTTGCTGTGGGTGTTGCTCGACAAAAAGGGCAACAGCGACACGGCAGAGCGTTTGGCACTGGTCGATAGGGTGCTGACGCTCATCAAAGTTGGAAACATCGAGGCTATCGTTGCGGACCGAGAGTTTACGGGCAACGATTGGTTCAAGGGTCTCAAAAAGCGTAAGCTCATTTTTGTGATGCGCGTACGCAACAACACCGGCATCGGCTCGAAAGGGAAAACACGCTCAGCCAAACAACGTTATGACCACCTCAGAGTTCAAGAGGTCTACATCTGTCCCAAGCGCTGCCGCGTCTTCGACTTACACCTCCACATTGCCGTGACCAAAAGCAAAGAAGGTGAAGAACTAGGCCCGACGGGCCGGGCTTTGCCCGTTCTAGCTTGTCGTACTGGTCTGCAATGCTGAACCTGACAAAGCCTTACTACGTTACTCGCGCCGTGGGCAAATTGAAACGCTTTTCAGCGTCTCCCGCTCGGTCTCGCTCAAACACCCGTAGGTATCACTATCCGCCGCGTCGATAATGCTCCTACTCTCTTTGAGAACGCGCTCACCCCGGGCGGTCAGTACCAGCTCGTAATAGCGTCGGTCATGGGTGCTCTTCACGCGCTGCACGTAACCGAGCGCTTCTAAATCGTCTACAAGGCGCACCACGTGGGTGCGGTCCAAGCCTAGGTTCTGGCTGATGGCGACCTGTGAGCGATGCTCGCTCTCGGCGATGAGCTTCATCACGCCAAGCTGACGCGCGTCGATGTGAAGCGGCTCCAACATCTCCTCCAGGACGAGCTGCGCCATCTGCGCGACGTAGCTCAGTACGTACCCCGTCTCCGACGCCAGCGTCTCGGAGAGGTCGTGAGAGTTGAAGTAGAGGGGCGGCGCGGGCACGCGATTCCGTTTAGGCACTGCTCGAGCATCTTTTGAAGCCTCAGACATGGGCTAGTCTACACGTCGTGCGCCGAACCACTCTCATGCGGGTAGCCCTGCGCAGGTACGCGAGCAAGCGGTGCTGCATTTCAAAGGTCTCCAAAAGCACGTCTCGAAAACCCTTGTCCGTTACCTCGTCGTCGCGGAAATGTCGGATGGTCAGGTACTGGTTGAGCCGCAGCAGGTGAGTCGCGGGGTGGTCGGTGCTGTAGCCGCGCGGCGCGTTTTTAAGGCTGTCCTCATCGTTTAGAACGTCAGAAAACACCTTGCGAAAGGCGTCGCTGTCAACGAGCTGCTCGAGTTCCTCCGGCTTGTCATGGATGCACTCGCGCATGGTACTTGGCACCTCGCGCTTAGGCGAATGAAGCCCGCCGCCAGCGACGCTCCCGCCGGGCGCGATGTTGAGGTAGTACCCCGGTTCGACCTCCCCTAGAGGCGCAATGACCGCCATGATGTACGTTTTGAGCGGCGCGGCGTTGTCAGGGTGAAAGCGCGTATCGCGGTAGATGCGGGGCAAGCTCACGACGCTGCCGCCTCCTAAATCCTTGCGCAGGCGTTCGTCGAAGGGGGCGATATCGACTGCGACACCCCTGATACTCTGCTCGAAGGCGGCTTTCATCGCCTTATAGTCGTCTTTACGCTCGTTGAACCAGTCCTTGGTGTTGTTTTGCTCGAGCTGGCGGAAGAACTCGAGCAAGGTCGGGTCGATCATGCTGCCTCTATCATATTGCGCCTCGGTCGGTATCTCCCCCGCGTAAGTTCAGCATCTTGTCCATGATGTCTTCCCCGCGTCCAGGTTCACTCCAAGGACAGACCTCGATGCAGATCGCGCAGCTCTCGTTGGCGACGAAGTAAGGCGCGCAGCGGTCAAAATTGATGAACCACCGCTCCTCACCTCGGACCATCTGTTTGGTTTCGAAGATGGCTTGCGGCGGACAGTTCGTCGTGCAAATCTGGCAGAACATGCAGAAGTCATCCACGCCGATGTCAATAGGGTGATCTACCTCTAAGGGCATCTCGGTCAGCACCGTCGCTAAGCGCACGTTGGAGCCGTAGTCTTTGGTGATCATCGAGTTGTGCTTACCAAGCTGCCCTAAGCCCGCTGCAATCGCGATGGGCACGTGTTGCACTTCAGACGTACCGGGCGCGATGTTCGTACACGCTATTGCCGGATAACCCCGACTGCGGATGTATTCGGCAAGACGGATCGCTGCCAAGCCGACCTTACGGTAAATGCGAAAGACCTCGGCATGCGTGCGTATCTGGGTCGGGTAGCGCATCTCCTCGCGGTCCATCGGCACAGCGATAGAAATGGCGTACTTAAACGAAGGCTCGAAACCGTCGAAGAACCACTCATCTTGAGGCTCGGTGATGCCGACTAGAGCCGCGCCGTGCTCCTTGGCAACCGCTTTGACTCGTCCGCTCATCGCTTTGGGGCTCGTCACCGTCTCCCGCCGCCTCGCGACCGCCCCGACGCGCCGCCGGTCATCCCAGAACAGACGCACAATGACGCGGGTGACTCGCCAAGATGTGAGTGTGAGGAGTACCTGGTGCAAGCCGCCCCAAGCGTAGCTAAAATCGAAGAAGAGGTAGTAGGGCCGACGCTTTTCTGTTTCGTCCAGACCGCTTATGACCATACCCGAGACGGGCGGTTTGCGGTAGGCAAAAGGGTAGCTGGGCTCCGGGTAGGACGGAAGGGCGACGTCGGGGGACTTGCGGGGCGGCAAGTCGGTTTTAGGCGACAGGTCCGCGCTGATGTTCGGCAGTGTGTCAAACTGCTGCGTCTCCGCGTCTGGCGGCTTCGGGAGGTCTTCGATCCAGATGGTCTCTCCCCTCGAGATTTTCCGCCTGAACTGCCACTTTTGCCACTCTCCGACCGTCCAATAGGCGAGTGTTGCCCCGGCGGCAAGCCCGACGCTTCTCAGCATCCTCCCCGCTATACGGACGTGCTGAGCGAGCTGTTCGGTACAGGTTCGGGGACGTTCAATCTTGACTGCCATCCATATCTCCTCTAGGTTGGGGCTTTTTACAAAAAGTCAATACATCTTCGTTACGGTAATGTGACAGGAAAATCACCTTCACGTTTCGGCACTCCCGCGGCGGCTGAGCATCTTGTCCATGATGACGTTGCCGCGCCCCGGTTCACTCCACGGGCAGACCTCGATGCAGATGCCGCACCCCTGGTTGGCTGAGAAGTAGGGGACGCACTGATCGAAGTTGATGAACCACCGCTCCTCACCTCGCACCATCTGCTTGGTCTCGAAAATCGCTTGCGGTGGGCAGTTCGTCGTACAGATTTGACAGGACATGCAGAAATCATCCACGCCGATGTCTACGGGTGTGTCAACTTCTAAAGGTAGGTCGGTCAGCACCGTCGCTAAGCGCACGTTGGAGCCGTAGTCTTTGGTGATAATCGAGCCGTGTTTGCCAAGCTGCCCCAACCCGGCTTCAACCGCAAGGGGAATGTGTAGCACCTCCGTCGTGCCAGGAGAGATGTTCGTGCTAGCCCTGGCGGGATAGCCTAGGCTGCGGATGTGCTCGGCGACGTGAATAGCGACGCGCCCCACGTCTTCATAGATGCGGAAGACCTCCGTAAACGCTCGCTCGCTCGGCGTGTAGCGCATCTCCTCGCGGTCCATCGGCACAGCGATAGAGATGGTGTACTTGAAGGAGGATTCGAAGCCCTCGAAGTACCACTCGTCGCGCGGCTTGGTGATGCCGACTAGGGCTGCACCTTGCGCTTTCGCGACCTCTTTGATCTGTGCGCTCATCGCCGCTGTATCGGTAACGGGCTGCTGCTCTCTCGAGACCGCCCCGTCGCGTCGCCCGTTATCTTGGAAGATACGCATGACCGACCGCGCGACCCTAGGCGGAATCAGGGTGAAGAACACCTGGGTCAGGCCGCCCCAGGCGTAGTCGAATTCGAAGAAGAGGGGGTGGGGACGGCGCTTCTCGATTTCGTCCAGGCCGCTGATGACCATGCCGGACAGGGGCGGCTTGCGGTAAGCGAAGGGGTAGCGGGGCTCTGGGTAGGACGGCAGGACGATGTCGTTAGACTTACTCGGCGGCAGGTTTTTTCTAGGGGACAGGTCAGCTCCGATATAGGGTAACTCGTCAAATCGTTGCGTCTCTGCGGAGGGGGGCTTGGGAAGGTCCTCGATCCAGACAGTTTCGCCTCGAGCGGTTAAGCGCGTCAGGTGCCGCTCCTGCCAACGTTTGAACGTTCGGCTGGCGAGCGTCACGCCGAGGGCTAAGCCCGCGCTCGTCAATTTGTGCCGCGCGGCGCGGACGTGTTGATAGAGATACTCGACTCGGTTCTTAGGATGTTCAAATTTGGGGAGATTCACGATCAGGTCCTTTCGCGCCCTTACACCGCTCGAGCTTCACGCTTCACCATGTTAGGTTCGACCTCCGCCTCCAACATCGCCTCGACGCTGGAGAACTTCGCACGCCACCGCCGGTTCTGCAAGCCCCCTGCTCTACGCTCCGCCCGGTCGATGCGCCGCCAGCCCGCTGCTGTGACGTAGCGCACGCCCTTCTCTTCTAAGATGCGGTTCACCGCTTGTGGGTCGGGGTCTTGTGCGAAGGGCAGGGTCGGCAGGTCCTCCAAGAGGTGCCGCACGGTTTCCTCCGCGTCCGTCTTGTTCGTGCCGATGACGCCCGAGGGTCCGCGCCGCACCCAGCCAGAGGTGTACTCGCCTAGTACGACGTCACCTTCTAAGGTTGTGACACGTCCGCCTTCATTCGGAATGACGCCGCGCTTATCGTCAAAGGGCACGTTCGGAAGAGGCTGGCTGCGGTAGCCGACCGAGCGCAGCAAGAGGCCGATATCCAAATGCTCGAATTTGCCCGTGCCAATAGCGGAGAGGCGCTCCCCTTTGGGCTCGAGCCGATTCTGCTCCAACTTGAGCCCTTGCACCCGACTGTCTCCTCGGACTTCAGTAGGAGAGACGAAGAAGTGGATGTGGGCGTGCTTGTTTGCGCCGGGTTTATGACGCCCCGAGTATTCGGTGAAGAGTTCCACGTTGCGCCGGGTCTTCTTCGCCTCCAACGCATCTTCAAATGTGCCCTCCTGGTCGGCCTCGAGGTCCGCTGGGTTCACGACGACATCTACACCCGGCAGTTCGCCCACTTCGCGTAGCTCTTTGGGCGTGAAGTTTGCTTGAGACGGACCGCGCCGCCCTAAAATGTGGACGTCAGTGACGCTCGAGTGTCTAAGCGCATCCACCGCGTAGCCCGCCATATCGCTCTCGGCGAGCGCGTCGGGGTCTTTGAGGAGCGCCCGTGTCACATCCAGCGCGACGTTGCCCATGCCGATGATGGCGGCGTGCGAGCTATCTAATGGTGGATTCAGGTCGGCGTGGTCGGGGTGCGCGTTGTACCAGGCGACGAACTCGGTGGCGGAGAGGCTACCGGGTAGGTCTTCGCCGGGAATGCCTAAGGATTTGTCGCTACTCGCGCCGACTGTATAGATGACCGCGTCGTAGTGCCGCTTCAACTCGTCATACGTAATGTCCTTGCCAAAACTCACGTTGCCGAAGTAGCGCACCGCCTCGTGCTTCAAGATGAGGTCGAAGGTGACCGACTTGGACTTCACGACGGGGTGGTCGGGCGCGACGCCGTAGCGGACTAGCCCGTAGGGACTCGGCAGGCGTTCAAAGAGGTCCACGGACACCTTGCCCCCATTTTTCAGTAGGGCGTGCGTCGCGTAGAAGCCTGCCGGACCTGCGCCGATGATCGCGACGCGCAAAAGGCGTGAGGAATGTTTAGACATGGAAACTCTCTTTCATCTAAATTTGCTTCTGAGATACGAGTAATTGCGAAGCGCCACGGTTGTCTCCTCGAGTTAACAAACAGCAATTCCATTACTCATTGCTACACCACTGATTGCGTCCATTTCTATTCGCATCCGCTCAAACTTTTGCTTGCTGTAGCAAGCAAAAGTGGAAATGCTAAAATAAGTAAAAGGGCGAAAAGGCTTCTTCGTCTAAACTAAGTATATTAGGTGATTATTTCATCTATAGGTATCTTCACTTACATTGTGATAGTGCTTTTGTGAATCTTCCATTTTTGCGTATCGCACAAAGCTCTGGACGTAGCGTCCTTAAACACTTTTATGTGGCGCGCGCGTGTTAATCGCACAACGGTCCGAGCCCAGGAGCGCTAAGGGGTCAGATGCTAATGACGACTTTTCCCCGAGCGTGCCCTTTTTCGAGATACCTGATGGCTTCAGCCGTCTCACTTAGCGGGTAGGTCCTGTCTATGACAGGGACGACTTTGCCGGTTTCGAGAAGTTCTTTGATGAAAACCAGATCCGTCTGGTTCGGTTTCGCCGCCCCTATGAGACCGATCTTCTTCCGCCCCCTCCTGGACACCCACGCCCCCAACGACGCGACCTGGAGCAGATGAGCCAGGGTGGTAAAGCCGACGACGACACATCTCCCCTGAGGACTTAAGGCACGCGCGTAGTCCGAGACCGAACGGTTCCCCACCGCGTCGAGGATCAGGTCGTACGGCTGCCCGCTTTTGGTGAAGTCCTCTCTCGTGTAGTCGACAACCCTGTCCGCCCCGACGGAGCGCACCAGCTCCAGATTTCGCGTGCTGCACACGCCGGTGACCTCGGCCCCGAAATGTTTGGCGAGCTGCACCGCGAAGGTGCCCACCCCGCCAGAGGCGCCGTTGACCAGCACCTGCTGCCCGGACCGAATCCGTCCCTTGTCGCGAAGCCCCTGTAGAGCGGTGATGGCCGCCACTGGGACCGCCGCCGCCTCTTCAAAGGATAAGTTACTCGGCTTCAGGGCTAAGGTCTCTTCACGAGCACAGACATACTCGGCGAAGCCGCCCAACCCGCTGCCGCTCACGTCCCCGAACACCTCGTCACCGGGCCTAAACTGTGTCGCCCCGCTGCCGACCGCTTCGACGTGCCCCGCGATGTCCGCGCCGAGA
Source organism: Trueperaceae bacterium (assembly GCA_965213925.1). GTDB lineage: Bacteria > Deinococcota > Deinococci > Deinococcales > Trueperaceae > CBDBZX01. Next base: position 7,409 of record CBDCAM010000005.1, read on the forward strand.
AACGTGTTCTTCGGCTTGCGGAATCCAAAAACAAGGCGGAACGGGAGCGGCGTACCCCTCATGAAGTGCCAGTCGAGCGGGTTCGCGGCCGCCGCGTGAACCTTGACCAGGACTTCGTCGTCTTTAGGGGCGGGCTTTTCTACCTCCTCGAGCCGGAGCACTTCGGGGGGTCCGTATTCTGTGTACACCACCGCTCTCATGGTTTGCCTCCGGGATCATGTACGAGTCGTTGTATGCCTATTCGCCGCACTATAGCGCACAGCGTGACTGAACCGTAAGGAGGGGAGGTGGGCCCCCTTGCCCGTTCAAAATGACACGAAACAACTCCGGGTCACGCCCCACGACCTCGAAAATGATTAAGGCGGGGTGCGGCACGCCGCTGACCAAGTCCCGCCTCGAAAATTGCTTGACCTCTTCGAGGATGGTTTCAACCAGCGCGTCGAGCGAGCTGAGGAGCAGCGCGTCCTTGTCATCGTAGTGCAGGTAAAAGGTCGCCCTTGCAACATCCGCTCGCTCAGCGATTTCGGAGACGCTGATGCTCTCGTAAGGTTTCTCTAATATCAGTTCCATCAGCGCCTCAAAGAGCCGCTTCTGCGAACGCCGGGTGCGCCTGTCCGGTTTCTTCTCTGAAGAATCGGAGGTGGAATTAGACCCGAAATTAGACATTTTTTCCCTTCTGTCCAAAACTGAACATATCGCCCTATCTGTACTTGACGTTCCTTCCGCCGAAGCTCTAACTTAACATATGTCTTTTAATAGACAAATGTCAAAGGAGGTAGAACGATGACCACAAGGAGCCGAACCGACACGCAGGTGAACACGACCGACGTCCTCATCGTCGGCGCAGGTCCGACCGGCCTCACCGCCGCGACGCTCTTGGCGCGTTACGGCGTGGACTTTCGCATCGTCGATAAAAACGCGACTGCCGCGAAAAAGTCCAAAGCGCTCGGCGTCCAGGCGCGTACGTTGGAGCTGTGGGACAAGTTGGGCATGGCTGAAGGCGCAGTGGCGCGCGGACAACCGCTCAGAGCCCTGAATCTCATTACCGAAGGCACCATCGGCAAAGGCGGCAAGCCGTTCATGTCGTTGGGGCAGGACGGGAAGGACATTTCGCCTTACCCATACCTGCTGATTCACGAGCAGTACAAAACCGAGAAGATGCTCTTGGATGAGTTGGCGACCCAAACGGGGCCGAAAGGTGCCTACGGTGCCGAGCGCAACACCGAAATCGTGAGCTTAGCGGCTGACTCGAACAGCGTCACCGTGGTCTTACGTCACGAAGACGACCAGCAGGAGACGGTGCGCGCCCGCTACCTCATCGCGGCGGACGGGGCGAGCAGCTTTGTGCGGAAAACGCTGGGTTTGGAGTTCGACGGCGCGACCTACGCCGATCCCCTATTCGTCGCCGACGTGGATATGACTTGGCCCTTGGACCGCGATAAATTTTACGCCCAGGTGCCGCGCCAGGGGATGCTCACCTTCTTCCCGATGCGCGGCGACGGCTACTCGGGCAGCCGGTACCGCATCATCGGGCGAATCCCCAAAGCCTGGGAAGACAAAGAACTTACCGGGGACGACGTGCAGAGCTTGCTGAACGAGCACAGCGTCGTGAAGGCCAAGATCAACAGCGCGGGCTGGGTCTCCAAGTATAAAATTCACCGCCGCATGACCAAAGAGTTTCGCGTTGGCCGCATCTTTTTAGCGGGTGACGCGGCGCACATCCACAGTCCGGCGGGCGGCCAGGGGATGAACACGGGCATCCAGGACGCTTGGAACCTCGCCTGGAAGCTCGCGCTCGTGGTGAAAGGTCAGGCGGACGAGAGGTTGCTAGGGAGCTACGAGCCCGAGCGCCTGCCCGTCGCCAAGGCGGTGCTGAACGGCTCGGACAAGGGTTTCTCCTTTATCGGTTCGCCCAACTATGTGTTCCACCTCTTGCGCAGCGCCATCTTGCCGCGTTTGACCGACCTCACCTCGAACGAGCGCGTGGGCAGGTTCGTCTTCAAGTTCATCTCGCAGACCTGGATCGGCTACCGCAAGAGCCCAGCGGTGGACGGCGACAGGGACGCGAAGCGTGCGCAGCCGGGCGACCGTGCGCCTTACGGACACTTCACCTCGGGGGAGAGCATCTTCAACCTTTTACGGGGCGTAGATCATCACTTGCTGCTCTTCGTCAACCGGGGAACTGACGTGGAAGCGGAGCGCGCGAGGGCTGAGGCGACGCTGAGCCGCTACGGTATCAACACCCAGGTACACGTCATCGGCGCGTCTGAGCACGTTCTACGCGGCGCTTACGGGGTGAGCGAAACCACCGCGTTCTTCATCCGTCCCGACGGGCACATCGCATGGCGCGGTGCGGCGAGCTTAGAACGTTTACGGACGTACTTAGACACCTTTTATACGCAGCGCAAAGCGGAACAGATCACGGAGCCAACCTCTCAGAGCGTCCCTGTTTAAGGGTCGCATCAAACCCCGAGAAAGGAACACCCTATGAACGCCCTTACGCCCTCCCTCATCGTCGCCATCTTCTCTTTCGGAACCGCCATCTTCTACGCTCTCTCCTGTATCGAATGGTCCACACTGAGGCTGGCGCTGAATCAGCACACGCAAACGGTGAAAAACGCGGACGTACGCTTCGTTCACGCAGCCTTAAAGCGCCTCATCCCCCTCTTGCCGCCCTCGAACGGGTTCGTCATCCTCTTCGGAACCGCAGCGCTGATCTACCAGTGTTTCCTGCGCGGTTGGGACGGGCCGTCTATCCTCATCCTCACCTTTTACTGGCTCGTTACGGGCTACCTGATCACCTTCGGGCGGATCGCGGCGGCGGTCATGGACGTGCGGAAGACGGACAGCCAGGGCGACATTGGGGACGTCAGACGCGGCGTCAGCCGCCTGATCGTGCGGCATCACATCGGCTTGTCGGCGAACTTGGGCGTGGTGGGGCTCGAGTTCGCGCTGGTGTCGGGCTGGTTGTGACCTTTTGCCTAAAAGTACGCGGCGGCAAACAGCGGCGTATGGGTCTCATAGAACTGCGCAGCTTGACATAGATATTTAAGTTTGCTTCCTAAGCTTGCTTTAGGTTTGATACGGCAAGACGGAAACTGTACTCCGAAGACTCGAGCCCGAAGAGGAGACACCCACGTCAGAGCGTCTTGTCAGAATGCTGCTTAGTAGTGGCGACGAACTGACCTGAACATCATATCGAGTGAAGAGGCTCGGGCGCTCACCGCTCACGTGCGTACCGACATTCGCTCAACCCAGATTGACTTCTTGAAAGGAGCCCCTAAATGACTATCCTTCTCTGGACCTTACAGATCGCCTTAGGTGTCCTCTTCGCCCTTCACGGCGCAGCGCTTCTGGTCTCACCGCCACCCTTGCAAGAGACGCTCGAGTCGCTCCCGTACCCCAAACCCTTCTTGCAGTTCATCGGTCTGTGCGAGCTTTTAGGCGGCTTAGGGCTCATCTTGCCCTGGTGGTTGGGAATCGCGCCTACCCTAACACCTCTCGCCGCAGCGGGACTCGCGATCATTATGCTGGGCGCGGTCTTCACGCACCTACAGGCGGGCGAAACGCCACAAGTCGTGCTGCTCAGCACCCTCGCGGTGCTCCTTGTGGTGGTGACGGTAGCGCGTTGGGGTGGGCCAGCGTTAGCGAGCTAATCAGCTAAGAGGCGCACCGAGTGAGCGGCCTGGAGCATTCAAGCGCTACCTTGCGGAGGACCATCTCTAAAAACGTATGTTTAGCGGCGGTCTTGCTCAAAGCGGAATTTTATGCGCCAAACCAGGCCGAGGCTTGCGGAGGCCTTGTGCGACAGACGCGCGCGTCTGTCGCACAAAGCTTATGCGACCTTCGGCCCGGTTCGTCACATAGCCAGCGTCTAAGCTTAAGTCTGTGTAGAAACAATCAAATCAATCGTCACCTTGGCAAAGTTTTCATCCAAGGGCGCGTGCTCGAGCAACATCCGGTACCAGGCCGCGCCCAACATCACGTCGATAAGCGCGTCGCTGTCTTTGCTGGCCCTAAGTTCACCGCGCGCTTTTGCACGCTCCAGCACGCGTCGCAGCGGTGCTCGCCAGTAGCTGTGCAACTCCCTGTACGTCGCTAAAAAGTCCTCGTCCAACTGCGCTTCGGCCATCAGCGTTTTATTGGCAAGCGCCGTTCCTTTGCCGAAGTCTTTGTTCAACTCGAACACGGGTAAAAGGATAGCTTCGAGGTCGCCCCTAAGCGTACCCGTATCAGGCTCGGGTACCCGCACGTCGCTCGCCGACATATAAGCCTCCATGACCAGCTCTGCCAGAGAGTTCCACCAGCGGTAGATGGTCTGTTTGCCTACGCCCGCTTCGGCAGCAATGCCTTCAATCGTTAGATTTTTGTAGCCACCCGCCTCGAGCAGCTTAACAGTGGCGTCGAGAATTGCCTCGTGCGACTTGGCACTGCGGCGTCTTGCATCGGGTTCGGGGCTCTGCTCTGTCATATCTAAATATACCTCTTGACAAGACGCAGTGTCTCGTCTATGCTTGTCCCATCTAGCGAGACGCTGCGTCTCGCTAGATGGAGGAGGAAGAATGTTTGACCAAGTTGCTCTCATTACAGGTATAAGCCGAAGACACTTTTTAGGAGGACGATGATAATGGATGCTCTAAGCAGGTCCACACACAAGCGACTCGGTGTTTTTGGGGTCGTATTAGCAGCCTTAGTCCTTAGCGGGGCGGCGTTCGTAAAAGCGCAAGGGGGTACGGCTCAACCCTTTGAGATTAATGTCTCCGACGAGGTGCTGAGCGCCCTTCAGCAACGCCTAGCCGAGACCCGCTGGCCCGATGAGGTTGAAGGCGCAGGTTGGACTTACGGCACAAACTTAGCCTATCTTCAAGAGCTTGTTTCGTACTGGCAGGACGGGTTCGACTGGCGTGCTCAGGAGGTGCGCATCAACGCCTTCAACAACTTCATGGCCGACGTTGACGGAACGAACATCCACTTCATCCATGAACTCGGTGAGGGTGAGAATGCTCTGCCCGTGCTCGTCCTGCACGGCTGGCCGAGTTCGTTTGTGCAGATGCTCGACCTCATCCCGCTCCTCACGACGCCTGACGAAGGCGGTTTATCCTTCGACGTGGTGGTGCCCTCGCTCGTGGGCTATGGGTTCTCGGAGATTCCTAACGAACCCGGCATGAGCGTCGCCAAAATGGCCGAGCTGTTCCACAAACTCATGACCGAAACCCTGGGTTATGAGCAGTACGCCGTGCGAGGTAGCGACTTGGGCGCGGGTGTCATCCAACAAATGGCGCTGCTCTACCCGGACGAGATTATCGGCGTCCACTTGTCGGGCACGAACCCCTTTGTAGCGGAAGTGCCCGACGATTTGACCGAAGCCGAGCAGGAGTTCGTCGGGAACGCGCAGGCCTGGTACGCCCAGGAGATGGCGTACGCGATGGAGCAAAGTTCCTATCCGCAGACCTTGGCCTACGGTTTGAACGATTCTCCCGCGGGACTCGCCTCGTGGATTATCGAGAAGTTCCGTGCCTGGAGCGACAACGATGGAGACTTAGAAAGCGCGTTTACTAAAGACGAGTTGCTGACCAATCTAACCATCTACTGGGCAACTCAAACTATCAACCCGTCCATGCGCCTGTACTACGAGACGGCTCGAGACCCCGGACAATTCGGGCGGGTTGAAGTGCCCACCGGAATGCTCATGACCGACAAGGACATGTTCCCGACACCCCGTGAGTGGGCCGAGCGCTCCTACAACGTCGTCCACTGGACCCGGATTAGCGTAGGCGGGCATTTCCTCGAGTGGGAAGAGCCTGAACTCGTTGCAGAGGACATGCGGGCGTTCTTTATATCGCTACAGCCATACCCCCCATCTTCTTGGAAAGACTTCACATTTCAACGAAAGGAGCATGACATGGCAGACGTTGCCTTAGTGACAGGCGCAAGCCACGGGATTGGCTTTGAGGTGGTTCGTCAACTTGCCCAAAAAGGGATGACGGTCATCCTCAGCGCTCGAGGCGAGGACAAAGGACGGGCGGCGGCTCAAAAGCTAGCAGGCGAAGGGCTCGAGGTAAGTTTTCTTCCCCTTGACGTTTCCGACGCAAAGAGCGTGAAAGAAGCGACTCACAAGGTCGAACGCGAGCACGGCAAGCTCGATGTGTTAATCAACAACGCCGCCGCCTATGCGGACTGGTCGGAAACGGCGAGCGGCGCAGACCTGGAGCATTCGCGGGAGGTGATGAACACCAACCTCTTCGGTCCTTGGCGCACCGTTCAGGCGTTTTTGCCGCTTCTCAAAAGGAGCGACCACGCGCGCATCGTGAACGTCGCAAGTGGTGCGGGTTCGCATGGGGAAACGCAGTTTGGCCTTGCCACAGGACCGACCACCGCCAGCTACGGCGTCTCCAAAGCCGCCCTCAACGCGCTTACCGTGAAGTTCGCGGTTGAACTCAAAGAAGCGGGTATTCTAGTGAACTCGGTAGACCCTGGCTTGACTGCGACCGCACCCGGCATGGAAGAGATGGGCGCGCGGCCGGTGCCTGAAGGTGCGGCGAGCGTGGTGTGGGCGGCGATGCTGGAAAAGGGCGGGCCCACAGGCGGCTTCTACAGAGACGGTGAGCCGCTACCCTGGTAGGTGTGAGCAGGGTTGGAGAGTAGGATGACCAAGCAAAAGAAAACTCGGGTTCACCCCAAAATGCGCGCCGAGTGGCGCGATTGGCTCGAGAAGAACCACGGCACTTCAGACGGCGCTTGGCTCGTGTCTTACAAGAAAGACACGGGCAAGCCCGTTGTCAGCTACGAAGACAGCGTCAAAGAAGCGCTCTGCTTCGGCTGGGTAGACAGTCGGCCCAACAAGCTTGATGATGAGCGTTTCGAGCGGCGCTTTTCGCCGCGGGACCCTAAAGCCCCCTGGTCGAAGCTGAACAAGACCTACGTTGAGGCGCTGAAGAAAAAGGGCTTGATGACCGAGGCGGGGCTGGCCGTCATCGAGAAGTCCAAAGAGAACGGTGCCTGGACGATTTACGACAGTGTAGAAAGGCTCGAGGTGCCGGACGACCTGCAAGCGGCGCTCGGCGCAAACAGAAAGGCCAAGGAAACCTTTGACGCCTTTCCAGACTCCTCCAAAAAGAACATCCTGTGGTGGCTTAAAAGCGCAAAGAGTGACGCGACGCGGCGGAAGAGAATAGACAAGACGGTGAGCATGGCGGCGGAAGGTAAACGGGCGAACCACTACCGGCAGACCTGGACGGAACGATATTACAGCCTTGTGGGGCGGTTGCGCGCGTTCATCGCATAACCTTTGTTGTCGCCACCTCTTTCCGGCCTCCACCAAAAGCTTGAGGACGCAAGGTGCAGCCTGAGCTAAGCTTAGGACGTGCGTCTCGCTCCGCTCGCTCTAGGTCTGGCCGTGCTCACGGCCTCCCTGGGTGCTGTGGATTTACCTACCAGCACCCACCCTAGAACTCTGGTACCGCGCCGCTCGAGCCGAGGGTGTTCACCTCTCCTTGTCGGCCTACCTATACGGACTCACCGCACCCGCCGCGTACTCCTCTCGCACAGAGACCTACGTGGTGGTTGGTGGTCAGACACTTCAACTCAACCTGTGGGAACCCGCTCAAGCCTTCGTCAGCCCCCGCCCCACCGTACACTGGCACATGGACCCCCCTCACCCGGACTGCGGTGTGTGCGTTAACTGACACTTATGGAGTACCATACTGAACAGATAAAGCGTAAGAGGTTGACCTAAACATGGTGGCTTACCTCTTCCACATTAAAGGGGGCGCGTTGCACAGGAGCCTTTCATGTCTCAGCTTCTCAGTCCGTTACCCGCTCGAGGTACTCTCGTCACGCTGGGCGGCCTAGCACTTAAAGGCAGCGACTTCGACCGGACCAAGCCGCTCTTGCTCCTGTGTTACTTGTGTTTAGAAGGCCCCAAGGAACGCCGCCATTTGGCCGAACTCTTCTGGCAAAACGCTGCCGACCCCTTGGCGAGCCTCGCCACCGAACTCTCGAGGCTCAAGCGTCACCTCGGCAACGTCGTCGATACCGACGCAAGTCACACTAAAGCGCTCCTACAAACTGACGCCCAAGTTTTCTTGCGCGCGCTCGAGCGGCAAGACTTAAACCAAGCTGCGGCTGTTTACGAAGGTGGTTTTCTCAAGGGAGTAGCGTTAAAGAACGTCTCGCAAGAACTCGAGGCGTGGGTGCAAAGCACGCGCGAATTCTTGGCGGGGCGAGCTCGCGACGTGTTGCTCGGCTTGGGCGAGGCGGCCGCCCGCCGTAACGACTTTGCCAAGGCGGCCGGGCGCGCTCACGAAGCTTACGCACAGGTGCAGACCGCCGCGTTAGAACCCGAGCAGTTGCGGAGGGCGTACACCCTTCTGGTCGCGGACGACCACCCTTGGGCAGCGACGCTCAGAGAGGAAGCGCGCGACCTGGGTTTGTCCCTGGACGTCGGCAAGGTCGAAGCGCGCAAGCGTTTACGCCCGGCGCAGGGTGACGCTCTCTCGATT